>NZ_JBVHDX010000020.1:0-100720 GCF_055563155.1 Streptomyces sp. NPDC013317
GTTCCGGTCGGGCTCGGGTCCCACGTCCACTGGGACCGTCGGCTCGACGCGCGGCTCGCCGCCGCGCTCATGGGCATCCAGGCGATCAAGGGCGTGGAGGTCGGTGACGGTTTCGGGCTGGCGCGGGTGCCGGGTTCGCAGGCGCATGACGAGATCGTGCGGACCGAGGACGGCATCAAGCGCACCTCCGGCCGCTCCGGTGGTACGGAGGGTGGCCTGACGACGGGTGAGCTGCTGCGGGTACGGGCTGCGATGAAGCCGATCGCGACGGTGCCGCGTGCGCTGGCGACGGTCGACACGGCCACGGGTGAGGCCACGGTCGCGCATCATCAGCGCTCCGACGTCTGCGCCGTCCCGGCCGCGGGGATCGTGGCCGAGGCCATGGTCGCGCTGGTGCTCGCGGACGCCGTCGTCGAGAAGTTCGGCGGCGACTCCGTGCCCGAGACCCGCCGCAACGTGCGCTCGTACCTCGACAACCTGCAGATCCGGTGACGGACCTCGCGGACGGGGCCGTACGGGCCTCCGGCGGTGTGTGACCGCGCACCCGCCGGGCCCGCGTGGTGGTCCGGCCACACTCCGCCGCGACCCGGTCAACGCGCTGTCAAAGCCCTGTCGAAGCGCCGTCCGCCATGGGGTCCGCCGGCTCGTCTGATGGCTGAATCACCAGTGGTCCGGCACGCACCGGCGACGGGAGGGGGGTGCTGTGGACACCTCGTCCGCGGGCCCCTCCCGGAGCGATCGTGGGAGGGCAACAGAGCAGGCCACCCCCCATGGTTGGAGTGTCGTGAACACAGCTGTCATCAGGCGACGAGACCCGGTCCGCCCGCTGCCGGTGCCTCGCCGGAACCGGCGCCTCACCGACCCGGACATGGCCGACGACGCCGTCTCCGAACTCTGCGCCACGCTGTTCTCCTCCTTCCCGAGGAAGGACCAGCGGCTGCGCGGGGAGCAGTACCTGCGCGGGCTGCTGACCACCGAGGGACGCAAGACCGCGCGGAACATCGCGGCCCACCTGGGAGCGCCTGCCACGGAGCAGACGCTGCATCACTTCATCGCCGACTCCACCTGGAACTGGCAGCCGCTGCGCGCCGCGCTGGCGGCCCATCTGGAGCGGAGGACGGCGGTCCAGGCCTGGGTGGTGCGCCAGATGGCGATCCCGAAGACGGGTGAGCACTCGGTCGGTGTCGACCGGGGGTCCGCCCCGCACCTGCGCCAGTCGTTCCGCGGACAGCAGGCCTTCGGCGTGTGGACGGCCTCGCAGGAGCTGAGCGCGCCCGTCGACTGGCGTCTGGTCCTGCCGGACCAGTGGGTCCACGACCACCGGCTGCGCGACCGGGCGGGCGTTCCCGCGGAGGCGGGGGCCGAGAGCCCGGAGGAGTGCGCCGTCGCGGTCGCCCTGGAGGCCGCTCGCCGCTGGGGTCCGCGCAGGCCGGTCCTGATCGATCTACGGGACGGTGACGTGTCGGCGGCGGTGGCGCCGCTCGCGGCGGCCGGCGTCCCCTTCCTCCTCCGGATCAGCGGTACCCAGCGGCTGTCCGTCGCGGACCGTGCCATGCCCGGCTACCGGGGCGGTCCGCTGCCGGCTCAGCGGATCCTGCAGCTGGTCAAGGGGGTACGCCGGCCGGTGCCGTGGCAGGACGCGGCCGCCGGCCTCGCCCCGCGCACGTCGCTGGCCGCGATGGTCCCGGTGGCGTTGTCGGAACCTTCCGGGGGGACGCGCGGACTGTCCCTGCTCGGCGAGTGGGGCGACCCCTCGCGTCCGCCGTCCGCGCTGTGGGTGACGGGCATGACGCAACCGGGACCGGGTCCGCTGTTGCGCCTCACCAAGCTCACCCGTCGCGTGGACGCGGACTTCGCCCGTGTCGGTGAGGAGACCGGGCTACGGGACTACGTGGGCCGTTCCTTCCGCGGCTGGCACCGGCACATGACGCTGGCCTCCGCCGCGCACGCGGCCGTCGTGCTGTCCGGTGGCGGGTACGAGGGCGACGCCGGGGACGGCTCCGGCGAGGGGTTCGGCGGTGGCTACGAGGGCGAGTCCCAGAGGGGTCGCCCGGCCGAACTCGCCTCCGCCTGAGCGTCCGTGGCGTCCGGCCGGCCGTCCGTGGCGTGCCGTGCCTCCGCGTCGCCGGCGGCCGTCCGGCGCTGTCCGCGCAGCACCTCGCGGGAGCGGTGCAGCCGCAGCGCGAGCTGCACCTCCAGTGTTCTGCCCGGCTGTTGCCACGCGTCACCGAGGAGGTCGGTGACCCGGTCGAGCCGCCGGGACACCGTGTTGGGGTGGACGTTCAGGACCTCGGCCGCGCCCGCCTGGCTGCAGCCCGAGGCGAAGTACGACTCCAGGGTGCCGGTCAGGTCGGTGAGCCGCTCCCGGTCGTAGTCGAGTACCGGACCGATCGCGGAGCGGATGTAGCCGTCCACGTCGTGGTCGTCGGAGAGCAGCAGGCCGAGGAAGCCGAGGTCCTTGGCGGAGGCGGTGCCGCCGGCGCCGTCGAGCGCGGTCAGCGCGTCGAGGCAGCGCACGGCCTCCTTGTGCATCCGGCCGATGCCTGCGGCGCCCCGGCCCGGTCCGGCCGCGCCCACCGACACCGGGTGGCCCAGCAGCGGGGGCAGCTGGCCGGCCACGGCGCGGGCCGCGGCCGAGGCGTCCGTCCCGGGCAGCAGGAGCACGATGTTGCCGCTGTGGACCGTCTTGAGCCCGGTCATCCGGTGCGCGTAGGACGAGGCCCACACCACGGCCCGCCCCTGTTCGCCGCCCTCGGGATGGACGACGAGCAGGACGTGGGGCGTCTCGAGGTCGATGCCGAGGCGGCGCGCACGCTGTACGAGGTAGTGCGTCTGGTGCCCGCTGCCGGGGCCGGCCGCGAGGAGTTCGTCGAACAGGTCGTCGCGGACGGGCCCTTCGGCGACGGCCGTGCTGCGCCGCAGGAGGAGCTGGATCGCGAAGGTCTGCGCGGTGAGCTGGAGCAGCCCCTCGTCCTCCCCCACCAGCGCCGTGGTCGGGCGCAGCACGAGCACGCCCAGGTCCTCCGCGCCCGCGGTGACCGGGGCGACCCAGGCGCCCTGGGCGGTGACGACGGGACGCAGATGGGCGTGGGCGTCCAGGGCCGCCTCGGCCACGGCCTGTTCGTCCAGATCGCCGAGGTCGCCGCTGGTGGCGAGCGGCCGGCCGGCCGGGTCGCGCAGTTGGAGCGCGGAGTCCAGCGCGTCGCCGCCCGCCTTCGCCACGGTGGTGAGGTCGGCGCCCGCGAGCAGCAGGCCGAGGATGTGGCTGTGGGCCTCGGTGAGCTGTTGCAGTCTGACCAGGCTCGTACGGGTGCGGAAGCCGTCCAGTTCGAGCCGGCCGACCTCGCCCCTGGCCTGTTCGAAGCTGCCGGCCCGCTCGATGGCGACGGCGGCGAGGGCCGCCAGGGAGCAGACGAGTCCTATCTCGTCCGGGCTGAAGTGGCGTACGGAGCGCGCGGCGCCGTAGAGGACCCCCACGATCTGGTCGCCGTTGCACATCGGCACGGCCATCATGGCGTGCAGCCCCTCGGCCCGTACGACCTCGTCGGCTCTCTCGTCGTGGGCGAGCGTGTCGTCGTCGAGGTAATCGGCCGTCCACAGCGGCGCTCTGGCCGCGAGGGTGGGGTGGCCCAGGCCGTAGGGGGCGGTGATCGCGTGGCCGGTGGCGAGCGCGGTGGTCGAACCGTCGGAGACGTAGACGCGCAGGTCGCCCTCCGGTTCCAGGAGGGCGATGGACGTCATGTCGAAGTTGAGGAGCCGCTTGACCCTCCGGGTGACCACCTGGAGCAGGGACTCGACGTCGTGGGGGGAGGTCAGGTCCCGCGCGGTGTCCACCAGGTCGGCGAGCCCGTCCTCCCGCTGGCGGCGCTGCCCCTGCCAGGCCTGTACGCCTCGGGCCAGTTGTACGGCGCGTTCCAGGCGGGCGAGCTCCTGATCCGTGGTGCCGTCGCGCCGGGCCCGCTGCAGCACCTCGTCGAAGCGGCCCGACGGAGCCTGCTCGGCGAGGAGTTCGAGGACGGCCATCAGGCCGGATTCATGGCTGTGTGAAACCGTCATGATGTGGGAGCCCCCAGCCCGTCGCGCGCGTTTCGCCCGTAATCGGTCCGAAACTAGTTCGACGGTGATCTTCCGGTCAACTGGCGACGGGGAGGCGGTGACGGGCCGGAAGCGGGTGGCGCGTCGTGTGCAGAACGGTCCCGACGCGGGCCCTCGCGGCCGCCTCCAGGTACGGCCTCATCGCACGGCCCCGGTCGGCGCCGCGTTCCAGCTCCGCCACCATCGCCCCGTACCGGGGCGGCGAGGTGCGGAACCGGGAGAGGAAGACGGACAGGCCGGTGTAGAGGTCGTGCCGTCGGCCGAGCCTGCGCTGCGCCTCCACCCATTGGTCGAGGGCACGCAGCCGCGACTGTTCGAGGCGGGCGATGTGGGCCCGCAGATGGGGTCCGGTCACCACTCCGGTGAAGGCGTCGGCCGTCCACAGTTCCAGTGCCTGGCCCAGCCGTTCGGCCGCCGTCTCGTAGTCCTCCAGCTCCATGGCCCGGTAGCCCGCGCCGGCCGAGCGCTGGAAGACGCGCAGGTCGGAGGTGCCGCCTCCGGTGGCGAGCCGGTAGCCCCCGGACAGGGTGACGAGGACGTCCCGCGCGGTGCCGGGTCCGGACGCGGCGGACGCGGCCGCCGCCTCCTCGCGGCGCAGGCCCAGCGCGGCGTCGATCAGCTCGCGCAGCCGCCGGACGTGCGTCTCGATCATCTCCCCCGCGTACTGCGGCGGGCCCTGCGGCCAGAGCTCCTGCGTCAGGACGGCCGTCGGCACGATGTGGTCGGCATGGGCCGCGAGCAGTGCGAGCAGCTGACGCGCCGGTGCCTCGGCGGGGACGATGGGCGTCCCTCTCTCCTGGACCGTGAGCAAGCCCAGCACCTTCAGATCCATAGCGCCCCCTCCATGGTTCACGTCCTGCGACCATAAGATAATAATGACCACTTCTTTTTTAGGGAAGATAAATCTTGACGCCGAGGAAGCACTCGGCGAACAGCAGTGGTCAGCGGTGAACGCGCGGCCCCGCGCGGCTCACAGACCGCGCGGGTCGGCCTCCGACAGGTCGGCCCGTGTCAGGGTGCGGGGGGTCGCGTGGCCCGACAGGGCCAGGGTGAGGTCGAGTTCGGCCAGCAGACAGCGGATCACATGGTCCACGCCCGGACCGCCGTCGAGGGCGAGACCGTACGCGTAGGGACGGCCGACGAGGACTCCGGAGGCGCCCAGCGCCAGCGCCTTGGCGATGTCGGCGCCCGTGCGCACGCCGCTGTCGAAGAGGACCGTCAGCCGGTCGGCGACCGCGTCCGCCACGGCGGGCAGGGCGTCGGCGGCGGCGATCGCACCGGCGACCTGGCGGCCACCGTGGTTGGAGACGACGACGCCGTCCATGCCCGCGTCGGCCGCGGCCCGCGCGTCGTCGGGGTGCAGGACGCCCTTCAGGACGATCGGGCCGTCCCAGTTCTCACGCAGGAACGCCAGGTCCGGCCAGGTCTTGCCGGGGTCCGCGAACATCGACACGAAGTGCATGACGGCCGCGTTCGGGTCCTCCTCGACCGGCTTGGCCAGACCCGCCCGGAACGCCGGGTCGGAGAAGTAGTTGGCGGTCCCGACCCCGTGCAGGAACGGCAGGTACGCCTGGTCGAGATCGCGCGGCCGCCAGGAGAGCAACGGGGTGTCGAGGGTGACCACGAGCGCCGTGTAGCCCGCCGCCCGGGCCCTGCGCAGGAAGGAACGGGCGACCTCGACGTCCTTCGGCCAGTACAGCTGGAACCACCGCTCCCCCTCCCCCATCGCCTCCGCGACCTGCTCCATCGGCGTGCTGGAGGCGGAGGAGAGGATGTACGGGACCCCCCGCGCCGCCGCCGCGCGGGCCGCGGCGGGCTCGGCGTCGGGATGCAGGATCGACAGGACGCCGACGGGCGCCAGGGCGACGGGCGCGGGCAGCGTGCGGCCGAACAGCTCGACGGACAGGTCCCGTTCGCGCACGTCCCGCAGCATGCGCGGGACGATCCGGTGGCGTTCGAGCGCCGCCCGGTTGGCCCGCGCCGTCGAGCCGTCGCCCGCGCTGCCGGCGACGTAGCCGACCGGGCCGGGGCCGAGCCGGGCGGCGGCCAGCTCCTCCAGGCGCGTCAGATCCGTGGGGAGCCGGGGAACCGCTCCGGTCAGCCCGTTCAGATAGATCTCGTACTGGAAGTCCGCCCAGCTCATGTGCGGGTACCGCCCCTCGGAGGTCGTCGTGGGAGCACCTTGCCACCGGAGTGCGGCTCCTCACCAGGTCCCTGCGGCCTCCACTCCCAGCCATACGGCTCCGAGCCCGGCCGCCAGGCTCCCCGCCACGTTCGCCGCCGCGTACCCCTTCGCCCCGTTCTCGTACAGCTTCAACGTCTCGTACGAGAACGTGGAGTACGTCGTCAGAGCACCGCACAGGCCGGTCGCGAGGAGCAGGCGGGCCTGGGCCGAGGAGACTCCGGTGAGCAGACCGAGGACGAAGGAGCCGACGACGTTGACCGCGAACGTGCCCCAGGGGAAGGCGGAGTCGTGGCGCGCCCGCACCGCCCGGTCGGTGAGGTACCGCAGGGGCGCGCCGACGACCGCCCCCGCGACGACGAGCAGCCAGTTCACCGGGGCCTCCGCGTCAGAGCGCCACGGGTCGCCGCGGTCGCGGCCCACACGGCGGCCAGCGCCGTGACCACCGTGGCCCCCAGGTACGCCACACCGCGGCCGGCGTCCCCCCGGCTCAACAGCTGCTGGGCGTCGAGGGCGTAGGTGGAGAAGGTGGTGAAGCCGCCGAGGACCCCCGTCCCGAGGAAGGGCCGCAGGAGCGGATGGGGCGCGGTGGCGGCCTCGGTGAGCAGGACCGTCACGACGCCGATCGCGGCGCAGCCGGCCACATTGACGGTGAAGGTGGTCCAGGGGAACGCGCCGGCCGGGGTGGGCCACGCGAGCGACGCGCCGTAGCGGGCCGTCGCCCCGACGGCCCCACCGGCGGCCACGACCCCGACGACCGGCAGCTCTCCGCGGAGTTTCATGCCCGCCAGGCTATGCGCGCCGCGCGGCGGGTCCGGCCACGGCCTGCCCGGGGAGGATCCGGCCGGGTCAGTTGAGGGTGGCCGCGATCAGCAGCCCGAACGCGACGAGGATCAGCACCGTGCGGACGAGGTGGAAGCTGTTCCAGCGCTTCTCGAAGGCCCCCCGGACGGCGGACGCGGGTTCGCCCGTGCGCTCCGAGGCGGCCAGCGCGTTGTTGAGGGGGATGTTGCCCGCGACCGTGACCAGGTGGTTCAGGGACGCGCAGACGAGGCCGGCCAGGATCAGCCACCGCTGGGTGTCGGACCGGTCCTCGACCGCCACGAGGAACGCGGCCAGCGGGAAGGCGACGACCCCCAGGAACACGAGCAGGAACACCGCCTTGGGCACGTACTCGTTGATCCGCCGCATCGCGTCGACGAACGTGGCGTCGTCGAGCCGCGCCAGCGCGGGCATGATCCCGCTCAGGAAGATCAGCATGAACCCGGCGTAGAGGCCGGTGGAGGCGACGGCGAGGGCGAGCAACGTGGTGGCCATGGGGCCAATCATGGCCGGACACCCGCCCTCGCGCAGGGCTTCCGGATCAGCCGCTGTACGGATCACCCGATTCCCCGCCGGCCTCCCGGCCGAGCAGCCTGTCCGCCTGCCGGATGGCGTCGGTCAGCTCCCTCACCACCTTCGAGCCCGACCGGTCGGCGATCGCCCCCGAGCGCTCGGCGAGCACCGAGAGCCGGGGTGCGCCCGGCAGTTCGCCGCCTCGCAGTCGGTCGGCGAAGTAGGCGGCTACGGCACTCAGTTGCAGGCTGTCGTGGCCCGGCCCCCAGAGCGAGCCGGTGAGCGCGCTCGTGCCGACGCTCCCGGAGTTCTCGTGGGGCGCGCGGCTCTTCGGGTCGAGCCAGCGGACCGTGGCGGTGGCCAGCCGCCCGGTGCGGCCGGGCCGGGTCTTCACCGCGTACAGCGCGGTGACGGTGTGGCCCGCGCCGACCTCGCCGCCGTCGACCCGGTCGTTGCGGAAGTCCTCGTCGGCGACGTCGCGGTTCTCGTAGCCGATGAGCCGGAACCGCTCGACGGTCTCCGGGTCGAAGGCGACCTGCGCCTTGGCGTCGCGGGCACGCAGCTCGACGTTGGTGGGCAGCTGGTCCACGAAGACCTTCCGGGCCTGCTCGCTCGTCGAGACGTACGTCGTGTTCCCGTCGCCCTTGTCGGCGAGCTGCTCCATGAACGCGTCGCCGTACTCGCTGCCGACACCGACCCCGAAGAGGGTGATGCCGTACTCCCGGCGCTCCTCGTCGATCCGGTTCAGGATCGACTGCGCCTCGGTGTCCCCGGTGTTGGCGAGGGCGTCGGAGAGCAGGACGACCCGGTTGGTGGCGCCCCTGCGGTGGCCCTCGACGGCGACGTCGTACCCGGTCCGCACCCCTGCCTCCACATTGGTCGAGGAGGTGGTCGCCAGCGCGTCGACGATGTCGTGGATGCGCTCGCGCTGCCCCTTGACCCGGGTCATGGGGAGCCGGGTCTCGGCCTCGTCGCTGAAGGTGACCACGGCGACGGAGTCGTCGTCGCGGAGCTCGTCGGTGAGGATGCCGAGGGACTGCTTGACCAGGTCGAGGCGGCCGGGCTCGGCCATCGAACCGGAGATGTCGACGACGAAGGTGAGGGCGGCGGGCGGCCGTTCGCCCTGCCGTTGCGCGGCCGCGGTGGCGAGCCCGACCCGGACGAGCGACCAGCCCTCGTCGTCGGTCCTGGCCCCGTCGACGGTCACGCTGAACCCGTCGCCCTCGGGCCGCGGATAGTCCGGGCGGAAGCTGTTGACGAACTCCTCCGGCCGTACGGACGTGGGGGTGGGCAGCCGGCCCTCGGCGAGCGTGCGGCGGGCGTACCCGTACGAGGCGGTGTCCACGTCCAGGGCGAAGGTGGAGAGGTAGTCGGCGGACGGGCGGGCGGACTTCTGCTCACCCTCGGGGGCGTCCTCGCGGCCGGCGTCCGGCCGGGGCGCCTCGAACCCGGGCGCGTCCGGCGCGTGGTTGCCGCCGCCCTCCCGGCTCGACGTCCGGTCGTGGTTCTCGCCTGCCCCACAGCCCGTCAGGACCAGTCCTGCGGCCAGGATCCCGGCCGTCAGGCGCGCGCGGTGTCGTCGGTTCACGTCATCTCCCCCTCGGTGTCCGTCACTTGTGAATGTGACGTCCGGGAGGCCGTGCGGGAGCAGACGATGGGGTTGCGGATGGATCTCGATGCGGCAACGGAGACCGTGCCGGAGGCGCGTGGCATGGACTCGCCAGTCTTCTCAACAGGGGTTGTCACCGTGTGCAGTCGCGTGCGTACATGGAGTGGCACACCGATGGGGCGGGGGTGGTCAGCGGTGGCAGAGACTGCGGGCTCCGTGATGCTCGCGCGATCGGCGATCAACAGAGCGGTGCCCGAGGCACAGCGGCCTCCGGGCCGCCCCGTCCGTGGCACGAGACGGATCAGCGCGGCGCTGGCCGGGCTTGCCGCCTCGACGCGGCACGAGCTGCTCACCTTCGACGACCCGGCCGCTTCCGTGGGCCGTGCGATCCCCGAGCCGTTCCTGGAGTTGGCGGGAGCGTGCATGCGGGCCGCGGCGGAGCGGGCCCCGGAGGTCAGACGGATCGTGCCGCGCCACGCCCTGCCCCATGTGGCGGGGGCGGTCCGGCGGCCGGGCAGCGCCCGGCTGACGGACACGATCCCCTTCAAGATGATCGTCGTCGACCGCACGGTCGCGGCGGTCCCGCTCGATCTGGAGCTGCTGTACAACGGGGTGCTGCTGATCCGCGACCCGGTCGTCGTGCAGGCCCTGGTCCGCGCCCACCACGCCAGCTGGGACGCGGGCGAGGAGCTGACCCGGGCGACGGACGGGCCGTGCGGCCAGCTGTCTCCCCAGCTCCGTCCGGTCCTCGAAGCGCTCCTCGCCGGACTCACGGACGAGACGGCCGCCGCCCGCCTCGGCATGTCCGGCCGCACGTACAGCCGGCGCGTCGGCGAGCTGATGCACGCCCTGGGCACGACGAGCCGCTTCCGCGCGGGTGCGGAAGCGGCTCGAAGGGGGTGGCTGTGACCGGGTACGGGCCGTCGGCCTCCCGTGGGGCTGCGCCCTCCCGGGTGCCCACGCCGTCCCGTAGGCCTACGACACGATGTCCTTGCGCGCGAAGCCCCGGAAGGCGAGGGCGAAGAGGATCAGGGCGTACGTCACCGAGATGGCCGTGCCCTTCAGCATCCCGCCCCACTCCAGCTGCGGCTGGAGCGCGTCCACCCACGCGTACTGCCAGTGCGCGGGCACGTAGTCGCGCCAGGAGCCGAGCGCCGTGACGGCGTCCAGCACGTTGCCGATGATCGTCAGGCCGACCGCGCCTCCGACGGCGCCCAGCGGCGCGTCCGTCTTCGTGGAGAGCCAGAAGGCGAGCCCGGCGGTGACCAGTTGGGAGACGAAGATGAACGCGACGGCCAGACCGAGCCGGGGCAGGGTCTCGGCGGCGGGCAGAGCGCCGCCGGTGGGGAGTTTCAGCGGCCCCCAACCGTAGGCGAACGTGCCCGCGACGAGCGCGACCGCGGGCAGCAGGACCATCGCCGCCGCGCTGAAGCCGAGCGCCACGGCCAGCTTGGACCACAGCAGCCGGGCCCGGGGCACGGGTGCGGCCAGCAGATAGCGCAGCGAGGACCAGCTCGCCTCGGAGGCGACGGTGTCCCCGCAGAACAGGGCCACCGCCACCACGAGGAGGAAGCCTGCCGAGACGAAGAGACAGGTCGCGGCGAAGTTCGCCGCCGACGCCGTCGCCGTGTCCATCAGCGTGACACGTCCGTTGCCGCCGTCGCCGTCCTGCCCCCCGCCGATCGCGAAGGCGATGATCAGGATGAAGGGCAGTGCGGCGAGCACCGCCCCCATGACCAGGGTGCGGCGCCGCTTCAGCTGCCGTACGGCTTCGACGCGCAGCGGCAGGGTGCGCCGCGCCCGATAGCCGGCTGCGGTCTCCACGAGCTCCGTGGATTCGGCGGTCCTGGTGCTCATGCGGAGCCACCTCCGATCAGGGTCAGGAACGCGTCCTCGAGGCGCCGGTGCGGTCCCACACCGGTCAGGGGCACGTCCAGGCGGACGAGTTCGCCGATCAGCGCGGTCGCGTCGGCGCCGTCGAGACGGACCAGGAGCCCGCCCTCGGTCCGCGCGGCCGAACCGATCCCGGGCAGCGCGCCGATCTTGTCGACGAGCGGCTCGGGGACGCTGTCCCCGAGCGTGACGAGCAGGGTGTCCCCGGCGCCGGTGATCTCGCCGACCGGCCCGGCCTGCACGAGCTGCCCGCGATCCATCACCACGAGGTGGGTGCAGGACTGCTCGACCTCCGAGAGGAGGTGGCTGGAGACGATGACGGTCCGGCCCTGCGCCGCGTACCGGATCATCACGTCCCGCATCTCGCGGATCTGCGGCGGGTCGAGGCCGTTGGTCGGCTCGTCGAGGATCAGCAGGTCCGGCAGGCCGAGCATGGCCTGGGCGATCGCGAGCCGCTGCCGCATGCCCTGCGAGTACGTCCGGACGGCGCGGGCCAGGGCGTCGCCGAGGCCCGCGATCTCCAGGGCCTCCTCGATGTGGGCGTCCTCGGCGGGGCGGCCGGTGGCCTTCCAGTACAGCTCCAGGTTCTCCCGCCCGGAGAGGTGCGGCAGGAAGCCGGCGCCCTCCACGAAGGCGCCGACCCGGGACAGGACCGGTGCGCCGGGGCGGATGGCCTGCCCGAAGACCCGGATCTCCCCGTCGTCGGGGGTGATCAGGCCCATGAGCATGCGCAGGGTGGTGGTCTTCCCGGCTCCGTTGGGCCCGAGGAGCCCGAGGACCTGGCCCTGTTCCACGCGGAAGGAGAGGTCCCGGACGGCATACCGGTCCGAGGACCTGGCGTACTTCTTCGTCAGGCCCGTGATCTGCAGCGGTACGGCGGCGAGTCCGGGGTCGGGGGCGGGGGCCGCGGTCCGGCGCCGGGACGTCAGCAGCAGCGCGGCGGCGATCAGGGCGCCGGCGAGCGGCAGGCCCCACACCCACCAGGGCAGTGCGGCGGCCTGGGTGTCCACGGCCGGCGCCGTCGGCACGGTCAGCGGGGACTCGACGGCCACGGTGTAGCCGGCCGGTGTCGCCGGGGAGGCGTAGCCGAGGTCGGTGGCGGAGAACACGAGCCGCAGCCGGTGGCCGGCCTCGATCTCGTGGTCGATCGCGGGCAGTGTCAGTGCGACGCTCCGGCCCTTCGCGGCACCTTCGACCCGGACGGGGGCGACGAGCTGCGCGGGCAGCACCTGCTGACGGCCGTCCGGCCCGACGTCGTAGACCTTGGCGAACAGGACGGCCGAGCCGTCCGGGCTGTCCGAGGTGACCTTGACGCGGACGGTCGGCGTGCCGGTGATCCGTACCGGCACGGTCTGCGGCTTCGCGTCGAACCGGGCGTACTGGCCGGGGAAGTCGAGCGAGAGGCCGACGCCGAGGGAGGAGAGCTGGGAGAGCCCGCCGCCGATGCCGGGGACGGCCGAGATGGCGGGTGGGTTGGCTCCGGCGGGGTTGGCGAACCTCTGCGGCTCGGAGGCGTCGAGCGGCACGGAGAGCGGGGCGTCCGTGAGCCCCGGGTAGCGGTCGGCGCTCGCCCCGCGGAGCTGCGCCCGGCCGTCGGTGGAGTCGACCCCGCCGGTACGGCTGACGCGGAACGCGGGTCCGGTGTCGGCGCCCTTGTCCTGCTTGAGGTGGCGGTCGAACCAGGCGCCGATCCGGGCCTCGACCCGGTCCGTCTCACGGTCGCCGCCGTCATGGCCGCCCGCGATCCAGTCGACGGCGACGGGCGCGCCGTTGGCGGCGATCGTCCTCGCCATGGCGTCGGCGTGCGTGAGCGGGAAGAGGGAGTCGCTCTGCCCCTGGACGATGAGCGCCGGGACCTTGATCCGGTCGCCGACGGCGGAGGGGCTGCGGGCTTCGAGGAGCGCCCGGGCGGCGGCGTCGGGCTTCCCGGAGACGGCCACGCTCTCGTACATGGCGCACAGCTCTGCGGTGAACCGCCCGCACCCGGCCCTGCCGGTCGTGGCGGACGGACCGGCGCCGCGGTCGGCTCCGCTGCCGGCTCCGGCCGGGGCGCCCTGGGCGCCCGTCTCGGCGCCCGTGGAGAAGAAGATGCCGGCCCAGAGCTTCTTGAAGACGCCGTCCGGGAAGAGGGCGTCGGCGAGGTTCCAGTACGTGATCTGGGGGGCGATCGCGTCGACGCGGCTGTCGTGGCCGGCGGCGAGGAGGGAGACCGCGCCGCCGTAGGAGGCGCCGGTGACGCCCACACGCGGGTCACCGGCCTTGTCGAGCTGGACCTCGGGGCGCGCGGCGAGCCAGTCGACGAGCCGCCGGACGTCCTCGACCTCGTGGTCGGGGTCGTTGAGTCCGATCTCTCCTGTCGAGGCGCCGAAGCCGCGCGCCGACCAGGTCAGGACGGCGTAGCCGTCGCGGGCGAGATTCTCGGCCTGGGCGCGGACGTCGTCCTTGGAACCGCCGAAGCCGTGGCCGAGCAGGACGGCCGGCCTGCGGTCGGCGGCGGGTCCCGAGGTGAAGTACGAGGTGTCGATCCGCGCCCCGGGCATGGCGAGCACCTGGTCCGCGCGGTGCACGGGCGGCGGTTCGTCGGAGGCGACGGCGGTCCAGGTACCGCCGCCCGCGAGCACGGCGAGGGCGGCGGTGACCGCGGCCCACCGGGGAAGTCGGAGTGGCATGGTGTCGAGCCTAGGCGGCCCGCGCGTGCGGCTCGGCTGTCCACGGGCGGAAATCGGCGGCCTCCTGGAGTCGTACGCCGTACCGTCCCGTACACCAGGCGCGGTACGCGCGGTGCGAGGCGAGGGGTCGTGCATGGAGATCAGGCGGGCGACGACGGTGGCCGAGCTGCTCGCGGCGGGGCATCTCTACGACGGCCCGCCGAGGGAGTCGTGGGCGGAGGCGTTCCTCGCCGCCGCGGGCCATCTGATGCTGATCGCGTACGCGGAGGACGGTTTCCCCGCGGGGCTGGTGTCCGGGATCGAGATGCTCCACCCGGACAAGGGGGTGGAGATGTGTCTCTACGAGCTGTCGGTGGACGAGGGGTACCGGCGGCGGGGTGTGGGGCGGGCGCTGACGGAGGCGCTGGTGGCCGAGGCCCGGGAGCGCGGCTGCTACGACGTGTGGGTGGGCGTGGATCCGGACAACGAGGCCGCGTTGCGGACGTACCGGTCGGCGGGGGCCGGGGACGACGGCGGGTTCGCGATGCTGACCTGGGAGTTCGAGGTGAAGGACCGGTGAGGGGAGCCGACGTGCCCTTGTAGCACCCATGACAACACGAGACTCTGTGGCGCACCACGAACACCCGTACTTGCCGGTAACCCGGTCAACGAAAGGTTCAGGTGCCCCACCACATGACCCGTATATCCCGCCGCGCCCTGGCGATCGTCCCCGTTCTCGCCCTCGCCGCCGGCCTGCAGTTCGCCGCCTCCCCCACGGCGCAGAGCGCGACCGTCGGCGACCTCCGCCTCGCCCCGGCCTCGCTCGCCGTCGACGACAGCTGGATCGTCGTCCTCAAGGACGGTTCGACCCGCGCCGCCGACCTGGGTGTGACGCCGAAGCACGAGTACCGCTCGGTCCTGAAGGGCTTCTCGGCCACGATGTCCCGGGCCAGGGCCGCGGCCCTGGCCTCCGACCCGCGCGTGGCGTACGTCGAGCAGAACGCGACCGTACGCATGGCCGAGACGCAGCCCGGCGCGACGTGGGGTCTCGACCGGATCGACCAGCGTGATCTGCCGCTGTCGACCACGTACACGTACAACACGCAGGCCTCGAACGTGACCGCGTACATCATCGACACCGGCATCCGCACCACGCACAGCGAGTTCGGCGGCCGGGCGAGGGTGGGCACGGACACCGTCGGCGGCGGCCAGAACGGGCAGGACTGCCAGGGCCACGGCACGCACGTCGCGGGCACGGTCGGCGGCACGAAGTACGGCGTCGCCAAGGGCGCGAAGCTGGTGGCCGTCCGCGTCCTGGACTGCAACGGCTCCGGTACGACCGCCGGCGTCATCGCCGGCGTCGACTGGGTCACGGCCAACGCCGTCAAGCCCGCGGTCGCCAACATGAGCCTGGGCGGGGGCGCGAACACCTCCCTGGACGACGCGGTGAGGCGCTCGATCGCCTCCGGCGTCACCTACGCGGTCGCCGCGGGCAACGGCAACTTCCTCGGGCTGCCGGCCCGCGCGTGCAACTACTCCCCCGCCCGCGTCCCGGAGGCGATCACGGTCGGCGCGACGGACTCCGCCGACAAGCGGGCGTCCTTCTCCAACTACGGCACGTGCGTGGACCTCTTCGCCCCGGGCGTCTCCATCACCTCGGCGTGGAAGGACGGCGACGCGGCGACGAACACCATCTCGGGCACGTCGATGGCGACCCCGCACACGGCGGGCGTGGCCGCGCTCTACCTCGCGGCGAACCCGACGGCCTCCCCCGCCCAGGTGAGCACCGCGCTGGTGGACAACGCCACGAGCGGCAAGGTCCAGAACCCGCTCTCGGGCTCCCCGAACAAGCTGCTGCACTCGGTCTTCTAGCCGACCACCCCACCAGATGCCCGAGGAGCTCCGTACCCGGCGGGTCCGGACGCTCCTCGGGCATCCGTGTGCCGCCGACTTGCTCTCGCCGGAAAGCGTAGAAGACTGGGGAGTGACGACTAGAACCACCAGAGGTCGACATGTCCTCTCGTTCTGAGCGGCACTCTCCGATCGATTCGTCGTCACTTCCGGTACCTCACGTGATGCGTGCTGGGGTGGTGGCGGTCCTCTCCGTCGTTCTCCTCATCGCCGCTGTCAGCGGTGTCGGCTGGGTGACCCCGGCCTGGGAGGCCAAGGAGAGCTGGCCCACCTTCTTCCAATACGCCACCGAGTGGTTCATGCGCTTCTTCGAAGGCGCGTCGCGGATCGTGACGGGGGGCTCGGAGGGAGCCGGCCTGAACCTCCGTCTGTTGTGCGTCCTCCTCCTGTTTCTCTGCTTCGCGGCCCTGCGCCGTTGGATGCTCCAGCGGAACGCGTACATGCCCGGGCCGGTGGACGTTCAGCGGCTCGTCTCCGCGACCGCGGACCACGAGCCCAGCCTCGAAGGTCTCACCGCCCAGCTGCGCAAGCAGCTGTCGGAGACGAACCTGTATCCCCCGTCCGCACTCCCCGCGGAATCGCCGGCCGAGAGCTTCCTCGATCTGCTCGGCGACATAGACCTCGAGCCGAAGAAGCTGGGGACGAGCATCCTGCGTCTGTTCAGTCGCCTACGGCCGAAGGTCGCCTACAAGGTGCGCGGGGTGCTGCGCGTCCGGGACGAGGAACCGGCGTTCGGCGTCACCGTCACCGTCACCTCCTATGCGACGAGGGGCAGTCGGACCGACACGATGTGGCGACCGACCTGGGAGGAGGCGGTCCGGGCCAGCGGGTACTGGGTGATGGCAGCACTGGTACCGGTCACACAGGCGAGCCGACGGGCACCCTGGCAGGAATGGCGCGGACGGAACCTCCAACCCGAGCTGTTCGCCGCCTATCAGGAGGCGAGGGAACTCAGCCAGGACCGGAAGTTCGACGATGCCCTCGACCGCTACTACACGGCACTACGGCTCGATCCCACCAACGTTCACCTGCGCACCCAGATCGCGGGGACACAGGAGAAGCTGTGGCTGCACCTCGATGCCCTCGAGACGTACCACGGAGCGATCCTCCTGGACGGGCAGAGCAGGGAGGAGCGGAACGCCCGCCTGAGAAGGGGACCCTGGAATCCGCGTCGGTCCTTCTGCAAGCGTTACGGGTGGTGGCGCAACGGCCTGCTCGAAGCGCGGTTCCGCTATGCGGTCGTCCTCGGCATGTCCGAACGCACTGCTCACCAGTGGTGCAGGTCGAAGGTGGATCCCGCTGACTACCGCAAAGCCCCGCGGCGCGCACACACCCGATGGGAGATTCACAAGTCGCTGACCCCGGCGCTCGTCGAGAGGTACTGGCGGACGGTCGTCCACCTGACGCCGCCCGGTGCGGACGATCCCATCTGCGACGAGAAGACGGCACGAGCGTGGCTCGAGGAGCAGCTCGGGGAAGAGGGCCTCGACAAGGCGAACGTCAGCCTCATATTTCAGCTTGCCTGCGAGGAGGAGATGTACCAACTCGCCGCCGACTACCCCCTCCTCCGCTTCTTCAGGAACTCCAGCAGACGGCGGTCCAGAGGACTCACCTGGACCTCGCTCCGGCTCAATCGGGACGTGTGGGCACCGCTGCGTCTGGCATGGGCCGAGAGGCAGACCAAGAACGGCGTGGTGCCGGGTCTGCGCAATGACCTTGTCTGGCCCATGAAGGAGGAGGACCTCAGGAAGCGAGTGGAGCAGGCGCGAGGATGGTGGGTCTGGCGGCGGACGGCGGCGCGGCTCGGCAGCTGGCAGCTGTGGCCCCCTCGGCCCTGGCAGGACAGGTACAACACGGCATGCATATACGCCGTGGCGATGGGCGGCCATGAGAGCAAGCAGGAACTGGACGAACTCGCCGTGCGGTCCGTGGAGGAACTGGAGGCCGCCGCCAGAGCGGACCTGACCAGTTTTCACCCCATCATGCGTTCCTGGCTGCTCATCGAGGATCCGGATCTCGAATGGCTGCGCCCTAACCCGCGATTCATACGCTTCGAACGCGAGATCTACCCCCATGACGCCCCCGACCGCGATCGGCCCCAGCGTCCAGTGAAGGCCGAGATGAAGGCATACGACCAGCAACTGCTGGGCGGCACAGCACATGTCATGGAACACACGTGGCGCCTGCGCGGGAAGGTCCTGCCGGCCGAGGCACACGTGATCGCCCAGTGGTTCATCACCGAGAAATGGGTCTGGCAGTGCGTCCACCGGGTGGCCGCCAATCAGGGCCGGGACTGGCGCGACCGGGAGAAGCTCCTTCAGACCGTCCGCGACATCGCCGACTCCACGCTGCTGGCCAAGTACGGCCTTCCGTCCAAACTGCCCGAGCTGGACGACCTCCTGGACGACGCGACGTGGTTCGAGATCAGCTCGGCGAAGGAGAGCATCACCGGATTCGAGGGGGTCATCGAGGAGCGGATGGCGGTTCTGGGTCAAGCGCTCGGCGGGACAGCCAACGGGCTGTCACCCATCGGCCGAAGCGACCAGTGGATCAGAGCGGTCAAACACAGCGGGACATCGCCCAACTTCGTGATGCAGGCCGCCGTCCGACAGGCGTGTGCGGACTATGAGGCCACCTGGCGGGCGCTGCGTGACCAGCTCGACCCCGACGACGATGAACTGGCGTTCCCCAGAGCTCTGCACCAGCTCCACGAACCGGATGGGGCGTGGCGACTCCTCGCCACCTTCAGGACACGAGCGCCGGGCTCCTTCCGTCACACCGGTTGACCTCGGTGCGGGAAGAACCCCTGCCGGCCGGAGCCGGCAGGGGTCGACAGTCCGGAACGGGTCAGTGGTTGCGCGGGAAGCCGAGGTCCACGCCTGCCGGGGCCTCGGAGGGGTCCGGCCAGCGGGTCGTGACGACCTTGCCGCGGGTGTAGAAGTGGACGCCGTCGTTGCCGTAGACGTGGTGGTCGCCGAAGAGCGAGTCCTTCCAGCCGCCGAACGAGTGGTAGCCCACCGGCACCGGGATCGGCACGTTCACGCCGACCATGCCCGCCTCGATCTCCAGCTGGAAGCGGCGGGCCGCGCCGCCGTCCCGGGTGAAGATCGCGGTGCCGTTGCCGAACGGCGAGGCGTTGATGAGGGCGACGCCCTCCTCGTACGTCTCGGCGCGCAGCACACAGAGCACCGGGCCGAAGATCTCGTCCTGGTACGCCTTCGCGGTCGTGGGCACGTGGTCCAGGAGGGACAGGCCGATCCAGTGCCCGTCCTCGAACCCGTCGACCGTGTAGCCGGTGCCGTCGAGGACGACCTCGCAGCCCTCGTCCGCCGCGCCCTTCACGTACGAGGCGACCTTGTCGCGGTGGACCGCCGTGATCAGCGGGCCCATCTCGGAGGTCGGGTCGTTGCCGGGGCCGATCTTGATCTTCTCGGCGCGCTCGCGGATCTTCTGCACCAGCTCGTCGCCGATCGCACCGACCGCGACGACCGCCGAGATCGCCATGCAGCGCTCACCGGCCGAGCCGTACGCCGCCGAGACCGCGGCGTCGGCCGCCGCGTCCAGGTCGGCGTCCGGCAGCACCAGCATGTGGTTCTTCGCGCCGCCGAGCGCCTGGACGCGCTTGCCCGCCGTCGAGGCGGTGGTGTGGATGTACCGGGCGATCGGCGTCGAGCCGACGAAGGAGATCGCCGAGACGTCCGGGTGCTCCAGGAGCCGGTCGACGGCGACCTTGTCGCCGTGGACGACGTTGAAGACGCCGTCCGGCAGGCCCGCCTCGGCGAGCAGCTCCGCGATCTTCAGCGACGGCGAGGGGTCCTTCTCGCTCGGCTTGAGGATGAAGGTGTTGCCGCACGCGATGGCGATGGGGAACATCCACATCGGGACCATCGCCGGGAAGTTGAACGGCGTGATGCCGGCCACCACGCCCACGGGCTGGCGGATCGCGGCCACGTCCACCCGGTTCGAGACCTGGGTGGACAGCTCTCCCTTGAGCTGGGTGGTGATGCCACAGGCCAGGTCCACGATCTCCAGACCGCGGGCGACCTCGCCCAGCGCGTCCGAGTGCACCTTGCCGTGCTCGGCGGTGATCAGCTCGGCGATGGCGTCCCGGTTGGCGTCGAGCAGCGCGCGGAACTTGAAGAGGATCGTGGTGCGCTGCGCCAGCGACGCCGTGCCCCAGGTCTCGAAGGCGGTCTTCGCCGCGGCCACGGCCGCGTCGACCTCGTCGACCGACGCCAGCGCCACCTTCGTGGTCACGGCGCCCGTGGCCGGGTCGGTGACCGGGCCCCAGTTGCCCGACGTGCCCTCGACGGTCTTGCCACCGATCCAGTGGTTGACGGTCTTCTCGGTGTTCGTCATGCCGGAATGCTCCTTCAGAGATGGCGGCGTCGGGCGGTGACGTGCCGGTCGTACTCCTCCCGGGCCTTGACCGCCGACGCGCGGGTCGAGGTCTCGGCCACGGGCACATCCCACCACGCCTCGGCGGGGGGCGCGCCCGACACTGTGTCTGCCGTTTCGGTCTCGACATAGACACATGTGGGAACGGTCGACGCCCGCGCGTCGGCGAGGGCTTCTCGCAGGTCACGTGCGGTACGTGCAGTGAGCACCCGCATCCCGAGCGAGGCCGCGTTGGCGGCCAGGTCGACGGGGAGCGGGTCCCCGGTGAAGGTGCCGTCCGGCGCGCGGAAGCGGTACGCGGTGCCGTACCGCTCACCGCCCACGGCCTCGGACAGCCCTCCGATGGAGGCGTACCCGTGGTTCTGCAGGATCACCACCTTGATGGGCAGCCCTTCCTGCACGGCGGTGACGATTTCGGTGGGGTTCATCAGGTACGTACCGTCGCCGACGAGCGCCCAGACCGGCCGCCCGGGCGCGGCGAGGGCCACTCCGATCGCCGCCGGGATCTCGTATCCCATGCAGGAGTAGCCGTATTCGACGTGGTACTGGTCGGCGGAGCGGGCCCGCCAGAGCTTGTGGAGCTCCCCGGGAAGCGAGCCGGCGGCGTTGATCAGGATGTCGTCCCCGGTGACCAGGGTGTCGAGTGCGCCGAGGACCTGCGGCTGGGTGGGCCGGGCGGCCTCGTCGGCCGGGGTGCAGGCGGCGGTGACGCGGGCCTCCCAGCGGTGCTTGTCCTCCGTGTACTCGCGCGCGTAGTGCTCCGTGACATGGTGCGGGTCGAGCAGCGCGTGGAGCGCCTCGATGCCTTCGCGGGCGTCCGCGACCAGCGGCAGCGCGGCCAGCTTGTGCGAGTCGAAGGCGGCGATGTTGAGGTTCACGAACCGTACGTCCGGGTGGGCGAACAGGGTCCCGGAGGCGGTGGTGAAGTCGGTCCAGCGGGTGCCGACCCCGATCACCACGTCGGCCGTGCGCGCCAGGTGGTCGGCGACGGCGGTGCCGGTGTGGCCGACGGCGCCGACGTCCTGCGGGTGGTCGTGACGCAGGGCGCCCTTGCCCGCCTGGGTGGAGGCGACCGGGATCCCGGTCAGGGAGGCGAAGGTGCCGAGCGCCTCCTCGGCGCCGCTGTACTTGACCCCGCCACCCGCGACGATCAGCGGACGGGCAGCCCGGCCGATCGCCTCGACCGCCGCCTCCAGTTCGGCGTCGTCCGGCACCGGGCGGCGCACGCGCCAGACCCGCTCGGCGAAGAACTCCTCCGGCCAGTCGTACGCCTCCGCCTGGACGTCCTGCGGCAGGGCGAGCGTCACCGCCCCGGTCTGGACGGGGTCGGTGAGGACCCGCACGGCGGCGAGAGCGGCGGGGATCAGCGCCTCGGGGCGGGTGACACGGTCGAAGTACGCGGAGACCGGCCGCAGACAGTCGTTGACGGACACATCGCCCGCGTACGGGACTTCCAGCTGCTGGAGGACCGGGTCGGCGGGGCGGGTGGCGAAGCTGTCGCCGGGAAGCAGCAGCACCGGGAGGCGGTTGATCGTGGCGAGCGCGGCACCGGTGACGAGGTTGGTGGCGCCGGGGCCGATGGAGGTGGTCACGGCGTGCGCGGAGAGCCGGTTCGACTGGCGGGCGTAGCCGACGGCCGCGTGCACCATGGCCTGTTCGTTGCGCCCCTGGTGGTACGGCATCGCGTCGGCGTACTCCACGAGCGCCTGGCCGATCCCGGCGACGTTCCCGTGCCCGAAGATGCCCCAGGTCGCGGCGATCAACCGCCTTCGTACACCGTCGCGTTCGGTGTGCTGCGCGGCGAGGAACCGTACCAGCGCCTGCGCGACGGTCAGAGTGCTCACGTGTACCCCTCCGAGTGGTCGGGATGGAAGCAGATCTTCCACTCCCGCTCCGGTCCTGGTCCCGCCATCACGTTCAGGTAGTACATGTCGTGCTCCGGCTGCGCGATCGACGGGCCGTGCCAGCCGTCGGGCACGAGGACGGCGTCACCGGTGCGGACCTCGGCGAGGAGGTCGGCGCCGCCGGGACGGGAGGGGGAGATCCGCTGGTAGCCGACCCCGCCGCCGGCGATCTCGAAGTAGTAGATCTCCTCCAGCTCGGACTCGGCGCCCGGGCGGTGCTCGTCGTGCTTGTGGGGCGGGTAGGAGGACCAGTTCCCGCCGGGGGTGATCACCTCGACGGCGATGAGGCGGTCCGCCTCGAAGACGCCTGCGGCGGCGAAGTTCCGTACGCTCCGTGCCCGGTTGCCGGTGCCGCGGGCCTCGACGGGTACCTCCGGCGCGGGGCCGTAGCGAGCGGGGAGTCGTCGCTCGCACTTCGCTCCTGCCAAAGCGAAGCGGCCTCCCGCACCGGAGGCGATCTGGACCCGGGCGTCGCGGGGCACGTACGCGAAGTCGGACACTCCGCCGAACACGCTCTCGCGGCCCTGGAGTTGAAGCCTCCGGCCGTCGACGTGCACCGTACAGCCGCCGGAGAGCGGAAGCACGATCCACTCGCTGTCCCCGGTGTCCAGGAGATGGGTGGCTCCCGGGCCGAGCTCGAGGACGCGCAGTGCGGAGTGCGCCCAGCCGGCCCGGTCGGGGTCGACGTGGAGCGCGTACGACCCGTGGGAGGCGCTCCCGGCGGGCAGATGGAGATCGTTCATGGGTGGTGCGTACTCCTTCCTACCGCTTCCCCCACCAGCCGCGCAGCGGTATCGACGGCTCCGGCCACATCGCCGTCCGCGGGATAGAGGAGGGTGCGGCCGACGACCAGGCCCCGGACGGTGGGCAGGCGCAGCGCGTCGCGCCATCGCGCGTACGCGACGTCCTGGGCGTCCGGGCCCGGGCCGGGGTCTCCGCCGAGCAGGACGGTGGGAAGGGTGGTGGTCTCCAGGACGCGGGCCATGTCGTCGGGGTGGTCGGTGACCGGGACCTTGAGCCAGGTGTAGGCGGAGGTGCCGCCGAGGCCGGAGGCGACGGCGAGGGAGGTGACGACGGCCTCGGCGGAGAGGTCGTTGTGCAGCCTGCCGTCGCGGTCGCGGTGGCAGAGGAACGGTTCGACGAAGACGGGGAGCCGCAGGGCGGCCATCTCGTCGACGGCGCGGGCGGCGGTGTGGAGGGTGGAGAGCGAGCCGGGGTCGTCGGGGTCGATCCGCAGGAGCAGCTTGCCGGCGTCGAAGCCGAGCCGGGCGAGGTCCTGGGGCCGGTGGCCGGTGAACCGGTCGTCGAGCTCGAAGGAGGCCCCGGCGAGACCGCCGCGGTTCATCGACCCGATGGCCAGGCGGTCGTCCAGGGCGCCGAGCAGGAGGAGGTCGTCGAGGATGTCGGCGGAGGCGAGGACCCCGTCGACGCCGGGCCGCGAGAGCGCGAGCCGGAGCCGGGCGAGGAGGTCGGCACGGTCGGCCATCGCGTACGGCCGCGCCCCGACGCCGAGCGCACCGCGGGCGGGGTGGTCGGCGGCGACGATCAGCAGCCGTTCGCG
Organism: Streptomyces sp. NPDC013317; assembly: GCF_055563155.1. Classification (NCBI taxonomy): domain Bacteria; kingdom Bacillati; phylum Actinomycetota; class Actinomycetes; order Kitasatosporales; family Streptomycetaceae; genus Streptomyces; species Streptomyces sp. NPDC013317. The sequence continues at coordinate 23,537 of NZ_JBVHDX010000020.1, forward strand.
GCCCTCGAACCACGCCCGCCTCCGCCGCGCCTCGGCTGCCTCCGCCACGGCCTCGGGCCGCCGGGCCCGCAGTGACACGAGCCGCTCGACGTCGACGGGCTCGACTCCGTCGGCCCCGCTCACGCCCCGCACGGCCTGCGCGGCCCGAGCCAGCCGCCGAGGCGGCGCGGGGTGCGCGACCTGACGGAGGGGGTCGGTGGCGGTGGGCGTCTCGTGCGAAGTTCCGTGCGGGGCACGCGCCACGGGCGCGGGCGCCCGCCCGGGAGCGGGTTGGGCGGGCGCGGGAGCGCGCTCGGGGGTCGGGGAGGTCGAGTCGGCGCCGGTCCGGCCGCTCGCCGGCGGTGGCGGTGGCGGTGGGGCCGGCATGGGGCTCTGAGGGTCCGAAGTGGGGGACGTGGAGGGGCTCTTCGGGCCGCTCGCCCGGCGGTGGGCGGCTCGCGTGCGCCAGCTGTCGGCCGGGCGGGCGGTCACGGGGTGCGCTCCGGGAGCGTGCCGGTGCCGGCGGCCAGGGCGCGGTCGATCTCGTCGGCGCGGGGCATCGCCGGGGAGCAGGCGAGGCGCCCCGCCACGATGGCGCCGGCCGCGTTGGCCCGGCGGAGGGTGCGGTCCAGGTCCCAGCCGGCGAGCAGCCCGTCGCACAGCGCCCCGCCGAACGCGTCGCCCGCGCCGAGGCCGTTGACCACCTCGACCGGCAGCGGCGCGACCTCCGCGCTCTCCCCGTCCGAGGTCATCGCGAGGACCCCCTTCGGGCCCTGCTTGACGACCGCGAGCCGGACGCCGGCGGCGAGCAGCGCGCGGGCCGCCGCGTACGGCTCGCGCTCCCCCGTCGCGACCTCGCACTCGTCCAGGTTGCCGACCGCGACCGTGGCCGATCGCAGCGCCTCCCGGTAGAGCGGCCCGGCCTCGTCCGGGTCGGTCCAGAGCACCGGGCGCCAGTCCAGGTCGAGCACGGTCAGCTCCGCGCCGCCCCGCTCGCGCAGCGCGCCCAGCGTCGCCGTGCGGCTGGGCTCTGCGCTCAGCCCCGTCCCGGTCACCCAGAACGCCCGAGCCGCCCGGACCGCCCCGAGATCCAGTTCCGCCGGGTGGATCTCCAGGTCGGGCGCCCGGGGGCGGCGGTAGAAGTGGATCGGGAAGTCGTCGGGCGGGAAGATCTCGCAGAAGGTGACCGGAGTCGGATACGCCTCCACCGCCGTCACCCAGCGGTCGTCGACCCCGAACGCGGCCAGCTCCTCGTGGAGGTACTCCCCGAACGGGTCCGCTCCGGTACGGCTCACCAGCGCCGTGCGCCGCCCGAGCCGGGCCGCCGCGACCGCCACGTTCGCGGGCGAGCCGCCGAGGAACTTCCCGAAGGTCTCCACCCGGGCGAGCGGGACGCCCACCTGGAGGGGGTAGAGGTCCACGCCGATGCGCCCCATCGTGATCAGCTCGTACGGCTCCGCATCCACGCGCGCCACCTCTCGCCTCGGCCCCGCACCCAGGTCTAGCCGTCCGCCCCGAACCCTGTCAACGCTATGTCCTTACATTCGGACGAGCGTCTTGACGCGTCGTTCCGGGCCCGGTCAAGGTGGCTCTCATGACGAAGCCGTCGCCGCTGTCCCGTATCCGTATCGGCTCCGCCCCCGACTCCTGGGGCGTCTGGTTCCCCGACGATCCCCGGCAGGTTCCCTGGCAGCGCTTCCTCGACGAGGTCGCCGACGCCGGCTACGCGTGGATCGAGCTCGGACCGTACGGCTATCTGCCCACCGATCCCGCCGTCCTGGCCGAGGAGACGGGCCGCAGGGGACTGCGGGTCTCGGCGGGCACGGTCTTCACCGGGCTGCACCACGGTCCGGCGGTCTGGGAGAAGACCTGGGCCCATGTCGCCGACAACGCGGCGCTGGCGCAGGCGATGGGCGCGGAGCACCTCGTCGTCATCCCCTCCTTCTGGCGGGACGACAAGACGGGCGAGGTCCTGGAGGACCGCACGCTCACCGCGGAACAGTGGCGCGATCTGACCGGTCTGACGGAGCGCCTCGGCCGCGAGGTCCGGGACCGCTACGGGCTGCGGATCGTCGTCCATCCGCACGCGGACACCCATGTCGACAGCGAGGAGAACGTGGCCCGCCTCCTGGACGCGACCGATCCGGAGCTGGTCTCGCTCTGCCTGGACACCGGGCACTACGCGTACTGCGGGGGCGACAGCGTCAAGCTGATCGAGACGTACGGCGAACGCATCGGCTACCTCCACCTCAAGCAGGTCGATCCGGAGATCCTCGCCGGGGTCGTCGCCGACGAGGTGCCCTTCGGTCCGGCCGTGGCGCGAGGGGTGATGTGCGAGCCGCCCGCCGGGGTGCCGGCGCTGGAGCCGGTCCTCGCGGCGGCGCAGGCCCTGGACGTGGAGCTCTTCGCCATCGTCGAGCAGGACATGTATCCGTGCGAGCCGGACAGGCCGTACCCGATCGCGGTCCGCACACGTCGCTTCCTGCGCTCCTGCGGAGCATAGAGGCCACGAGAAGGCCGTTCGACGCGCCGTTGTGACCATGCGTCACTTACGTCACGTCCGTCCCCTTGTCGTCACAGATCTCTCCATTACGCGGGCTTTACGTCACAGCCGGTCGACAGCCCCTCCCTTCCCGTTGGAAGGGGTCGTTGCAAGGGGCACAGGCTCAGTGATCGCCAGCGCTGGCCCCGCAGCTCCCCCGAACGGCACCCCCGCCGCCGCTGCGAGGCGCGCAGGGAGGTGCCCCGCATGACGGACAGAAGGCTCTGGTCCTACAAGGACATCGCCGCACACATCAAGGTGCAGCCGGACACCGTCCGGTCCTACCGGAAGCACGGCCTCCTGCCGGCGCCCGACCACGTCGAGTCGGGCAAGCCGTACTGGTACGCGGACACGATCCACGCCTGGGTGGCGAACCGCCCCGGCAACAGGGTCCGCAGGGACTGACCTCCTGCCGCCCGAGGGCCCCGCACCCACACAGCCGGTGCGGGGCCCTCGGGCTGCCCGGGGCGATCCGGGCGTCCGCCCCTACCGGCCGACGGACTCCTTGTCCCGGGTGTCCTCGTCGGCCCGTTCCGACGCTTCCGCCCGACCGTGCTCCTCGGACCGCTCAGGGGCTTCCACCCGCTCCGGCGCCTTCGCCGCGTCCCCTCCCTCGCTGACCCCGAACCGGTCGTGGAAGCGGCGCAGCGGGCCCGGGGCCCACCAGGTGAGGCGGCCGGTCAGCTTCATCACGGCCGGTACGAGCAGGCTGCGGACCACCATCGCGTCCATCAGCACGGCGAGCGCGACGCCCAGGCCCAGCATCTTGGTGTTGGTCACCCGCGAGGTGCCGATGGCCACCATGACGACGGCGAGGATGACGGCGGCGGCGGTGATCAGGCCGCCCGTACGGCGCAGGCCGAACCGGACCGCGTGGTCGTGGTCGCCCGTCGCGTCGTACTCCTCCTTGATCCGGGATATCAGGAACACGCCGTAGTCCATCGAGAGGCCGAAGGCGACGCAGAACATCAGCACGGGCAGGGTCGTCTCGATGTCCCCGGTCGGGGTGAAGCCGAGGAACCCGGAGAGGTGGCCTTCCTGGAAGACCCAGACCACCGCGCCGAACATGGCGGTCAGGCTGAGCCCGTTGAGAACGACGGCCTGGATCGGTATCAGCACGCTGCCGGTCAGCAGGAAGACCAGGAGCAGGGTGACGACCACGATGATCGCCCCCGCCCAGGGGAGCCGGTCGCCGATGGCGTCCTTGGAGTCGACCAGGAGGGCGGCCGACCCGGTGACGGACGTGTCGAACGGAGCCTCCGCGGCGCGCAGTTCACCCACCACGCGCTGGGCCGTCTCGCCGACGCCCTCGCCCTCCGGGATCACCGTGAAGTACGCGGGGGCTCCGGCGTCGGCGCCCGAGGCCACCGGCCCGTCCACCCGCACGACCCCGTCGAGGGCCGCTGTCCGCTCGCGGTACCCGGCGTACTCGGCGGGGGTCGCACCGCCCTCCGCGAGGACCGTGAGCCCGCCGCCCGGGCTGCCGGGGAATCCGTCGCGCAGCTCGTCCTGGACCACCCGGGACTCGGCGGTGGTGGGGAGCTGCCGGTCGTCGACCGTGCCGAACTTCGCACCGAGGAAGGGGAGTCCGAGCAGGACCAGACCCGCTGTGGTGAGGACGGCGAAGACCGGTGCGCGCCGCATCACGAGCGCCGCCGTCCGCGCCCAGCCGGCCCCCGGCTCCTTGGCTTCCGCCTCCGCGGAGCGGCTCGACCGGGCGCCGGCCGGCTCGGCGGCACCCGGCCGGGCGCGGCCCGGCTCGGCGCCTTCGGCGGCTCGGCTCCGGCGCTTGAACAGACGGCGCAGGTCCAGCGCGTTGACCCGCTCCCCGAGCAGCATCAGGGCGGCGGGCAGCAGGGTCAGCGCTGCGGCCGCGGCGAGCAGCACCACGGCGATGCCCGCGTAGGCGAAGGAGCGCAGGAAGTACTGCGGGAAGACGAGCATCGCGGAGAGCGAGGCCGCCACGGTCAGGGCGGAGAAGAGCACCGTCCGCCCGGCCGTCCGCAGGGTCGTGGCGACGGCGGTCCGGGTGTCGGCGCCCCGGCCGAGCTCCTCGCGGAACCTGCGGACCACGAACAGGGCGTAGTCGATGGCGAGTCCGAGCCCGAGGGCCGTCGTCAGGTTCTGCGCGAAGACCGAGACGTCGGTGAGCTCGGTGAGTCCCCGCAGTACCGCGTTCGTCCCCAGGATGGCCACGATGCCGATGCCCAGTGGCAGCATGGCCGCGACCGCGCTTCCGAAGACCATCACGAGCAGGACGAGCGTCACCGGCAGGGCGATCAGCTCGGCGCGCAGGAGGTCCTCCTCCACGGTCGACTGCATCTCGTGCTGCACGGCCAGCTGACCGCCGATCGAGACGTCGACGGGTCCGTGGGCGCCCCGGAAGTCCGGGGCGATCCGCTCCAGGATCTCGCCGGCGGCCTTCTCGTCGCCCTCTACTCTGGCGACGATCACAGCCTGCCGGCCGTCCTCGGAGCGCAGGGCCGGGGAGCCGGTCCCCCAGTAGGAGCCGATGCCGCCGACCCCCTGCTCGGCGTCGAGCCGCTCGGCGAGGCGCCGCGCCTCTGCGGCCACGCCGGGATCGTCGACCGCGCCCTCCCGCGCGCTCACCAGCAGGAGCAGGTTGGGCTGGGAGGCGGGGAACTCCCGCTCCAGAACCTCGGTCGCGTACGTGGACTCGGCGCCCGGGACCTCGAAGCCGCCGCTCCCCATCCGGTCGGCGACACCGCTGCCGGCGAACACGGCGAGCGCGGTGATCACCAGTGCGACCAGCAGGGACAGGCGTGGCCTGGCCGTCACGAACCGGGTCCACCCCCCGCCCGGTGCGGGCCCTGAATTCTTGACTTCGGCCATGACGCGGTGTCCCCTTCACCATGACCCATGCGCTCGCTTCCCGGCAGGTCGCATGGGTCGCCCATTGCCATAGACTGGCAAACACGAGTCATCGCTCGCGTTTCACAAGAATGCGAGCGAACTCTCGTGTTTGTCAAACATGCTGAGAGAGCTGGGGACAGTCATGTCCGAGGAGAGGTCCGAGAGTTCGGCCGAACAGAAGCCGCGCCGTCGACAGGCCCGCGGCGAGCGCCGCATCGCGCAGCTGCTCCAGGCGGCGGCCAGCGTCTTCTGCACGAACGGCTACACGGCCGCCAGCACCAACGCGATCGCCCGCGAGGCCAGCGTCTCCCCCGGAACGCTCTACCAGTACTTCCCCAACAAGGAGGCGATCGCCGTCGAGCTCGGCGGCCGCCTGCTGCACCAGATGCGCGAGATGCACGGCCAGGCGTTCACCCCGGCCAACCTCGCCCTGCCGCTGCCCGAGCTCGTGGACGCGGTGCTCGACCCGATGATCGAGTTCAACTGCAAGAACCCGGTCTTCCTCGCCCTGATGCACGGCTCCGAGATCCCGGGCCGGATCGCCGAGGAGCACGACGCCCTGCACGCCTCGCTCCTGACCTCGGTCCAGAGCCTGTTCGAGCACCACCTGCCCGACCACACAGCCGAGGACCGCACCCTCAAGGCCGAGATGACCTTCGCCGTCGTCAAGGGCGGCCTCACGCTCATCCTCGCCGCCGACGAAGGGCCGGCACGCGACGCGGCGATCGCCGAGCTGAAGACCCTCCTGCTGCGCTACCTCGGCCCGCTCATCGGAGACTCCCCGGCAACGGCCCAGACCCCGGCCACCGCCGGCAGCGGCGCCGGCGGCGCGCTCACCACGACTCCGCCCCGCTGACGGACTCCCCGACCCCGGCCCCGCGCCCCGCGCCCGCCCCCTTCGCCCGGATCTTCATCGCGAGGATCGGGAAGACGAGGACGGAGAGCATCCCCGCCCCCACGAGCGCCGCCGCCTCGCCCGCCGACAGCGCCTTGTCGTCGACCCCGATGGTGGTGATCGCGACGACGAGCGGCAGGGCCGTGGACTGGTAGAGCACCAGCGCGCTCCGGTCCCTGCGCACCAGGTCGCCCGGGGCGAGGAACCAGACCGGCCCGCCCCGCACCACCACGAACAGCAGCAGGAAGACCGGCAGCAGGAGCAGCGTGCGGCCGCCGTCGAGCAGCGAGTCCAGGTCGAACTCGATGCCGGTGACGACGAAGAAGACCGGGACGAGGAAGCCGAAGCCGACCGCCTCGACCTTCTCCAGGATCGCGGGCCCCGACTCGGGCGCAGCGCCGGTCAGGACGAGCCGGGTGATCAGCCCGGCGGCGAACGCGCCGAGCAGGACGTCGAGACCGAGGGCCTGCGAGGCGCCCAGCATCAGCGCGAGCAGCAGGAACACGAAGCGGACCGCGAACTGGCCGCTGGTGTGCATGGTCTTGGCGATGACCCGGGAGAACCAGGGCGGCCTCGGCCTCAGCGCCCAGAGGACGGCCGCCGCCGTCAGGACGGCGAAGACCGCGAGGAGCACCGTGGACTGGGCCGCGCTGCGGCCGCTCAGAAGGAGCGTCATCGCGATGACGGGCCCGAACTCCCCCACCGCGCCGAAGGCCATCACCACCGTGCCGAACCGGCCGTGCAGATCACCGGAGTCCCGCAGCACCGGCAGGACGGTACCGAGTGCCGTGCTGGTCAGGGCCACCCCGATGAAGACTCCGTTGTGGAATCCGTCGCCCAGCAGCGCCCCGGCGACGAGCCCGAGCGCCAGGGCGACCAGCCACGCCCCCACCGAGCGCCTGAGGGTGTCGCCCCGCACTCTGCCGAACTCGATCTCGTACCCCGCGAGGAAGATCAGCATCGCGAGCCCGAGCTCCGAGAGGCCGTCGATCAGCGGGCCCGTGTGCGCCCAGCCGAGGACGTCGGGGCCGACGAGGATGCCGAGCAGGATCTCGAAGATGACGAGCGGAACGGGCAGCCGGCGCCCCACCGCGTAGGCCAGCAGCGGTGCCAGGACGGCGATCGCCATGATCAGGATCAGTGTGGCGCCGGAATGCGACATGTCCGGTATCTACCATGGCTCGCACCACCACCAGGGGCACAGGCCCGACAGGGCGCCGGCGCATGACTGGATTCATACCCCCTAGGGGTATAGACTGTGCTTCAGTACGACCCTGTACCTGCACGCCCTCGAAGAGGAGACCGTCATGACCGCCGAGACGTCGACCGAACTCACCACCGTGTACCAGGTCAAGGGAATGACCTGCGGGCACTGCGAGGGCGCGGTCTCCAGCGAGATCTCCGAGATCGCCGGGGTCTCCTCCGTCAAGGCCGTGGCCTCCACCGGCCAGGTCACCGTGGTCTCCCAGGCCCCGCTCGACGAGGAGGCCGTCCGCGCCGCCGTCGACGAGGCGGGCTACGAGCTCGTCGGCCGGGCCTGAGACACCCGCGGGGTCCCCTGCCCGGGGCCGAGGCTCGGGCATACACCTCCGGCACACACGGACGGGGTCGTACCGTTACCAGGTACGGCCCCGCTCTGCTTCTGGAACGGCACACATGACATCGAGCACCGCGCCCACCGCCACGACCGAGCTCGTCATCGGCGGGATGACCTGCGCCTCCTGCGCCGCCCGTGTCGAGAAGAAGCTCAACCGGATGGATGGCGTCACCGCGACCGTCAACTACGCGACGGAGAAGGCGAGGATCGAGCACCCGGCGGGGACGGGGGTCGCCGATCTGATCGCGACGGTCGTCAGGACCGGCTACACCGCGGAGGAGCCCGCTCCTCCCGCCCCGGAGCCCTCGGAGACGGCACGCGAGGCCGATCCCGAGCTCGACTCGCTCCGCACCCGGCTGACCGTCTCGGCGGTGCTCGCCGCGCCGGTCGTCCTGCTCGCCATGGTCCCCGCCCTCCAGTTCGACAACTGGCAGTGGCTCTCCCTCACCCTCGCCGCACCGGTCGTCGTCTGGGGCGGGCTGCCCTTCCACCGCGCCGCCTGGACCAACCTGCGGCACGGCGCCGCGACCATGGACACCCTGGTGTCGATCGGGACGCTGGCCGCCTTCGGCTGGTCGCTGTGGGCCCTGTTCCTCGGCGATGCGGGCATGACCGGCATGCGCCACGGCTTCGACCTCACCACCGGCGGCGCCGACGCCGCCTCCACGATCTACCTGGAGGTCGCCGCCGGCGTCGTCACCTTCATCCTGCTCGGCCGCTACCTGGAGGCCCGGGCCAAGCGGAAGGCGGGCTCCGCGCTGCGCGCCCTGATGGCGCTCGGGGCGAAGGACGTGGCCGTGCTGAGGGACGGTGCGGAGGTGCGGATCCCGGTGGACGCCCTGCGCGCCGGCGAGCTCTTCGTCGTACGGCCCGGCGAGAAGATCGCCACCGACGGGACGGTCGCCGAGGGCGCCTCCGCCGTCGACGCCTCCCTGCTCACCGGCGAGTCCGCACCGGTCGACGTGACGTCCGGCGACCCGGTGACCGGCGGCTGCCTCAACACCTCGGGACGCCTCGTCGTCCGGGCGACCCGGGTCGGCGCCGACACCCAGCTCGCCCGGATGGCCCAGCTGGTCGAGGACGCCCAGAACGGCAAGGCCGAGGTGCAGCGCCTCGCCGACCGGATCTCCGCCGTCTTCGTCCCCGTCGTGCTCTACATCGCCCTCGGCACACTGCTGACCTGGCTGTTCGTGGTCCAGGACACCACGGGCGCGTTCACCGCGGCCGTCGCCGTACTGATCATCGCCTGCCCCTGCGCCCTCGGCCTCGCGACCCCGACCGCGCTCATGGTCGGCACCGGCCGCGGCGCCCAGCTCGGCATCCTGATCAAGGGCCCCGAGGTCCTGGAGTCCACCCACGGCGTCGACACCGTCGTCCTCGACAAGACCGGGACGATCACCACCGGCCGGATGCGGCTGCGGAAGGTGTACGCGTACGACGGCGTGGACGAGACCGAGCTGCTGCGCCTCGCGGGCGCCCTGGAGCACGCCTCCGAGCACCCGGTCGCCCGGGGCGTCGCGGCGGGCGCCGCCGAGCGGCTCGGCGTGCCCGTGGGCGAGCTGCCCGTACCGGCGTCCTTCGAGAGCGTGCCCGGCCTCGGGGTGCGCGGCACGGTCGACGGCCGCACGCTCCTGGTCGGCCGCGCGGCGCTCCTGGAGGCGGAGGGGATCGAGATCCCCGGGGTGCCGGAGCCAGGCGCCGTGCAGGTCGCCTGGGACGGCCGGGCGCGCGGGGCGCTGACGGTCGCCGACGCCGTGAAGGAGACCAGCGCGGAGGCGGTCGCCCGGCTGCGCGCCCTCGGCCTGAGGCCGGTCCTGCTGACCGGGGACGGACGGGCGGTCGCCGAGACGGTGGCGGCGGAGGTGGGCATCGAGGCGGACCAGGTCTTCGCCGAGGTGCTGCCGCAGGAGAAGGTCGACGTCGTGCGGCGCCTCCAGAGGGAGGGCCGGGTCGTCGCGATGGTCGGCGACGGGGTGAACGACGCCGCCGCGCTGGCCACGGCCGACCTGGGTCTGGCCATGGGCACCGGCACGGACGCGGCGATCGAGGCGAGCGATCTGACGCTGGTCCGGGGCGACCTGCGGGTGGCGGCGGACGCCATCCGGCTCGCGCGCCGGACCCTGGCGACGATCAAGGGGAACCTCGCGTGGGCGTTCGGTTACAACGTGGCGGCCCTGCCGCTGGCCGCGTTCGGGTTGCTGAACCCGATGATCGCCGGTTTGGCCATGGCATTTTCGTCCGTATTTGTCGTGACAAACAGCCTGCGACTTCGGAGGTTCACGTGAATTCACCTACACGTGACGCACAGGACCTTCACAAAGAGACCTAGATCACAGATATTTAGGGGTAACCATTCGGGCCGTTCGCGAGTCTAAGTGGGCGATGCCAAGAACGTCTTGGGGGACGTTCATGAGATGTCTTGGGGGACGTCTCAGGCAAGCGTTGGCCGGGGCACGTGCACCGGGGAGCTTTGAGCGGCCCTCCCGTACGTACGTACCCCGGCAGACCGCGTAGACCCGCCTAGCTTCTGCTGAACCCGGCAGACGCCCGGCCCGGATCCCGTGGGGGGAATCCGCACCGGGGATATGGAAAGCGCCCCGCTCGCCGACCCGTGGGGGGATCGGAAGCGGGGCGCTTTTCGTTCAGCGCCTCGTGCGGCGCCTCGTGGAGCGCGCTCGTCGAGCGCCTCATCGGCGCGGCGCCGGGCGCCGCGCGACGAGGAAGCGTGTCAGCGGCCCTCGACCGGGACGAAGTCGCGCAGGACCTCACCCGTGTAGATCTGGCGCGGGCGGCCGATGCGGGAACCCGGCTCCTTGATCATCTCGTGCCACTGGGCGATCCAGCCCGGGAGACGGCCGAGCGCGAAGAGCACGGTGAACATCTCGGTCGGGAAGCCCATCGCGCGGTAGATGAGGCCCGTGTAGAAGTCCACGTTCGGGTAGAGGTTGCGCGAGACGAAGTAGTCGTCGGAGAGCGCGTGCTCCTCCAGCTTGAGCGCGATGTCCAGCAGCTCGTCGGACTTGCCGAGCGCGGAGAGCACGTCGTGCGCCGCGGCCTTGATGATCTTGGCGCGCGGGTCGAAGGACTTGTACACCCGGTGGCCGAAGCCCATCAGGCGGACGCCGTCCTCCTTGTTCTTCACCTTGTTGATGAAGGAGTCGACATCGCCGCCGTTGGCCTGGATGCCTTCCAGCATCTCCAGGACCGACTGGTTGGCGCCACCGTGCAGCGGGCCCCACAGGGCCGAGATGCCGGCGGAGATCGACGCGAACATGTTCGCCTGGCTCGAACCCACCAGACGGACCGTGGACGTCGAACAGTTCTGCTCGTGGTCCGCGTGCAGGATCAGCAGCTTGTCGAGCGCCGAGACCACGACCGGGTCGAGCTCGTACTCCTGGGCCGGGACCGAGAAGGTCATGCGCAGGAAGTTCTCGACGTACCCGAGGTCGTTGCGCGGGTAGACGAAGGGGTGGCCGATCGACTTCTTGTACGCGTACGCCGCGATCGTCGGCAGCTTGGCGAGCAGCCGGATCGTGGAGAGGTGACGCTGCTTCTCGTCGAACGGGTTGTGGCTGTCCTGGTAGAAGGTGGACAGCGCGGAGACCACCGAGGAGAGCATCGCCATCGGGTGGGCGTCCCGGGGGAAGCCGTCGAAGAAGCGCTTGACGTCCTCGTGCAGCAGCGTGTGCTGGGTGATCTCGTTCTTGAAGGTCGCGAGCTCGTCGACCTTGGGAAGCTCACCGTTGATCAGCAGGTACGCCACCTCGAGGAAGGTGGAGCGCTCCGCCAGCTGCTCGATGGGGTAGCCGCGGTACCGCAGAATGCCCTGCTCGCCGTCGAGGTAGGTGATGGCGGATTTATAGGCGGCGGTGTTGCCGTATCCGCTGTCCAGGGTGACCAGACCGGTCTGGGCTCGGAGCTTCCCGATGTCGAAGCCCTTGTCGCCGACGGTGCTCTCGACCACCGGGTAGGTGTATTCACCGTCCGCGTACCGCAGTACTACAGAGTTGTCGCTCACGTCATCCCTCACCGACGTAGTGCCTCTTCTTCGAGGTGCCCTGACTGTCTCTACCATCCCCCATTTGGCTCAGGAGAGTGCACTCGGGGTCGACCATTGGGCCATTTGGCGGCACTCAGTGCCGCCAACCTGCTCATCTTGCCCCCTTCGCCCCGTTCGGGGAAGTCCGGGGTGGTCTTTCACACGGCTGCCGAGAGCCGGTGGGCCAGGGCGGTGAACCGTCTGCCTGCGGAAACCGTGCGAACGGCCTGCGCGATCGCCTTCCGCGAACCGACCAGGACCACCAGCTTCTTCGCCCGGGTGACGGCCGTGTAGAGCAGGTTCCGCTGGAGCATCATCCAGGCGGAGTTGGTGACGGGGATCACGACGGCCGGATACTCGCTGCCCTGCGAACGGTGGATCGTGACGGCGTACGCGTGGGCCAGCTCGTCCAGCTCGTCGAAGTCGTAGCCGACCTCCTCGTCCTCGTCGGTGCGCACGGTCAGCCGCTGCTCGACGGTGTCGAGCGAGGTCACGACGCCGACGGTGCCGTTGAAGACGCCGTTGGCGCCCTTCTCGTAGTTGTTGCGGATCTGGGTGACCTTGTCGCCGACGCGGAAGACCCGGCCGCCGAACCGCTTCTCGGGGAGGTCGGGGCGGGCCGGGGTGATCGCCTGCTGGAGCAGCCCGTTGAGCGCGCCGGCTCCGGCGGGGCCGCGGTGCATGGGCGCCAGGACCTGGACGTCCCGGCGGGGGTCGAGCCCGAACTTGGCGGGAATCCGCCGCGCCGCGACCTCGACGGCGACCCGGGCGGCGTCCTCCGTCTCGTCCTCCGCGAAGAGGAAGAAGTCCGGCAGACCGGTGGTGACGGGTGGCAGACCGGCGTTGATGCGGTGGGCGTTGGTGACGACCCCGGACTGCTGGGCCTGGCGGAAGATCCGGGTCAGCCGGACGGCCGGCACCGGGCTGCCGGGGGCCAGCAGATCGCCGAGCACCTCCCCCGCGCCGACCGAGGGCAGCTGGTCCACGTCACCCACGAGGAGGAGGTGGGCACCGGGTGCCACGGCCTTCACCAGCTTGTTGGCGAGGAGCAGGTCGAGCATGGACGCCTCGTCCACGACGACCAGGTCGGCGTCGAGCGGGCGGTCCCGGTCGTAGGCCGCGTCCCCGCCCGGCTTGAGCTCCAGGAGCCGGTGGACGGTCGACGCGTCGGTACCGGTCAGCTCGGCGAGGCGCTTGGCGGCGCGGCCGGTGGGCGCGGCGAGGACGACCCTGGCCCGCTTGGCCCGGGCCAGCTCCACGATCGAGCGGACGGTGAACGACTTCCCGCACCCCGGGCCGCCGGTGAGGACGGCGACCTTACGGGTCAGGGCGAGCCGCACCGCCTCCTCCTGCTCGGGCGCGAGGGAGGCGCCGGTACGGTCGGCGAGCCAGGCGAGGGCCTTGTCCCAGGCGACGTCCCGGAAGGCCGCCATCCGGTCCTCGGGGGCGTGCAGCAGGCGCTTCGTCTGCGCGGCGAGGGACAGCTCGGCGCGGTGGAACGGGATGAGATACACCGCGGTGACGGGCAGCCCCTCGGGCCCGGGCACGGTCTCCCGCACCACACCCTCCGGATCCTCCGCCAGCTCGGCGAGGCACTCGATGACGAGCCCCGTGTCGACCTGGAGCAGCTTCACGGCCTCGCGGATGAGCTGCTCCTCGGGCAGGAAGCAGTGCCCCTGGTCGGTGGACTGGGACAGGGCGTACTGCAGCCCCGCTTTGACCCGGTCCGGGCTGTCGTGCGGGATGCCGACCGACTGGGCGATCTTGTCGGCGGTGAGGAAGCCGATGCCCCAGACGTCGGCGGCCAGCCGGTAGGGCTGGTTCCGCACGACGGAGATGGAGGCGTCCCCGTACTTCTTGTAGATGCGCACGGCGATGGAAGTGGAGACGCCCACGCCCTGGAGGAAGACCATCACCTCCTTGATCGCCTTCTGCTCCTCCCAGGCGGCGGTGATGTTCTTCGTCCGCTTGGGCCCGAGCCCCGGCACCTCGATCAGCCGGGCCGGAGCGGCCTCCAGGATGTCGAGGGTGTCCACGCCGAAGTGCTGGGTGATGCGGTCGGCGAAGACGGGCCCGATGCCCTTGACCAGCCCGGAGCCGAGGTAGCGGCGTATGCCCTGGACGGTGGCGGGCAGCACGGTCGTGTAGTTCTCGACCGTGAACTGCTTGCCGTACTGCGGATGGGAGCCCCAACGCCCCTGCATCCGCAGCGACTCACCCGGCTGAGCCCCGAGCAGCGCCCCGACGACCGTGAGGAGATCGCCGCCACCGCGCCCGGTGTCGACCCGGGCGACCGTGTACCCGCTCTCCTCGTTGGCATAGGTGATCCGCTCCAGCACCCCTTCGACGACCGCCTGACCCTGACCCTGGTTGGACATGCCCCGACGGTAGCGAAGGCCTCGGACACCCGGACCGCTGATCCGACGTATCTGTGGAAACGCTCAGGCCCTCGCCTTCCCGAGCCGTGCGCCCCGGCTCTCCGCGACCCGCTTGACGTCCCGCAGCGACTCGGCGAGCCGGTGGGCGAGATAGCGCAACTCGCCGCCGCTCGCTCGCCGATCGGCGAGCAACTCGTCGGCATGGCCGAGCAGGTCGCCCGCCATACCGAGCTGGACACTCTCGATGCCGTCCGCGAGACGCGAGACGTAGCCGTCGCCATCGCTCGCGAGGTAGCACGGTTTGCCTCCCTCCCCCGTCCAGGGCAGCAACCGCGCCCCGCCGGTCACGCGGCCACCTCCACGCCGGGGCGGATCGCCAGCCCGTGCGCGGCGATCAACAGCACGCGCCGCCGCTTCTGTCGCCTTTCGTGCGCCGGCAGGTACGGGCGGACCAGCGGACTGTCCTCGCCGCGCAACGGCCGCTCACCGGACCGGTGGCGGGTCGGCCCACCGATGTAGGGACAGGAGTACGGGTGGACGTACGACCCCGGGTCGGCGGTCCGGCGCCGGAGCCGGAACCGGCTGACGAGCCGGGTGAGGAGATCCTTCACCATCAGCCTTCTTTCGTCGCGCTGTGTATCGAACTCCTCACAGCCTGGGGTGGGGCGCGGCTACGATTCCAGTACCGGAGGCTTGACAGCACACCCGTCAGGTTGGGGAGTTGGTCGCATGGAGCAGCGCCGTAAGCCGCGCACACCGCGTGAGAAGTACGGGGAGGAGCTGAGGCTGCGTCGGGTGGCGGCCGGACTCACACAGGAGGCACTCGGCGATCTGGTCGTGTGCTCGCCCACGCTGATCAGCCACTTCGAGGCGGGTAGAAGGCTCCCCAAGCCGGACGACGCGCGGCGGATCGACCGGGCGCTCGGGACGGACGGGTTCTTCGCGCGATGGCTGGAGGACCTGGAGTCGAAGTACGCGGACCACTTCGCTTCGGCGGCCGAGCTGGAAAAGCAGGCCACGCTGATCGAACAGTTCGCGCTGTCGCTGGTTCCCGGCGTGTTCCAGACACCTGACTACGCTCGCGCTCTGTTCCAGGCGTACCGGCCGAATCACACAGCGGAGGAACTTGACGAGGCCGTCGTCATCCACACAAAGCGTTCCCGGCTGCTCGACGGACCGTTGAACCCCGTCATCTGGACACTGCTCGACGAGGCCGTGCTGCGACGCGTGGTCGGGGGACGGCAGGTCATGGCGGAACAGCTGCACAAGATCGCCGACTTGGCCGAGGCCGGACGGATCCGGCTGCACGTACTGCCGAACAGCGCCGGGGCACACGCGCTCATGGAGAGCCTGCTCACTCTCATGAGCTTCGAGGACTCCGCCCCGGTCGCGTACGTGGAAGGCTTCCTCACGGGCAACCTGATGGACGATCCGTCCCTGGTGAACAGCAGTCGCACGGCCTACGCTCTTGCGCTGAGCGATGCACTGTCGCAACAGGAGTCACTGGCCCTGGTCAGGGCAGCAGCAGAGGAACACGCACATGGTCAGCAGTGAGCGCACCGTCGGCGACTCGTCCTCCCTCACCGGGTGGTACAAGTCGAGCTACAGCGGCGGCGGCCAAGGCGAATGCGTCGAGGTCGCCCATGGCCACGCCGGCGTACCCGTCCGCGACAGCAAGGCCGCCACGGGCCCGGCCCTGGTCTTCTCGGCGGACGGCTGGTCCTCCTTCGTCATGGCGGTCAAGCACGGCTGCTTCGACTGCCGTCGCGGCTGACTCGGCGAGGGCCGAGCGGGTATCGAGGACCTCGGACAGCGTGACGTGCCCGTAAGGCAGTTGACGCCTCGAACGCAGCACGTAGAGTCCCGGCGTGAGCGAGACAGACGATCTGACGCCGGCCGAGTCACGTGTCTGGCGGGCCTTTCCGCGCGGAGAATCCGTGGACTTTCGCGCCGCCGAGAACGAGAATCCGGCGCTTGGCGCCACCTGGGGCGCCGAGCGAACCGTACGGGCGAGCGTGCTGCGGAGACTGCTGCTCACGTCTCCGCAGTGCGAGGGTGAGATCGCCGCGCTGAAGATCACGGGGGCGCGCATCACTGGCGTACTGGACCTGAAGTACGCCACGATCGACGCCGCCATCCGGCTGAGCCACTGCCGGTTCGACGACGCTCCCGACCTGTACGGCGCCCAGCTGCGCCAGCTCAACCTGAGCACGTCCGTCCTGCCGGGCCTGACCGCGGCGACCGTGCGGGTCGAGGGGGTGCTGCGGATGACGGACTGCCGCATGCGGGGGCCGGTACGGCTCAGCGGCGCTCAGATATCCGGGGCGCTGTTCATGGAACGGGCGGAGTTCACGGCACTCGACGACTCCGAGCCGGTGCTGCAGCTCAACCAGGTGGCGATCGGCGACGACCTGTGGGCGCCGGAGATGCGCGCACACGGGCAGGTACGTCTCACCGGCGCCACGGTCGCCGGGCGGATCAACGTTCAGGACGCCGAGTTCGCCAAGCCCGACGGCATCGCGCTGGACGCACAGAACCTCACCGTGGGCGCCCACGTACGGGCGCGGTGCATCCGTGCGCAGGGCCGGATCGACCTCCGGGGTGCGCGCATACCGGGCCGTCTGGACCTGCTCCACGCCCACCTGTCGCATCCCGGCGACACGGCGCTACGGGCGAGCAGTTGTGTCATCGGTGAGCTCTGGCTGCGTGGGGGCGACCGCATCGAGGGTGCCCTGAATCTGAGGCGCTCCCAGATAGAGATCCTGACTCTTGAACCGGAGATGCTGCCGGATCAGGTATATCTCGGCAATCTCACGTACACCGTGCTCACCCCGCACGAGCCCGCACCGCGCCGCATCCCGATGCTGGAGCGGGAGGACGGCCGGTACGAGCCGTACGGCTACGAGCAGTTGACGGCGAGCTACCGCCACGCCGGTGACGACGACGCAGCCCGACTCGTCCAACTCGCCAAGCAGCGACGTCGACGCGCCACACTCGCCTGGTACGGGCGCCTGTGGGGATACGTCCAGGACGCGACCGTCGGATACGGCTTCCGCCCGTTGCGCGCGGCAGTCTGGCTGCTGTCCTTCATGGCCGTCGGATCCGTCGCGTACGGCATGGACCACCCACGTCCCCTCAAAGCGGACGAGGCCCCCGAGTTCAACCCCGTCTTCTACACTCTCGACCTGCTGCTGCCGGTCGTCACCTTCGGCCAGGAGTCGGCGTTCGCCCCTGACGGCTGGCACCAGTGGCTGTCGTACGCCCTGATCATCACCGGCTGGATCCTGGCGACGGCGATCGTCACGGGCGTGACCCGCGCGGTCAGCCGCCAATGATCCCCGTCCAGCGGAGGCTCGCCGGGACCCTGGCCGCTTCCCGCCCAGGAGCCCGAGTCCGCAAGGTCCGTCCCCGCGTGCCGAGCGTCGGGAAACGTGACTTCCCGCATGAGTGACGACCCGCTCCGGAACGGCGTAACGCAGGAGCTGGGCGCGGCCGGCTCCATCCGGCCACCTGCCACCCGACGGCACCGGCGGCCGATCGCCCCGGCCCCCGCCCTCAGACCTCCAAGAACCTCTCCACCGTCTCCTCCAGGACCTCCACGCCGTCTCTCGACCAGAGCTCGTCGTTGAAGAGTTCCACCTCGATCGGGCCCCGGTAGCCCGCCTCCTCCACCAGGGCGCACCAGGCCCCCAGGTCGATCGCCCCGTCGCCCAGCGGGCCTCTGCCGTTGAGGACGCCCGCCGGCAAGGGGGTCGTCCAGTCCGCCAGTTGGAAGGCGTGGATGCGGGACGCGGCGCCCGCGCGGGCGACCGCTGCCGGGGCTCGGTCGTCCCACCAGACGTGGTACGTGTCCACCACCACGCCCACCTGCGAGGCCGGGAACCGTTCGGCGATCGCCAGGGCCTGGTCCAGGGTGGAGATCGCGCAGCGGTCCGACGCGTACATCGGGTGGAGGGGTTCGATCGCCAGCCGGACCCCGCGATCGCCCGCGTACGGGGCGAGTTCGGCGATCGCGTCCGTGATCCGGGCGCGGGCCGCCGACAGGTCGCGGCTGCCGGGGGCGAGGCCGCCCGAGACCAGGACCAGGGTGTCCGTGCCCAGGGCCGCCGCCTCGTCGATCGCCGCGCGGTTGTCGTCCAGCGAGTCCGCCGTCGTGAAGAAGCCGCCCCGGCACAGCGACGTGACCGTCAGGCCCGCGTCGCGTACCAGCTCGGCGGCCGCCTCCAGGCCGTACTCCGCGACCGGTTCCCGCCACAGGCCCACGCCCGGAACGGAGAGGCGTACGCACTGCTCGACCAGCTCCGGCAGCGAGAGCTGCCGTACCGTCATCTGGTTGATGCTGAAGCGGGCCAGCGATCCGGCCGTCATCGGCCCACTCCGTACACCGTCAGCAGCGACCTCATCCGGGACTCCGCCAGCTCCGGGTCGGGGAACAGGCCGAGCCCGTCGGCCAGTTCGTACGCCCGGGCCAGGTGCGGCAGCGAACGGGCGGACTGCATGCCGCCGACCATCGTGAAGTGGTCCTGGTGACCCGCCAGCCAGGCGAGGAACACGACCCCCGTCTTGTAGAAGCGGGTCGGTGCCTCGAAGAGGTGGCGGGAGAGCTCCACGGTGGGGTCGAGCAGCGCCCGGAAGCCGTCCACGTCGCCCGTGTCCAGGATCCTCACCCCCTCCGCCGCCAGCGGGCCCAGCGGGTCGAAGATGCCGAGCAGGGCATGGCTGAACCCCTGTTCGTCGCCCGCGATCAGCTCCGGGTAGTGGAAGTCGTCACCGGTGTAGCAGCGCACTCCCTGCGGGAGCCGGCGGCGCAGGTCGATCTCGCGCTGGGCGTCGAGGAGGGAGACCTTGATGCCGTCGACCTTGTCCGGGTGGGCCGCGATGACCTCCAGGAAGGTGTCGGTCGCGGTGTCGAGGTCGGCCGAACCCCAGTAGCCGTCGAGCGCCGGGTCGAACATCGGGCCGAGCCAGTGCAGGATCACCGGTTCGCTCGCCTGGCGCAGGAGATGGCCGTACGTGTCGAGGTAGTCCTCCGGGCCCTCCGCGGCGGCCGCGAGGGCGCGCGAGGCCATCAGGACCGGCTGGGCGCCGGTCTCCTCGACGAGGGCGAGCTGCTCCTCGTACGCCTTGCGGACGGACACGAGGTCTTCGGCTCCGGTGATTTGGTCCGTGCCCACTCCGCACGCGATCCGGCCCCCCACCGCCCTCGCCTCCGCCCCCGAGCGGCGGATCAGCTCCGCCGCGCCCGCCCAGTCGAGGCCCATCCCGCGCTGCGCGGTGTCCATCGCCTCCGCGACTCCGAGGCCCTGCGCCCAGAGGTGGCGGCGGAAGGCGAGCGTGGCGTCCCAGTCGACGGCGGCCGGCCCGTCGGGGGTGGTGTCGGCGTACGGGTCGGCGACGACGTGGGCGGCCGAGAAGACCGTACGGGAGGTCGGCGCGCCGCCCACGGTGGCCGGGGTGCGGGCCGGGCGCGGGCTGTACTCCCGTACTCCGCCCGTGCCGTCGGGGAGGCGGATCACAGCGACACCTCCGGGACCTCCAGGCGCCTGCCCTCGGCCGAGGACCGCAGTCCCAGCTCGGCGAGCTGGACGCCGCGCGCGCCCGCGAGCAGGTCCCAGTGGTACGTCTCGTCGAGGGCGACGTGGCGCAGGAAGAGCTCCCACTGGGCCTTGAAGCCGTTGTCGAAGACGGCGTTGTCCGGGACCTCCTGCCACTGGTCGCGGAAGGGCTCGGTCGCCGGGATGTCCGGGTTCCAGACGGGCTTGGGGGTGGCCGAGCGGTGCTGGACGCGGCAGTCGCGCAGCCCGGCGACGGCGGAGCCGTGGGTGCCGTCGACCTGGAACTCGACGAGCTCGTCGCGGTTGACGCGGACCGTCCAGGAGGAGTTGATCTGGGCGACGGCCCCGCCCTCCAGCTGGAAGATGCCGTACGCGGCGTCGTCGGCGGTCGCGGCGTACGGCTTCCCGTGTTCGTCCCACCGCTCCGGTACGTGCGTGGCGACGTGCGCGGTGACGGCCGTGACCCGGCCGAACAGCTCGTGGAGCACGTACTCCCAGTGCGGGAACATGTCGACGACGATGCCGCCGCCGTCCTCGGCGCGGTAGTTCCAGCTCGGGCGCTGGGCGTCCTGCCAGTCGCCTTCGAAGACCCAGTAGCCGAACTCCCCGCGCACGGACAGGATCCGGCCGAAGAAGCCGCCGTCGATGAGGCGCTTCAGCTTGAGCAGGCCCGGCAGGAAGATCTTGTCCTGGACGACGCCGTGCTTGACGCCCTGCTCCGTGGCGAACCGGGCGAGTTCGAGGGCGCCGGCCAGGTCTCCCGCGGTCGGCTTCTCGGTGTAGACGTGCTTCCCGGCGGCGACGGCCTTGCGGATCGCCTCGACGCGGGCGGAGGTGACCTGGGCGTCGAAGTAGATCTCCACCGTCTCGTCGGCGAGGACGGCGTCGAGGTCGGTGGACCACTCGGTGAGACCGTGCCGTTCGGCGAGCGCGCGCAGGGCGTGCTCGCGGCGGCCGACGAGGACGGGCTCGGGCCAGAGGGTCTCGCCGTTGCCGAGGTCGAGCCCGCCCTGCTCGCGCAGGGCGAGGATGGAGCGGACGAGGTGCTGGCGGTAGCCCATGCGCCCGGTGACGCCGTTCATGGCGATACGGACTGTCCTGCGTGTCACGAAGGTGCCTCCATCACGTGCGTACTCCCAAACAGAAAGCGCTTTCTACGAACGGAGACGCTAGCCTGCCGACAACACACCGGACAAGGGGTCCGCCCTCCTCACCCGGTGCCGCACGCTGGATCCACCGATTTCTCCCCGGAGGTACGCGATGACCGTGACGCTGGCGGATGTGGCCGCGCGTGCCCAGGTCTCCCCCGCCACCGTGTCCCGCGTCCTGAACGGCAACTACCCGGTCGCCGCGTCGACGAGGGAGCGGGTGCTGCGGGCGGTGGACGAGCTGGACTACGTCCTGAACGGGCCCGCGAGCTCACTCGCCGCCGCCACGTCCGACCTGATCGGCATCCTCGTCAACGACATCGCCGACCCCTTCTTCGGGATCATGGCGGGCGCGGCGCAGAACGCGATCGGGGAAGGGGCGCCGGGCCGGGCGGGCGGCGAGAAGCTGGCCGTCGTCTGCAACACGGGCGGCTCGCCCGAGCGCGAACTCACGTACCTCACGCTGCTCCAGCGGCAGCGCGCCGCCGCCGTCATCCTGACCGGCGGGTCCCTGGAGGCCCCGGACCACATGGCGGCCGTGTCGGCGAAGCTCGCGAAGCTGACGGATGCGGGGACCCGGATCGTGCTGTGCGGACGGCCGCCGGTGCGGGGCGACGCGAGCGTGGCGGCGCTCACCTTCGACAACCGGGCGGGGGCGCGGCGGCTCGCCGAGCACCTGCTCTCGCTGGGGCACCGGCGGATCGGCTACGTGGCGGGGCCGGCGGACCGGACGACGACCCGGCACCGGCTGGAGGGTCACCGGGAGGCGCTCGCGGCTGCCGGTGTGGCGGAGGGGCCGACGGTGCACGGCCGGTACGACCGGCGGTCCGGTTACGACGCGACCCTCGAACTCCTGCGCAGGGAGCCTTCGCTGACGGCGGTGGTGGCGGCCAACGACACGGTGGCGCTGGGCGCCTGCGCGGCGCTGCGGGACCGGGGGCTGCGGATCCCGGAGGACGTGTCGGTGGCCGGCTTCGACGACCTGCCGTTCTCGGTCGACGCGGTCCCGGCGCTGACGACGGTACGGCTCCCGCTCCACGACGCGGGCGCCCGTGCGGGCCGCCTCGCGGTGGGCACGGAGGAGCCCCCGCCGGGCGGGGTGACGACGATCCCGGCGGAGCTGCTGGTACGGGACTCCACGGCGCGCCCCCGGGACTGACGAGGCGCGCCCGCGCGCCCCGGCCCTACGCTCCCGCGGGTGCGGCCAGTCCCGTGGCGTCGAGGATCGCGGTCACCGTCTCCTCCACCGACAACTCCGCGTTGTCGATCCAGATGCCGTCGGCCGCGAGTTCCTCGCGCATCGCGCCGTCCAGCGGGGCCCAGTCGGTCGTCAGGCGCTTGTCGCGGGCGTTGTTGCGTTCCCACGCCTTGGCCGGGCCGGGCGCGAGGAAGACCGTGTGGAAGGGCCGGGCCCTCAGGGTCGCGCGGTAGAAGTCGAGGTGGCCGCGGCGGACCACGACGTCGTCGACGACCGGCAGGAACCCGGCGGTCGTGAAGCTGTCCGCCAGCAGGCACGCGTTGCGGGCGCGCAGGAAGATCTGACGGTCGGCCTCCGGATCGTGCTCCATCGTCGGCCAGTGGCCGCCGCTGACGATCAGCTCCTGGAGCCCGTCCACCTCGATGTGCGCGGCCCTCGCGAACCGGGCCGCCAGGGCCGCCGCGACCGTCGACTTGCCGCTGCCGGGGATCCCGCTCAACAGCAGTGCCGCGGGCGCGGGTTCGCGGTCGACCGGCACCAGGTCGAAGGACATCGGGGCTCCTCTCGATCAAGGAACCAAGGTTACAGCCGGACCTGGCCGCACATCGCGGCCCGGCGGGGGCGCCGCCCGGCCTCCCCCGCGCGACAGCGAGGTCAGGGCCACTCCGCCCACGAGCAGTGCCGCCGCGCACCAGCGCAGGGGGCTGACGCCCTCGCCCAGGAAGAGCGCCGCCGAGGACATCCCGAAGACCGGGACCAGGAGCGAGAACGGAGCCACCGACGACGCCGGATAGCGGCGCAGGAGCCATCCCCAGGCGCCGAAGCCGAAGATGGTGACGACCCAGGCGACGTAGAGGACGACGCCCGCGCCCGCCCAGTCGAGCCCGCGCAGCGCCGCGAGATCCCGGTCCGGGCCCTCCAGGAGGAGGGAGAGTGCGAGGAGGGGCAGGATGGGCACGACGCTGACCCAGACCATGAAGTTGAGCGCGTCCGGCGGGGACGCCTTGCGGGTCAGGACGTTGGAGACGCCCCAGCATGCCGCCGCGGCGATGCAGAGCACGAAACCCGCGAGCGGGCCGCTCGCGCCCTCGTCGACCGCCGCCACGCCGATGCCCGCGAGTGCGACCGCCATGCCGACGGTCTTCACCGTCCCCGGCCGTTCGCCGAGCGCGACGAAGGCGAACAGGGCCGTGAAGACCGCCTGGATCTGGAGGATCAGCGAGGAGAGCCCGGCGGGCGCGCCGAGGTCCATGCCCGTGAAGAGAAGGCCGAACTTGGCGACTCCCAGAGCGAGACCCACCCCCACGATCCACTTCCAGGCGACCTTGGGCCGGCCGACCAGGAACACGGCCGGGAGCGCGGCGGCGAGGAAGCGGAGGGCGGAGAAGAGCAGCGGCGGGAAGTGGTCGAGGCCGACCTCGATGACGACGAAGTTGACTCCCCAGAGGGCGGCGACGAGAGCGGCCAGGGCGATGTGGGCAGGGCGCATGGGAGAGAGCGTCACGCATGTCGACCGTGTAGCACCAGCACGTTTCTCTTCATGGTTGGATGAAGCAACTCTTCATCCAACCGGTTCGTCAGGAGCCCGCCGTGCTCGATCTCGGACGTCTGCGCGCCCTCCACGCCGTCGCCGTGCACGGTTCGGTGGGCGCCGCGGCCGCCGCCCTCGGCTTCAGCCCGTCGGCGGTCTCCCAGCAGATCGCCAAGCTGGAGCGCGAGACCCGTACGACCCTGCTCGAACGCCGGGGCCGCGGCGTGCGACTCACCGACGAGGCCCATCAACTGGCCGCCACCGCAGAGCAGTTGCTGGCACTCGTGGAGGAGGCGGAGGTACGGCTCGAAGAGCGGCGCGGGCTCCCCTCGGGGCGCCTGTCGATCGGGTGCTTCGCGAGCGCCGCGCGCGGTCTGATGCCCCGGGTCCTCGCCGAGCTGGCCACCCGTCACCCCGCCCTCGACGCCCGTCTCACGGAGGTCGACCCGCACATCTCGGTCGAGCTCGTCGAGCGCGGGGTGATCGACCTCGCGGTCGCCCACGACTGGGACATCGCACCGATGCCGGTCCCGCCGGGGGTCGAGCACGCGGTGATCGGCGACGACCTGTGCGACGTACTCGTACCGCGCGACCATCCGATGGCGGCGCGCGCGTCGGTGCGGCGCGAGGAGTTGGCGGACGAGCGGTGGATCGCCCAGCCGCCCGGGTCGGTCTGCCACGACTGGCTGATGCGGACGCTGCGGGCCACCGGGTACGAGCCGCGCATCGTCCACCAGGCGGAGGAGAACCACACCCAGGTCGCCCTGGTCGCCGCGGGCCTCGGGATCGCGCTGGTGCCGCGTCTCGGCCGCGGCACCCTGCCGCCCGAGGTGACCCCGATCCGACTGGACCCGATGCCGACGCGCCGGCTGCACGCGCTCTGGCGTACCGGCGCGGCCCGCCGCCCCGCGATCACCGAGACGGTCCGCACGCTCCGGGAGCTCTGGCCCGAGGTCTCCGCCCCGATCTGAACTGACCGCCCGTCCGCACCGCCCGGTCCCGACCGCCCGTCCGCACCGCCGTTCGCGCCGATCCTTGCGCGGATCCTTGACCTGGCAGTTACTTTCGGGCTATCCGTTGCACCTTGGAAGTTTCCTTCACCACTTCCCTCGACCCCGCACGGCCGGAAGGAGCATCAGTGCACCACCGCGCCCCCTCCCGACGCACCCTCCTCACCGTCACCGCCGCCGCCGCGGCCGCCGCCGTCACCGGCGCCGCCCCGCTCGCCCACGCCGAACCGGTCGACGGCGCCCCGTCGGCCGACAGCGCCATGTCGGACGACAGCGCCGAGTCGACCAGGAGCCTCCAGCGGCTCATCTCCCGTATGTCGCTGGAGGAGAAGGTCGGCCAGCTCTTCGTGATGCGGGTGTACGGGCACTCCGCCACCGCGCCCGACCAGGCCGACATCGATGCCAACCTCAAGGAGATCGGCGTCCGCACGGCCGCCGAACTCGTCGAGAAGTACCACGTCGGCGGCGTCATCTACTTCTCCTGGGCGCACAACACCCGTGACCCGCAGCAGATCGCCGAGCTCTCCAACGGCATCCAGCGGGCGGGCCTCGCCCAGCCCACCCCGCTCCCCCTGCTGATCTCCACCGACCAGGAGCACGGCATCGTCTGCCGGGTCGGCAAGCCGGCCACCCTGCTCCCGGGCGCGATGGCGCTCGGCGCCGGGGGGTCCCGCTCCGACGCCCGTGACGCCGCCCGGATCGCGGGCACCGAGCTGGCCGCCCTCGGCATCCGGCAGAACTACGCGCCCGTCGCCGACGTCAACGTCAACCCCGCCAACCCCGTCATCGGCGTCCGCTCCTTCGGCTCCGACCCGCAGGCCGTCGCCACCATGGTGTCCGCCCAGGTCAAGGGGTACCAGCAGGCCGGAATCGCGGCGACCTCCAAGCACTTCCCCGGCCACGGCGACACGGCCACCGACAGCCACTACGGCCTGCCGACCATCACGCACACCCGCGCCCAGTGGGCCGAGCTCGACGCCCCGCCGTTCCGGGCCGCGATCGCCGCCGGCATCGACTCGATCATGACGGCGCACATCGTCGTGCCCGCGCTCGACCCGAGCGAGGACCCGGCGACCCTCTCCCACCCGATCCTGACCGGCATCCTGCGCGAGCAACTCGGCTACGACGGCGTGGTGGTGACCGACTCCCTCGGCATGGAGGGCGTACGGACGAAGTACGGCGACGACCGTGTGCCCGTCCTCGCGCTCAAGGCGGGCGTGGACCAGCTGCTCAACCCGCCGAAGCTGGACGTCGCCTGGAACGCGGTCCTCCAGGCCGTCAAGGGCGGCGAACTGACCGAGGCCCGGATCGACGAGTCCCTCCTGCGGATCCTGCGCCTCAAGGCCAAGCTGGGGCTCTTCCGCCGGCCGTACGTCACCGGTCGGGGGGTGAACCGGGCGGTCGGCACCGCCGCCCACCTGGAGCGCGCCGACCGGATCGCCGAACAGACCACCACCCTGCTCGTCAACACGGGCGGGTTCCTGCCGGTCAGCCGCCGCAGCCACGGCCGCGTGCTGGTCGTCGGCGCCGATCCCGCCTCGCCGTCGGGCACCACGGGACCCCCGACCGGCACCCTGGCCACCGCCTTCGCCGAACTCGGCTTCACCGCCACGGCGCTGTCCACGGGGATCACCCCCACGGCGACGAGGATCGAGGAGGCGGTGGCGGCCGCGGCGGGCAAGGACCTGGTCGTCGTCGGCACGTACAACGTCACGTCGGCCAGCCCCCAGCGCACCCTCGTCGACCGGCTCGTCGCGACCGGGGTGCCCGTCGTGACGGTCGCGATCCGCAACCCGTACGACGTCGCCTGGATCACCGGGCAGCGGGCCACGCTCGCCGCCTACTCCTGGACCGACGTCGAGCTGCGGGCCGCGGTACGGGTCCTCGCGGGCCACGCCCGGCCGCACGGCCGTCTGCCCGTCCCCGTACAGCGGGCGGACGATCCGACGCGGGTGCTGTACCCGGTCGGCCACGGCCTGTCCTACGCGTGACGTAACTCCCGGCCCGGACCCCCCGTTCTCCCTGGCGTGCGCCCGCCCCGGCGGGCCACCCTGGATTCGGAGATCGGGGGGTCTTTCATGCGCGCTCGCGGGAGCGGGGCGGGACTCGCCCTGGCGTGCGCGGGTCTGCTGCTGGCGCTGACCGGCTGTCACGGGGCGTCGGACGGGCGGCCGCCGCGGCCCGTCACGTACACGAGCTCGCCCGACGGCCACGGGGCGATGTTCCTCGGGGCCGGGGACTGCTCCACGCGCGGGACGGTGTTCCGCGAGGTCCCGTGCACCAGCGAGCGGGCCGTCGCGCGGGTGTCCACCCGGTACCAGGGCGCGACCTCGGGCGGTCCGACGTGCCCGGCGACCACGGACTTCGTGCTGCACGTCTCGGAGAGCCGGCCGGCGGCGGACGAGGACGGGGACGGGGCCGTGCCGCGCGGGTACGCCTGCATGCGCAATCTGGAGCCGCCGCATCCGGGCGACCCCGGGAAGGGCGGCGGGCCGCACACGATCGTCGGGGACTGCGTCTCGTCCTCGCGCGAGGGCCGGGTGAAGGAGATGCCGTGCGACGGGTCGGGGGCGGAACGGCCCGCGTTCCGGGTCGCTTCGGCGGTCACGGTCCGCGACCGCTGCCCGCCGTCCACGGCGCTGTTCGTGTCGCTGGGCGGTGAGCGCCCCGTGGGCTGCGCCCGGCGGATGTGACACCGCCGGGCGCAACGGACACCGCTACGGGCGGACGCCCCGCTCCCGGTTCAGTTCGTCGTCCGCCGGCTTGTCGAGGCGGGCGTCGAAGCGGGCCAGGGGCTGCGCGGCCGACGCCGCCGGGGCGTCGACACCGGCCCAGGCGAGGATGCGGGCCGTGGCCTTGGCGCGCTCGGCCTCGACGAGACCGGCGACCTGGGCACCGTGGTTGGCTCCGGGGGCCGTGAAGACGTAGCTGTCACGGGCGCCCTTGCCGACGCGGAACGGCTCCGCTCCCCACGGGTCGTTGCCGCCGTACACGAACAGCATCCGGTTCGCGTTCTTGCGGACCCAGTCGTCCACGTCCCGCATCGCCGACGGCCTGAACGTCGTCGGGATCTCACGCGGCACGAAGTTCCGCGCCGGCTGGTAGCCGTAGCGCGTCAGGCCCTTGAGGTGCGGCAGCTTGATGCTGGGCGAGCCGAGCTCGGTGGCCGCCTGGTAGTAGTACGGCGTGTACGGGTCGAGGCCCTGGTCGGTGTAGAAGGACCAGCCCGAGTAGGCGTCGATCGTCTCGTAGACCTCGTCGTCGGTCGCGGTCGCGGCCTCCGGGACCGAGCCGCAGACGTCCTCGCCG
Organism: Streptomyces sp. NPDC013317; assembly: GCF_055563155.1. NCBI lineage: Bacteria > Bacillati > Actinomycetota > Actinomycetes > Kitasatosporales > Streptomycetaceae > Streptomyces > Streptomyces sp. NPDC013317. The sequence goes on from NZ_JBVHDX010000020.1 coordinate 51,592, forward strand.
TAGTACTGCCAGAAGCCCCAGACGAAGTCGAGGACGACGGCCTCGTACGCCTTGTCGAGGGTGCCGACGGTGTTGAACGTGGCGCCCTCGGCCTCGGCCCACTCCTTGTACTTCTTCTGCAGCGGCTCGCGGCGGACGAGCGCCTCGCGCTGCATGGCGTTGAGCCGGTCCCGGCACTCCTCGGTCCCGACGGTCTCGAAGAACCGGTCGTACGCCGAGTCCTCCTTGTTGACCACGTCGTTCGGCGCCACGTACGCGACGACGCCGTCCATGTCGCGCGGGTAGAAGCGCTCGTAGTAGGTGGCGGTCATGCCGCCCTTGGAGGCGCCGGTGGAGAGCCACTTCTTCCCGTAGACCTTCTTCAGGGCGGTGAAGATGCGGTGCTGGTCGCTCGCGGCCTGCCAGATGTCGAGCTTCGACCAGTCGGCGGGCTGCGGCCGGGACGGCGTGAAGAACCGGTACTCCATGGAGACCTGGTTGCCGTCGATGATCCGGGTGGGCTCGCGGCGGCTGGGGGTGGTGCTGAGTCCGTAGCCACTGGTGTGGAAGACGGTCGGGCGGTCCGTGTCCTTGTGGAGGACGGAGATCCGCTGCTTGAACGTGCCCTTCCACGGCCGGCGGTGGTCGATCGGCTGGGTGTAGTCGAGGACGAAGAAGCGGTAGCCGGCGTACGGCTTCTCCTCGATGAGGCTCATCCCGGGGATCGCCAGGAGGCGGTCCTTGATGTCCGTGCCGACGGCGCTGTCAGCGGCGGCGGTCGGGCTGCTGCCGGTGGCCGGCTCGGCGGCGGTAGCCGCGCCACTCGCGCCGACGGTGCCTATGAGCACCGTGAGCGACATCAGCCATCGAAGCGACTTGCGCATTCACCCTCCCCTTGATTCACAACGGTGTCGCGAACCTAGCGGGGGCAACGTGCGTACCGCCAGACCCAGTTGGCCCTTACCTCTGCATCGGCACAGGTTTCGGGCCGGGTCTCGGCGGCCCCGGCCTCAGCAGAGGACCCAGCCCGTCGAGCCGCTCCGGCCGTCGATGGAACCCGTGGCGCGGACACAGCGGTTGAGGGCGTGGACGGTGACCGGCCCGGCCTGGCGGGTGAACCGGCCGCTGTCGACGACGGGGCGCCCGCCGCGCGGCTGCAGGGAGACGGACATCGCACGGCGCTCGCCGGGGCGCTTGGCGACGGCGAGGGCGCAGACGTACTGCCGGCTCCGGTAGAGGCGCAGCTCTCCGGTGGCGAAGGTGACGGTCTTGGTGGCCCTGCCGCTGCAGACCGAGGCGGCCTCGGCCCGCGCGGCCCCCGGTCCGGCGAGGGTGAGGACGCCCGCGGTGAGCAGCACCCCCAGCAGACATCCGAGCAGCCGTGCGCCGCGCCCTGCCTTGGTCACACTGGTCCCATCGAACACCTGGATCCCCTCCCGACGCCTTGCCGTACATGCGTACGACGCAGGGGAGGCCTGCGTGGTTGCCTTCATGCGAACGAGGTGGCGACCAGCAGCACGAAGACGGACTCCGCGCCGATCAGGGTCCAGAGCGCGGCCTTGCGGGACGTGGCGGGCTCGGCGGGGGCGTCCGGGGTGCAGAGGGCGTGGATCCAGGCGGCCGCGATGATCACGAAGGTGGCGAGGTAGAGCCAGCCCGGGGTGGAGCCGCAGTGATGGCCGTGGGTGACGCAGCTGGAGGCGTTCTCCGTGGTCAGGGCGAGGAACCCGGCCAGGACCGCGCAGGGCACGAGCAGCAGTCCGGCCCACAGCGCGCGGGTGCGCAGGCGGCGGGCCGGGGTCGCGGGCGGCGGGCCCAGGGCGGAGGGAGAGAGCCAGCCGGGAGACTCGTTGATCATGGCCCGATCGAACCAGGGCGGGACGGGCGGCGGCATGAGCGATGGTACTCATCCCCGCCCGGCTCCCGTACTCACACCGCCGTCGCGGACTCACACCGCCGTCGCGGACTCACACGGCTGTCGCGGGCTCACACCGCCGTCGCCGGCTCCTCCTCGCCGATGAACGCGCGCCACAGCTCCGCGTACCGGCCGTCGCGTGCGAGCAGTTCGTCGTGCGTACCGTCTTCGGCGACGCGGCCGTGCGCCATGAGGATCACGCGGTCGGCGCGGGCCGCCGTGGTCAGGCGGTGGGCGACCACCAGGGTGGTGCGGCGGCCGGCCAAGCGGTCGGTGGCCTGGTTGACCTGGGCCTCGGTGGCCAGGTCGAGCGCGGCCGTCGCCTCGTCGAGGAGCAGGACGTCCGGGTCGACGAGCTCGGCGCGGGCCAGCGCGATCAGCTGGCGCTGTCCGGCGGAGAGGTTGCGGCCGCGTTCGGCGACCTCGTGGAGGTAGCCGCCGTCCAGAGTCGCGATCATGTCGTGGGCGCCGACCGCGCGGGCCGCGGCCTCGACCTCGGCGTCGGTCGCGTCGGGACGGCCGTACGCGATGGCGTCGCGGATCGTCCCCGCGAAGAGGTACGCCTCCTGCGGGACGACGCCGAGCCGGTGGCGGTACGCGGTGAGGTCCAGGTCCCTCAGGTCGGCGCCGTCGGCGGTGACCCGGCCGGCGGTGGGGTCGTAGAACCGTGCGACCAACTTGACCAGCGTGGACTTTCCGGCGCCGGTCTCCCCGACGAAGGCGACGGTCTGCCCGGCCGGGATCCGCAGGTCGATGCCGCTCAGCGCCTCCTCCTCGGAGCCGTAGGCGAAGGACACGTCCTCGAAGGCGATCTCGCCGCGCAGCGAGGGCACCTCCCGGGGCTCGGCGGCGGCCTTCGTCGACGTCGGCTCCTGGAGCAGCTCCTGCATGCGCTTCAGGGAGACGGTCGCCTGCTGGTAGCCGTCGAAGACCTGGGAGAGCTGCTGCACGGGCGCGAAGAAGAGGTCGATGTAGAGGAGGTACGCGACCAGGGCTCCCGTGGTCAGCGTGCCGGCCTCGATCCGGTTCGCGCCGACGATCATCACGGCGGCCGCGGCCACGGAGGAGAGCAGCGTGACGAAGGGGAAGTAGACGGAGATCAGCCACTGGCCGCGGACGCGGGCCTCGCGGTACTCGTCGCTGCGGGCCGCGAACCGGGCCGAGCCGGAGCGCTCGCGGCGGAAGGCCTGGACGATGCGGAGGCCGGCGACGGACTCCTGGAGGTCGGCGTTGACGACGCTGATCCGGTCACGCGCCAGCTCGTACGCCTTCACGCTGGAGCGCCGGAAGAAGTACGTGGCGACGGCGAGGACCGGGAGCGTCGCGAAGACGACCAGGGCGAGCTGGAGATCGAGGACGAGCAGCGCGCCCATGATCCCGAAGAAGGTGGTGACCGAGACGAAGGCGGTGACGAGGCCGGTCTGGAGGAAGGTGGACAGCGCGTCGACGTCCGTCGTCATCCGGGTCATGATCCGGCCGGTCAGCTCGCGCTCGTAGTAGTCCAGGCCGAGCCGCTGGAGCTGGGCGAAGATCTTCAGGCGCAGGGCGTAGAGGACGCGCTCGCCGGTGCGGCCGGTCATCTTGATCTCGGCGGTCTGCGCGACCCACTGCACGAGGACGGTGAGCAGGGCGAGCGCGGAGGCGGCCCAGACGGCGCCGAGGGCGAGCTTGTTCACGCCGTCGTCGATGCCGTGCCGGATGAGGATCGGCAGCAGCAGGCCCATGCCCGCGTCGACGGCGACGAGCCCGAGGCTGACCAGGAGCGGGGTGCGGAAACCGCGCAGCAGGCGGCGCAGCCCGTACGACTCCTCGGGAGTGACCGCGCGCGCCTCGTCGACGTCGGGGGTGTCGGTGGCGGGCGGCAGCGCCTCGACGGCGGCGAGCAGCTCGGGGGTGGCGCCGGGGGCCTGGGACTCCTCGGTGGGTGTCTCCTCCCGTACCCAGAGGGTGGGGGTGATGCCCCGCTCGGCGTCGAACTCGGCGTCCAGCTCGGCGCGCAGCGTGCGGTCCTCGGGCACCTCGGCGCGGACGACGTGGCCGGGCGAGACGCCGCCCAGCTCGTCCGGGTCGGTGAGGAGCCTGCGGTAGAGCGGGGAGCGGCGCTCCAGCTCCTCGTGGGTGCCGACGTCGGAGAGCCGGCCGCCGTCGAGGACGGCGATCCGGTCCGCGAGGCCGAGGGTGGAGCGGCGGTGGGCGATGAGGAGGGTGGTGCGGCCGGCCATCACGGAGGCGAGGGCCTCGTGGATCTCGTGCTCCACGCGCGCGTCGACGGCGGAGGTGGCGTCGTCGAGGAGGAGCAGCCGGGGGTCGGTGAGGATGGCGCGTGCGAGTGCGATGCGCTGGCGCTGGCCGCCGGAGAGGGTGAGGCCGTGCTCGCCGACCTTGGTGTCGTAGCCGTCGGGCAGCTCGGCGATGAAACGGTCCGCCTGGGCGGCGCGGGCGGCGGTCTCGATCTGCTCCTGCGAGGCGTCGGGGTGGCCGTACGCGATGTTGGCCCGGACGGTGTCCGAGAACAGGAAGCTGTCCTCGGGGACGAGCCCGATGGCCGCGCGCAGGGAGTCCTGGGTCAGCTCGCGGACGTCGTGGCCGCCGACGAGGACGGCTCCGTGGTCGACGTCGTAGAAGCGCGGCAGGAGGAGGGAGACGGTCGACTTGCCGCTGCCGGAGGCGCCGACGACGGCAACGGTCTCGCCGGCCCGGATCTCCAGGGAGAACCCGTCGAGGACGGGCCGGCCGTCCTCGTACGCGAAGCCGACGTCGTCGAACTCGACGGTGGCCTCGGCGTCCGCCGGCAGCTCCTTCGTGCCGTCCTCGATGACCGGCTCGGTGTCGATGAGCTCCAGGACGCGGTCCACGCCGGCGCGGGCCTGCTGGGCGACGGTGAGGACCATGGCGAGCATGCGGACGGGGCCGACGAGGGAGGCGAGGTAGGCGGAGAAGGCGACGAAGGTGCCGAGGGTGATCTCACCGCGGGTGGCGAGCCAGCCGCCGAGGGCGAGGACGGCGACCTGGCCGAGGGCCGGGACGGCCTGGAGGGCGGGGGTGTACCGGGAGTTCAGCCGGATGGTGCGCAGCCGCCCGGCGAAGAGCTTGCGGCTGGCTGCGCGGATCTTCCCGGTCTCCTGGTCCTCCTGCCCGAAGCCCTTCACGACCCGGACGCCGGTCACCGAGCCGTCCACGACCCCGGCGACGGCCGCGGCCTGCGCCTGCGCGTACCAGGTGGCGGGGTGGAGGCGGGTGCGGCTGCGCTTGGCGATGAACCAGAGGGCGGGGGCGACGGCGAGGGCGACGAGGGTGAGGGGCAGGGAGAGCCAGGCCATGACGGCCAGCGAGATCAGGAAGAGGAGGAAGTTCCCGATCGTCATCGGGAGCATGAAGAGCAGGCCCTGGATCAGCTGGAGGTCGCTGGTGGCCCGCCCGACGACCTGCCCGGTGGACAGCTCGTCCTGACGGCGGCCGTCGAGGCGGGTGATGGTGCCGTACATCTCGGTACGGAGGTCGTGCTGGACGTCGAGGGCGAGGCGCCCGCCGTAGTAGCGGCGGACGAACGTGAGCCCGTAGACGAGGAGGGCGGCGCCGATGAGGAGGCCGGTCCAGACGGTCAGGGACCGCGTCTTCGCGCCGATGACGTCGTCGATGATCACCTTGGTGATGAGCGGCACGAGCGCGAGGAGCGCCATCCCGCCGAGGGAGGACCCGAGGGCGAGCACGACGTTGGCCTTGTACCGCCAGGCATACCCGGCGAGCCTGCGCGCCCACCCCTGTTCTTTTCGCCCCGCCGCGGCCACGTGTGCCTCCCGTTCGTCCTGCTCTACCGGAAGGCTCCAACGCGGCCGGGCTGCGATTTCATCCCGCCGTAACAGAAGCCGGGACAAGATCGGCCCCTGGTCCTAGGACCAGGGGCCGGTATCCGCGTGGGTCTCACAGATGCGTCGGTTCGAACATGCGCAGTACGGCCGGGAGGACCACCACCGACGGGCCGGGGGTCGCCAGGGCCTTCGTGAGGTCGGTCGTCAGCTCCTTCGGGGTCGTACGGACCGCGGGGACGCCGAAGGACTCGGCGAGGGCCACGAAGTCCGGACGCGCCAGCTCCGTGCCCGTGGCCTCGCCGAAGGCGTCCGTCATGTACTCGCGCAGGATGCCGTAGCCGCCGTCGTCGACGATCAGCCAGGTGACGTTCGAGCCGTACTGCTTCGCCGTCGCCAGCTCCGCGATCGAGTACATCGCGCCGCCGTCGCCCGAGACCGCGAGGACCGGGACGGTCGGGTCGGCCGCCGACGCGCCGAGGGCGGCGGGGAAGCCGTAGCCGAGGCCGCCGGCGCCCTGGGCGGAGTGCATGGTGTTGGGCCGGCGGGCGTCGAAGGCCGACCAGGCCCAGTACGCCAGGATCGTCATGTCCCAGAAGCTGGGCGAGTCGTCCGGCAGCGCCTCGCGGACCGAGGCGACGATCCGCTGCTCCAGGCCGAGGTCCTGCGCGGCGATCCGCTCGCGGACCTTGGCCAGGACGGCCGCGACCCGCTCGGGGGCGGTCTCGTCCGTACGCTCCTCCACGGTCTCCAGGAGCGCCTGGAGGGCCAGCCGGGCGTCCGCGTGGATGCCGAGCGCCGGGTGGTTGGACTCCAGCTTGCCCGCGTCGGCCTCGATCTGGATCACCCGGCCGCGCGGGGCGAACGTGTGGTAGTTCGAGGACAGCTCGCCGAGGCCGGAGCCCACGACCAGCAGGACGTCGGCGTCCTCCAGGAAGTCGGTGGTGTGCCGGTCCTCCAGCCAGGACTGGAGCGACAGCGGGTGCTCCCACGGGAAGGCGCCCTTGCCGCCGAAGGTGGTGACCACGGGCGCGTCGATCCGCTCGGCCAACGCCCTCAGCTTGCCGGAGGCGTCGGAGCGGACGACTCCGCCGCCCGCGATGATCGCGGGGCGTTCGGCGTTCGCCAGGAGGTGGGCCGCCACCGCCGTCAGCTCGGGGCGCGGGGCGATCTCCTCGGGGGTGGCGTCCATCGCCGTGACGACCGGCAGGCTCGTCCCGGCGAGCAGCACGTCCTGCGGGATCTCCACCCACACCGGGCCGTGCGGGGCGGTCAGCGCCGACTCCCAGGCCGCCGCGATGGCGGACGGGATCTGCGACTGCGTACGGACGGTGTGCACGGACTTCACGATGTCTCGGAACGACGCCTGCTGGTCGCGCAGCTCGTGCAGGTAGCCGTGGCGCCCGCCGCCGAGCCCCGCCACCGGGATCTGGCTGCCGATGGCGAGGACGGGGGCGGAGGCGGCGGCCGCCTCCTGGAGCGCGGCGAGCGACATCAGCGCGCCGGGGCCGGTGGAGAGCAGCAGGGGGGCGGCCTCGCCGGTCATCCGGCCGTAGGCGTCGGCGGCGAAGCCCGCGTTGTTCTCGACGCGCAGTCCGACGTACGAGAGGGAGGAGCGGCGGAGGGCGTCGAACATGCCGAGGGCGTGCTGGCCGGGGAGCCCGAAGACGGTGGTCGCGCCGAGCCCGGAGAGGGTCTCGACGACGAGGTCGCCGCCGTTCCGCCCGGGGGGCGGGTTGAGCGCGGCGGCGGTCTGCGCCTCTGTAGGGCGGAGCACCAGGTCGTGGTCGTGGGTCATGGACGGGTCCCCTTGGGCGTGGCGTGTGGTTCGGGTGCGGCCCGGTGCGGGTTGTGCCCACCCGTTCCGTCCCGCGGAACGCATGCCCACAACCCCCGCGTCGGCGCGCTGCGCGCAGCGCGCCGACGCGAGCGGCTCGCGCTAGTCTGCCGCGCGGCTCTCGGCGATCTGGCGGGACATGATCGTGGTCAGCTCGTACGCCGTGTGCGAGGCGGCGACCGCGGTGATCTCGGCGTGGTCGTAGGCCGGGGCGACCTCGACGACGTCGGCGGAGACCAGGTTGCAGGAGGAGAGGCCGCGCAGGATCTCCAGGAGCTCGCGGGAGGTCATGCCGCCCGCCTCCGGGGTACCGGTGCCGGGCGCGTGGGCCGGGTCGAGGCAGTCGATGTCGATGGAGATGTACAGCGGGCGGTCGCCGATCCGCTGGCGGAGCTGGTCGGCGACCTCGTCGGCGCCACGGCGGTAGATGTCCGACGAGGTGACGATGCCGAAGCCCATCTTCTCGTCGTCGGTCAGGTCCTGCTTGCCGTACAGCGGGCCGCGCGTGCCGACGTGCGACAGGGCGGACGTGTCGAGGATGCCCTCCTCGACGGCGCGGCGGAACGGCGTGCCGTGGGTGTACTCGGCGCCGAAGTACGTGTCCCAGGTGTCGAGGTGCGCGTCGAAGTGGAGCAGCGCGACCGGGCCGTGCTTCTTGGCGACGGAGCGCAGCAGCGGCAGGGCGATGGTGTGGTCGCCGCCGAGCGTCATCATGCGGGCGCCGGTGCCGAGGATGTCGTCCGCCGCGGCCTCGATCGTCTCGACGGCCTCGTTGATGTTGAACGGGTTGGCCGCGATGTCACCGGCGTCGGCGACCTGGGCCAGGGCGAACGGCGAGGCGTCCTGCGCCGGGTTGTACGGGCGCAGGAGGCGGGAGGCCTCGCGGATGGCGTTGCCGCCGAAGCGGGCGCCGGGGCGGTAGGAGACACCGCTGTCGAAGGGGACGCCGACCACGGCGATGTCGGCGGTACCGACCTCGTCGAGTCGCGGCAGCCGGGCGAACGTCGCGGGACCGGCGTACCGCGGGATGCGGGACGAGTCGGTCGGGCCGCGGAAGGCGTTCTGGTCGCTGCTCATGGTCGGGTCCTCCTGGGTGTGTCGGTGAGGTCCGGGCGGGGGCCTGGTGGGCCCCGCCCGGGTGTCTGCGGTGCGGTCAGCCGGTCACGGCGGCCGGTACGGCCTCCGGCGTCGCGTCGGCGGTGTCCCGGCCCGCCAGCCGGGCACGCCAGTTCGCGAGCACGGTGGCGTCCGTCGGACGGGTCGCCAGGGAAACGATCACATACGCGGCGAGCGAGGCCAACAAACCATAGTAAACAGGCTCATTTGCCAGGATTCCGTAAGCCCACATCAGGCCAATGACGGAGAGGCCGCCGACGGTGACCGCGGCCAGGGCCCCCTGCACGGTGCCGCGGCGCCAGAGCAGGCCGCCGAGGATCGGCACGAGCAGGCCGCCGACCAGCAGGTTGTAGGCGACGGTCAGCGCCTGGACGACGTCGTTCAGGGCGATGGCGATGACGATGGTGGCGACGCCCATGAGGAGGATGAAGAGGCGGTTGCCCTTCACCTCGTCGTGGTCCTCGCCGCCGCCCGCGGTGGTCAGCCCGCGCAGCCTCGACCAGATGTCGTTGTTGGCGACGGTGGCGCAGGCGATCAGCGCGCCGGAGGAGGTGGACATGACGGCGGCGAGCGCGGCGGCGAGGACCAGACCCCGCACACCCATGGGCAGCTCGTCCTTGACGATCGTCGCGAAGGCGTCGTCGGCGCTGGGCAGGTTCGGGTAGAGCACCTTGGCCGCGGTGCCGATGACGGCGCCGGCGAGGGCGTACACGAGGCAGTACGTACCGGCCACCGTGCCGCCCCACTTGGCGACCTTGTCGGTCCGGGCGGTGAAGACCCGCTGCCAGATGTCCTGGCCGATGAGCATGCCGAAGGTGTAGATCAGCACGTACGTGAAGATCGTCTCGCCGCCGATGCCGAGCGGCGCGAAGTACTCGGTGGGGAGCTGGGCCTTCATCTCCGCGAAGCCGCCCGCCTTGATCACGGCGATGGGCAGCAGCAGGATCAGCACGCCGATGGTCTTCACCACGAACTGCACCATGTCGGTGAGGGTGATGGACCACATGCCGCCGAGCGTCGAGTAGGCGACGACGATGGCGCCGCCGAGGACGATCGCGACCGTGCGGGGCAGGTCGAAGAGGACGTCGAAGATCGTGGCGTACGCGATGGTGGAGGTGACGGCGAGCATCAGCGTGTACGCCCACATGACCACGCCTGAGATGACGCCGGCCTTCCCGCCGTAGCGCAGGTCGAGCATCTCGGAGACGGTGTAGACCTTCAGCCGGGCGATGCGCGCGGAGAAGAAGACGGAGAGGGCCAGCAGGCCGAGGCCGATGGTGAAGACCATCCAGGCGCCGGAGAGGCCGTACTTGTAGCCGAGGCCCACACCGCCGATGGTGGAGGCGCCGCCGAGGACGATGGCGGCCATGGTGCCGGAGTACATCCAGGGACCGAGGCGACGGCCGGCCACCAGGAACTCGCTCTTGGACTTGGCGCGGCGCATGCCCCACCAGCCCATCGCGAGCATGCCGGCCAAATACAGGACGATCACTGTGTAGTCGACGGCCATGGGGCCCTCCCTCGTTCACTTCGGTGGCGTGTCGTGCGGGTGGAGTGACTCCAGTGACTGATCGCGAGGACATCCGCCCGTACCCGCGGCCGCTGGATGGCACGAGACTAGGTGGCCGGAAAGCGCCCCTGAAGCGTAAGTTTCATCCACTGTTCATGGGAGTCGATGTACGAAAGGTCCATAGCCATGTCCGCGCAGGAACCCTCATCGGCACCACCCACCCCACCGGCCCCGCCGGTCTCTCTGGCCGCTCTGCTGAGCCGCCGGGACCTCGGGCTCCGGCTGCTCGCGGGCCCGCCGGACGCGGCGGTCCACTGGGTGCACACCTCCGAGATGGCCGACCCCTATCCGTACCTTCTCGGCGGTGAGCTGCTGATGACGGCGGGCGTGCAGCTCCCGGACCCGGCGACCTACGTCGAGCGGGTGGTGGCGGCGGGCGCGGCGGCGCTCGGGTTCGGGGTGGCACCGGTGTACGACACGGTGCCCGCGGCACTCGTCGCCGCCTGCGAGCGGCACGGACTGCCGCTGGTCGAGGTGCCGCCGCAGACCCCGTTCACGGCGGTGGCCCGCGCGGTCTGGCGGCTGATGGCGGAGGCCCGCCACCGGGAGCTGCGGCGCGTGACCGAGGCCCAGCAGTCGCTGGCGGTGGCGGCCGCCAGGCCGGCGCCGGTCCCGGCCGTCCTCGGCGCGCTCGCCTCCCGCCTCGGCGGGTACGCGGCGCTCTACGCGGCGGACGGCACGCCGTACGCGGCGGCGGGCCGCGAGCTGCCGGACGGAGCGGCCCGGGCACTCGTGGACCTGGCACGCGTCCTGGGCCCCCGGCCCGGCGGTCCGGCCTCCGCGAGCGGCGAGGGCGACGGGCTGCGGCTGGCCGCGTACGCCCTGGGCGGCGGCGACGGGCTGACGCTCGGGGTCGCGACGGAGAGCCGGGAGCCGGGGGACCACACGATCGCGGGCGTCGCGGTCGTCCTGCTCTCGCTGCTGACCGCCCCGCACCGGGGCGCCGACGCCTCGGCCCGGGACACCGCTCTGGTACGCCTCCTCCTCGGCGCCCCGCCGCAGGAGGCCGCGGCGGCCCTCGACCCCGGCCCCTGGACGGTCGTCCACGCCCACGGCGGCGACGGGACGCCCTTCGCGGCGCCGGGCCTGGCAGCGGCCCTGGGCACGGCACTGCTCGAGGCGGGCGGGACGGCGGGCCCGGGAACGGGCGCGACGGGCCCGGACGAGCCCGCGGACCGGGCGGCGGGCGCGGGCGCGGCGGAGCCGGACGGCACCCCCGTGTCCGTCCGGCTCCTGCTTCCCGCCTCCTCCCCCGTCACCGCCCAGCCGGGCTGGACCCTTGGGGTCAGCGCCCCCGTCGAGGCCCGCGACCTCGCCACGGGCGACGCTCAGGCCGCACGGGCGCTGCGCAGGGCCGAGGCGGGCCGCACCGGTCTCGTACGCCACCGGCCCGCCGGATTCGGCGGCCTCATGGACGAGGCGGAGGCCGCCGCGTACGCCCGGACCCTGCTCGCACCCATCGGCGAGCCGCTGACCGAGACGCTCAGGACCTGGCTCTCGCTGCACGGCAGCTGGGACCGGACGGCCGTCGCCCTCGACATCCACCGCAACACCGTCCGCCAGCGCGTCGCCCGCTGCGCGACGCTCCTGGACATGGACCTGGACGACGCGAACGTACGGATGGAGCTGTGGTTCGCCCTCGGCCGGGTGTGACCCCGGCCGTGGGCGTGGGCGTGGGCGTGGGCGTGGGCGTCAGCGGAGCTTGTTCACCGCGGTGCGCGTGGTGGTCTTGAACGCCTCCACCGGCGCGTCCGCCAGGTCGCCCATCTGTCCCCACCGGACGTAGGTGACGGTCTTGCCGTCACGGCCCACCGAGAAGAGGTGGATGTCGGTGATGCCGATCTGCGGGTCGGCGGTGTCGAGGCTGTAGACCCAGGCGCCCTCCTCGACGGCGACCTTGCCGTGGGAGGCGCTGACGGCCTGCAGGCCCGGGTTCTGCTGCTCGAGCAGGGGCCCGCAGCCGGCGAGGGACTGGCGGAGGGTGTCGACCAGCTTCACGGCGTCGGCCTCGGTGCGGGCGACGGTGGTGATCTGGACGCCGTTGGTGTCGAGCTCGGTGGTGAACTCGCGGTAGCGGCTGTTCTGCGCCGGGATCTTGTACGGGGCACAGAGGGCGCCGCCGTTCTCCGGGACGCCGGAGAAGACCTGCGTGGCCGTCCACGGCGTCGACGACGGCGGCATCTGCGCCGGGGCCAGGAAGGCGGGCCACCGGACCGCGGCGACGGCGGCGCGCTGGGCGGCCGAGGACGAGGCCGAGGCGGTGGCCGAGTGCGAGCCCGAGGCGGAGGCGGAGGCGGACGGTACGGCGGCCAGGGCCAGGAGGCCGAGGGCGGCGCCGGTGGCGGCGAGAGCGGAACGGAACGTGACCATGGCGGTCATCCCCCAGTCGTTGCGGTGCGTGAAGACAGGGACAGCGTCGGGACAGAACGGGGTCCCGCACAACGCCGACGCGCCCTCCTTCCGTGCCGGAACCGTTCCACCCCCGCTGACGTGGGAGTACGTAAAGGGGGGTGGAACGCGGATGGGACGGACACAGGACCCGGCGGTCGACGAGTTCGCGCGGCGGGTGCGTGAGCTCAAGGAACGCTCCGGCCGGAGTTACGGCGCTCTCGCGCGGCGGCTGAACGTGAGCACGTCCACGCTCTTCCGCTACTGCTCCGGCGAGACGGTGCCGGAGGCGTTCGCCGTGGTCGACCACCTGGCGCGGCTCAGCGGGGCGACCGAGGAGGAGCGGCGCGCGCTCCGCAGGGTGTGGACCAGCGCGGACCAGGTCCGCCGCCCGCCCGCGCTGCGCCGGCCGACCCCGGGTCCGGACCAGGCGCCGACGCCGGGTCCGGCTCCGTCGGACCCGGGCTCGGGCTCGGGCTCGGGCTCGGCCCGGGACTCGGGCTCGGGCTCGGGCTCGGGCTCGGGCTCGGCCCGGGACTCGGGCTCGGGCTCGGGCCCGGAGCCGGACCTGGCGTCGGACCCGGGCTCGGGCTCGGCCCCGGACTCGGCCCCGGAGCCGGACCTGGCGTCGGACCCGGGCTCGGGCTCGGCCCCGGGACCGGCTCAGGCAGGCGCGGGAGCGTCCCCGACCCCCACGGCACCCGCACCCGGGCGCACGCCGGAAGTCGGCACCGAACCCGCCCCCGGCCCCTCCGGCAGACCTCCGGACGGACGTCGCACGCGGCTGCGGGCCCGGACCGCCGCCGTGGTCACCGCGGCCCTGGCCCTCCTCGCGCTCGGCCCCTCGGCCGCGCCCGGCCCGGGACTCGCCTCCGTCGGCGGAACGACCCCGGCCGCACCGGCCGGCCCGTCCGCCCCGGCCGCCTCCTCGACCCCGCCCCTGACCGCGACCCCGACCGCTCCGATCACCCCGGCCGCCCCTTCCGGGACCGCCGCGCCCTCCCCCACCAGGACCGCCCCCACCGAAGCCACTCCGACTCCGACCACACCCCCCGAGCCCCCCTTCACCTGGACCGTCGCGTCCCACGTCTGGGAGCAGGGGTGCGGGCACACCTATCTCGTCGACGCCGGGCCCGGGCGCGTGCCTCCGCCCCCGGCGGCGCAGGACGCCGCCCCCTGGGCGCGCGCGCAGGGCGCCGTGCACGGAGGGAACACCCTCGTACGGGTCTCCCTCCAGGGGAGGTCCCCGACGAAGGCCGTGGTGCTCCAGGCCCTTCACGTCAGGGTCACCGGCCGCGCCGAGCCGCCCGCGTGGAACGCCTACCGGATGGCCAACGGCTGCGGCGGGGCCGTCACGCCGCGCCACTTCGACGTGAACCTCGACAAGCCCCGGCCCGTCGCCCGGTCCGTCGCGGGCTACGACGCCTCGGGGGCGACCGGCCGCCCGATCCCCGCGGTCTCCCTCCCGTACGCCGTGACGGCATCGGCCCCCGAGGAACTGCTGGTGACCGCACGGACGGCGGGCTGCGACTGCCGCTGGTACCTGGAGCTGGAGTGGAGCAGCGAGGGCCGCTCCGGAACGGTCCGGATCACCGACGACGGCCGGCCGTTCCGCACCGGCGCCCTGAAGGGGAGCGCGGTGTTCGAGTACGACACCGTCGGCCACCGGTGGCTGCCCGGCGCGGCACCCGGCTCCTGAGCCCCGCCGGGCCGGACGTGATGTGGGCAACCCTGGGGCCCCCAGATCTGGACAGCGGCGCGAACCGATGGGTAACTTGACTGAGCAAGCGCTTAGGCATAGTGCGTCAGGTACGCAGGACTCCGAAGGAGGCGGCTCGTGCGCCGTACGGTATTCAACGAGGACCACGAGGCGTTCCGGGAGACCATCCGGGCCTTCATCGAGGCCGAGGTCGTCCCCGTCTACGACGAGTGGTTCGCCGCGGGCCAGGCACCGCGCGAGTTCTACGGCAAGCTCGGCGAGCTGGGCATCTTCGGCATCAACGTCCCCGAGGAGTTCGGCGGGGCGGGCCTGGACACCCACAAGTTCGAGGCCGTCCTGTACGAGGAGACCTCGCGCGCGGGCGTCCAGTTCGGCGGCTCCGGCGTGCACGTGCTGCTCGCCCTGCCCTACATCAAGATGCTCGCCACCGACGAGCAGAAGAAGCGTTACCTCCCGAACTTCGTCTCCGGCGACGAGATGTGGGCGCTGGCGATGACCGAGCCGGGCACCGGCTCCGACGTCGCGGGCATGAAGACCACCGCCAAGCTCTCCGAGGACGGCACGCACTACGTCCTCAACGGTGCCAAGACCTTCATCACCGGTGGCGTCCACGCCGACCGCGTGATCGTCTGCGCCCGTACCTCCGCCCCGACGGCCGAGGACCGCCGCTTCGGCATCTCGCTCTTCGCCGTGGACACCAAGTCCGAGGGCTACTCCATCGGCCGCAAGCTGGACAAGCTCGGCCTGCGCACCTCCGACACCGCCGAGCTGGCGTTCGTCGACGTGAAGGTGCCGGTCGAGGACCTGCTCGGCGAGGAGGGCAAGGGCTTCTACTACCTCGGCCACAACCTGGCCTCCGAGCGCTGGGGCATCGCCTTCGGCGCCTACGCGCAGGCCAAGGCAGCCGTCCGCTTCGCCCAGCAGTACGTGCAGGAGCGCACCGTCTTCGGCAAGCCGGTCGCGCACTTCCAGAACACCAAGTTCGAGCTGGCCGCCTGCCAGGCCGAGGTGGACGCGGCCGAGGCCGTCGCCGACCGCGCCCTGGAGGCCCTGGACGCGGGCGAGCTGACCCCGGCCGAGGCCGCGAGCGCGAAGCTGTTCTGCACCGAGGTCGCGCACCGCGTGATCGACCGCTGCCTCCAGCTGCACGGCGGCTACGGCTACATGAACGAGTACCCGATCGCGCGCCTGTACGCCGACAACCGCGTCAACCGCATCTACGGCGGCACCAGCGAGATCATGAAGTCGATCATCGCCAAGTCGATGGGTCTGTAAGTGCCCGAGGCTCTCGACGCCCTGCTCGATCTGCTCGACCTGGAGCAGATCGAGCAGAACCTCTTCCGGGGACAGTCCCGTTCCGCCGTCGTCCCCCGCGTCTTCGGCGGCCAGGTGGCCGCCCAGGCGCTGGTCGCGGCGGGCCGGACCGTCCCGGAGGACCGCCTCGCCCACTCCCTGCACGCGTACTTCCTGCGTGCGGGGGACCCGGGCGCGCCGATCGTGTACACCGTGGACCGCATCCGCGACGGCCGGTCCTTCACCACCCGCCGGGTCGTCGCCGTCCAGCACGGGCGGCCGATCTTCCACCTCTCCGCGTCCTTCCAGACGTACGAGGAGGGGCTGGAGCACCAGTACGACATGCCGGCCGCGCCGGACCCTGAGTCCCTGCCGACGGCGGCCGAGATGCTGCCCCGGCACCTTCCGGCCGACGTCGCCGCGCGCCTGGTGGAGGCGCGGGCGGCGGTGGACCTGCGGTACGCCGACACCCCGCCGTGGGGCTCCGTCGGGGAGCCGCGCGAACCGCGCTCGCAGGTCTGGTTCCGTACGAACGGCAAACTGGCCGACGACCCGCTGCTGCACGTCTGCCTGGCCACGTACGTCTCCGACATGACGCTGCTCGACTCGGTGCTGCTCGCCCACGGGCGGGGCGGCTGGGCGGTCGGGGACGTCGTGGGGGCCTCGCTGGACCACGCGATGTGGTTCCACCGGCCGTTCCGGGCGGACGAATGGCTGCTGTACGACCAGGAGTCGCCGTCCGCGTCGGGCGGACGCGGGCTCGGTCAGGCGCGGATCTACACCCAGGACGGGCGGCTGGCGATCTCCGTCATCCAGGAGGGCGTCGTCCGCGTCCCACGCTGACGCGCCGACGACGTGCGGTCCCGCGACCCGGCGGGTCTGCGGCCGCTAGCGGGGGATGGTCTGTTCCGTCCAGATGACCTTGCCGCCGGGGGTGTACCGGGTTCCCCAGCGTTCCGCGAACTGTGCCACGAGGAACAGCCCTCGCCCTCCCTCGTCCGACTCCGCCGCCCGGCGCAGGTGCGGGGCGGTGCTGCTGCCGTCGGAGACCTCGCAGATCAGGACGCGGTCGTGGATCAGCCGCACGTGGATCGGGGCGGTGCCGTAGCGGATGGCGTTGGTGACCAGCTCGCTGAGGATCAGCTCGGTCACGAACGCCTCCTCCTCCAGGCCCCAGCCCTCCAGCATCCGGGCCGCCTCGGCGCGTACCGGGCCCACGGCCGAGGGGTCCGGGCGCACCTCCCAGGCGGCGGTGCGGTCGGCGTCCAGGACGCGGGTCCTGGCGACCAGCACGGCGACGTCGTCGCGCGGGCGCCCGGGCCCCAGGCACCCGAGGGCGGCGCGGCAGGTCTCCTCCGGGGTGCGCCCGGGGTGGGCGACCGCGCGGCGCAGCAGTTCGAGGCCCTCGTCGATGTCGCGGCCGCGGTCCTCGACGAGACCGTCGGTGTAGAGCACGAGGGTGCTGCCCTCGGGGAGCTCCAGCTCGACCGTCTCGAAGGGCAGGCCGCCCAGGCCCAGCGGCGGACCGCCGGGGACCTGGAGGTACTCGGCGGTGCCGTCGGGCCGCACGAGCACGGGCCCTAGATGCCCCGCGCGGGCGAGGGTGCAGAGCCGGGAGCCCGGGTCGTAGATCGCGTAGAGGCAGGTGGCGCCGGTGACCTGCGCGACCGTACCGGTGCCGTTCCCGGCGCCGTGCCGGTCCTCGTCCTCGCCCTCGTCCGCGTCCCCGGCCTCGTCCCTGTGACCGTCCTCGGCCCCGTTTCCGTTTCCGTGCGTGACCTCGTCCTCGTCGATCCGGGCGACCAGCTCGTCCAGGTGCCACAGCAGTTCGTCCGGGGGCAGGTCGAGGTTGGCGAAGTTGTGGACGGCGGTCCGCAGCCGGCCCATGGTGGCTGCGGCGTGCAGGCCGTGTCCGACGACGTCGCCGACGACGAGCGCGATCCGGGCGCCCGGGAGCGGGATGACGTCGAACCAGTCGCCGCCGACACCGCCCACCCCGCCGGCCCCCGCCTGCGCGGGCAGGTAGCGGTGGGCGACGTCCACGGCGGTCTGCTGGGGAAGACCCCGCGGCAGCAGGCTGCGCTGGAGAGTGACCGCCATGGTGTGCTCGCGTGTGTACCGGCGGGCGTTGTCGACGCTCATCGCGGCGCGGGCCACCAGTTCCTCGGCGAGCGACTGGTCGTCCTCCTCGAAGGGCTCGGGCTTCTCCGCGCGCCAGAACGTCGCCACACCCAGGATGACGCCCCTGGCCCGCAGCGGAGCCGCGATCATCGAGTGGATCCCGTACGAGAGGAGTCTGCGGGCGCGCTCCGGGTCCTGCTTCTGCCAGCCGGAGAGCGTGGTCATGTCCGCCTCCACGACCACCTTCCCCGTACCGAAGCCGGCCGCCTGGGGGGTGGACGGCACGAAGCTGATCAGGCTGCCGGTCTCGTAGAGGGGGCTGTCGTCCCGGATGCCGCGGAACGCCACGCGCCGCATGTCCGCGCCCTGCCCCGTCGTCGGCTCCTCCCCCATCACGACCGGATCGGCGAGGTCGACGGTCACGAAGTCGGCGAAGCGCGGGACGGCGAAGTCGGCGAGTTCCTGGGCGGTCCGCACGACGTCGAGCGTGGTCCCGATGCGTACCCCCGCGTCGTACACCAGCCGCAGCCGCTCCCTCGCGACGTCGGCCCTGCCGGTGAGCGCCTGCAGTTCGGTGCTGTCCCGCAGGGTGACGACGCTGCCGGGCGGGCCGCCGTCACGGTCGGTGAGCCGCTGGTTGACCGCGAGCAGGCGCTCGCCCGCCACGTGCACCTCGTCGGCGGCCGGTCGGCCCGAGTCCAGCAGCTCGGCCATGTCCGGGTCGATCCCCAGGTCCAGCGCCGTGCGCCCGGTCGCGTCGGGGGCGAGATCGAGCAGCCGGCGCGCCTCGTCGTTGGCCAGGACCAGGCGGCGTTCCCCGTCGAGGATCAGGACGCCCTCGCGCACGGCGTGCAGCACCGCGTCGTGATGGTCGTACATCCGTGTCATCTCGGCGGGACCCAGCCCATGGGTCTGGCGCATCAGCCGCCTGCTGACCAGCGCGGTTCCGCCGGTGGTGAGGGCGAGCGCCGCGGCGGCGGTGCCGAACAGCAGCGGCAGATGGTCCTCGACCACGCCGCTCACCTGCTCCTTGGTGACTCCTGCCGCCACCAGGGCGATCACCTCGCCGTTCTGCCCGACGACGGGCACGACGGCACGGATGGAGGGGCCGAGCGTTCCGGTGACGGTCTCGCTGACGATGCCGCCCGCCGCCGCCGGGCCGATCGTGCCGATGTACTTCCGCCCGATCTGGGCAGGGTCGGGGTGGGTGTACCGCACCCCCTGGGGGGTCATCACCACGATGAACGAGACGTCGGATCCGGCGCGAGCCTGCTCGGCCTTCGGCTGCAGGACCGCCGAGGGGTCGGAGCCCGCCAGGGCCTCTTCGAGCCCCGGCGAGCCGGCGAAGGTCTGCGCCACGGCGAGGGACCGGTTGCGGGCCTCCCGCTCGCTGTCGCTCCGGGACTGCAGGACGAGCGCCACCATGGCCGCGACGACCAGGAGCACCACGATCGCCACCTGGAGGAGGAAGACCTGCCGGGCGACGGTCCGTGCGCTCAGCATCGAGCGCATGCGGCTGACGAATCCAGCCATGCCTTATTTCTAACACCGTCGTGCGGGAGGGGCGGTGTCGTTGGCCTTCCGTACCGGCACCCGGACATACCGTCCGACCATGGCACAGAACGGCTCGCAGAACGGCTCACGGAACGGCTCGCAGAACAGCGAGAGCACCTTCACCGTGATCGTGGCGGCGGTGGCGAACCTCGGGATCGCCGTCGCCAAGGCGGTGGCGGGCGTGATCAGCGGGTCGAGCGCGATGCTCTCCGAGGCGGCCCACTCGGTCGCCGACACGGTCACCGAGGTCATGCTGCTCACCGCGCTCAGGCGCAGCGAGAAGCCGGCCGACGAGGACCATCCGCTCGGGTACGCGAACGAGCGCTACGTCTGGGCGCTGCTCGCCGCCGTCGCCACGTTCGTCGGTGGCGCGGTCTTCTCGTTCTACGACGGCGTCCACACCCTCGTGTACGGCGAGGAGGTGGGCGACCCGCTCGTCTCCTACATCGTGCTCGGCGTCGCCTTCGTCCTGGAGGGCTTCTCGCTGCGGACCGGCGTCCGGCAGGTCAGGGGCGAGGCGGAGCGGATGGAGGCTCCCTTCGGCCGCTACCTGCGGCGCACGCCCGACACCACGGTCAAGGCCGTGGTGATGGAGGACTCGGCGGCCCTGGCGGGGCTGCTGCTCGCCGCGGGCGGCCTGCTCGGCGTGGAGGTCACCGGCGACAGCCTCTGGGACGGTGTCGCCTCGATCCTGATCGGCGCCCTGCTCGTGTACGTGGCCTGGGTGCTGGGCCGCTCCAACGCGGAGCTGCTGATCGGGCGCCCGGTACCGCGGCGGATGCGGGACGAGATCCGCGAGGAGCTGCTGACCGTGCCGCACATCATCGGCGTGCTCGAACTGACGACGCTGATCCAGGGTCCGGAGGAGGTGCTGGTCGCGGCGAAGATCGACTTCCGGGACGTGTCCTCGGCGGGGCAGGTGGAGTGGGCGTGCGAGGAGGCGGAGCAGCAGCTGCGAGAACGCTTCCCGTCGATCCGCCGCGTCTACCTGGACCCGACACCGTCCCGCTGCGGGCGGTGAGGTGCCTCCGTGCGCGCAGGCGCGTTGCCTCCCACTCACCGTTGTGGGCAACTGTTCCGCTGGGGCGTGGGGGTCCCCCCCGGACGGAGTCTGGGGGGACCCCCACGCCCCAGCGGGACGATTGCCCACACGCGGGGGGCAAGGTCGAGTGCCGGCGCTTCAGGCCGAGGTGAGGCCTGCCGCGTCCAGGAGGTAGGCCGTCAGGGGTTCGTAGGAGCGGGGGTCCAGGACGTGGTCGTCCAGCGGGATCGTGACCTGCATCGTCCCCTCCGCCTCCCCGATGAAGAGCGCGGGATCGTTGCAGTCGGCGTACCCGACGGAGTCGATCCCCCGCTGCCCCGCGCGGCCGGCCCAGCCGTGGTCGGCGACGACCAGGTCGGGCCGGGCCTCGCCCAGGGCCTCCAGGCCGTCCAGGATCGCGTTCATCGGCTCCGGCGAATGGGTGTGCCAGAGGCTGGCGCCCCGCTCGAAGACGGCGACGTCGGCGAACTGGACGACGTACCCCTCGTCGGCCGTGAGCCCGCCCGGGATCCGTACGATGTCGCAGCCCTGGGCCCGCAGCGCCGCCGCGACCCGGCTGTGGGCGTCGATCAGCGCGCCCGGATGCCCGGTCGCGAAGAGGACCCGCTCCCGCCCGGCGGCGGCCTTGCGCAGGCGCGCGGCCGCCCGGTCCAGGGCGTCGACGGTCAACTCGGGGTCGATGGTGTCCTGCCCGGTGCGGTGGGCGGGGTCGTCGTTCACCCCGCACCGCTCGGCCATCACGGCGAGGACGTCCTGCTCGTCCGTCCACCGGTCGCCGAGTTCCAGACCGAGCCAGTAGTGCCGGTCTCCGTTGGCGAGCTTGCGGTAGTGGGAGAGGTTGTTGTCGCGCGGGGTGGCGACATCGCCCGCGATCCGGGTCCGTACGAGGTGCTCGACAAGGGCGGGGCGACTGAGTATCGGCATGGGCCTCATTCTGCCGGGCCGCCGCCGCACCGGCGGCCCGATTTCACCCCGTGGACCGGTCGCTACGCCTCCGCGAGCGCCCCGAACGCCCCGTGCGCCAGCCGCCGCAGCAGCTCCTCCATCGACTGGCGGCCCAGCGCGGCGAGGTGCGGCGTCGAGTTCAGGAGGCCGAAGACGGCGTGGACCGCGGCCCGCGCCTCCGACTCCCCGGCCGCCGGGTACAGCTCCCGTACGACCGCCACCCACAGCTCCACGTACTGCCGCTGGAGCTGGCGCACCCGCTTGCGGTCCTCGTCCTTGAGCCGGTCCAGCTCCCGGTCGTGCAGGGTGATCAGGGGCCGGTCGTCGAGCGCGAAGTCGATGTGCCCGTCGATGAGCGAGCCGAGCAGGGCCCGCGGGCCGCCCGACTCCTCGCCGACCCGGAGCCGCCCGCCGTCCAGGAGCCGCTCGCTGATGCCGACGAGCAGCTCGGCGAGCATCGCGTCCTTGCCCGGGAAGTGCCGGTAGAGCCCGGGACCGCTGATGCCGACGGCGGCTCCTATCTCGTCGACGCCCACCCCGTGGAAGCCGCGCTCGGCGAAGAGGCGAGCGGCCTCCTTGAGGATCTGCTCGCGTCGCGTGGGGGCGTCGGTCCTGGCGGTGGTGGTCATGCAAGCGATTCTAGACAACCGGGTTAGCGGTCGTTAACCTGAACGACATACGTTAACGCTCATTAACCGAGCAAGGGAGCTCGAGAGATGCAGCAGGCACCTGTGCTGACGAGCGCGGCGGACCCCGCGTCGGCGGCCTGGCAGGCCAATGAGGCGGCGCACCACGAGCTCTCGGCCACACTCCGCGCCAAGCTCGCCGCGGTGGCGCTCGGCGGTGGCGAGAAGGCGCGCGCCCGGCACACCGCGCGCGGCAAACTGCTGCCGCGCGACCGCGTGGACACGCTCCTGGACCCGGGTTCCCCGTTCCTGGAGCTGGCCCCGCTGGCCGCGAACGGCATGTACGGCGACGCGGCACCGGCCGCCGGCGTCATCGCGGGCATCGGGCGGGTCTCCGGCCGTGAGTGCGTGATCGTCGCCAACGACGCCACCGTCAAGGGCGGCACGTACTACCCGATGACGGTGAAGAAGCACCTGAGGGCCCAGGAAGTGGCGTTGGAGAATCGTCTCCCCTGCCTCTACCTGGTGGATTCGGGCGGCGCCTTCCTGCCCATGCAGGACGAGGTCTTCCCGGACCGCGAGCACTTCGGCCGGATCTTCTACAACCAGGCCCGGATGTCCGGCGCCGGCATCCCGCAGATCGCGGCGGTCCTCGGCTCCTGCACGGCCGGCGGCGCGTACGTCCCGGCGATGAGCGACGAGGCCGTGATCGTACGGAACCAGGGCACGATCTTCCTCGGCGGTCCGCCGCTGGTGAAGGCCGCGACCGGCGAGGTCGTCACGGCGGAGGAGCTCGGCGGCGGCGAGGTGCACTCCCGTACGTCCGGGGTCACCGACCACCTCGCGGAGGACGACGCCCACGCGCTGCGCATCGTCCGGAACATCGTCGCCACCCTGCCCGCGCGGGGCGAACTGCCCTGGTCGGTCGAGCCGGTCGAGGAGCCGAAGGTGGACCCGGCCGGGCTCTACGGGGCGGTTCCGGTGGACTCCCGTACGCCCTACGACGTCCGCGAGGTCATCGCGCGGATCGTGGACGCCTCCCGCTTCCAGGAGTTCAAGTCCGAGTACGGGCAGACGCTGATCACCGGCTTCGCCCGGATCCACGGTCACCCGGTCGGGATCGTCGCCAACAACGGCATCCTCTTCGCCGAGTCCGCCCAGAAGGGCGCGCACTTCATCGAGCTGTGCGACCAGCGCGGCATCCCGCTGCTGTTCCTGCAGAACATCTCGGGCTTCATGGTCGGCAAGGACTACGAGGCGGGCGGCATCGCCAAGCACGGCGCCAAGATGGTGACCGCCGTGGCCTGTACGAGGGTGCCGAAGCTGACCGTCGTCGTCGGCGGCTCGTACGGCGCGGGCAACTACTCCATGTGCGGCCGGGCGTACTCGCCGCGCTTCCTGTGGATGTGGCCGAACGCCAAGATCTCGGTCATGGGCGGCGAGCAGGCCGCGTCCGTCCTCGCGACGGTCAAGCGGGACCAGCTCGGCGACGAGTGGAGCGCGGAGGACGAGGAGGCCTTCAAGGCCCCGATCCGCGCGCAGTACGAGACCCAGGGCAACGCCTACTACGCGTCGGCGAGGCTCTGGGACGACGGGGTCATCGACCCGATGGAGACCCGCCAGGTGGTGGGCCTCGCCCTGACGGCCTGTGCCAACGCGCCCCTGGGTGACCCCCAGTTCGGCGTCTTCCGGATGTGAGGGAGTCCATGTTCGACACAGTGCTCGTCGCCAATCGCGGCGAGATCGCGGTCCGGGTCATCCGCACCCTGCGCGCGCTCGGCGTGCGTTCGGTGGCGGTCTACAGCGACGCCGACGCCGACGCGCGCCATGTGCGCGAGGCGGACACGGCGGTACGGATCGGTCCGCCGGCGGCCTCGGAGTCGTACCTCTCGGTCGAGGCGCTCCTCGACGCGGCGCGCCGCACGGGCGCACAGGCGGTCCACCCGGGCTACGGCTTCCTCGCCGAGAACGCGGGCTTCGCGCAGGCGTGCGCGGACGCGGGTCTGGTCTTCATCGGCCCTCCGGCGTCCGCGATCTCCCTGATGGGCGACAAGATCCGGGCCAAGGAGACGGTGAAGGCGGCGGGCGTGCCGGTCGTCCCCGGTGCGGCCGACCCGGAACTGGAGGCGGCGGCGCGCGAGCTGGGCGCCCCGGTCCTGCTGAAGCCCTCGGCGGGCGGCGGCGGCAAGGGCATGCGGCTCGTCCGCGACCTGTCGACGCTGACCGAGGAGATCGCGGCGGCCCGGCGGGAGGCGCGCTCCTCCTTCGGGGACGACACGCTGCTCGTGGAGCGGTGGATCGACCGGCCCCGGCACATCGAGATCCAGGTCCTGGCGGACGGCCACGGCAACGTGGTGCACCTGGGCGAGCGCGAGTGCTCGCTCCAGCGCCGTCACCAGAAGATCATCGAGGAGGCCCCGAGCGTCCTGCTGACGCCCGAGATCCGCGAGGAGATGGGTGCGGCGGCGGTCGACGCGGCCCGTTCGTGCGGATACGTGGGCGCGGGGACGGTCGAGTTCATCGTGCCGGGCGGGGACCCGTCCTCGTACTACTTCATGGAGATGAACACCCGCCTCCAGGTGGAGCACCCGGTCACCGAGCTGATCACCGGCATCGACCTGGTGGAGTGGCAGCTGCGCGTCGCGGCGGGCGAGAAGCTGGGCTTCGGCCAGTCGGACGTCCGCCTGGACGGCTGGGCGATCGAGGCCCGCATCTGCGCCGAGGACCCCGCGCGCGGCTTCCTCCCCTCGGGCGGCACGGTCCTGGCACTGGGCGAGCCCCAGGGCGCGGGCGCGCGCACGGACTCGGGCCTGAGCGTGGGCACGGAGGTCGGCAGCCTCTACGACCCGATGCTCGCCAAGGTCATCGTCCACGCGGAGGACCGCCCCACGGCCCTCCGCCGCCTCCGCGCGGCCCTCGCCGACACGGTCACCCTGGGCGTGCAGACGAACGCGGGCTTCCTCCGCCGTCTCCTCGCCCACCCGGACGTCATGACCGGCGACCTGGACACGGGCCTGGTGGAACGGGACGCGGAGAGCCTGATCGACGGGTCCGTACCGCCGGAGGTGTACGCGGCGGCGGCACTGGTACGCCAGTACCCGGCGGCGACGGCCACGGCGGGCGCCTGGGCCGACCCCTTCGACGCCCCCTCCGGCTGGCGCCTCGGCGGCAGGCCCGCCTGGACCCCGCACCACTTCCGCGTGCCGGGCCACGACCCGGTGGCGATCCGCGTACGCGGCACGGCGACGAGCGCCGAGCTGCGGCTTCCCGGGGACCCCGACGACACCGGGGCGTCGCCGGGCGGGGTGGGGGAGATCTCCGCCCACCACGCCACCGTGCACCTCGACGGCGTCGTCCACCGCTTCCACCTCGCCCCTTCCCCCGAGGGCATCTGGCTCGGGCGGGACGGGGACTCCTGGCACGTCCAGGACCACGACCCCGTCGCCGCCGCCCTGACCGGCGCCCGTCACGGCGGTGCCGACACCCTCGCCGCGCCCATGCCCGGCACCGTCACCGTCGTCAAGGTCGCGGTCGGGGACGAGGTCGAGGCGGGGCAGAGCCTGCTCGTCGTCGAGGCCATGAAGATGGAGCACGTCATCTCCGCCCCGCACGCCGGCACCGTCACCGAGCTGGACGTCACGCCCGGCTCCACCGTCGCCATGGACCAGATCCTCGCCGTGGTGACCCCCAGGGAGGAAGCATGACCACGGGCCTGCCCATGCACGTGCCCGCGCCCGGGCTCCCCGCCCGGGTCCGGATCCACGAGGTCGGCCCGCGCGACGGCCTGCAGAACGAGAAGACCGTCGTCCCGACCGCCACGAAGGCCGAGTTCGTGCGGCGGCTCGCCGCCGCCGGGCTCTCCACCGTCGAGGCGACCAGCTTCGTCCACCCCAAGTGGGTGCCTCAGCTGGCGGACGCGGAGGAGCTGTTCCCGCTCCTCCAGGGCGTCCCGGCCCGGCTGCCGGTCCTCGTGCCCAACGAGCGCGGCCTCGACCGCGCCATGGCCCTCGGCGCCCGAGAGATCGCCGTCTTCGCCTCCGCCACGGAGTCCTTCGCGAAGGCCAACCTCAACCGGACCGTCGACGAGGCCCTCGCCATGTTCGAGCCCGTCGTCACCCGTGCCATAGAGCAGGGTCTCCGCATCCGCGGCTACCTCTCCATGTGCTTCGGAGACCCCTGGGAGGGGGCCGTCCCCGTCGAGCAGGTCGTCCGCGTCACCAAGGCGCTGGCCGAGATGGGCTGCGACGAGCTGAGCCTCGGCGACACGATCGGCGTCGCCACGCCCGGTCACGTCACCCGGCTCCTCCAGGCCCTGAACGAGGCCGGGGTGCCCACCTCCCGCCTGGCCGTGCACTTCCACGACACCTACGGCCAGGCCCTCTCGAACACCCTCGCCGCCCTCCAGCACGGCGTCACCACGGTCGACGCCTCCGCCGGCGGCCTCGGCGGCTGCCCGTACGCCAAGAGCGCCACGGGCAACCTCGCCACCGAAGACCTCGTGTGGATGCTCGACGGCCTCGGCGTCGAGACCGGGGTCGACCTGGCCGCCCTCACCGCCACCAGCGTGTGGATGGCCGAGCAACTGGGCCGACCGAGCCCGTCCCGTACCGTCCGCGCCCTCTCCCACAAGGAGTGACGTACCCATGTCCCTCGACCACCGGCTCTCCGAAGAGCACGAGGAACTCCGCCGCACCGTGGAGGAGTTCGCGCACGACGTCGTCGCGCCCAAGATCGGCGACTACTACGAGCGCCACGAGTTCCCGTACGAGATCGTCCGCGAGATGGGCCGCATGGGCCTGTTCGGCCTGCCCTTCCCCGAGGAGTACGGCGGCATGGGCGGCGACTACCTCGCCCTCGGCATCGCCCTGGAGGAGCTCGCCCGCGTCGACTCCTCCGTCGCCATCACCCTGGAGGCGGGCGTCTCGCTCGGCGCGATGCCGGTCTACCGCTTCGGCACCGAGGAGCAGAAGCAGGAGTGGCTCCCCCGGATGTGCTCGGGCGAGATCCTGGGCGCCTTCGGTCTGACCGAGCCCGGCGCGGGCAGCGACGCCGGCGGCACCCGCACCACCGCCGTCCGCGACGGCGACGACTGGGTCATCAACGGTTCGAAGTGCTTCATCACCAACTCCGGTACGGACATCACGGGTCTGGTCACCGTCACCGCCGTCACCGGCCGCAAGCCCGACGGCCGCCCGCTGATCTCCTCGATCATCGTCCCCTCCGGCACCCCGGGCTTCACCGTCGCCGCGCCCTACTCCAAGGTCGGCTGGAACGCCTCGGACACCCGCGAGCTGTCCTTCGACGACGTCCGTGTCCCGGCGGCGAACCTGCTCGGTGAGGAGGGCCGCGGCTACGCGCAGTTCCTCCGGATCCTCGACGAGGGCCGGATCGCGATCTCGGCGCTGGCGACCGGGCTCGCGCAGGGCTGTGTCGACGAGTCCGTGAAGTACGCGAAGGAACGTCACGCCTTCGGCCGGCCGATCGGCGACAACCAGGCCATCCAGTTCAAGATCGCGGACATGGAGATGCGGGCGCACATGGCCCGGATCGGCTGGCGGGACGCGGCCTCGCGCCTGGTGCTCGGCGAGCCGTTCAAGAAGGAGGCCGCGCTGGCGAAGCTGTACTCCTCCACGGTCGCCGTCGACAACGCCCGTGAGGCCACGCAGATCCACGGCGGCTACGGCTTCATGAACGAGTACCCGGTGGCCCGCATGTGGCGCGACTCCAAGATCCTGGAGATCGGGGAGGGCACGAGCGAGGTCCAGCGCATGCTGATCGCCCGCGAGCTCGGCCTCTCGGCCTGACCGTCCCCCGCGAACGCGCCGGGCTTCCCTCGGATCCCGAGGGGAGCCCGGCGCGTTCGCGATGTCCCTTGAGAGAGTGAGGTCATGACCACGTACGAGACGATGGCGTACCACCTGGAGACCGAGCGGCTGATCCTGCGGCCGTGGGCCGAGTCGGACGCCGAGGAGTTCTGCGACCTGCTCGCCGAGCGCGGCAAGGGGAGGCCTCCGGTGGAACGCATCCGGTCGTCCATAGCGGAGCTTCTCGCAGCGACGGAGAACACGGGGATCGCTCTGCTCCCCGTCCAGCGGCGCGAGGAGGGCGACTTCATCGGCTACTGCGGGTTGATCATCGGCCGCACCACCCTGGAGGAGCCCGAGATCGCCTACGAGTTGTTCCAGCGCGCGCACGGGCGCGGTTACGCCACCGAGGCGGCCGGCGCGGTGCTCGACGCCGCGATCGCGACCGGGCGGAAGCGGCTCTGGTCGACCGTCGGCACGTGGAACAAGCCGTCGCTCCGCGTGCTGGAGAAACTCGGCTTCGAGCGGGACCACCTCTCCATGGAGGAGAACGGCGAGGTGGCCTGGCTCACGCGCTCGTTGCCGTGAGCCAGGAACCGGATCAGGGCCGATGCCGTACGAAGGTCAGGTAGCCGAAGCCCTCGCCCTCCTGCGGTGCCCGGGTCCATGACCGGGTGGTGAAGGTGGGGAGCCTGCCGTGGGTCAGCGCGAAACGGGGCAGGGAGAGGCCGAGTTCGGTCTGCAGGGCCTCCAGCACCCGCAGTTCGCGGTCCGTCTCGGAGTCCTCCGGGCGGCACAGCCGTGCGGGGTCCAGCGCCGCGGGTATCGCGCCGGAGCGCTCGACCTCCGCGCCCCGCAGGGTGAACGCGTAACGCTCCTCGCCCCGTTCGGCCACCGAGAGGTGGAAGGCGGCCGGCGACGAGCTCCTCGGCTCGCGCCACACCACCACCGCGCGCTCCCCGGATACGGAGGCGGCCTGCGCGGGCGACCGGAACAGGTTGCCCGGTTGACCGTGGGAGTGGCCGTCGAAGGCGAACGCCCACCCCTCGGCCGTGCGGCCTGCGGCGACCACGGCCCGGTCCTCCCAGAGTTCCACGCCCTCCCGCTCATGCGGCCTCGGCGCCCGCCGGAACACCTCCCCCGCATCGGTGGGCGCGCTCAGTTCCGCGCCCTCCTCACCGATCAGGGCGGGCAGTTCGGTGGGGTCGGTCGCCTCGACCCAGACACAGCGGTAGGCGTCGAGCGGTCGCCCGTACTTCGCGGGTCCGGTCAGCCAGGCGAGACCCGGCGGGTCGAGATCGGGCGCGGTCTCGAGAGCGGGCCCCTTCTCCCCCGCTCTCGGGGTCGCGAGGATCTCCCGCCCCCGCTCCGGGGTGACCAGCGGACCCAGGACCGGATCGGCGAGCAGGCCGAGGGGAGCGACGAGCGAGGGCCCGGGCGCCTCCCACAGCGGCAGCGCCTCCCGCAGCACCCGCCACGCGGCGTCGGTCGCACCCCAGCGGGCCGACTCCCGCGCCTCGGCGACGGCCCGGCCCCACGCACCGTCGGGCGCGTAGCGATACGTGCCGTCCCGCAGCGCGCCCAGTACGTCCTCGGCGGTGGGGCGCGGCACCCCGCGGGCCGCCATCATGCCGAGCCAGTGGTCGTCCCCGCCCAGCCTCCAGTCCCCACGGGCCGGCGTCATGGCGTGGACGGGCAGCAGCTCCGGCAGGTACCGCGGGTCGGCCACCAGCATGCCGTAGTCCTGCGCGCCGGCGGGAGCCGTCAGGTGCCGGAGCTGGTTGAACAGGACGGCGCTCCCCGGCCGCCCGAAGGACCGGGCCTCCTCCAGCAGGGGCAGGGCCTCCTCGTACCGTCCGCGCAGGACGAGCCGGTGGGCCTCCTCCACCCGGGCGTCCTGCGCACGCGTGGTCGCGTTCACGAAGTCGGGCCGCTCCACCCGGTCCGCGTGGAAGCCGCGGTACATGGCCTCCATGTACGCGCGGAACGACGGGTAGCGGTCCGGGAACTCCCCGCCCCAGCCCTTGTAGACGTAGAGCGCCCACTCGCCGTCCTGGTCGGTGTCGCCCGGGTCGAGCAGGGCGTGCGACATGTCGGAGTCCGTCTCCAGCCGCAGCGCCCGCCGCCACATCCCGGCCAGCAGGACGTCCTCCTCGCGCGGGTCGTCGCCGAGGTTCTCCTCGTACATCGGCGTCATGTCGAAGGGATCCCCGAACCAGTCGATGTCCGCGGCGCCACCGAGCTGGTAGATCCCGGCCGGCTGATCCACGTGCCATCCGTCGCTGACGGCCAGGAACTCCCGGTACGAGGGCGGCAGACGCCGCCCCAGTCGCTCCTCGGCGGCGGCGATCGCCGACTCTTCGGCGGCGGGACGGGCGGGCGAGCCGGAGCCCAGACCGCCGTCCTCACCCTCCTCGTCCTCCGCGTCGGCGCGCGGAACCCACTCCTGCTGCCAACGCGAGAGGAACTCATGCCAGTTGAAAGATCCGCCACTCATGCCCGCATGGTGCCATCCGCCACTGACACCGGGCCTCGTGCGATCGTGCCGCCTGCCGGACGACCGCGAGACCGCGGTTCCGGGCAGGACGGGTCACTGGCGGTTGAGATTCCGGGTCACTCCGGCAGCGACGGTCGTGGCGAGGATCCAGCCTGCTGCGATGAGCAGGTAGGACAGCCACTGGTGGGGGCCGGTGGGAGTGAACGCCTTCTCCTGGCCGAAGTCGACGATGGGCAGGAGCAGGTCGAGGACGTAGACGACGGGGTTGAACTCCGGTCCTTTGCCCCGTTCGGCCCGGGGCGGGTGGTCGAGACCGAAGGCGACGGAGCCGAGGACCAGCAGGGCGAGGAGCCAGGCCATGGCACGCGTGGGGCGGAAACCGTAGCCGACGGTCGCGTCCTGGAGGTGGCCCCAGAGCTTGCCGTACCAGGGCAGCGTGGTCCGGTGTCGGCGTTGCTTGGCGAGTTGGACGGTGCGGGCCTCGGCGTCGTCACCGACGCGGCGGTACACGGCCGCGAGTTGCTCGTAGGCGTGGGGCACGAACCCGTCTTCGTCCCGCTCGAGCAGTGCGAGTCGTTGTTCGGCGGGCAGGCGCGGAGCGAGGGTCTCGTACGTCATGCCTTCCAGACGTACCGTGGCTGGCCAGACCTCGGGCTTGGCGTGGATGACCTTGAAGTTGGCGTAGTGCATCCTGACGTCGCCGGAGACCGGCGCCGCGTCCCAGAGCGAGAACCCCAGTGCCTCACAGCTGCTGACTCCCAGTGCGACACCTCCCGGGTTGCTGAGCCGGGCGTCGATGAAGGTCAGCCAGCCGGCGACCTTGGCCGCGGTGAGCCTGACGCGGCCTTCGGCCCGGAGGCCGCCCGCGTTGAGTCTCGCCCCGACCGTGAGGTGGGCGGCGTCGAGGGCATCGCCGCTCGGGTTCCTGATGTGGGCGTCCTCGAGATCGAGACCGCCCTCGATGCGGGCCGCTTGCAGGCGTATCTCGCCGAGTGCCACCAGTCCGGGAGCCCAGACGTCGTTGCCGACGGAAGCACGGCTGAGCTCGAGCGCGGGCCCGCCGCCGGCGCCGAGGCGGGCGCGGTCGAGGAAGATTCCGCCCGTGACCTGTGCGCTGCCCAACTGCACGCTGCCGGGGATACGGCAGTCGGTGAGCCGCAGGGCGTCGTCGACGCGTATGCCGGTGGCTCTGAGGGCGGGGACGTACGACGAGCTGAGGTCGAGCAGGCTGGTCTGTGTTCCGTGGAGTTGCGGTGTCTGCTCGAAGCGGCACGCGGTGAGGCGGACGGGGTGGGGTATCTGCGCGTACTGGAGGTTCAGGACACCGACGATGCGGGCGCCGGCGAGGTTCAGGGCGGGGACTTCGCCGGGTTCGGACCGATCGCCGAGGAGAAGGGTGCGGAGGACCTCGGCGCGGACCGTGCGCTCCGGACCCCAGCCTCGAGGATGCTCGGGATCCTCGTCCTGAGCCTGGCGGAGGTCGATCGGTTCACCGCGGGGGAACGCCTGACAGAGGCGGCGTTCCAGCGGGGTCAGATCCATGATCTCCACGTGCGGGACCCTACCCGTGGCCTCGTCACCCACGATCAGCTCTGCGCCTCCTCGCGGCGTCCGAAAGCGGCCGCGTCGGGTACGACGAGCAGCTTGCCGGTGGTACGCCGAGCCTCCAGATCGCTGTGGGCCTGGACGGCCTCGGACAAGGCGTAGCGGCCCGTCACGGTGACCTCGAGCGCCTTGGAGCGCACCCACTCGAACACATCGGCGGCCCGTCGGAGCAGTTCGGACCGATCGGCGATGAAGTGCCCGAGGCTGGGCCGGATCAGGGTCAGCGAACCGCCGTGGGCGAGCCGCATCGGATCAAACGGAGGCACGGCACCACTCGCCGCGCCGAAGAGCACGAGATGGCCGCGGGTTCGCAGGCTGGCGAGGCTCGCATCGAAGGTGTGCGCGCCGACGCCGTCGAAGACAACCGGCAGTCCCTGACCGCCGTTGAGCCGCCTCACCTCGGCTGCGAGATCGTCGACCGCGGAGGAAAGGATCACCTCGGCGGCCCCGGCACGCTTCGCCAGCTCGGCCTTCACCGTGGTCGACGTCGTGCCGATCACCCTGCCGCCGAGATGGGTGATGAGCTGGGTCAAAAGGAGCCCCATGCCACCAGCGGCCGCATGCACGAGCACCGTGTCGCCCCCCTGAACCGGGTAGGCGTCCTTGACGAGATAGTGCGCGGTCATGCCTTGGAGGAGTACGGCGGCGGCTGTCTCGAAGCCGATGTCGTCGGGCAGCGGCACCAGCCGGGAGGAGTCCACGACGGCCCGCTCGGCATACGTGCCGGGAATCTCCACCCAACCGACCCGGTCCCCGACTGCGACGTCAGCGACGCCGGGTCCCACTTCGACGACCGTGCCGGCGCCCTCAGCGCCCGGGGTGAAGGGCAGCGGCAGGCTGTACCGGCCTTCGCGGTGGTAGACGTCGAGGAAGTTGACCCCGGATGCGGCGACCTCCACGATCGCCTCGCCCGGACCCGGCCGCGGCTGGTCCACCTCGACCTCCTGCAGCACCTCGGGACCGCCCACTTCGTACACCTGAATCGCTCGCATGGCCCCTCCAACAACGAATAACGGCTCGTCCCCCACCAACCCCGTCGACGGCGATCCGATTCCCGGCGGGCGAACCACCCGCAAGCCGCGTCCCCGACCTGACGAGGCAATACCTCTAGACCTCGGGGAGGGAAGGGTCGGGCGTCCACGGGGTGGGGGCGGTGAGGGACCACCGCTCGTGGTCGCGCCAGGCGCCGTCGATGAAGAGGTAGTCGGGCGACATGCCTTCGTACCGGAAGCCCAGACGCTCGACCAGGGCCAGCGAGGCCTTGTTTCCGGGCTGGATGTTCGCCTCCAGTCGGTGGAGGCGCAGTTCGTCGAAGGCGTACCGCAGGACGAGGGTGAGCCCTTCGGCCATGTATCCCCGCCCCGCGGACGGGGCGAAGGCCGCGTAACCGAGGGACGCGCCCTGGTAGCGGCCCCGGATGATCGAGTTGATGTTGACCATCCCGGCGGCCTCGCCGGTCTCCCGGACCCTGATCAGGTAGCCCCGGTTGCCGCCGTCCTCGAAACGGCGCATCCATGCATGGAACTGCTGCGCGTTCGCGGGGAGTTGCATCCACGGCGCGTGGAGCTCGGCACTGGCCCGGACGAGCGAGCAGAACTCGTCCTGGTCATCGAGGGTGAGCGGACACAGTTCGACTCGGGAGGGCGTGGTCTCGGGCATGGGCCCATGCTAGGCCGGGCCGAGGAGCCCCCGGGAGGTGGCGGCCACGAAGGCGCTGAACGCGGCGGGACTGGCCGGGAAGACAGGCCCGTCGGGGTTCTTGGAGTCGCGGACGGCGATGTGGGCGGCGCGGTCGGCCGACGCAGTCACCGCCGGTGTCACCGCTGTACGAGGATTCACGCCACGCGGCGGCGCCGAGGGGGGCGCACTCGATGCACTGCCCACCGGTGTCGCCGCTGTACGAGGACTTTTGAGCGAGTTGGTTTCGCATGACCGCAGGCCCGCCGACTTCCTGGCGCGGGACGGTCTCGCTCATCACCACCCAGTTCAAGGGCGGGGTGCACCTTTCCAGGATCCGCTGGCGTTCGACACGGGCAGCGACCTTGGCGTCGAGGTCGTCCTCCGTCCGAGCCCCGAGGACTGCCCTCGCATACGCGGGCGTCTGGAGCAGACCGTCGACAAGTTGCGCCTGGAACGAGTGGATACAGGACGCCTTGTGCGACGCAGCGAGCTTGCATATGCCTTCGGCATGTGACGTAGAGCCCAGCGATCACCCCTACTGATCGACCTGAGGTTAGGCTAACCTACCTTCGACTTGCCCAGGCCGAACCCCAGCTCGGCTCGTACCGAAAGCGACTTCGCCATGCCCAGCAACGCCCGAGCCACCCATCTCACCCGTCGCGGCCTGCTCGCAGCGGGCGGCGCCCTCGGGCTCGGCGCCGCGCTCGCCGCCTGCGGCAGCGAGACCAAGGGCGGCGACTCCGCCGGCTCCTCCGAGAAGGCCGGTCCGTGGAAGTTCACCGACGACCGCGGCACCGCCGTCGAGGCGAAGTCCACCCCGAAGAACATCGTCGCCTTCACCGGAATGGCCGCCGCCCTCAAGGACTTCGGCATCGAGGTCAAGGGTGTCTTCGGGCCGACCACGGTGAAGGACCCGAAGACGGGCGCGGAGACGCCGGACGTGCAGGCCGGTGACCTCGACGTCAAGAAGGTCAAGATCCTCGGCAACGTCTGGGGCGAGTTCAAGATCGAGGAGTACCTCAAGCTCAACCCGGACCTTCTCATCACCGACATGTGGGAGAAGAACGACCTCTGGTACGTCCCGGCCGAGCAGAAGGACAAGATCCTCAAGGTCGCCCCGAGCGTCGCCCTGTGGGCCGCGGACAAGTCGATGCCGACCGTCCTCCAGCGCCACGCCGACCTCGCCGCCTCCCTGGGCGCCGATGTGAAGACCAAGCAGATCCTGGCCGACAAGGCCCGCTTCGAGGCCGCCGCCGAGCGCGTCCGCCAGGCCGCCAAGGGCAAGAAGGACATCAAGGTCCTGATCGGCTCCGGCTCCCCCGACCTGTTCTACGTCTCCACCCCGGTCCGGCCGACCGACACGCTCTACTTCCAGGAGCTGGGGATCAACATCATCACGCCCGACAAGCTGGACCAGGGCGGTTGGTTCGAGGGCCTGAGCTGGGAGAACGTCGACAAGTACAAGGCCGACGTCATCCTGCTCGACAACCGCACCTCGGCGCTGCAGCCGGAGGCCCTCAAGGCCAAGCCGACGTGGGCCGCGCTGCCCGCCGTCAAGGCCGGCCAGGTCTACCCGCGCGTGACCGAGCCCATCTACTCGTACGCCAAGTGCGCCCCGCTCCTGGAGGACCTGGCCAAGGCGCTGGAGAACGCGAAGAAGGTGGCCTGACCCCATGACGACCGCCGAGACCGCCCCGTTCCAGTTCTTCAGCCTTGAGGTCGACCGGACGCGGCGGCTCGGCCCGTCGCTGGTCCGCGTCACCTTCACGGGCGAGGACCTGAAGTCGTTCGCCTCCGGGGGCCGCGACCAGTCGCTCTCCCTCTTCCTGCCGCACCCCGGCCAGGAGGCCCCCGTCCTGCCGCCGCTGGACGACCCCGACATGTACGCGATCCTCGGGGCCTGGCGCGCGATGCCGGAAGACGAGCGTGCCGTGATGCGCTCGTACACCGTCCGCGAGCAGCGCACGGAGCCGCGGAACGAGGTCGACATCGACTTCGCGCTGCATACAGCGACATCGGCCGCTGACGCGGCGGGCGTCGGCCCCGCCTGTCGCTGGGCGCAGCAGGCGAAGCCCGGTGACCGGGTGGTCGTGCTCGGTCCGGCGACGGCCGCCAACACGGCCGTGCGCTTCCAGCTCCCGGACGACGCCGACTCCGTCCTCATCTGGGCGGACGAGACGGCCCTGCCGGCCGCCTCGGCGATCCTGGAGTGGCTGCCGGCCGAGACCCGCGCCCACGTCTATCTCGAAGTCCCGTACTCCGGCGACCGCATGGAGCCGGCGACACAGGCCGACGCGACCGTCACCTGGCTGGTCCGTGAGGAGGGCGCGCCCTCCGCCGTGGAGGCGGTGCGCGCCGTGGAGCTGCCCGGCGAGGCGCCGTACGTCTGGATCGCGGGCGAGTCCGGTTCCGTGAAGGAGCTGCGCCGTCATTTCGTGCGCGAGCGTGAACTCGACCGCCGCCGGGTGACGTTCGTCGGTTACTGGCGCAAGGGGCTGTCCGAGGACGCCCTGCGCGAGACGCCCGAGGACGAATCGTGAGGTGACGGCGGTGACGCCCGCACCCTGAGGGGGCGAGGGGGCGTTGCGATGCAAAGTTAGGTTAGGCTAACCTTACTTACGCACCGCAACGCCCCCTCGCCCCTTTTCCGTCCCGGAGGACCATCCCCATGCGTTCCCACCTGCTCAACGACGCCACGGCGGAGAGCTACCGGCGCTCCGTCACCGAAGGAGTCGAGCGGGTGGCGGAGAAACTCGCCGCGACGCGCCGCCCGTTCAGCGGTGTCACCCCCGCGGAGCTGGCGCCCACCATCGACGCCGTCGACCTCGACAAGCCGCTCGGCGACTCCTCCGCCGCCCTCGACGAGCTCGAGAGCGTCTACCTCCGGGACGCCGTCTACTTCCACCACCCGCGCTACCTGGGCCACCTCAACTGCCCGGTCGTCATCCCCGCCGTGCTCGGCGAGGCCGTCCTCTCGGCGGTCAACTCCTCGCTCGACACCTGGGACCAGAGCGCGGGCGGCACCCTGATCGAGCGCAAGCTCATCGACTGGACCACCGGCCGCATCGGCTTCGGCCCCTCGGCCGACGGCGTGTTCACCAGCGGCGGCTCGCAGTCCAACCTCCAGGCCCTGCTCCTCGCCCGCGAGGAGGCCAAGACGAAGGACCTGTCCAAGCTGCGCGTCTTCTCGTCCGACTGCAGCCACTTCAGCGTCCAGAAGTCGGCCGGCCTGCTCGGTCTCGGTCCCGACGCCGTCGTCTCCATCCCCGTGGACCGGAACAAGCGGATGCAGTCCGTCGTGCTCGCCGCCGAACTGGAGGCCTGCCGGGCCGAGGGCCTGGTCCCGATGGCGATCGTCGCCACCGCCGGCACCACGGACTTCGGCTCCATCGACCCGCTGCCCGAGATCGCCGCCCTCGCCGAGGAGTACGGCGCCTGGATGCACGTCGACGCCGCCTACGGCTGCGGACTGCTCGCCTCGCTCAGTCGCCGCCACCTCCTCGACGGCATCGAGCACGCCGACTCGGTGACGGTCGACTACCACAAGTCCTTCTTCCAGCCGGTGAGCTCCTCCGCCGTTCTGGTGCGCGACGGGGCCACCCTGCGCCACGCGACCTACCACGCGGACTACCTCAACCCGCGTCGTACCGTCGCCGAGCAGATCCCCAACCAGGTCGACAAGTCCCTGCAGACCACGCGCCGCTTCGACGCGCTGAAGCTCTGGATGACCCTGCGCGTCATGGGCGCCGACGGCGTCGGCGAGCTCTTCGACGAGGTCTGCGACCTGGCCGAGGCCGGCTTCGCCCTGCTCGCCGCCGACCCGCGCTACGACGTGGTCGTCGAGCCGCAGCTGTCCACGCTGGTCTACCGCTACATCCCCGAGAACGTCACCTCGCCCGCCGAGATCGACCGCGCCAACCTCTACGCCCGCAAGGCGCTCTTCGCCTCCGGCGAGGCCGTCGTCGCCGGGACCAAGGTCGACGGGCGCCAGTACCTGAAGTTCACCCTGCTCAACCCCGAGACGACCGTGGCCGACATCGCCGCCGTCCTCGATCTGATAGCCGGCCACGCCGAGCAGTACCTGGGAGAGACCCTTGTCCACGCCTGATACCCCCGACACGTACGACTTCATCGGCATCGGGCTCGGTCCGTTCAACCTCGGCCTCGCCTGCCTCACCGAGCCCATCGACGAGCTGAACGGCCTCTTCCTGGAGTCCAAGCCCGACTTCGAGTGGCACTCCGGGATGTTCCTGGAGGGCGCGCACCTCCAGACCCCGTTCATGTCGGACCTCGTCACGATGGCCGACCCGACGTCCCCGTACTCCTTCCTCAGCTACCTGAAGGAGAAGGGCAGGCTCTACTCGTTCTACATCCGCGAGAACTTCTATCCGCTGCGGACCGAGTACAACGACTACTGCCGCTGGGCCGCCGACAAGATGCGCAGCATCCGCTTCTCCACGACCGTCGCCTCCGTCGCGTACGACGAGGCCGGCCAGGAGTACGTGGTGACGACCGAGGCCGGAGAGACCTTCCGGGCCCGCCGGATCGTGCTCGGCACCGGCACCCCGCCGTACGTCCCGGACTCCTGCCAGGGCCTCGGCGGCGACCTGACCCACAACTCGCGCTACCTCCAGAACAAGGAGGCGCTGCAGAAGAAGAAGTCGATCACCCTGGTCGGCAGCGGCCAGAGCGCGGCGGAGATCTACTACGACCTCCTCTCCGAGATCGACGTGCACGGCTACCGGCTCAACTGGGTGACGCGCTCCCCGCGCTTCTTCCCGCTGGAGTACACCAAGCTGACGCTGGAGATGACCTCGCCGGAGTACGTGGACTACTTCCACGGGCTGCCCGAGCAGACCCGGTA
Organism: Streptomyces sp. NPDC013317; assembly: GCF_055563155.1. Lineage (NCBI taxonomy): Bacteria > Bacillati > Actinomycetota > Actinomycetes > Kitasatosporales > Streptomycetaceae > Streptomyces > Streptomyces sp. NPDC013317. The sequence goes on from NZ_JBVHDX010000020.1 coordinate 89,954, forward strand.
CCGCCTGGAGAACCAGCAGAAGAACCTGTTCAAGGGCATCGACGGCGAGCTGATCGACGCCATCTTCGACCTGCTGTACCAGAAGAACCTGGCCGGCCCGGTCCCCACCCGCCTGCTCACCAACTCGGCCCTGCACTCCGCCGCGTACGACGACACGAGCGGCACGTACACGCTCGGCTTCCACCAGGAGGAGCAGGAGAAGGACTTCACGGTGGAGACCGAGGGCCTGATCCTCGCCACCGGCTACAAGTACGCCGTACCCGCCTTCCTGGAGCCGGTCAGGGACCGCCTCCGGTGGGACGGGCAGGGCCGCTTCGACGTGGCCCGCAACTATTCGATCGACACGACGGGCCAGGGCGTCTTCCTGCAGAACGCCTCCGTGCACACGCACTCCATCACCTCGCCCGACCTCGGCATGGGTGCGTACCGCAACGCCTACATCATCGGAGCGATGCTGGGCTACGACTACTACCCCGTCGAGAAGACCATCGCGTTCCAGGAGTTCGCAGTATGAGCACCATCCGCTTCCGCCCCCTCGATCCGCTCGCGGACGCACAGCTGATCCACCCCTGGGTCACGCACCCCAAGGCCGCCTTCTGGATGATGCAGGACGCGAAACTGGAGGACGTCGAGCGCGAGTACATGGCGTTCGCCGCCAACCCGCACCACGAGGCCTTCATCGGCCTGGTGGACGGTGAGCCGGCGGTCCTCATGGAGCGGTACGACCCCTCGCGGCTGGAGCTGGTCGGGCTCTACGACCCGCGGCCCGGCGACGTCGGCATGCACTTCCTGGTCGCGCCGACCGACACCCCCGTGCACGGCTTCACCCGCGCCGTGATCACCGCCGTGATGCACGAGCTGTTCGCCGACCCGGCCACCGAGCGCGTCGTCGTCGAGCCGGACGTGGCCAACAAGGCCGTGCACGCGCTCAACGAGGCCGTCGGCTTCGTGCCCGAGCGGGAGATCCAGAAGCCGGAGAAGAAGGCCCTGCTGAGCTTCTGCACCCGCGCACAGTTCGAGGCCGCCGTGGGAGTCGCCGCGTGAACCCCGTCGCCCACCTCACCCCCGCCCGCTGGGCGGACGCCAACCGCGCGCTGATCCGCAAGGGCCTCGCCGAGTTCGCCCACGAGCGGCTGCTGAACCCGCAGGAGCTGGGAGAGGACGGCTACCGCGTCCTCAGTGACGACGGCGCCGTCGAGTACCGCTTCACCGCCGACCGGTACGCCCTGGACCACTGGCAGATCGACGCCGGCTCCATCAGCCGCCACCGGGGCGACGAGCACCTCCCGCTCGACGCGCTCCAGTTCGTCACCGAGCTGCGCGGCTCGCTCGGCCTGAGCGACGAGATCCTGCCGGTCTACCTGGAGGAGATCTCCTCCACCCTGGCCGGTACGGCGTACAAGTCGACCAAGCCGCCCGTCACCTCCGCCGAACTGGCCCGCGCGGACTTCCAGGCCGTCGAGACCGGGATGACCGAGGGCCACCCCTGCTTCGTCGCCAACAACGGCCGGCTCGGCTTCGGCGTCGACGAGTACCGTGCGTACGCCCCCGAGGCAGCCGCCCCGATCCATCTGATCTGGCTGGCGGCGCGGCGCGACCGCACCACCTTCACGGCCGGCGCGGGCATCGACTACGACGCGTTCATCCGCGCCGAGCTGGGCGACAAGGCGGTCGACGGCTTCGCCGAGACCCTCGCCGAGCGGGGCCTGGACCTGGCCGACTACCTGCTGATGCCGGCCCACCCCTGGCAGTGGTGGAACAAGCTGTCGGTCACCTTCGCCGCCGAGGTCGCCCAGGAGCGCCTGGTCTACCTGGGCGAGGGCGACGACGCCTACCTGGCGCAGCAGTCGATCCGTACCTTCTTCAACACCGCGGATCCCGCCAAGCACTACGTCAAGACGGCGCTGTCGGTCCTCAACATGGGCTTCATGCGGGGCCTGTCGGCCGCGTACATGGAGGCGACCCCGGCGATCAACGACTGGCTGTCCGGGCTGATCGAGGCCGACCCCGTCTTCACGGCGGCCCGCTTCTCGATCATCCGCGAGCGGGCGGCGGTCGGCTACCGGCACCTGGAGTACGAGGCCGCGACCGACCGCTACTCCCCCTACCGCAAGATGCTCGCCGCGCTCTGGCGCGAGTCCCCGGTGGCCTCCCTGGCGCCGGGTGAGCGGCTCGCGACGATGGCCTCGCTGCTCCATGTCGACCACGAGGGCGCGTCCTTCGCGGGCGCTCTGATCAAGGACTCGGGCCTGGCGCCGACGGAGTGGCTGCGCGGCTACCTGGACGCGTACCTGCTGCCGGTGCTGCACAGCTTCTACGTGTACGACCTGGTCTACATGCCGCACGGCGAGAACGTGATCCTGGTCCTCGACGAGCGGGGCGCGGTCGTCCGGGCGGTGTTCAAGGACATCGCCGAGGAGATCTGCGTCATGGATCCGGCCGCGGTCCTGCCGCCCGCGGTGGAGCGGGTGCGGGCCGACGTCCCCGAGGAGATGAAGCTGCTGTCGATCTTCACCGACGTCTTCGACTGCTTCTTCCGCTTCATGGCGGCGACGCTGGCCGCGGAGGGCACGCTCGACGAGGAGGCGTTCTGGCGGACGGTCGCGGAGTGCGTCCGCGACTACCAGGAGTCGAAGCCGGAGCTCGCGGAGAAGTTCACGCAGTACGACATGTTCGCCGAGACGTTCGCGCTCTCGGCCCTCAACCGCCTGCAGCTGCGCAACAACAAGCAGATGGTGGACCTGTCGGACCCGTCCGCGGCGCTCCAGCTGATCGGCGACCTGGCGAACCCCATCGCACGGTTCGCCCGCTGAGACCGGCGTGTGCCCGGCGGAGTACGGTCCTCCGCCGGGCACACGCTTCTTTCCGCCCCGATCTACCCCGGCCGCCGCTCTACTCAGCCGCCGGCCACGGCACCTGCGGTGAGCGGTAGTAGTCGATGCCGAGCGCCTCGAACCGCGGTCCTTGCGCCGCGAGCCGCACCCTGTACGCCTCCCAGTCGTGCGTCGCCGCCGGGGACCAGCCCAGCTCGGCCACGCCCGGCAGGCGCGGGAACACCATCTGGTCGATGTGCGCGTCCTCGGAGATCGTCTCGGTCCACAGCGGCGCCTCGACGCCCTTCACCGCCTCCGCGGGCGCGCCCGGAAGGTAGGCGGCCGGATTCCAGTCGTACGAGCGCTGCACCTCCACGTAGCCGGCCCAGGCCAGGCCCAGCTTGGTCTCCTTGGTGTATTTCATGTCGAGGTAGAGGCGGTCGGCTGGCGAGAGGATCAGCCCGGTGCCGTTCCGCGCCGCCGCGGCGACCTGCTCCTTCTCCGCCGCGCCGGTCCGGTCGAGGCCCCAGTACTGCGCGAGGGCGCCGGGGGCGGGGACGGCGCTCGTGAGCTGGTGCCAGCCGACGACGGTCTTGCCGTACTTCGCGACGATCGGCTGCACCCGCTCCATGAACGCCACGTAGTCCGCGTGGGGCGTGGAGTGGGCCTCGTCGCCGCCGATGTGGAGGTACTTCCCCGGGGTCAGCGCGGCGAGTTCGCGGATGACGTCGTCCACGAAGTCGTACGTGACGGCCTTCGGCACGCACAGGGAGCTGAAGCCGACGCTGGTGCCCGTGTAGAGCGGCGGGGCGACGCCGTCGCAGTTCAGCTCCGCGTAGGAGGCGAGAGCGGCGTTGGTGTGCCCGGGCAGGTCGATCTCGGGCACGACCTCCTGGTGGCGGGAGGCGGCGTACCGCACGATCTCCCGGTAGTCGTCCTTCGTGTAGTACCCGCCGGGTCCGCCGCCGACCTGGGTGGAGCCGCCGTAGGTGGCGAGGCGGGGCCAGGAGTCGACGGCGATGCGCCAGCCCTGGTCGTCGGAGAGGTGCAGGTGCAGCTTGTTGACCTTGTAGAGGGCGAGCTGGTCGATGTACCGCTTGACCTGGTCGACGGTGAAGAAGTGACGGGAGACGTCGAGCATCGCGCCGCGCCAGGCGTAGCGCGGGGTGTCGGTGATGGTCCCGCCCGCGACCTGCCAGGGGCCGGGCTGCACGGTGCGCCTCTCGACTGCCGCCGGGAGCTGCTGGCGCAGGGTCTGGACGCCGCGGAAGAGCCCGGTGGGCCGGTGGGCCGTGAGCGTGAGGCCACCACGGCCGGACTGGAGCCGGTAGCCCTCCTCGCCGAGCGCCTTCTCCCCGTCGGTCAGCCGGAGCCGGATGCCGCCGCTCGCGTCGTCCTGGTCGACGACGCGCAGCGGGTGGCCGGTGGAGGGGCGCAGGATCCCGGCGAGGTAGTCGGCGACGGCGCGGGACTCGCGGGAGCGGCCGTCGATCCGGATGCGGGTGGCGGCGGTGATCGTGTACGGCTGCCCGCCGGGTGCCACGGAGGCGGGGGCGGGGACGATCTGGCCGAGCGGCCGGAGTGCGGGCTCGGCGGCGGAGCGGGCGGTGGGCGCGGCTCCGACGCAGGAGATCCCGGCGGCCGCAAGGAGCAGCAGGGCGCCGAGCACACGGGGAAGCGTTCTGCGCTGTCTCACAGGCATGGTCCCTTTCGGTGGACTTCGCGGCTGTGGATATGCGTATCCGAACAGTCACCATGCGTACCGTGGACCACTTCCGTGGGTCAAGGTGTAGACCAATACCCTCTCCGAGGCGGCGATCATGAAGACCTCTGCCCGAATTCGGGCAGGATTCTTGCGAAGTCCGGGGGGCACCCCTCAGTATTCACTGGTGCTCGAACGCCGCCCGTCGCATGACGACCTCATCGACCACCTGGTGCGCAGCACCGCGCTGCAGCGCGGTGAGGCGGCCCGGGTGGTGCTCGACGTGCTGGCGTACTTCGACGAGTCGACCGAGGACTTCGTCCGCCGCCGCCACCGCGAACTGCAGTCCGGGGGCGCCGTGAACGCCGAGATCTTCGAGCGCATCGCGGCCGAGCTGCCGCACCGCGCCGTGGCACCACCGGAGCTCTCGCTCCGGCAGCTGCGCCGCATCGTCTACGGCTGACACGCGGCCGGGCACACTCACCAACCAGGAGGGGTAACACCTTTATGTGTGGAATTGTCGGTTACATCGGAAAGCGCGACGTGGCCCCGCTGCTGCTGGAAGGCCTGCAGCGGCTGGAGTACCGGGGGTACGACTCCGCCGGCATCGTCATCACCAGCCCGAAGGCCTCCGGCCTGAAGATGGTCAAGGCCAAGGGCCGGGTCCGTGACCTGGAAGCCCGCGTCCCCAAGCGCTTCACCGGCACCACCGGCATCGCCCACACCCGCTGGGCCACCCACGGCGCGCCGAGCGACATCAACTCGCACCCGCACCTGGACCCCGAGAACAAGGTCGCGGTCGTCCACAACGGCATCGTCGACAACGCCCAGGAGCTCCGCGCCAAGCTGGAGGCGGACGGCGTCGTCTTCGCGTCGGAGACCGACACCGAGGTGATCACCCACCTGATCGCCCGCTCCCAGGCCACCACCCTGGAGGAGAAGGTCCGCGAGGCGCTCAAGGTCATCGAGGGCACCTACGGCATCGCCGTCATGCACGCCGACTTCAACGACCGCATCGTGGTGGCCCGCAACGGCTCCCCGGTCGTCCTCGGCATCGGCGAGAAGGAGATGTTCGTCGCCTCGGACGTCGCCGCCCTGATCGCCCACACCCGCCAGGTCGTCACCCTCGACGACGGCGAGATGGCCACCCTCAAGGCCGACGACTTCCGCACGTACACGACCTCGGGCGCCTCGACGACGGCCACCCCCGAGACCGTGGAGTGGGAGGCCGCCTCCTACGACATGGGCGGCCACGACACGTACATGCACAAGGAGATCTGCGAGCAGCCCGACGCGGTCGACCGCGTGCTGCGCGGCCGGATCGACGACCGCTTCTCCACCGTCCACCTGGGCGGCCTCAACCTCGACGCCCGCGAGGCCCGCTCCATCCGCCGGATCAAGATCCTCGGCTGCGGCACCTCGTACCACGCCGGCCTCATCGGCGCGGGCCTGATCGAGTCCATGGCCCGTATCCCCGCCGACGCCGAGCCGGCCTCGGAGTTCCGCTACCGCAACCCGGTCGTGGACCCCGACACCCTCTACATCGCCGTCTCCCAGTCCGGTGAGACGTACGACGTGCTCGCCGCCGTGCAGGAGCTGAAGCGCAAGGGCGCCCGGGTCATCGGCGTCGTCAACGTGGTCGGCTCGGCCATCGCCCGCGAGGCCGACGGCGGCGTGTACGTGCACGCCGGCCCGGAGGTCTGCGTCGTCTCCACCAAGTGCTTCACCAACACGGTCACCGCCTTCGCGCTGATCGCCCTCCACCTCGGCCGCATCCGCGACCTCTCGGTCACCGACGGCAAGCGGATCATCGAGGGCCTGCGCAAGCTGCCCGCGCAGATCAGCGAGATCCTCGAGACCGAGGAGGAGATCAAGAAGATCGCCGAGCAGTACGCGGGCGCCCAGTCGATGATGTTCATCGGCCGCGTGCGGGGCTACCCGGTCGCCCTGGAGGCCTCCCTGAAGCTGAAGGAGATCTCCTACATCCACGCCGAGGCGTACCCGGCCTCCGAGCTGAAGCACGGGCCGCTCGCCCTGATCGAGCCGGCCCTGCCGACGGTCGCGATCGTCCCCGACGACGACCTGCTGGAGAAGAACCGCGCCGCGCTGGAGGAGATCAAGGCCCGCAGCGGCCGCATCCTCGCGGTCGCGCACCAGGAGCAGGTCAAGGCCGACCACACCATCGTCGTCCCGAAGAACGAGGACGAGCTGGACCCGATCCTGATGGGCATCCCGCTCCAGCTCCTCGCCTACCACACGGCGCTCGCCATGGGCCGCGACATCGACAAGCCGCGCAACCTGGCCAAGTCCGTCACGGTCGAGTAGCACGTCCGGGCCTGTCCCCCGGAGCTCTCGACCACGGCCGGGAAAGCCCGTCCGCCCGCATTTCCGGACCTGTCCCCGGAGGGCCGGACGCCCGGCCGGACATGACAGCGGTCCCCGCGCACCGATGAGGTGCGCGGGGACCGCTGCATTCTTCAGGGCTCGGCTCGCCTCCGCTCACTCGCCAGGCGCTTGTGCGTCTCAGCCGGCTGCCGGGGCTCCACGGCGGGCGCGGCTGACCGAGGTCGGCCAGTGCGCCACCGCCGCCGTCGCGCCGTACCAGGCCGCCAGGCCCGCCACCGCGGCGACCCAGCCGCCCGCCTTCGCCAGACCGCCGTTGTCCGCGAGGGCACCTATGCCGAGCAGCAGCAGCGCCACGAACAGCAGCCCGTACACGCCCTGCCCGAACAGACCGCTGCCGCCGGCCGCCATCGTCAGCGTGAGCGCCAGCAGCGCCCAGAGCAGCAGGAAGAGGCCGGTCGCCTCCGCCGAACCACCGTCGCCCACTCCGGTCCCCCAGGTGAACCAGAACGCACCGAGCGCCGAATAGGCCGTACCCTCACCGCCGTTGCCCGCGCGCAGGGCGAGCAGACCGACGAGGAAGAGCGCCACCCCGCCGACCCAGGTGGCGAGGGATGCGGCGTCCGACGCCGCGACGTTGTCGATGACACCCGTGCTGCCGATGCCGAAGGCCAGCAGGGTCAGTCCGAGCGCGAGGTGGCCGAGAGTGGAGGTCGTGTTTCCCGCGGCGACTTCGTTGTCCACGGCGGGCTCCCTTCAGGTGCGCAGTTGTGCTGCGTGAGCTGCTTGTTCCGGTGACCTTTAACTACCCTTCACAAGCACACAAATCACCTGACGGCGGCAGAAATTATCGCCATGCCAAGGGAGTTGACGAAGCGTCGAGGAGAGGCGGCCAAGGGCCGGGCGGCCGGAAGGGCCGGCGTCAGCGGACGCCGGTCACGGGATGACGATCACGGGCCGCTGCGCGCGCTTCGCGAGCCGGCCGGCCACCGAGCCGAAGAGCCGGCCGACGATGCCGTGCGTCGAGCCGACCACGATCGCGTCGGCCGAGTACTCCCGGCCGACCTCCTCCAGCTCGTGGCAGATGTCGCCGCCGCGCTCCACGAGGATCCAGGGGACCTCGGCCAGGTAGTCCGCGCAGGCCAACTCCAGGCCGAGCACCTCGGTGCGATGGTCCGGGACGTCGACGAAGACCGGGGGCTCGCATCCCGCCCAGACGGTGGTGGGCAGCCGGTTGGCGACGTGCACGATGATCAGACCGGAGCCGGATCGGCGGGCCATGCCGATGGCGTACGCCAGGGCCCGTTCGCTGGAGGTCGAGCCGTCGAAGCCGACGACCACTCCGTGCCGGAAGGCGGGATCACAGGAGTGGCGTGGCTGTTCCACCGCGAGGGGGTCGACCGTGGAGTCGGCGACGCGCTTGCGGTCCGCGGGTTCGGAGAATTCGTGACCGGCCATCGGTGTCTCGGCGAAGAAGATCCTTGTGGGAAGGGACGGAGCGTCGTACGGAGCAACGGTTGGCGACGGAGCGGTGTCCGGGAATCATCTTCCCAAGCCCATACCCCCAAGGGTACGGCGACACCTCTCTCCTGCCCAGAGCGGTCCGGGGCCACACACGGCGCCCGCAGGGCGTTCCAGGGAGCATGCACGAGCCCGTCCCGTTATGGCAATGCCGGTTGTGTCCTACAGCTGTCCGGTACGGGGGCCGAACGGCCGCCACGGGGAGTGACCGGAACGTTCCGCTTCTCGTTCCCACAGGTCCAGTCACCGTCGCAGGGAGCCCCGCCCGTGCCCGCACCACCGGCCGCCGTCACCCCCGCCTCCGCCGCCCCCGCCGGCCCCCGTCCCCCCGCCCGCTCCCCCGGCCCCGCGGCCCCGCACCCCCCGGCGGACCCCGCGGGCGACGTCGTCCGCTGGGCCGTCTTCTGCTGCGTCCTGGTCCCCGTCGTGCTCGTCGTCTACGGCACCTCGCTGGGCGGGGCGGCGGGCACGGCGCTCGGACTCGCCGCGGTGACGGCGGTCTGCCGGGTGCTGCTGCGCCGTGCGGAACGGGGGCTGCGCGCCGAGGCCGCGGGCCCCCGCGGACGACACTCCCATGGCGGCCGAAACCACCGTCAGAGGTGACGGACTCCCCGTGAAGCTGACGGGTTCGCACACTCACACCCGTATGATTTCAGCCAACTTCCACATGCCGGTGAGTCCTTGGCGGAATGCCCCCTCAACCCTGGTGCCACCAGGCATGAAAGGCTTCGGCTCGGCCCCCGCACCCTACGGGGACGGGCCATGCGGTCACGACGCACTTCCCTGCGCCGCCCGCGAGTGGAACGCTTCGTGATCGAATGCTTCGCGCCAAGTTGCCTTGTCGACAATGTGCCGGACGGTGAACTTGTCACGTCGGCACTACGGAACACAGTAGATTCGATCATGGGTATCGAAGACTGGGGTCTCGTGCAAAACCGAGGGGAAACGTGCAGGAGCGACAGGACCAGGGAGACGCGAACACCAAGGGGGGCTTAGCGTCATGAGCCAGGACTCCGCCGTAACGGAGGCCGCACGGAAGTTGACCGGGCGCCGCCGCCGCGAAGTCGTCGCGGTGCTGCTGTTCAGCGGCGGCCCCATCTTCGAGAGCTCCATCCCGCTCTCCGTGTTCGGAATCGACCGGCAGGACGCGGGAGTACCCCGCTACCGCCTGCTGGTGTGCGCCGGTGAGGAGGGCCCGCTGCGGACCACAGGGGGCCTCGAACTCACCGCACCGTACGGACTCGACGCGATCAGTCGCGCCGGAACCGTCGTCGTACCGGCCTGGCGGTCGATCACCTCGCCGCCACCGCCGGAGGCGCTCGAAGCGCTGCGCCGGGCACACGAAGAGGGCGCGCGGATCGTCGGGCTGTGCACCGGCGCGTTCGTGCTCGCCGCGGCCGGACTGCTCGACGGCAGACCGGCCACCACACACTGGATGTACGCGCCGACGCTCGCGAAGCGCTATCCGTCGGTCCATGTGGACCCGCGGGAGCTCTTCGTCGACGACGGGGACGTACTGACCTCGGCCGGCACCGCGGCCGGCATCGACCTGTGTCTGCACATCGTGCGGACCGACCACGGCGCGGAGGCCGCGGGCGCACTGGCGCGCCGGCTGGTCGTCCCGCCGCGGCGCAGCGGCGGCCAGGAGCGCTACCTCGACAGGTCTTTACCAGAGGAGATCGGCGCCGACCCGCTCGCGGAGGTCGTCGCCTGGGCCCTGGAGCACCTCCACGAGCAGTTCGACGTGGAGACGCTCGCGGCCCGCGCGTACATGTCACGGCGTACGTTCGACCGGCGCTTCCGCTCGCTGACGGGGTCCGCCCCGCTGCAGTGGCTGATCACCCAGCGGGTGCTGCAGGCGCAGCGGCTGCTCGAGACCTCCGACTACTCGGTCGACGAGGTCGCGGGACGCTGCGGCTTCCGCTCCCCGGTGGCGCTGCGCGGGCACTTCCGCCGCCAGCTCGGCTCCTCGCCGGCCGCGTACCGCGCGGCCTACCGGGCCAGGCGTCCGCAGGCCGAGACCACGACGACGGTGCTCGACCCGCTCGTGCCCCAGCAGGGCCCGCCGGTCGTCCGGCGGCCCGGGGGCCCGATGGAGCCGGGCAAGCAGCATGCCGACGTGTACGCCTCAGGTCGCGCTGCCCTGCCGGGTCAGCGCAGCGCCCCCTAGGGGCGGGCCAGACCGCGCGCGCCACAAGCCGCGCACAGAGAAAACCGACGGGCGCCCGGGGACACCTCTCCCGGGCGCCCGTCGGCGTGCCCCCCCCCGCCCCCCCCCCCCCCCCCCGGGCCGCCCCCCCCCGGCCCCCCCCGGCCCCCCCCCCCCCCGGGGGGGGGCCCCCCCCCACCAAAAAGACGGGGGGGGTGGGGGCGGCCGGATAGCCGGGG
>NZ_JBVHDX010000021.1:0-76197 GCF_055563155.1 Streptomyces sp. NPDC013317
GGTCACCGGGACACCGGCGGGAAGACCCTCCAGCGTCGCGACCAGCGCGGGACCGTGCGACTCTCCGGCTGTCAGCCAGCGCAACCTGCTCAACGATGCTCCTCATGCTCGCGCCTGGAACTGCTGTGGCGCGGCCGGGTGCGCGGCCCTGGCCCGCCACCCCCGATCCTCCCACGTCCGGGGGCCGAACCCGGCCGTCGGTCCAGCCATCGGACGCGAAGAACGTCAGATCGCTTGGGTCACAGGTTCAGGCCGGGGAGCGCGAGGTGCGAACGGCGCGCCACAGCCGACGCCCGCCCTCCACCACGAGGAAGGTCAGTCCGAGGGCGGCGACGGTGTTCTCCGCCCACTCGGGCAGCAGGTTCACGATCAGCTTGAACAGCGAACCGGCCCAGTCGGCGGCAAGCGTCTGCGGGCCGTTCACGAGGCGGCCAGGGCCCTCTCACCGGCGGCACGCATGGCGGCCAGCGGGGCCTCGGGGACGCCCGTCATCTGCTCGACCTGGAGGACGGCTTGGTGGACGAGGAGGTCGAGGCCGCCGAGGACCGCGCCCCCGCCCTTCGACCACGCGGCGGCGAGGGGCGTCGGCCAGGGGTGGTACAGCACGTCGAAGAGGGTGCCGGGTGCGCCGGGGACCTCCGCCGCGAGCGCGTCGGTGGTGCCGGCCGGGGTGGTCGCGACGACGAGCGGGGCGGCGAAGGCCCGGTCCGCGTTCGCCCAGTCGGCGGTGCGCACGTCCACACCCAGCCGCTCGCCCCAGCCGCGCATCTCCTCGGCCCTGGCCTCGCTCCGTACGTACGCCGTGACCGGGCCGGTGCAGATCCGCGCGAGGGCCGCGAGGGCGGAGGAGGCTGTGGCACCGGCCCCGAGGATCGCCGCGGACTCGACCTTGTCGACGCCCCGCTCCCGCAGGGCGGCGATCAGGCCGGGGATGTCCGTGTTGTCGCCGACCCGGCGGCCGTCCTCGGTGAAGACGACCGTGTTGACGGCCTCGACCGAGGCGGCCGTGTCGCTGATCTCGTCGAGCAGCGGGATGATCGCCCGCTTCAGCGGCATGGTCAGGGAGAGACCGGCCCAGGACTCGTCCAGTCCGGCGACGAAGCCGGGAAGCCCGGCCTCGTCCATCTCGAACCGGTCGTACGACCAGGCGTCGAGGCCCAGCGCGGCGTAGGCCGCCCGGTGCAGGACCGGGGAGAGCGAGTGCGCGATCGGCGAACCCAGGACGGCCGCGCGCCGCGGTGACGGCATCAGTTCTTCCTCGACTTGTTGAACTCGTTGACGAGCTTCTGGTGGTCGGCGTTCGTCTTGGTGAACTGGGACGTCTTGCCGTCGAGGGAGATGAAGTAGTACCAGCCCTCGTCCGTCGGGTTCACCACGCCCTTCAGCGCCTCGTTGCCCGGGTTCCCGATCGGACCGGGCGGCAGGCCCTTGTAGAAGTACGTGTTGTAGACGTTGTCGTACTTTCGCAGCTCTTCGAGGCTGAGGTCGATCTTGCTCTGGTTCTTGATGTAGTTGTACGTCGAGTCGAACTCGAGCTTGCCGTAGGTCTGCGGGTTGCTGGGCTTGAGCCGGTTGTAGACGACCTCGGCCATCTTGCGGAAGTCGTCGTGCGACGTGCCCTCGGCCTGGACGAGGCTCGCGATGGTGATGAGCTGCCAGGGGCTCTCGACCCCGAGCTGCTTCGCCTTGGCCTCCAGGTCGTACTTCGCGTACTCCGCGTTGGAGCGGGCGACCATCTTGCGCAGCACGTCCTCGGGCTTGTTGCCCTTGGCCACCGGGTAGCTCGCCGGGAAGAGGAAGCCTTCCAGCGGATCCTTCAGGTCCTCGTGGTTCTTCGCCCACTCCGGAAGGCCCAGGTCCTCCGCCTTCGCCTTGGCGACACCCTGGGTGGTGCCCGCCTTGAGCTCGAGCTTCTTGTCGATCTGCTCGTAGACCCAGACGTTCCGCCGGCCTTCGGGGATCACGAAGTTCGCCTGGCTCGCCGGGTCGAGCATCATCGTGACGGCGCTCTCCGCCGACATCTCCTTCTTCAGCGTGTAGACGCCCGCCTGGATGGAGAGGCCCTTGGGGTTCTTCCCCTGCGCGGCGACGAAGGCGTCCACGCTCTTGACGACGCCGGCCTTCTTGAGGATGTTGCCGATCTCGTAGCCGCCGGAGTCCTTGGGGATCTCGACCTGGACCGAGCCGCTGCCGGCGCCCGTGAAGTCGGGTGCCTCTCCGAACTGGCCCTGCCAGAACTGGTAGCCGAAGTAGCCGATGCCACCGACGCCGCCCGCGAGGACGAGCGCGACGACCAGGCACGCGACGCCGTTCCTGCTCTTCTTGCCCTTGCCGCCCCTGCGGTCGCGCCCGCCCCGCGACGACCGCCTGTCGCCGGGCTCGTCGTCGTACTCGTCGTCATCGGTGCCGTCCTCACCGGTGAAGAAGGGGTGCCGCTCCTCTTCCTCGGCCTCGGCCGCCGCCTCCGCCTCCCATTCGGTGACGGGCTCCGGCGGCGCCTGCCGCCGGCCCGGGGGCTGCGGCGGCGGGTAGGCCTCGGGGGTGCCGTAGAGGTCGGGGTTCTGACCGCCGTAGGGGTCGGCGGGCGTCGCGCCGTACGGCATGGCCGCCTGGCCCGTCTCCCACGTGGGGTCGTACTGCTGTACGGGATACCCGGACGTGTCGTAGCCCTGGGCCTGCTGGCCCTGGTATCCGCCGTACGTCGCGGGATCCACGTACTGCTGGGGGTGCTGCGCCTGCTGCTGGTACTGCCCCTGCTGCTGAGCATGCTGCTGCTGGTACTGCTGAGCGTGCTCGTGCTGCTGAGGGTGGTGCGGCTGCTGATAGTGGGGGTCGTAGCCCTGCCCCTGGCCCTGGCCGTACGCGTCCTGGTGACCGTACTGCTGCTGCGCCTGCTGCGGGTACTGCGGCTGGCCTCCCCATCCCTGGTCCCCGTACAACGGGTCCTCGGGATGCCACGGTTCGGAGCCGGGGCCCCGGCCATACTCAGTCATCGATCCCCAAACAGCCGCGAGGCTTCCGGACGGTCCGCCTCTACGTAGTGCGGCAGCTGTTCGAACACGCCGCATCGCGCGGAACGTTACCGTATCGCGATCAGATGACCACTTCGACGCCCTCGCCGGGAGGATTACCCGATACCCGTTCGGACTCAAGAGCATTCTGAAGGATGATCACAGCGGCGGCCTGATCGATGACGGACCGCCCCTTCTTCGACTTCACTCCCGAGGCCCTGAGCCCCTGGGTCGCCGTCACGGTCGTCATCCGCTCGTCGACCAGGCGGACCGGCACCGGGGCGATGCCCTTCGCCAGCTCACCCGCGAAGCGCCGGACCTTGGCCGCGGCCGGGCCCTCGCCCCCGGAGAGGGAGCGAGGGAGCCCGACCACGACCTCGATCGGCTCGTACTCCTCGACGATGCTCCGGAGCCGCCGGTGGGCGGCCGGGACGTCACGTCCCGGCACGGTCTCCACCGGGGTGGCGAGGACCCCGTCGGGGTCGCACGAGGCGACCCCGATCCGGGCGTCCCCGACGTCGATCGCGAGACGACGACCACGACGCATCGTCACGCGGTCTCCACCACGAGACGCTCGACGGCGTCGATGGCCTCGGCGACGGCCTCCGGGTTCTGGCCGCCGCCCTGGGCGACGTCCGGCTTGCCGCCACCGCCGCCACCGAGGGTCTTGGCGGCGGTACGGACCAGCTCACCGGCCTTGAGACCGCGCTCGCGGGCGGCCTCGTTGGTGGCGATGACCGTCAGCGGGCGGCCGTTGGCCGTGGTGAACAGGGCCACGACGGCCGGGCGGTCCGACGGGATGCGGCCGCGGACGTCGAGGACCAGCTTGCGCAGGTCGTCGGCGGACGTGCCGTCCTGGACCTGGCCGGTGACGAGCGCGACACCACGGACGTCCTTGGCGGTCTCGACCAGGCCGGCGGCGGCCTGGAGGACCTTCTCGGCGCGGAACTTCTCGATCTCCTTCTCGGCGTCCTTCAGCTTGCCGAGCATGGAGGAGATCTTCTCCGGAAGCTCCTCGGGGCGGCCCTTGACCAGCTCCTGGAGCTGGGCGACGACCGTGTGCTCACGGGCGAGGAAGTTGTAGGCGTCGACGCCGACGAGGGCCTCGACACGGCGCACGCCACTGCCGATCGACGACTCGCCGAGCAGCTTGACCAGGCCGAGCGCGGCGGTGTTCTTGACGTGCGTACCGCCGCACAGCTCCTTGGAGAAGTCGCCGATGGTGACGACGCGCACCTTCTCGCCGTACTTCTCGCCGAACTCGGCGATGGCGCCCTGCCGCTTGGCCTCGTCGATCGGCATGACCTCGGCGTGGACGTCGAGCTCGCGGGAGAGGACCTCGTTGATCTTCTGCTCGACGTCCATGAGGACCGTGCCGGGAACGGCGTTCGGCGAACCGAAGTCGAAGCGGAAGCGGCCGGGCGAGTTCTCGGAACCGGCCTGGGCGGCGGTGGGGCCGAGAGCGTCACGCAGGGCCTGGTGCGTCAGGTGCGTGGCGGAGTGGGCACGGGCGATGGACCGGCGGCGGCGGACGTCGATGGCGGCGTAGGCGGTGGAGCCGACCGTCACCTCACCGACCTGGACCGAGCCCTTGTGCACCGAGACACCGGGGACCGGCTGCTGGACGTCACGGATCTCGATGACGGCACCGCTGTGGAGGCGGATCCGGCCCTGGTCGGCGAGCTGGCCGCCGCCCTCGGCGTAGAACGGGGTGCGGTCGAGGACGACCTCGACCTCGTCGCCCTCGGAGGCGGCCGGCGACGGGACGCCGTTGACCAGCAGACCGACGACCGTGGACTCGCCCTCGGTGTTGGTGTAGCCGGTGAACTCGGTGGCGCCGTTGCCGTCGGCGATCTCACGGTAGGCGGCGACGTCGGCATGGCCGGTCTTCTTGGCCTTGGCGTCGGCCTTGGCCTTGTCCCGCTGCTCCTGCATGAGGCGGCGGAAGCCGGCCTCGTCCACGGAGAGCCCCTGCTCGGCGGCGATCTCCAGGGTGAGGTCGATCGGGAAGCCCCAGGTGTCGTGGAGCAGGAAGGCCTTGTCGCCGGAGAGGACGGTGCCGCCGGCGGCCCTGGTCTCGGTCACGGCGCCGTCGAGGACGTTCGAGCCGGCGTTGAGCGTCTTGAGGAAGCGGGCCTCTTCGGCGAGGGCGACGGTCTCGATCCGCTTGCGGTCGGTGATCAGCTCGGGGTACTGCTCGCCCATGGTGTCGATGACCACGTCGACGAGGTCCTGGACGACGACGCCCGTGGCGCCGAGCAGACGCATGTTGCGGATGGCACGGCGCATGATGCGGCGCAGCACGTAGCCGCGGCCCTCGTTGCCGGGGGTGACACCGTCGCCGATGAGCATGACGGACGTACGCATGTGGTCGGCGACGACGCGGAGCGAGACGTCGCTCTCGTGGGCCTTGCCGTAGGCGACGCCGGTGAGTTCGGTGGCCTTGTCGATGACGACCTGGAGGGTGTCGGTCTCGTACATGTTCTGTACGCCCTGCAGGATCATCGCGAGGCGCTCGAGGCCGAGGCCCGTGTCGATGTTCTTCGACGGCAGCTCGCCGAGGATCGGGAAGTCCTCCTTGCCGGAGCCCTCACCGCGCTCGTACTGCATGAAGACCAGGTTCCAGATCTCCACGTACCGCTCGTCGTTGACGGCCGGGCCGCCCTCGACGCCGAACTCGGGGCCGCGGTCGTAGTTGATCTCGGAGCACGGGCCGCAGGGACCGGGGACGCCCATCGACCAGTAGTTGTCCTTCTTGCCGAGGCGCTGGATGCGCTCGGCGGGGACACCGACGACGTCGCGCCAGATCTGCTCGGCCTCGTCGTCCTCCTGGTAGACGGTGATCCAGAGTTTCTCCGGCTCCAGCCCGTAGCCACCATGCTCCACCGAGCTGGTCAGCAGCTCCCAGGCGAGCTTGATGGCGCCTTCCTTGAAGTAGTCGCCGAAGGAGAAGTTGCCGCACATCTGGAAGAACGTGCCGTGGCGGGTGGTCTTGCCGACCTCTTCGATGTCGGGCGTACGCACGCACTTCTGCACGCTGGAGGCGCGCGCGAACGGCGGCTTGACCTCACCGAGGAAGTACGGCTTGAAGGGAACCATGCCGGCGGGGACCAGAAGCAGAGTCGGGTCGTCCGCGATGAGCGACGCCGAAGGCACGACGGTGTGCCCGCGCTCCTCGAAGAAGCTCAGCCAGCGGCGGCGGATTTCAGCCGACTCCATCAGTGGTCCTCATTCCGGTTGTACGAGATCGTTCGGTACGAATGCGTGGTGGTCGTGTTCGGGGTGGCATCGAGCGATGCCCTGCGGCGCGGCCCGGGGAGCTCGCGCTCGGCCGATGCGTCCGGGGAGGCCTCGATACCGAGCGCCTCGCCCAGTTCGGCTTCGCGCTGGACCATGCCCGCCCTGACGTCGAGGGCGAAGTCCTTGAGCCGGTGGCCGGTCTCGATCGCCTTGTTCGCCGCCTGCGCGGCGAGGCTCTCCGGGGTCAACTGCCTGAGCTTGCGGTTGACCTTGGTGGTGGCCCACACGCCGGCGGCTGCGCCTGCGGTGAACCAGAAGGTACGGCGGAACATCGCGGGTCAGCCTTTCTGCTTCCGGCGCCGCGCGGAGGGCACGGTGCGACCGACGACGGTGCGGGGGGCGGGCGCGGGCGGTGCCTGGTCCCGGCCGCGGCCGAGGGCCCTGCGCACTCCGTAGCCGAAGGCCGCGACCTTGACCAGCGGTCCGCCGAAGGTGGAGGCGACGGTCGTGGAGAGCGCCGAGGCGTTGGAGGTGACCTCCTGGACGTCCGAGGCGATGGCGTCCACGCGGTCGAGCTGGGTCTGCGCCGACCGCACGGTGGCGGAGGCGTCGCTGAGCAGCGGGACCGCCTGTTCGGTCACGTCCGCCACGAGCTTGGTGGTCGCCTTGAGCGTCTGCGCCAGTCTCACCAGAACCACGGCGAGGAAGGAGACGAGAATCGCCCAGAACACGGCCACCAGGATCCCGGCAACCTCTCCACCGGTCACTCCGCACCGCTCTCTGCTGTCGTTGGGCCCTTGCGAAAAGTCGTCCTCCGACCCTATCGCGCCCGGGGTCTTTCCCCGTACCGCATTACGGGCGGTACGAGGGCTCCCGAGAAGGGAATCGGCCGACCCGATTGTACGGAGTGCGCGTGGATGAGTACGCTCCGTGTCCCATGCGAAGGACCAACCTCCCGGCAGAGCTGAACGTCTTCGTCGGACGGGCCGCGGAAGAGGACCGGCTGACCCGGCTCCTGGTGGCGTCGCGCCTGGTCACCGTCGTCGGGGTGGGCGGCGTCGGGAAGACCCGGCTCGCCCTGACGGCCGCCAGGGCGGTGGAGAAACGCTACGCCGACGGCGTGTGGCTCGCCGACCTGGCGGTGCTGCCCGACCCGGAGC
Source organism: Streptomyces sp. NPDC013317 (assembly GCF_055563155.1). Taxonomy (NCBI): domain Bacteria; kingdom Bacillati; phylum Actinomycetota; class Actinomycetes; order Kitasatosporales; family Streptomycetaceae; genus Streptomyces; species Streptomyces sp. NPDC013317. The sequence goes on from NZ_JBVHDX010000021.1 coordinate 7,412, forward strand.
TCGTCGCCTTCGCCCTCGCCGAGGCGCTGGGGCTGACCGATCACACGCTGCGCACCCCGGTCGAGTCGCTGATCGACCATCTCGCGGAGCGCCGGCTGCTGCTCGTGGTGGACGGTTTCGAGCATCTCGTCGAGGAGTGCGCACCCTTGGTGCGGCAGCTTCTCGCGCATGCCCCGGGTCTCACCGTCCTCGCGGTGGGCCGCCGTCCGCTGCGCGTCGACGGGGAGGCCGTGTTCACGCTGCCGCCGATGGACGAGGACGACGCGGAGGCGCTGTTCGTCGAGCGGGCGACCGCCTCGGCCGGATCGCGCCCGGCGGCCGGGTCCGTGCGCGAACTGTGCCGCCGGCTCGACGGGATTCCGCTGGCGCTGGAGCTGGCGGCCGCCCGGATGCCGCTCCTCACGGTGGAGCAGATGCTGCGGCGGCTCGGCGACCGGTTCCGGCTGCTGACGGACGGGGCGCGGGGCGCGCTCCCCCGGCACCAGACGCTGCGGACCGCGATCGGCTGGAGCCACGAGCTGTGCACGCCGGAGGAGCGGTTGCTGTGGGCGCGCCTCTCGGTCTTCGCCGGGCCGTTCGACCTGGAGGCGGTGGAGTACGTCTGCGCCGGCCGTGAGCTTCCGCCGGAGCGGGTGATGGACGTGCTCGGCGGTCTGCTCGCGCAGTCCCTGGTCGTACGCGAGGACACGGTCGCCGGTCCGAGATATCGGATATTGGATACGGTCTCCGATTACGGCGCTGAGTGGCTGGCGGCGCTCGGCGACACCGAGCGCATGCGCCGCCGGCACCGCGACTGGTACATGGGCCTGGCCACCTGGTGCGAGCTGGAGTGGTTCAGCCCGCGTCAGGCCGAGGTCGCGGCCTGCCTGGAGGCCTCGCTCCCCAATCTGCGGGCGGCCCTCGAACTCTGCCTGGAGCAGCCGGACGAGGCGCACCTGGCGCAGCATCTCGCGGGGACGCTCTGGTTCGCCTGGGTCGGGTGCGGGCGCCTGGCCGAGGGCCGGCACTGGCTGGACCGGGCGCTCGCGCTCGACTCGGAGCACGACGACGCCCGGCTGAAGGCCCTGTGGGTGGTGGGGTACGTGACGATCCTGCAGGGCGACGCGACGGCCGCGGTGGCCGCGCTGCACGAGTGCGGGGAGCGGGCCCGCTCCGTCGGCAACCCCCTGGCGGAGGCGTACGCGACGCACCGGATGGGCTGTCTGGCGCTGCTCTCGGACGACATGCCGCGCGCGGAGGAGCTGATCGGCCGGGCTCTGGCGACGTACCGGGAACTGGGCGAGCTCAACAGCAACGTGCTGATGGGCCAGGTCGAGCTGGCGATGGCCCGGGTCTTCCAGGGCGATTTGGAGGGCGGGGTCGCGCTCTGCGCGGAGGTGCGCGAGATCTGCGAGGAGCGCGGCGAGCGCTGGACCAAGGCGTACGCGCTCTACGTCCTGGCGTACGCGGCGTGGGCCGGGGGCGATCACCGCGAGGCACGGAAGCTGCTCACGGAGTGCGTCGGCATCAACCACATGTTCCACGATCTGGTGGGGCTGGTGCTGGCCATCGAGCTGCTCGCCCTGGTGACGGCGAGCGAGGGCGACCCGACCGAGGCGGCCGTGCTGCAGGGCGCCGCACTGCCGGTCTGGGACTCGGTGGGTCTGCAGCTCTTCGGCTCGGGCCACTTCAACGGCGCGCGGGCGCTCTGCGCGGCGGAGGCCGGGGAGCTGCTGGGCGCGGAGCGCTACCGGGCGTCGGTGCGGGAGGGCCAGGGCCTGTCCCTGGACGCGGCGGTGGACCGGGCGCTCAGCGTGCGCCGGGACCCGGCCGCGCGCGGCGCGGGCCCGCGGGCGCCGCGCCCGTTCCGTACGGCGTTCCCCGAGAACGCGGAAGCCCGCCGGCTCCCCCACTGGTGAGAGTGGGGAAGCGGCGGGCCGAGCACCGCGGGGGTGGTACGACGCCTTGATCAGCGGGCGTAGTACTCGACGACCAGCTGCTCGTCGCAGATGACCGGGATCTCCTTGCGGTTCGGGTCGCGGTCGAGGCGGAAGGCCAGGGCCTTCAGGTTGACCTGCAGGTAGCGCGGGGTCTCGCCGTCGGCGGCGAAGCCACCCTCACGGGCCACCTGGAACAGGGGCTTCTCGCGGGAGCGCTCGCGGACCATCACGACGTCGTCGGGACGGACGCGGAACGACGGCTTGTCGACCTTGCCACCGTTGACCTGGATGTGACCGTGCACGACCATCTGACGGGCCTGGTAGATGGTGCGGGCGATGCCCGAACGCAGGACCAGGGCGTCGAGGCGACGCTCGAGCTCGACGACCAGCGCCTCGCCCGTCTTGCCCTCGGCCTTCTTGGCGCGGTCGTAGGCGCGCGCCATCTGGCGCTCGCTGATGTCGTACTGCGCGCGCAGACGCTGCTTCTCGAGCAGACGGACCTTGTAGTCCGAGTTCTGCTTGCGGCCACGGCCGTGCTCGCCCGGCGGGTAGGGGCGGGCCTCGAAGTACTTGACGGCCTTCGGGGTCAGCGCGATGCCGAGGGCACGCGACTTCTTGACCTTGGGACGGGACTGGTTCGGCATGAACCAACCTCTCTATCTGTACGAATACGGCTTCACCAGGGTTAGAGGAGGTCGCATCCGCAGCCGGGGAAACCCGCAAGGTCGTCGAGGACCTGACGGGCAGCCGCTCCCTGGTCTGGGCACATACGTGCAGCACGCGAACGGCCCATCGCCTGGTCCCGGGGGTCCGGGGAGGTGATGGGTTGCCCGCGACACCTTCGAAGGTGCGCGACACTCCTGGAGATCCCGCGCGAGGCGGGTCTCCGGCTGCCTGTCCCGTTCTGGTGGCGCCGGCCGAAGCCGGACACGGGACGCAGCACTCCGCACGAGTGTACCGGGTCGGCGGAGGCCCCGTGCACGCGCCCGGGTCCGCCTCAGCCGTCGCCGCGCAGCCGCTCCCGTACCTTCTCCACCACGTCCGCGTACCGCGCCTCCGCGCCGTACCGGGTCGGCTCGTAGTAGCGCCTGCCGTGGACCTCGTCCGGCGCGTACTGCTGTGCCGCGATCCCGCCCGGGACGTCGTGCGGGTACACGTACCCCTGGGCGTGGCCCAGCTTGGCCGCGCCCTTGTAGTGACCGTCGCGCAGATGCGGCGGGACCGCGCCCGCGAGGCCGTTCCGTACGTCCGCCTGGGCCGCGAAGATCGCCGTGGTCGCCGCGTTGGACTTGGGGGCCAGGGCCAGTGCGATCGTGGCGTGGCTCAGGGTCAGCGCCGCCTCGGGGAAGCCGATCATGGCGACGGCCTGCGCGGCGGCCACGGCCGTCGGCAGAGCGGTCGGGTCGGCCAGGCCGATGTCCTCGCTGGCCGAGATCATCAGCCGGCGGGCGATGAACCGGGGGTCCTCCCCCGCCTCGATCATCCGGGCCAGGTAGTGCAGCGCCGCGTCCACGTCCGAGCCGCGGATCGACTTGATGAGCGCGCTGGCCACGTCGTAGTGCTGGTCGCCGTCCCGGTCGTACGTCACCGCCGCCCGGTCGACGGTCTCCTCGACCGTCTGGAGGGTGATCTCCGGCTCGCCCTTCGCGAGGGCCGAGCCCGCGGCCGCCTCCAGAGCGGTCAGCGCACGCCGGGCGTCGCCGCCGGCGATCCGCAGCAGATGTGCCTCGGCGTCCTCGGGCAGGCTGACCGCGCCCCCGAGCCCCCGGTCCTCGGTGAGGGCCCGCTTGAGGAGATCGCGAAGGTCGTCGTCGGTGAGCGGTTCGAGCGTGAGCAGCAGGGAGCGGGAGAGCAGCGGCGAGATGACGGAGAAGTACGGGTTCTCGGTCGTCGCGGCGATGAGCGTCACCCAGCGGTTCTCCACCGCCGGCAGCAGCGAGTCCTGCTGGGCCTTGGAGAAGCGGTGGATCTCGTCGAGGAAGAGGACGGTCTCCTTGCCGAAGCCGCCGGCCGCGCGCCGTGCGCCCTCGATGACGGCCCGGACCTCCTTGACGCCCGCGGTGATGGCGGAGAGCTCGACGAAGCGCTTGTTGGTCGCCTTCGAGACCACGTACGCCAGGGTCGTCTTCCCGATGCCGGGCGGCCCCCAGAGGATCACGGACGAGGCGCCCGCCGGGCCTCCGTCGCCCTCTCCGACGAGCCTCCGCAGCGGCGAGCCCCGCTTGAGCAGATGCTGCTGGCCGAGGACCTCGTCCAGGGTGCGCGGACGCATCCGTACAGCCAGCGGGCTGCTGGACGGGTCCTTCTCCTGGCGTTCTTCGGCGGCTGCGGTAAAGAGGTCGGGCTCCACGTCATGAAGCCTAAGTCAGAGCACTGACAGCGGGGCCCGCGCCCGGTGAGCCCGCGAGCCCGCGGCTCGTCAACCCGCCGGCCCGTGAGCCCGGCAGCCCGTCAGCTGGTCCAGAAGTCCCACCAGCGCGTGAGGATCAGCATGCCGATGATCCCGATGTGCAGCACGGGGAGCACCCAGGTGAACTCGTCGAAGAAGGTCCGCAGGCCCTGGGGCGCCGGGATGACCCCCTTGCGGACGTTGTGCGAGGTCACGTACCAGAACATGACGATCGTGGCGGCCCAGGCCAGGCAGCACCACAGGCAGAGCGCGTTGATCTCGTAGAGCGACTGCTGCATCAGCCAGGTGCAGAAGCCGACGCCGAAGAGCGTGCCCGCGTTCAGGCCGAGCCAGTACCAGCGGCGGTAGCGGGCGCCCGCGAGGAGGCCGACGCCGATGGCGATCACCATGGCGTAGGTGACGAGGCCGAGCATCGGGTTCGGGAAGCCGAAGACCGAGGCCTGGTCGCTCTTCATGATGTTGCCGCACGAGACGATCGGGTTGAGGCTGCAGCCCGGCGTGAAGTTCGGGTCCTCGAGGAGCTTGAACTTGTCGATCGTGATGACCCACGCGGCGAGCAGACCGGCGGCACCGGTGATCACCAGCAGCCAGGCCAGGGCCCGGCTCGCGCCGATGGTGCCGCGTGCCGACTCGTCAACCGCCGTGTCTGTCATATCCCCGATCCATCACTCGCGGGCTTGTGGCCACGGTCATTGTGCCGTACGGGGCACACTCTCCACCGTTCGACGGACATAAGGACGACCGGGGCCCGTCCGCGTGAAGCGGTCCGGTCCCCGGTCGTCCTCGTGCCGTGTGCCGTGCGTCTTCCGCCCTCGTCAGGCCAGCTTCGCCCGGACGGTGTCGACCAGCGCGTCCAGGGCCACCGGCTCCTGCTCTCCGGACTCCATGTCCTTGAGCTGGACCACGCCCTCGGCCAGGTCCCGCTCGCCCGCGACGACGGCGAACCGGGCGCCCGAGCGGTTGGCGTCCTTCATGGCGCCCTTGAGGCCCTTGCCTCCGAACGCGAAGTCGGCCGCCACGCCCGCCTTGCGGAGTGCGGTGACCTTCCCGAACAGGACGCGGCGCGCCTCGTCCCCGAGCGCGACCGCGAAGACGCTGGTCGCCGCCGGGATGTCCAGCTCGACGCCCTCGGCCTCCAGGGCCAGCACCGTACGGTCCACGCCGAGCGCCCAGCCGACCGACGGGAGCACCGGTCCGCCGATCATCTCGGAGAGGCCGTCGTACCGGCCGCCGCCGCCGACCGCGGACTGCGAGCCGAGACCGTCGTGGACGAACTCGAAGGTCGTCCGCGTGTAGTAGTCCAGGCCGCGCACCAGCTTGGCGTCGTCCTCGAAGGCGACGCCCGCCGCGGTGATCAGGGCGCGCACCTCCTCGTGGTACGCCTTGCACGCGTCGCACAGGTAGTCGCGCAGCAGCGGCGCGCCGACGAGCTGCTTCTGCACGGACTCGCGCTTGTCGTCGAGGACGCGGAGCGGGTTGATCTCGGCCCGGCGGAGCGTCTCCTCGTCGAGGTCGAGACCGCGCAGGAAGGTCTGCAGCGCCTCCCGGTAGACGGGGCGGCACTCCTTGTCGCCGAGCGAGTTCAGCAGGATGCGGAAGTTCCGCAGGCCCAGCGAGCGGTACGCGTCGTCGGCCAGGATGATCAGCTCGGCGTCGAGCGCCGGGTCCTCCGCGCCGATCGCCTCGGCGCCGACCTGGGAGAAGTGCCTGTAGCGGCCCTTCTGCGGGCGCTCGTAGCGGTAGTACGAGCCGGAGTACCAGAGCTTCACCGGCAGGTTGCCCTGCTTGTGCAGGCTGGCCTCCAGGGCCGCGCGCAGCACGGAGGCGGTGCCTTCGGGCCGCAGCGCCAGCTCGGAGCCGCCCTTGGTCGTGAGGGTGTACATCTCCTTGGTGACGATGTCGGTGGACTCGCCGACACCGCGCGCGAAGAGGTTGACGTCCTCGAAGCCGGGCGTCTCGATGTAGCCGTAGCCGGACTTGCGCAGGGGTCCGGAGATGGCGTCCCGGACCGCCAGGTACTTCGCGGAGTACGGCGGAATCAGGTCGTACGTGCCCTTGGGGGCCTTGAAGGTGCTCAACGTCGTCTCGTCACATTCCTCGTCGGGGAGCCTTCGTGCTCCCGAGGCCGGCGGCCACATCCCGCAGGTACGGGTTCGTGGCGCGCTCCTGGCCGATGGTCGTCTGGGGACCGTGTCCCGACAGCACCACGGTCGAGTTGTCGAGCGGCAGGCACACGCGGGCCAGCGATTCGAACATCTCGTCCATGTCACCGCCGGGCAGGTCGGTGCGTCCGATGGAGCCGGCGAAGAGCAGATCGCCCGAGAAGAACACGGAGGGGATCTCCGTGGTCTGCGGCATCTGGAAGGTCACCGACCCCTTGGTATGACCGGGCGCATGGGCGACGGAGAACTCCATGCCGGCGAGGTCCAGCGTGGCGCCGTCGGTGAGCTCGTGCACGTCGTCCGGCTCGCCCACGGTCAGCTCGCCCATGAGAGGCATCCCGATGGAGCGGCCGAGGGCCTTCTCCGGGTCGCTCATCATGTACCGGTCGGCGGGGTGGATCCACGCGGGTACGTCATGGGCGCCGCAGACCGGGACGACGGAGGCGACGTGGTCGATGTGTCCATGGGTGAGGACCACGGCGACGGGCTTGAGCCGATGCTTCTTCAGCGTCTCCTCGACACCCTGGGCGGCCTGGTGGCCCGGGTCGATGATGACGCACTCCTCGCCTGCGGCGGGGGCGACCAGGTAGCAGTTGGTCCCCCAGGCCCCGGCGGGGAACCCGGCAATCAGCACGATCGTCCTTAAATGTCGTCCGGCACGGGGTGCGGCGGAGCGGAAGCGGCAGATCAGAGCCTACCGGCGCTGCGTATTCCACAGCCAACCCGTATACGGTACGGGCACACCCGGCCAGGACAGGAACAGACGAGCGACAAGGAGCAGACCCGGTGGTCAGCAGCGATCAGCGGCGGCGGCAGCTCGCCAGGGAGAAGTACGAGCGTCAGCAGCAGCGGCGGCAGGAGGCGCGGCAGAAGGCCAGGCGCCGGAACACCGTGATCGCGGCCTCGCTCGCCGTCGTGCTGGCCGCGGGCGGAGCGGTGTACGCGTCCGTCGCGCTGACCGACGACGGCAGCACCGCGGCGGCCGACGACGCGACGCCGAGCGACGCCGCGACGCCGACCCCCTCGGCGACCGAGTCGAAGGCGCCGGAGCCGGCGATGGCCGTCGACAAGAAGGCCACGTACACGATGTCCCTCAAGACGAACCGGGGCGACATCGGGATCACCATGGATGCGGCGAAGACCCCGCACACGGTGAACTCCTTCAAGCACCTGGCGGACAAGAAGTACTTCGACGGGACGAAGTGCCACCGGCTCACCACCGAGGGCATCTTCGTCCTCCAGTGCGGTGACCCGAAGGGCGACGGCACGGGCGGTCCCGGCTACACCATCCCGGACGAGAACCTGGACGCGCTGGGCAAGGCCGGCGCGGACGGCTCGGTGACCTTCCCCGCCGGGACGGTCGCGATGGCCAACACGATGCAGCCGAACACCGGCGGCAGCCAGTTCTTCCTCGTCTACAAGGACACGAAGCTGCCGCCTCAGTTCACCCCCTTCGGGAAGATCGACGCGGCCGGTCTGAAGGTCGTCGAGGAGGTCGCCGGGGGCGGGGTCGAGGGCGGCGCGAAGGACGGCGCGCCCAAGACGGCCGTGACGATCGAGAAGGCCACGGTCGCCAAGAAGTGACACACGGCGTGACCGTTGAATTTCGGTCGCGCGGAGAGCGGACAGCCGGGCGGCCGGTCGCCTAGATTGGCGTTGTGCAGCGCGGTCCTGTATCCGCGTTGTTGAGGGCGGGCGAGGCCCGCCGGGAACCTGTGGACGATGCCCAGGGGGCACAACCCCCTCGTCGGCATCATGTGGAGGAGGCGCTGTGAGCAGCGACCCGTGGGGCCGCGTCGACGAGACGGGCACCGTGTACGTGCGTACAGCCGAGGGCGAGAAGGTCGTCGGATCGTGGCAGGCCGGCACTCCCGAGGAGGCACTGGCCTACTTCGAGCGCAAGTACGAGGGCCTGGTTGTCGAGATCGGCCTCCTCGAGAAGAGGGTGAAGACCACCGACCTCTCGGCGAAGGACGCCACGGTCGCGATCGACCACATCCGGCAGCAGGTCGACGAGCATCACGCCGTGGGTGACCTCGCCGCGCTGACCGCTCGCCTCGACAAGCTGGTCGAGACGGTCGAGTCGCGCCGTGAGGAGCGCAAGGTCCAGAAGGCCAAGCAGGCCGACGAGGCGCGCGGCGCCAAGGAGGCTCTGGTCAAGGAGGCCGAGGAGCTGGCGCAGAGCGAGCAGTGGCGGGCGGCCGGCGAACGGCTGCGCGCGCTCGTGGACACCTGGAAGGGCCTGCCGCGGCTCGACCGGAAGTCCGACGACGAGCTGTGGCACCGCTTCTCGCACGCCCGCTCGGCGTTCTCCAAGCGCCGCAAGGCGCACTTCGCCTCGCTGGACGCGCAGCGCGAGGAGGCCCGCAAGGCCAAGGAGAAGCTGGTCGCCGAGGCCGAGTCGCTGTCGAACTCCACGGACTGGGGTGGCACGGCCGCCCGCTACCGCGAGCTGATGGCGGAGTGGAAGGCCGTGGGCCGTGCGCAGCGCGAGCACGAGGACGACCTGTGGAACCGCTTCCGCGGCGCCCAGGACATCTTCTTCGCGGCGCGCGGTGAGATCTTCGCCGAGCGGGACGCGGAGCAGACCGAGAACCTCAAGCTGAAGGAGGAGCTCGCGACCGAGGCCGAGAAGCTGGTGCCGGTGACGGATCTGAAGGCGGCGCGCGCGGCCTTCCGCTCCATCAACGAGCGCTGGGAGGCCATCGGTCATGTGCCGCGCGACGCCCGGCCGAAGGTCGAGGGCCGGATGCACGCGGTCGAGCGTGCGCTCCAGGAGTCCGAGGAGTCGGAGTGGCGCCGGACGAACCCGGAGGCACGCGCGCGTGCCGCGGGTCTGACGGGCCAGCTGCAGGACGCCGTCGACAAGCTGCAGAAGCAGATCGATGCGGCCCGTGCGGCGGGCAACGACGCGAAGGCCGACAAGCTGGCGCGTGAGCTGGAGGGCCGTCAGGCACTCCTGGACCAGGCTCTGAAGGGCCTGCAGGAGTTCGGCGGCTGATCCCGCGTACGCAGGAGAAGGGCCCCGGTACCTGTGCGAGGTACCGGGGCCCTTCTCGTACGCGCTGTTAGGGGCGTCGCGCCGAGGTGACGCGGTAGACGTCGTAGACGCCCTCCACGCCGCGGACGGCCTTCAGGACGTGGCCGAGGTGCTTCGGGTCGCCCATCTCGAAGGTGAAGCGCGAGGTGGCCACCCGGTCGCGGGAGGTCTGGACGGCCGCCGACAGGATGTTGACGTGCTGGTCCGACAGGACGCGGGTGACGTCCGAGAGCAGTCGGGAGCGGTCCAGTGCCTCGACCTGGATGGCGACCAGGAAGACCGAGGACTGGGTGGGCGCCCATTCGACCTCGAGGATGCGCTCCGGCTCGCGAGAGAGCGAGTCGACGTTGACGCAGTCGCTGCGGTGCACCGAGACGCCGCTGCCGCGGGTGACGAAGCCGATGATCGGGTCGCCGGGTACGGGGGTGCAGCAGCGGGCCAGCTTGACCCAGACGTCCTCGACGCCCTTGACGACGACACCGGGGTCGGCGCTGGAGCGGCGCTTGGAGCGGCCGCGCGTGGGCGGGGCCGTCTCGGCGATGTCCTCGTTGGCGGCCTCCTCGCCGCCGAGGGCCTGGACGAGCTTCTGGACGATGGACTGGGCCGTGACATGGCCCTCGCCGATCGCCGCGTACAGCGAGGAGATGTCGCTGTAGCGCATCTCGTGGGCGAGCGTGACGAGCGAGTCGCCGGTCAGGATCCGCTGGATCGGCAGGTTCTGCTTGCGCATGGCCCGCGCGATGGCGTCCTTGCCCTGCTCGATCGCCTCGTCGCGGCGCTCCTTGGAGAACCACGCCCGGATCTTGTTGCGGGCGCGCGGGGACTTGACGAAGCCCAGCCAGTCGCGGGACGGGCCGGCGCCCGCGGCCTTGGAGGTGAAGACCTCGACCAGGTCGCCGTTGTCGAGGGTCGACTCCAGCGGCACGAGCCGCCCGTTGACCCGCGCCCCTATGGTGCGGTGGCCGACCTCGGTGTGGACGGCGTACGAGAAGTCGACGGGGGTGGCCCCGGCGGGCAGCGCTATGACGTCGCCCTTGGGGGTGAAGACGAAGACCTCGTTGCGCGAGAGGTCGAAGCGCAGGGACTCCAGGAACTCTCCGGGGTCCTCGGTCTCCTTCTGCCAGTCGAGCAGCTGGCGCAGCCACGCCATGTCGTTGAGGTGGTCGTCCTTGCCGACGCTCTTCGGTACGTCGGTGCGCACCTTGGAGGCTCCGGCGACGGCCTCCTGCTTGTACTTCCAGTGCGCGGCGATGCCGTACTCGGCCCGGCGGTGCATGTCGAAGGTGCGGATCTGCAGCTCGACGGGCTTGCCGTTGGGGCCGATGACCGTGGTGTGCAGCGACTGGTACATGTTGAACTTCGGCATCGCGATGTAGTCCTTGAACCGGCCGGGGACCGGGTTCCATCGCGCGTGGACGGTGCCGAGGGCCGCGTAGCAGTCGCGGACGGTGTCCACGAGGACGCGGATGCCGACCAGGTCGTAGATCTCCGCGAAGTCACGGCCGCGGACGATCATCTTCTGGTAGACGCTGTAGTAGTGCTTCGGCCGGCCGGTGACGGTGGCCTTGATGCGGGCGGCGCGCAGGTCGGACTGGACCTCGTCGGTCACTATGGCGAGGTACTCGTCGCGCTTGGGGGCGCGCTCGGCGACGAGCCGGACGATCTCGTCGTACATCTTGGGGTAGAGGATCGCGAAGGCGAGGTCCTCCAGCTCCCACTTGATGGTGTTCATGCCCAGGCGGTGGGCCAGGGGCGCGTAGATCTCGAGGGTCTCGCGGGCCTTCTTCTCCTGCTTCTCCCGCTTGAGGTAACGCATGGTGCGCATGTTGTGCAGCCGGTCGGCGAGCTTGATGACCAGGACACGCGGGTCCTTGGCCATGGCGACGACCATCTTGCGCACGGTCTCGGCCTGCGCGGCCTCGCCGAACTTGACCTTGTCGAGCTTGGTGACGCCGTCGACGAGGAGGGCCACCTGGTCGCCGAAGTCGCGGCGCAGCGTGTCCAGGCCGTACTCGGTGTCCTCGACGGTGTCGTGCAGCAGGCCGGCCATGAGCGTGGCCGGGTCCATGCCGAGCTCGGCGAGGATCGTGGTGACGGCGAGCGGGTGCGTGATGTAGGGGTCGCCGCTCTTGCGCTTCTGGCCGCGGTGCCAGCGCTCGGCGACCTGGTAGGCCCGTTCGACCTGGCGGAGGGTCGCCGTCTCGATCTTGGGGTCGTTGGAGCGGACGATCCGCAGCAGCGGTTCGAGGACCGGGTTGTACGGGGAGGAGCGCTGGACGCCGAGCCGGGCGAGCCGGGCGCGGACCCGGTTGGACGAGCCGCCGGAGCGGGTCGCGGGGGCGGGGGCGGGCTTGGGCGTCGAGGCGGGTGCCGGGGCGGGGGCCACGGGCGTGGGCCGGCTCTCCGCGGGCTTGTTCTCGGGCGGCGCGGGCTCCGCCGCAAGGGCCTTGTCGGCCTGCGGGTCGGGCTGCGCGGCGGAGAGTGGCTGGGCCTCGTCTGGCAAGAGCGCTCCTCGTGCTGTACCGGGTCCCCCGGTCAGGCCCGGAAAGGCCATCGTATCGAGCCGGGGGCCGCCGTGCTCCCGCGTGCGGAGGGTGAGACGGGCACCACGCGCGCGAAGGACCCGTTCCGGGTCATACACCGGAGAACGGACGAGGCGCCCCGGGGATTCCCCGGGGCGCCTCTCACCGCACGCGCGCGTGTGGTCTCAGACCGTGATCAGCGCCTCCAGCGGAGCGCCGCGCAGGGCGGGCTCCAGGCGGGCGCGGCCCGGCAGGAAGCCGAGTTCCATGAGGACCGCGACGCCCGCGACCTCGGCCCCGGCCCGCCTGATGAGCTCGATGGAGGCTTCGGCGGTGCCGCCGGTGGCGAGGACGTCGTCGATGACCATGACGCGGTCACCGTCGACCAGGTCCTCGGCGTGCACCTCGATCTCGGCGGTGCCGTACTCCAGCTCGTACGCCTGCTTCAGCGTCGCACCGGGCAGCTTGCCGGCCTTGCGGACCGGGACGAATCCCAGGCCCGCGCGGACGGCGACCGGTGCGGCGAGGATGAAGCCGCGCGCCTCCAGGCCGACGATCTTCGTCGCGCCGTGCGTGACGCACAGCGCGGCGAGGGTGTCGGTCAGCGCCGTGAACGCCACCGGGTCCGCGAGCAGCGGGGTGATGTCCTTGAACAGCACGCCCGGCTTCGGGTAGTCGGGGACGTCCCGGATCCGGCCGAGGAGCAGGGCCGTGGTGTCCTGTGCCTCGGCGGTCATCCTCGGTTCTCCGACGGGCGGCCGCGACGGCCGCGCTGACCGACGACCGCGGTCTCGGCCTCGTCGTGGAAGCCGTCCACGTCCTCGTCGGCACCGTCCAGGGGCTCGCCCTTGGCGGCCGCGGAGGCGCGCTTGGCGAGCACCCGCTTCCTGAGGGCCTTCATCGCCGGCTCGCGCTCCTTGAGGTCGGCGACGAGCGGGGTGGCGATGAAGATCGAGGAGTACGCACCGGCGGCGAGGCCGACGAACAGCGACAGCGAGATGTCGTTCAGCATGCCGGCGCCGAGGACACCGCCACCGATGAAGAGCAGACCGGCGACCGGCAGCAGGGCCACGACGGTGGTGTTGATCGAACGGATCAGGGTGCCGTTGATCGACCGGTTGGCCAGGTCGCTGTAGGTGTAGCGGGTCTGCTTGGTGATGTCCTTCGTTCCCTCCTTGAGGGAGTCGAAGACCACGACCGTGTCGTACAGCGAGTAACCGAGGATCGTCAGCAGACCGATGACCGTACCGACCGTGACCTCGAACCCGACGAGCGAGTAGATGCCGACGGTGATGGTCAGGTCGTGGATCAGGGCGATGAGCGCCGCTACCGCCATTCTCCATTCGAAGGCGATGGCCAGGTAGATCACCACGAGGATCATGAAGACCGCGAGACCGGTCCATGCCTTGTTGGCGATCTGCTCACCCCAGCTGGGGCCGACCAGCTCCGCCGCGATCTTGTTCTCGGCGATGTTCAGGTCCTTGGCGAGCTCGGCGCGGACCTGGTCGGACTTCTCGGTGTCGAGGCCGCCGACCTGGATGCGCAGCGCGCCGCTGCCGAGCTTCTGGACCACGGCGGGGTGGCCGGAGGCCTCCTCGGCGTACTCCTGGGCCTGGGAGACCGAGACCTCGGACTTCGGGGTGGTGAAGACGGCACCGCCCTGGAACTCGATGCCCATGTTCAGGCCTCGGACGGCCAGTGCCACGATCGCCGTGATGGTGATCAGGATGGACAGGCCGTACCAGAGCTTGCGGTTGCCGATGAAGTCGTAGGCGACCTCACCGCGGTTGAGCCGGGCGCCGAGGCTGTCGCGCTTCTTCGCCATCTCACGCCTCCTTCGGGGAGTCGACGGGGGCGGAGACACGACGGGAGCGGCGCAGCGGCGGCTTGGCGCCGAGGCGCTTGGGATCCAGTCCGGACCAGGCGTGGCCCTCGCCGTAGAACTTGGTCCGCGCGAGCAGCGTCATCAGCGGCTTGGTGAAGAGGAACACCACGACCACGTCGAGCAGGGTGGTCAGGCCGAGGGTGAACGCGAAGCCCTGGACCTTGCCGACGGTGACGACGAAGAGCACCGCGGCGGCGAGGAACGACACGAAGTCGGAGACGAGGATCGTACGACGGGCGCGCGGCCAGGCACGCTCGACGGCCGGGCGCAGGGTCCGGCCCTCGCGGACCTCGTCGCGGATGCGTTCGAAGTAGACGATGAACGAGTCCGCGGTGATACCGATGGCCACGATGGCGCCACAGACGGCCGGCAGGTTCAGCGCGAAGCCGATGGCCGGGCCGAGCAGTGACATGATCACGTACGTGAGGAGAGCCGAGACGCCGAGGCTGAGCAGGGCGATCAGCGACAGGCCGCGGTAGTAGACGATCAGGTACAGGACGACCAGGGCGAGGCCGATGGCGCCGGCGATCAGACCGGCCTCCAGCTGCTCACCACCGAGCGCGGCGGTGACGGTGTCGACGCTCTGGGTGTCGAAGGAGAGCGGCAGGGCACCGTAGGACAGGATGTTGCCGAGGTCCTGGGCCGACTGCTGGTTGAAGCTGCCGGAGATCTCCGCGTTGGCGCTCAGCGTGGTCCGCACCGACGGGGCCGAGACGACCGAGCCGTCCAGGACGATCGCGAACTGGTTCTGCGGCTCCTGCTGCTGCGAGAGCTTGCCGGTGATCTGCGAGAACTTCTTGGCACCCGCGTCCGTGAACTCCATGTTCACGATCCACATGCCGCGCTGCTGGTCGAAGACGCCCTTGGCGTCGTCGACGTCACGGCCGTCCACCTCGGCGGGGCCGAGGAGGTACTTGGCGTCGCCCTCGGTGCCGCACGCGAGGGTGGGCTGCTCGGCGGGAACGCCCTGGGCCGGGTTCGGCACGACCTTCTTGTCGCCGGACTTCGGAGCCTTCGGCGTGCAGTCGAGCGCGGCGAACTGCTGCTGCAGCTTCGCCGCGTCGTCGGCAGGAGGCGTGGTACCGGGGGACTTCGAGGCGTCCGGGGACTTCGAGGCGTCCGGCGAGGGGGTGCCCGAGGCGCTCGGGGTGGGCGCCTTCTTCAGGGCCTCGCTGACGGCCCGGCCCTGCGTGGTGGCGCTCGCGGAGGGAGAGGCCTTGCCGTCCGCGGCCGAGGCCGAGGGGCTCGCGGAGGAGCCGGCGGACGGCTTCGTGGACGCGGACGGCGTGGGGCTGCCGGACGGCGTCGGGGTCGCCGGACCGCTCGGGGCCCAGGCCAGCACCGGCCGGAAGTGCAGCTGAGCGGTCGTACCGACCTGCTCACGCGCCTGCTTCTCGTCCACACCCCGCGGGATGTTGACGATGATGTTCTCGCGGCCCTGCGTCTGGACCTCGGCCTCGGAGACACCCAGACCGTTGACACGGCGGTCGATGATGCCGACCGCGGTGTTCATGTTGGTCTCGTTGACGGCGTCTTCCTTGCCGGGCTCGGCCTTCGCCTTGAGCGTGATCGAGGTACCGCCCGCGAGGTCGATGCCCAGCCGCGGAGTGGTGTGCCCCGACCAGAACATCGCGCCCGTGAGCGCGACCATGGCGATCAGGATCAGAGCCAGGGCACGCCCCGGCCTGCTCTGGCCCCCCGCCGGCCTTCGGCCCTTCTTCGGTGCTGCCACCTTGTCGTTTCTCCCTGTCCAACCGCCCGGCGACGGGTGTGCGCGGTGCGGCCACGAAAGTGTGTGTGGGGACCTGCCCCCGCAGACGTGGAACCGTGCCGGGGACCGCGGACGCCGGTGGGCGTTCTCCGCGGTCCCCGGTCGCGACTACTTCGCCTCGGTCCCGCTGTCGCCCTTGCCGTCCTTCTTGACCTCGGCGTCGGCCTCGACGGCCTCGGCCTTCTTGGTCAGGTCGGGTTTGGTGTCTTCGACGACCTCGTCCGCCGCGACGGCGTCGGCCGTCTCGGTCAGGGAGGAGGCGTCGTCCGGGACGACGGCCTCGGCGTCCGGCTCGTCACCGTGGACGATGCGGTTGTACTCGTCGTCCGCGAGGACCGCGCCGATGGCGTTCTTCGCGTAGACGGCGTGCACGCCGGGAGCGACCTCGAGGAGGACGGTCTCGTCGCCGATTTCCTTGACGGTGGCGTACATCCCCCCGATCGTCCGTACGCCGGTGCCGGGCTGCATCTCGTCGCGCATCTGCGCGGCCGCCTGCTGCTTCTTCTTCGCAGAGCGGGTCATCAGGAACATGGCCCCGATGAGGACGATGAAGGGGAGGAGGGTCACGATACTCACGGGACGGGTTTCCTTCGCACGGACGCGGAGAACCCGCGGCCTGATCTTCGGGGGTGGGCGTGCCGACCAGAAAGGTCGGCATCGGCGGAGTCTAGGCGAGTCCGCATCGTTGGAACAACGTCCAGCATCGCACCCTGGTTCCTGCTCCGACGAGTCTCCGCGCCGTCACGGTCCCGTCACGCCCCGAAGAGCCCCTGTTGTCCGCTTCCTGGCGCGCCCGGGGCCGCTGCCTGCGGTGGAACGAGCCCGAGGTGGGCCCATGCCGCCGGAGTGGCGACCCGACCACGGGGTGTGCGCGCCAGGAGCCCTTCCCGTACGAGGAAGGGTTCGGCGACCTCCTCGACGGTCTCCCGCTCCTCCCCCACCGCCACCGCGAGGGTCGACAGCCCGACCGGCCCACCGCCGAAGAGCTTGAGCAGGGCCTCCAGGACGGCGCGGTCGAGCCGATCGAGGCCGCGGGCGTCCACCTCGTACACGCCGAGCGCGGCGGAGGCGATCTCGCGGGTGATCACGCCGTCGGCCCTGACCTGGGCGTAGTCGCGGACGCGGCGCAGGAGGCGGTTGGCGATGCGGGGGGTGCCGCGGGAGCGCCCGGCGATCTCGGCGGCTCCGGCGGTGTCGATCTCGACGTCGAGGAGTCCGGCGGAGCGGTGGATGACGCGCTCCAGTTCGGCGGGGTCGTAGAACTCCATGTGGCCGGTGAAGCCGAAGCGGTCGCGGAGCGGGGGCGGCAGGAGTCCGGCCCGGGTGGTGGCACCGACCAGGGTGAAGGGCGGCAGCTCCAGGGGGATGGCGGTGGCGCCGGGGCCCTTGCCGACGATGACGTCGACGCGGAAGTCCTCCATCGCCATGTAGAGCATCTCCTCGGCGGGGCGGGACATGCGGTGGATCTCGTCGAGGAAGAGGATCTCTCCCTCCTGGAGGGAGGAGAGGATCGCGGCGAGGTCGCCGGCGTGCTGGATGGCGGGGCCGGAGGTGATCCGGATAGGGGCCTTCATCTCGGCGGCGATGATCATCGAGAGGGTGGTCTTGCCGAGACCGGGCGCGCCGGAGAGCAGCACGTGGTCCGCGGTGGCGCCGCGCTGGCGGGCGGCCTTGAGGACCAGGTCGAGCTGCTGCCGGACCTTCTCCTGACCGACGAACTCGGCCAGGTCCTTGGGACGCAGCGCGGCCTCGACGGCCTGGTCGTCGCCGTCGGCCGAGGCGCCGACGAGGCGGTCCTCGGCTGCGGGTGCGGTGTCGTCGTCCCAGTTCACGGTCTCTGCCTTCATGGGTGGTGTCGGTGCGGTGGTGTGTGCGGCGAGCGGGGCGCCTGCGGCGGGTTCTGTCCCTGCCCCGCCCCTTCCGGACCGGGGCTCCGCCTTCCCGGACCGGGGCTCCGCCTCGAACCCCGCCTCACACGCGGGCGAGGCCGAATATCGCGCCCGGAGGCGGGGTGGGGAAGGCGCCCCGCAGGGCTATCTGGCGCGGTTCAGGGTCTGGAGGGCCGCGCGGAGAAGCTGCGGGACCGGGGCCGCCTCGCCCGCGGCGATCGCGGCCTCGGCCTGGGGCGTCACCGCCGCGACCGCCTCCTCCGCCTCTCGGGACGCGTAGCCGAGGCCGACGAGGGCGGCGGCGAGCTGCTCCGTCCAGGGCGCGGGCCCGGTCGCCGCGCGCTGGGCGCCGACGAGGCCGCCGGTGCCCAGCGGCTGCCCCAGCTTGTCCTTCAGTTCGAGGAGGAGTTTCTGCGCCCCCTTCTTGCCGATGCCGGGGACGGCGGTCAGGGTCTTCTCGTCTCCGGTGGAGACGGCGAGGCGGAGCGCGTCGGGGCTGTGCACGCCGAGCATCGCCTGGGCGAGACGGGGTCCGACGCCGCTGGCGGTCTGGAGCAGCTCGAAGACCTGGCGCTCGTCGTCGTCGGCGAAGCCGTAGAGCGTCAGGGAGTCCTCACGGACCACCAGCGACGTGGCGAGCCGGGCCTCCTGACCGATCCTCAGGCCGGCGATGGTGTTCGGCGTGCACTGGACGGCCATGCCGATGCCGCCGACCTCGACGACCGCGGTGGTGGGGGCGAGCGCGGCGACCGGGCCGCTGACGAAGGCGATCATGCGGGTCGGCCTTTCGAGGCGTGGGTTGCGTGATGGGCGGCGACGGCCTGCTGGAGACGGTTCTGGGCCGGGGCGCGCCAGATGTGACAGATGGCCAGGGCGAGGGCGTCCGCCGCGTCGGCCGGCTTGGGCGGGGCGGAGAGCCGTAGCAGCCGGGTCACCATGGCTCCGACCTGGTCCTTGTCGGCGCGGCCGCTGCCGGTGACGGCCGCCTTGACCTCGCTGGGGGTGTGCAGTGCGACGGGGATGCCGCGCCGGGACGCGCAGAGCATGGCGACGGCACTGGCCTGGGCGGTGCCCATCACCGTACGGACGTTGTGCTGGCTGAAGACCCGCTCCACGGCGACCATTTCGGGCTGGTACTCCTCGATCCAGGCCTCGATGCCCTGTTCGATGAGGACGAGTCGCGGGCCGATCTGATCGTCCGCGGGGGTGCGCACGACACCGACGCCGAGCATGGTCAGAGGGCGCCCGGCCACGCCGTCGACGACTCCCACGCCACACCGCGTCAGCCCGGGGTCGACACCCAAGACACGCACTGCTCCTCCATCCCTCGGCAAACGCCTGAAGGCTACCGGCTGCCTCTGACACCGCGGCCGACCACGGGGGTCCGACGGGCCGACGACCTGCCGGGGGCGGCGCCCGAGCATCGTGAATTCACCTTGCCGTCATGATCGTTCCTCATTATGATCACTGACATTCGCACGTTTGACCGACGTGTGAACGTTCGAGTGGTCGTCTGTTCTCGGCCACACAACCCAACAAAACAGGGGGAAACATGCGTCGCATGTCCAAGATCGGCGTCACGGGCGCCGCGATCGCGCTCGCCACGGTCGGTCTCAGCTCGCCCGCCCAGGCGGCGTCCTCGGAGATCCACCGCGGCAAGACCGGCTGCTTCAGCTGGTCCTGGGCCGAGGGCTGGACCACCACCACGGTGTACTACCGGAACACCTGCACCTACGAGGCGTCGATGAACGTCTGGTGGCAGGACGGCCGGACCAGCCGGATGAAGAAGGTCACCGCCGCGGGCGGCGCCTCGGGGAGCGTCAAGAACTCGGGCGACTTCAAGCGGATCGACTGAAGGTGATCCCGTACCCGGCTGATTCCTGACACCCACCCGGCCGGGGATGACGAAAGAGCGGCCCGCCGGTTCTCCGGCGGGCCGCTCCTCGTTGTGCGCGGACGATGCCTCGTCAGGCGTCGACCTTCTCCATGACCTCGTCGCTGACGTCGAAGTTGGCGAAGACGTTCTGCACGTCGTCGCTGTCCTCCAGCGCGTCGATCAGTTTGAAGATCTTGCGCGCGCCCTCCTCGTCCAGCTCGACCTGCATGGTCGGGACGAAGTTGGAGTCGGCGGAGTCGTAGTCGATACCGGCCTCCTGGAGGGCGGTACGGACGGCGACCATGTCGGTGGCCTCGCTGATCACCTCGAAGCTCTCACCGAGGTCGTTGACCTCCTCGGCACCTGCGTCGAGGACGGCGCCGAGGACGTCGTCCTCGGTCAGCTCGCCCTTGGGCAGCACGATGACGCCCTTGCGGTTGAACAGGTACGAGACCGAGCCCGGGTCGGCCATCGAGCCGCCGTTGCGGGTCATGGCGACGCGGACGTCGGAGGCGGCACGGTTGCGGTTGTCGGTGAGGCACTCGATGAGCACCGCGACACCGTTCGGACCGTAGCCCTCGTACATGATCGTCTCGTAGTCGACGCCGCCGGCCTCGAGTCCGCCGCCGCGCTTGATCGCCGAGTCGATGTTCTTGTTCGGGACCGAGCTCTTCTTCGCCTTCTGCACGGCGTCGAACAGCGTCGGGTTGCCATCCAGGTCGGCGCCGCCGGTCCGGGCCGCGACCTCGATGTTCTTGATCAGCTTCGCGAAGAGCTTGCCGCGCTTGGCGTCGATCACGGCCTTCTTGTGCTTCGTCGTAGCCCATTTAGAGTGGCCGGACATCTGCCTGTCTCCTTCGCGTAACCCATTTCTGAACGAACCCCAGAGATCTTACCGGGACCTCGTCACCGCGCGGAGCGCACCATGTCGACGAACAGGGCGTGAATGCGGTGATCGCCGGTGAGCTCGGGGTGGAACGAGGTCGCCAGGGCCTGGCCCTGGCGCACGGCCACGATGTGGCCCTCGTGCTCGGCGAGGACCTCGACCTCCGCACCGACCGACTCGACCCAGGGGGCGCGGATGAAGACGCCCTCGACGGGGCCGTCCTCGATGCCGGTGACGGTGACGCCGGCCTCGAAGGACTCGTTCTGACGGCCGAAGGCGTTGCGGCGGACGATCATGTCGATGCCGCCGAAGGTCTCCTGGCCCGAGCGCGGGTCGAGGATCTTGTCGGCGAGCATGATCAGACCGGCGCAGGTGCCGTAGACGGGCAGGCCGGCGGCGATGCGCTCGCGCAGCGGCTCCATCAGGCCGAAGAGCTCGGCCAGCTTGGAGATGGTGGTGGACTCGCCGCCCGGTATGACGAGGCCGTCGACCTCGGCGAGCTCCTCGGGGCGCCGAACCGGCCTGGCCACGGCGTCAGCCGCGGCCAGGGCGATCAGGTGCTCCCGTACGTCGCCCTGGAGTGCCAGGACACCGATCACGGGTGTGCTCATGGGTGCTTACCAGCCGCGGTTGGCGTAGCGCTCGGACTCGGGGAGGGTGTCGCAGTTGATGCCGACCATGGCCTCGCCCAGGTTGCGGGAGGCGTCCGCGATGATCTTCGGGTCGTCGTAGAAGGTGGTGGCCTTCACGATGGCGGCGGCACGCTTGGCCGGGTCGCCCGACTTGAAGATGCCGGAGCCGACGAAGACGCCCTCGGCACCGAGCTGGCGCATCAGCGCGGCGTCGGCGGGGGTGGCGACACCACCGGCGGAGAACAGCACGACCGGCAGCTTGCCGAGCTCGGCGACCTCCTTGACCAGCTCGTACGGGGCGCGCAGGTCCTTGGCGGCGGCGAACAGCTCGTTGTTGTCGAAGCCGCGCAGCTTGGCGATCTCGTTCTTGATCTGGCGCAGGTGGCGGACGGCCTCGACGACGTTGCCGGTGCCGGCCTCGCCCTTGGAGCGGATCATGGCCGCGCCCTCGGCGATGCGGCGAAGGGCTTCGCCCAGGTTGGTGGCGCCACAGACGAAGGGGGTGGTGAACGCCCACTTGTCGGAGTGGTTGATCTCGTCGGCCGGGGTGAGGACCTCGGACTCGTCGATGTAGTCGACACCGAGGGACTGCAGGACCTGGGCCTCGACGAAGTGGCCGATGCGGGACTTGGCCATGACCGGGATGGAGACCGCGCCGATGATCTCCTCGATCATGTTCGGGTCGGACATCCGGGCGACGCCGCCGTCCTTGCGGATGTCGGCGGGGACCCGCTCGAGGGCCATGACGGCCACGGCGCCCGCGTCCTCGGCGATCTTCGCCTGCTCGGCGTTGACCACGTCCATGATCACGCCGCCCTTGAGCTGCTCGGCCATGCCGCGCTTGACGCGCGCGGTGCCGGTCTCGGGAGACTGGGTGCTGTTGGGAAGCGTGGTGGACACGGGGACCTCACTCGTGAAAGCGGTGTTGAGACAAGAATGAGGAAACAGTCCACCAGCAGTCCACATCAAGGGCCAATGTTCAGCCGGTGGATCGTTTTGGTTGATTTCGCAGGCCTGAAAGGTCAGGACGGACGATCAGCAAGGGCCACGGGCGGTTCGTCGTCCATTTCGAAGGCCAGTGGGAACGGTGCGTGGCCTGCGAGCCGGAACCAGCGCACGGTGCGGTGGCGGCGCAGCGCCCGTGCGGCGCGGACGGCGTCGTTGTGGAACCGGCGGGCCATCGGTACGCGACGGACGGCCGCGGCGAGTTCGCCCGCGGCCTCCTCGCCGCCGGGGGCCTCCCGTACGGCCTCGACCTGCTCGGGCTCGCCGAACACCGCCCGCAGCGCCTGGCTCAGTTCGCTCTCGGCGACCTCGCGGTGGTCCTCCTCGGCCTGCCGGGCCGCGTGCGCGGCCTCGTAGAGCACGATCGAGGCGGCCGGGTCGAGCACTCCGGAGGTGGCGAGCTCCTGGGCGACCGAGGCGCGGCGCAGCAGCTGGGCGTCGAGGGCGGCGCGGGCCGCGTCGATCCGCGAGTGCAGCCGGTCGAGCCGGCCGGCGGTCCAGCTGAGGTACAGGCCGATCGCGATCAGCGCGACGACGGTCCAGATCAGGGTTTCGGTCACGGGCGCACAGGCTACCGTCGCGGGGGCAGCGGCCCTTCCCACAGGTCAGGGTCGCGGGCGGAGCGGACCTTCGCCGTCCGCCCGTCCGCGAGCCGGACGGCCGAGTGGACATGCCCGCGACGGACCGTCCCCGGCTCCGCTCAGTCCCTCGACGCCAGGCCGAACCGTGCCCGCAGGCCCACGCGTTCGTCCGTGGCGACCGAGGCCGCGCCGTCCGTCACCGTCTCGTAGACCGCGAGGATGTCCGCGCCCACCGTCGACCAGTCGAAGCGCCGTACGTGCGCGCTCCCGCGCCTGCTCAGCTCCTTGCGCCGCACCTCGTCCCCGAGGAGCCGGATCGCCGTGTCCGCCAGCGCGTCCGCGTCCTCGTTGGCGAAGAGCTCGCCCGCCGCGCCCTGGTCGAGGACCTGGGCGAAGGCGTCCAGGTCGGAGGCGAGGACCGGCGCGCCCGCCGACAGAGCCTCGACGAGGATGATTCCGAAGCTCTCGCCGCCCGTGTTCGGCGCGACGTAGACGTCGACGCTGCGCAGCAGCCGCGCCTTGTCCTCGTCGCTGACCATGCCGAGGAACTCCACGCGCTCCCGCATCTCGCGCGGCAGCGAGGCGACCGCCTCCTCCTCGTCACCGCGCCCGGCGACGAGGAGCCGCGTGTCGGGACGCTCCGCGAGGATCTTCGGCAGCGCCTTCATCAGGACCGGCAGGCCCTTGCGCGGCTCGTCGATGCGCCCGATGAAGCCGAGGGTCTGCCCCTGCCACTCCGCCCTGGGCTCGGCCCGCGCGAAGAAGTCGACGTCGACGCCGTTGGGGATGACGACGGCGTCCCCGCCGAGGTGCTCGACCAGCGTGCGCCGGGCGTACTCGCTCACCGCGATCCGCGCGCTGATCTTCTCCAGCGCCGGCTGCAGGATCGGGTACGCGGCGATCATCGCCCGCGAGCGCGGGTTGGACGTGTGGAAGGTGGCGACGATCGGCCCCTGCGCGGCCCAGCAGCTCAGCAGACCGAGCGAGGGTGAGGCCGGCTCGTGGATGTGGATGACGTCGAAGGTGCCGTCGTGCAGCCAGCGCCGTACCCGGGCCGCCGACAGGAAGCCGAAGTTCAGCCGGGCCACCGAACCGTTGTACGGGACGGGCACGGCGCGGCCCGCCGAGACGACGTACGGCGGCAGCGGCGTCTCGTCGTCGGCGGGGGCGAGCACCGAGACCTCGTGCCCGAGCCTGATGAGGTGCTCGGCGAGGTCACGGATGTGGAACTGGACGCCGCCGGGCACGTCCCACGAGTAGGGGCAGACGATGCCGATCTTCACGGCCTGCGCTCCTCGCCGAGCGGCGGGCGCTCCTCCAGGTCCTTCAGCCACAGTCGCTGCAGCATGTGCCAGTCCTCCGGGTGGTCCGCGATCCCGTCGGCGAAGGCATCGGCCAGCGCCTGTGTCATCAGGGACGTCTTCTCGGCCCGGGTACCTGACTCGGGTACGTCGACGGGCGGGTGGATGCGCCCCTTCATGACCGGGGTCTCGTCGTACCAGAGGGTCACGGGCAGCAGCAGCGCGCCCGTCTGCTGGGCGAGCAGCGCGGGCCCGGCCGGCATCCGGGCCTTCTCCCCGAAGAAGGTGACCTCGGTGCCGGAGGCGGACAGGTCGCGGTCGGCGACCAGGCAGATCAGACCGCCGTCGCGCAGCCGTCGCGCGAGGGTCCCGAACGCCGTGCCGCCGGAGTGCGGGAGCACCTCCATGCCCAGCGACTCGCGGTAGGCGACGAACCGGTCGTACAGCGTCTCGGGCTTGAGCCGCTCGGCGACCGTGGTGAACGGCACGCCGAGGGAGCGGGTCACCCACACGCCCGCGAGGTCCCAGTTGGCCAGGTGCGGCAGGGCGAGTATCACTCCGCGGCCGGAGGCGAGACCGTCCTTCAGGTAGTGGACGTCCTTCACGTCGAAGCCGCGGTCGACCCGCTCCTTGCTCCAGGTCGGCAGCCGGAAGGACTCCATCCAGTACCGCATGTAGGAGCGCATGCCGGCCTGCGAGAGCGCGCGGAGCCGCTCGGGGCCCGCGTCGGGCACCACACGGGCGAGGTTGGACTCCAGCCGCAGCACGCTCTTGCCGCGGCGCTTCCAGGCGGTGTCGGCGATCCGCCGGCCGAGGCCCGCCGCCACCGGCTCCGGCAGCTTCTTCACGGTCGCCCAGCCGAGCCCGTAGAGGGTGTCGGTCAGCCGGTCCTGCAGCCCGCTCATGACGTCGCCTCGTTCCCCCGCGCACCGGACGCGTCCGCGGCCGCGTCGGCCTCCGCCGATTCCCGTCGTACCGTGACCACCCGCTGGCCGAGGGTCACCGCGCTGCCCACCGCCACGATCCAGAGCGCGATCGGCAGCAGGACGTCCACGCCCGGCACGCCGAAGGCGTGCAGTCCGGCGAGGCCCGCGGCGACCAGCGAGATCACGAGCCGCTCTGCCCTCTCGACCAGGCCGTTGACCGCGACCGGCAGGCCAATCGATTCGCCTCGTGCCTTGGTGTACGAGACGACCTGACCGCTGGCCAGGCAGAAGATCGATACGGCGCACATCACGTTGTCGTCGCCGCTGCCCGCGTACCAGAGCGCGAAGCCACCGAAGATGGCGCCGTCGGCGACCCGGTCGAGGGTCGAGTCGAGGAACGCTCCCCAACGGCTGGAAATCCCCGCCTGCCGGGCCATGTTCCCGTCGACGAGGTCGGAGAAGACGAAGAGGGTGATGACGATCGTGCCCCAGAAGAACTCTCCCCGGGGGAAGAAGACCAGGGCTCCCGCCATCACTCCGGCCGTGCCGATGAGCGTGACCGCGTCGGGGCTGACGCCCCGCCGGAGCAGAAACGCGGCGAACGGTGTGAGGACACGCGTGAAGAATGCACGCGCGTACTTGTTCAGCATGGCCTTCCCGAGGTTCGGTGGGCCGCGGCCCCTACGACCACCGGCCCGCCCATCGTAGCCAGCGACGCTGCCGCCGAACCGACGGGCACCCGCCCGCCGCGTCGCGTACGACGTATGGACGCACCATGACGTCGGTGCAAAGCTCGAAGGACAACCGCGGGCACCGCCGGAGCTGCCCAGTGTCTCCCCCTGCGCCCGCGTCCCGCCTCACCGCGCGAGCGAGCGGTGCAAGCGATCGGGAGGACCCCATCATGGGCGACAAGGCGAACGCACACTCCGGAGCCGCCGGCAGGGCCCCAACGGCCGACCGGCCCTCGGCCGTACGGAACGTGGTGCTGGTCGGCCACAGCGGATCGGGTAAGACGACACTCGTCGAGGCGCTCGCGCTGACGGCGGGGGCGGTCAACCGGGCGGGGCGCGTCGAGGACGGCGGAACGCTCTCCGACCACGACGAGATCGAGCACCGCCAGCAACGTTCCGTACAGCTCTCCCTCGTCCCCCTCGAATGGGACGGGGTCAAGATCAATCTCCTCGACACCCCCGGGTACGCCGACTTCGTCGGGGAGCTGAGGGCCGGTCTGCGCGCGGCGGACGCGGCCCTCTTCGTCGTCTCGGCCGCCCAGGAGGCCGACGCGATCGCCGGGTCGACCCGCATGGTGTGGGAGGAGTGCGCGGCCGTCGGCATGCCCCGCGCCATCGTGGTCACCCATCTCGACACCGCCCGCACCGGCTTCGACGAGCTGACCTCGGTCTGCTCCGCCATCTTCGGCGGCGACGACCCCGATGCCGTGCTCCCCCTGTACCTGCCGCTGTCCGGCCCGGAGGCACCGGACGGACACGCGCCGACGACGGGCCTGGTGGGGCTCCTCTCGGAGCGGATATTCGACTACTCCACGGGCGCCCGGCAGGAGAACCCGCCGGACGAGAGCCAGCGGCCGCTGCTCGCGGAGGCCCGCAACAGGCTGATCGAGGGGATCATCGCCGAGAGCGAGGACGAGACCCTCATGGACCGCTACCTCGGCGGTGAGGCGATCGACATCAAGTCGCTGATCGACGATCTGGAGAAGGCCGTCGCCCGGGGCACCTTCCATCCGGTGCTGGCCGCCGCTCCCGCCTCCGCCGGCGGCAAGCAGGGACTCGGCACCGTCGAGCTGCTCGAACTGATCACCCGCGGCTTCCCCACCCCGCTGGAGCGCGAGGCGCCCGCGGTGACCACGCCCGACGGCGTCCCGCGGCCCCCGGTCACCTGTGATCCCGAGGGGCCGCTCGTCGCCGAGGTCGTCAAGACCGCCTCCGACCCCTATGTCGGCCGGATCTCTCTCGTCCGGGTCTTCTCCGGCACCCTGCGTCCCGACGCGACGGTCCATGTCTCCGGACACGGACTGACCGACCGCGGCCACGAGGACCACGACGTCGACGAGCGGGTCGGCGCACTGACCTCCCCCTTCGGCAAGCAGCAGCGCCAGCTGAGCCAGTGCGTGGCGGGCGACCTGGCGTGCGTGGCCAAGCTCGCCCGGGCGGAGACCGGCGACACCCTCTCCAGCAAGGACGATCCGCTCCTGATGGAGCCGTGGACGATGCCCGACCCGCTGCTCCCCCTGGCGATCGAGGCCCACAGCAAGGCCGACGAGGACAAGCTCTCGCAGGGTCTGGCGCGGCTGGTCGCCGAGGACCCGACCATGCGTCTGGAGCAGAACCAGGACACCCACCAGGTCGTTCTGTGGTGCCTGGGCGAGGCGCACATGGACGTGGCCCTCGAGCGGCTTCGCAGCCGGTACGGGGTGCAGGTCGACGCGGTCCCGCACAAGGTGGCGCTCCGCGAGACCTTCGGCGGGCCGTCGGCCGGGCGGGGCCGGCACGTCAAACAGTCCGGCGGCCACGGGCAGTAC
Source organism: Streptomyces sp. NPDC013317 (assembly GCF_055563155.1). Taxonomy (NCBI): domain Bacteria; kingdom Bacillati; phylum Actinomycetota; class Actinomycetes; order Kitasatosporales; family Streptomycetaceae; genus Streptomyces; species Streptomyces sp. NPDC013317. The sequence goes on from NZ_JBVHDX010000021.1 coordinate 34,756, forward strand.
GCGATCTGCGAGATCGACGTCGAGCCGCTGCCTCCCGGGAGCGGGATCGAGTTCGTCGACAAGGTGGTGGGCGGGGCGGTTCCGCGCCAGTTCATCCCCTCCGTCGAGAAGGGCGTACGCGCGCAGGCCGCGCGCGGGGTGGCCGCCGGGCACCCGCTGGTCGACGTGCGGATCACCCTGCGCGACGGCAAGGCCCATTCGGTCGACTCCTCCGACGCCGCGTTCCAGACCGCGGGCGCCCTGGCCCTGCGCGAGGCGGCGGCCGAGGCGAGCATCCGGCTCCTGGAGCCGGTCGCCGAGGTCCAGGTCCTCGTCCCCGACGAGTACGTGGGGCCGGTGATGAGCGACCTCTCCGGGCGCCGCGGCCGGGTCGTCGGCACCGAACAGGCCGGTACCGGGCGGACGTTGGTGCGCGCCGAGGTCCCCGAGATCGAGATCGGACGGTACGCGGTCGACCTCCGTTCCATCTCGCACGGCACCGGCCGCTTCGACCGTTCGTACGCACGTCACGAGCCGATGCCCCATCAACTCGCCGAGAAGCTCCGCGAGCAGGCGGGGAAGGGTTCCTAGCCGCCCGCACACGGCCGGATGCCGTCCGTCCAACTCCCCTCCGACGTACGGCATCCGGCCGACCCGTGACGCATCCGCCGGTACCCGGTTACGCTGTGGTGCCCAGCTCAGCAGGTGTGCGGGGCGCGGCAGTCGGGAACAGGCCGCAGTGGGACACGCGGTGAACCACGCGGGCGCGCGGCGATGGGGGCATCAGTGACGATCGGCAGTTTCGGACCCGGGGCGCAGGTTCCTCTGCAGGGCTCGGACGGACAGACGGCGGCGACGCATGCCCTGGCCTCCGCCGCGTACCGCGACAGCCCGGTGGAAGCGATCCTGGACGCCAACAACGACTGGCACCAGTCCAAGGTCACCGACGGCAGATGGGCCCGGCTCTTCCGGCCCGACCTCGGTGAGGCCTTCTCGCGCGCGGTCCAGGTGCGGATGCTCGGTGGCGCCCGCAAGGCGCTCATCCAGTCCTTCGGCACCGACCCGCAGCCCGTGGTCGAGCACTGTCTGGCCGCCACCGGCATCCGCAAGCAGCGTGACGTCAGGCTGACCCTGGTCACCTTCGTCTTCGGCGTCCTGTTCCTGCCCGGACTGCTGCTCTGGCTCGGCGTGATCCAGCTCCGCCGCATGGTCGCAGGCTCGGAGAACAGGCGCACCAGCGCGGTGGGCACGGCGATCCTGCTGGTGGCCGCGCTGATCGCGGTGGGCTTCATGATCAAGCTGCCGTTCGGCGGCTTCCTGGGGATCTACCTCCGGGCGATGATCGTCGCCCCCGTCCTCGGCTGGTTCCTGGCCAAACGGATCTGCGAGTCCACGGCCAGGGACCTGCGCGAACGCTGGACCGCGCTGCTGAGCGGCGGCGGCATCGGCGCCAAGATCCCCGAGGCGGTCCCCGGAGACCCCGCCGAGAAGTCCGCGGAGGAGCTCCGCCAGAACCTGGAGAAGCTCTCCGCCGAGCAGCAGTCCAACATCGTCTTCTACGCGGGCCCCAAGGGAATACTGGGCATGGGCACGCGCTGGGGCAGCTGGACGCTCGCCGAGGAGCTGATCCCCAAGGACGGACGCGAGATCCACGACTTCCGCGCCTGGGACGTCGTACGGAAGATCCACGACCAGCTCACGATGCTGGAGCGGGGCTCCCTGAAGACCGGCTTCCCCAAGCCGACCGTCAAGCACTGGATCGTCTCGCCGGTGGGCGAGGGGGCCGACGAGGTCGCCAGGCCCGACGGTGACAACATCGTCCACTTCCAGGTCAAGCCGCACGAGATACAGCGCATCTGCAACGACCAGCAGTTCGGCGCCGGCAACCGGCACTACCTCGGTGTGCAGTTCACGCTCTGGGACGGCCAGCTCGTCCTGACGATGATGATCACGGTGACCTCGCTCCACCGCACGCTGCGCGTGGAGGTCACGGGACACGCGCTCGGCCCGGTCCACTCGCTCTTCACCACCAAGCCCAAGGCGAAGACGAAGGAGGTCTCCAAGACGGTCCGCTTCTGGGAGACCAGGGAGGTCCAGCTGCCGCTCCTGGCGACGGACGAGATCGTCCGCAAGGCGGTCCGCGCCCCGCTGACCTGGTTCCCGGCGATCCTGGACTTCCTCGGCGGCAAGCTCGTCCTGCCGGAGCCCTTCGGACTGCGCCACGCGTGGGCCGCCCAGCCGTGGCGGCACCGCTTCATGGCCGACGACGCGATCCGCGCCGCGACACCGGTGATGCGCGCGGTCCACGCGGCGACCATCGAGGTGCTCGACGATCACGGCGTGGACACCGAGCGCTTCACCAACCGCTCGCTGATCCTGAGCGGCGCCGTCCAGGACCCGGGCCCGAAGAAGGCGGACGCGTACGACGCGTAGGGGTCAGGCGAGTTCCGACGTGGCCGGCCAGGCGGCGGCCAGCATCGCGCGGGTGTCGGCGAGGAGCTGCGGCAGCACCTTCGTGTGACCGACGACCGGCATGAAGTTGGTGTCGCCGCCCCAGCGGGGCACGATGTGCTGGTGCAGGTGGGCGGCGATACCGGCGCCCGCGACCGCGCCCTGGTTCATGCCGATGTTGAAGCCGTGCGCTCCCGAGGCGGTACGCAGGGCGATCATGGCCCGCTTGGTGAACTCGCCGAGTTCGGCGGTCTCCGGCGCGTCCAGATCCGTGTAGTCGGCGACGTGCCGGTACGGGACCACCATCAGGTGTCCGCCGTTGTACGGGTAGAGATTGAGCACGGCGTAGACGTTCTCGCCCCGTGCTATCACAAGGCCGTCCTCGTCCGACTTCGACGGGATCACGCAGAACGGACAGCCGTCCTCGGCCCCCGGCCCGGTCGGCTTGTTCTCGCCCTGGATGTACGCCATCCGGTGAGGCGTCCACAGGCGCTGGAACGCGTCCTGCGTCCCGACTCCGATCTGCTGCTCCGGCTCAATCGTCATGCTGTGCAGCATATTGCTTCGCCCGTTCGGAACGTGTCGCCGGGGCGCTCGTCCCCGACTCCCGGAGATGCTGATCCGATGGACGAGAGGCCGGAGAACCAACAACGCTGGGACCGCCGCATGGAGACCCCGCTCGCCGTGGCGTCCCTGCTCTACCTCGCCGGGTACACGGTGCGGGTGCTGGCCCACGGCATGGACCAGATCTGGCTCGACCTCTGTCTCGCGATCACGCTCGCGGCCTGGTCCGTCTTCATCCTCGACTACGTGGTGCGGGTCCGCCTGAGCGGCCTCAGGCCGCTGCGCTTCGTCCGCACGCACCTGCTGGGCACGGTGGTCCTGATCCTTCCGCTGCTGCGGCCGCTGCAGATGGTGAAGATCTACGAGCAGATCCAGCGCCGCCGGGACCAGCCGCGGCTGACCCTGTACGCCAGGGTCATGGCGTACTCCAGTCTCACGGTCGCCCTGCTGGGCTTCGCCGGCGCGCTCGCGGTCTTCCAGCATGAGCGAGGGGCGCCGGGCGCCACGATCCGTACCTTCGGCGACTCCCTGTGGTGGGCGGCGGAGACCCTGACGACGGTCGGGTACGGGGACGTGACCCCGGTGACGACGACCGGGAGGGTCATCGCGGTGGGCATGATGGCGTGCGGAGTCGCCCTGATCGGGGCCGTCACCGGCTCGTTCTCGTCCTGGCTGATCCAGACGTTCACGCGGGAGGACGAGAAGAGGCCCCCGGGAGACTTCCCGGGGGCCCCTTGAGCACCTGCGCCGCCCGGGTCAGACCTGGACGCGCTCCTCGACGACCTTGGCGATCTTGGCGATGGCCTCGTCGACGGGGATGCCGTTCTCCTGCGAGCCGTCGCGGTAACGGAAGGAGACGGCGCCGTTGGCCATGTCCTCGTCACCCGCGATGATCATGAACGGGACCTTCTGCTTCTGCGCGTTGCGGATCTTCTTCTGCATCCGGTCCGAGGAGGCGTCGACCTCGACCCGCAGCCCCTGCCTCTTCGCCTTGGCGGCGAACTCCTGGAGGTACGGGATGTGCGCGTCGCCGATCGGGATGCCGGTCGCCTGGACGGGGGCCAGCCACGGCGGCATGGCGCCCGCGTAGTGCTCCAGGAGCACGGCGAAGAAGCGCTCGATCGAGCCGAACAGCGCGCGGTGGATCATGACCGGACGCTGCTTGGTGCCGTCGGGACCGGTGTACTCCAGGTCGAAGCGCTCCGGCAGGTTGAAGTCCAGCTGCACGGTCGACATCTGCCAGGTACGGCCGATGGCGTCACGCGCCTGCACGGAGATCTTCGGGCCGTAGAACGCGGCGCCGCCCGGGTCGGGGGTGAGCGGGAGGCCCTGCTTCTCGGCCACCTGCTGGAGGACCGCGGTGGCCTCCTCCCACGCCTCGTCCGAGCCGACGAACTTCTCCGGGTCCTTGGTGGACAGCTCCAGGTAGAAGTCGGTCAGACCGTAGTCGCGCAGCAGGTTGAGGACGAAGGTGAGCGTCTTGTCGAGCTCCTCCGCCATCTGCTCGCGGGTGCAGTAGATGTGCGCGTCGTCCTGGGTGAAGCCCCGGGCGCGGGTCAGGCCGTGCACGACGCCCGACTTCTCGTACCGGTACACGGTGCCGAACTCGAACAGGCGGAGCGGCAGTTCACGGTAGGAACGTCCGCGCGCGTCGAAGATCAGGTTGTGCATCGGGCAGTTCATGGGCTTGAGGTAGTAGTCCACGCCCTCGTCGAGCTGCATGGGGGGGTACATGCCCTCGGCGTACCAGTCGAGGTGACCCGACTTCTCGAAGAGCTTGCCCTTGGTGGCGTGCGGCGAGTAGACGAACTCGTAGCCCTCCTCCTCGTGGCGCTTGCGCGAGTAGTCCTCCATGACCCGGCGGATGATGCCGCCCTTGGGGTGGAAGACGGCGAGACCGGAACCGATCTCGTCCGGGACGGAGAAGAGGTCGAGCTCGTTGCCGAGCTTGCGGTGGTCGCGCTTCTCGGCCTCGGCGAGGAAGTCGAGGTGGGCCTTCAGCTCGTCCTTCGACGGCCAGGCGGTGCCGTAGATGCGCTGGAGCATCGGGTTCTTCTCGCTGCCGCGCCAGTAGGCGGCGGCGTTCCGCATCAGCTTGAACGCGGGGATGTTCCGGGTGGTGGGCAGGTGCGGGCCTCGGCAGAGGTCCTTCCAGCACAGGTCGCCGGTCTTGGCGTCCAGGTTGTCGTAGATCGTCAGCTCGCCGCCGCCGACCTCGACGCTGGCGCCGTCGTCGGTCGACGCGGAGCCCTTGATGCCGATGAGCTCCAGCTTGTACGGCTCGTCCGCGAGCTCCTCGCGGGCGGCCTCGTCGGTCACGACGCGACGGGAGAAGCGCTGCCCGCGCTTCTGGATCTCCTGCATCTTCTTCTCGATGGCCTTGAGATCCTCGGGCGTGAACGGCTTCTCGACGTCGAAGTCGTAGTAGAAGCCGTCCCGGACCGGCGGGCCGATGCCGAGCTTGGCCTCGGGGAAGAGCTCCTGCACGGCCTGGGCCATGACGTGCGCGGTGGAGTGCCGCAGGATGTCGAGACCGTCCGGGGAGGAGATCTCGACGGGCTCGACGACGTCGCCCTCGGCGACGAGGTAGGTGAGGTCCTTCAGCTCACCGCCGACGCGGGCGGCGATCACGGACCGGTCGTCGGCGAACAGCGCGCCGGCGGTCGTGCCCGCGCTCACCGCCCGATCCTCGGCTCCTGAGGCGGACTGGACGGTCACACGGACATCAGACACGGATGCTCTTTCCATAAGGGCGCAGGCAGACACGATGTGCCGGCGTCGACGGCGCGCGACAGAGACGAGGTGCCGCGCGCTGTAAATTCTAAGGGCTCGCTTCGCCTCCGGGACGCTGGTGCCGGGCTCACAGCACCGACCGTGCTCGCCCCGCTCCTGCCTCACGTGCCTCCGCGCGCTCGGCGCTGTTCCCCCGGCGCGCCCCTTCGGCTCACCCGCCGGGCTCATCGGGATGCCGGATCGGGCGTTCGGGGTGGCCGGGTCCTGCCGGCCGGGCTCACGGGGCTGCCGTTGATGCGCCGGCCCAGGCGGGCCGGCCGTGTCCCTTCGGCGCACTGGCGCACCCGGGAACCGGTCCCGGCAGGCGAGGGGACGAGGTGCCGGTCCCCGCCCCTCGCTCACTCCCCCGGGCCGCAGGCCTCCTCGAAGAAGTCGAGGTTCTCGTGGAGCGACTTCATCAGGCGGTCCCGCTCCGCCTCGTCCACCTGGACCGGGACGACTCCCGAGGCGTCCGTCAGGCGGCGGAAGCCTCCTCGGCTCTCCAGCCGGCCCACCACCCGGATCGGCAGCCCGACCAGATGCGCGTGGCCGGCCGTGCGGTACGACTCCTCGTCCAGGGTCACCCGCACGTGCGGCACCTCGGCGCCGCCGAGGACCCGAAGCCGTACGGTCCCCTCGCCGCGCGGTCCCGAGCGGCGCATACGGACGACGGCGCCCGTGATCCGTACCGGTACGGACGGCTCGTCCGTCATGTAGCGCGCGCTCGCCTCGCGCAGGGCAGGCAGGTCGCCCGCCGAGAACTCGACGGGCTCGGGCCGGGCCGCGCACCCGGTGGGCGTTCCGGCGGCGGGGGCCCACTCCAGCGCGATCCTGGCCCCCTCCGTGCCCCGGACCAGCGCGACGAGCGCCTCGGTCAGCTCACGGCTCACCCCCGCCTCGACCGCCGCGTCGAAGGCCTCCATCCCGCCCGTGGCGCGCTGGTAGTCGGTGGCCTCACGCGCCGCGTACAGCGCGTGGTACAGCCGTACGGCGATGGCCCGGCCCGAGTCGACGGGGACGAACGCGGTCAGGCCCCGGCCGCCCGGCGCCGCGCCGACGACCACCGCCTCCAGGGACGCCTGGGCCTGTCGCCGGTGCCGGGCGCCGTAGTACCCCGCGCGCCCTCGGACGGCCAGCGCCCCGGCGAGCAGCAGCTGACGCGCGGCCGACCTCAGCTGCTCCTGGACGGTCCAGGGCACCGTGCCCGCGGGGCCGGGCGGCACGTCGCGCCACCAGCGGATCTCGTCGCTGGGCACGGTCAGCCCGACCAGGACCTCCCGGGCGGACGGCGCCGCACTGTGCCGGAGAGCGTCGAGCGCCTCCCCGAGCAGGTCCTCGCAGTCGGGGAAGGCCCGGCTCTCGGGTACGAGCAGGCTCGTACCCGAGACGGTCCCGGACCCCGGCGGGGTCCAGCGGCTGTAGCGGCCCGCGGCCCCGCCGCGCCGTCGCCAGCCGTGGCGGGCGAGCAGCGCGCCGAGGACCAGCGGGTCGACGCGTCCGGGGTCGGGTGAACCCGCCGCGTCGGCCCAGGGGCCGCCGGGGAGGTCGCCGGGCGGGGGATGGGGGCGGAACGGTGGCAGGACGGGGCCGTAGCCGGCCCCGTCCCCCTGTTCGCCGATCGGCCGGTGCATCAAGGTCTCCCTCCCACGCCGACCCGGGTCATGATCTCGCACAGAGCCCGGTCGTCGAAGATCCGCGCCGTCGGTATGCGCACGGTCGTCCGCCGCCGCCCCGTCACCGGGTGGCCGGCCAGGTTGATCCAGTAACAGCAGTGCCGCAGGTCCAGTCGGTCGTGCCCGGCCCGCAGCCAGTCCTCCTGGTCGCGCGGCACGATCATCACGACCAGGATCTTGTGCACCGAGACCGGGGTCCGCGCCAGCTTCACCAGATGGTCGTTGTCCAGGGTGAAGGAGAACGCGGGACCGGGCGGCCTCGGCGGCAGCTGGTAGGTGCACTTCAGCTGCACCTTGATGGTCACCTCGTCGTCGACGGTGTGGCCGGGAGCGCTGTGGCTCACGTGCCAGTCGATGCCGTTGTCCGGAAACGGCTGCGACAGCGAGCAGCCCGCCGCCGCCGCGACCGCGTGGAGATACCCCACCTGGAGCGTCTCCATGCAGGCGGTGGTGGCGAGTGAGCCGCGCAACGGTGCTGCCCGCTGAGGCGGCAGCCCTCCCGATTCGGGCTGGGCGAGCGCCATGTCAATTCCCTTCCCCGTCATCTGTGTTGTCACCGGTCCGCGTACGGGGCAAACAGCCCGGGTATCACCGGTTCGGGCAGGGGGATCGCCATCTGCCGCAAATGTGCGAGGAGTTCGGGGATGACGCACTGGTATGAAGGACCCCTGGCCGCATTCGACACGGAAACCACGGGAGTTGACGTCGAGCAGGACCGGATCGTCTCGGCCGCGCTCGTCGTCCAGGACACGGCCGGCGGGCGTCCGCGGGTCACTCGCTGGCTGGTCAACCCCGGGATTCCGGTGCCCCCTGCGGCCACGGAGGTCCATGGTCTGACGGACGATCATCTGCAGCGGAACGGGCGCTGGCCCGCACCCGTCATGGAGGAGCTGGGTCGGGCGCTGGCCGAGCAGTGTGCCGCCGGCCGGCCGCTGGTGGTGATGAACGCGCCCTTCGATCTGACGATCCTGGACCGCGAGCTGCGCCGCCACCGCGCCTCCTCGCTGGGCCGCTATCTGGAGAACACGCCGCTGTGCGTGCTGGATCCGCGGGTGCTCGACAAGCACCTGGACCGCTACCGCAAGGGCCGCCGGACGCTGACGGACCTCTGCGCGCAGTACGGCGTGGAGCTGGACGGCGCGCACGACGCGGCGGCGGACGCGACGGCGGCCCTGGATGTCGTACGGGCGGTGGCACGGCGGTTCGCGGCACGGCTCGAGCGGCTGTCGCCCGCCGAGCTGCACACCCTGCAGGCGGTCTGGCACGCGGCGCAGGCGCGCGGGCTGCAGGCGTGGTTCACGCGCAACGGGACGCCGGAGACGGTGGATCCGGCATGGCCGCTCCGCCCGGAGCTGCGGACCGCCGCCTGAGGCCGGGCCCAAGGCCGGGGCGCGGGCCGGGAATGCGGAAGGCCGGTCCGTCTTTCGACGGACCGGCCTCTCCCGGTGGGCGATACTGGGATCGAACCAGTGACCCCTTCGGTGTGAACGAAGTGCTCTCCCGCTGAGCTAATCGCCCGGGAACGGGTTGAACCATACAGGTTTCCGCGGGCTTCCTTCAAACCGCGCGCAGGTGGGCCCTGAGCCCTCGTCGTCCCGCACGCATCATCAGGGCGTGGTTGGCGCGGAAGACGGGCCGCCCGGGGATGGCGAGCCGGCGCATCAGGGGGCTGGTCACCTCGACCTCCTGGTCGTAGACCGCGCGGGTGCGGGAGCCCGCGACCGAGGTGAGGGTCCAGCGCGCCCAGCCCTCCAGGTCTCCGTGGAGCGCGATCTCCAGGACGTGGGCGACGGGGTCACGGTGCCTGGCCTCGGCGGTGACGAGGAGGTCGTACGGGAGGAAGGAACGGAACCGGGCCGTGCCGGTCACCTCGTCGACGGGCACGACCTCACGGACCTGGGGCCACCAGCTCGGGTACTCCTCGGCGCGTTCGAGCACGGCGTAGACGGCGTCGGGCGGGGCGGCGAGCCGCCAGACGCTGCGGAAGCGGTAGCGACACCAGTCCATGACCCCAGTGTGTACGTACTCAGGCCCGGAGATGAGTACCCGCGCGCATGGTTCCGGACTGTGGTCCGGAGCACACTCCGGGCATGGACAACGCACTCCCGCCCGCCGACGAGCTGGTGCTCGTCGACCGCGAGCTGGCCCGACTCGACGCCCGCCGGTCCCAGTTGCTGGCCCGCCGGGCCTGGCTGTTGCACGTACTGGGCGCTCCAGCGGCGTTCCTGGCGCCTCCGCGGGCCGTGGCCGGGCCGGTCGGCGACTCGACGCCGCGCAGCGCGCAGAACGTGCTGCTCACCCTGGGCGGTGTGCTGCTGACGATCGCGGCACTGGCCTTCACCCTGGTCAGCTGGGGTTCGATGGGGATCGGCGGCCGTGCTGCGGTGCTCGCCGCCGTGACGTCCGCGGCGCTGGTGGTGCCGGTGGTGCTGCTGCGGCGGGGGCTCGGTTCGACGGCCGAGGCGGTCGCGGCACTGGGACTGGTGTTCACGGTCCTGGACGCGTACGCGCTGCACCGGGTGGCGCTGCCGGACACGGACGGTCCGGCCTTCGCGGCCGTGGCGTCGGCGGTGCTCGCGGGCGCGTGGACGGCGTACGGAACGGCCCTCGGGCGGCTGCGGCTTCCGCTGCCGGCTGCTGTCGTGGCGGCCCAACTCCCCCTGCCCCTGGCCGTCCTGGCATCGGACGGCGGTCCGCTCGCGCTGGGCTGGGCGGCGCTGGCGACGGCGGCCCTGGATCTGGCCGTGGCGCTCCGGGCGAAGCCGGCGCCGGTACGGGTGACGGCGGGCGTGGGGGCGGGCGTCCTGGGCGGCTGGGCACTGCTCGCGGGCGGCGCGCTGTCGTTCTCCTCGCCGGTGCCGGCGGGTGCGCTGCTGGTCGCCGGTTCGGCCGTGGCCATGGCCGTGGCGTGGAGGGCACCCCGTGCGGCGGTGGCCGCGTCGGTGGTGGCCGGGCTCGCGGTGGTCGCGGCGGCGGGCGGGGTCCTGCGCCTGGTCCTGCCGGGCGACTGGGAGGTCCCGGGGTACGTGCTGTGTGCGGTGGCGCTGACGGGCGCACTGCGGTCGGCGGCCCCGCGCGGCGTACGGACGGGACTGGCCGCGGCGGGCGCCGGGGTGCTGGCCCTGGGCGTGCTCTGGTCCCTCCCGCCGGTCGCGGCGGCGCTGCTCGGCCCCGTGGCGCGGACGGCCCCGGTCTGGTCGGGCGTCCACGCGGACCGCGTTCTGGCCTGGTACCCGTCGACGGCGCCGGCGGTCCTGACCGTCGCGGCCGCGGCTTTCGCCGCCCTGCCGCGCCTCTGGTCCCGCTGCACGGCGCTCTTCCTTGCCTGGGCGGCCCTGACGGCGCTTCCGCTCTCCCTGGAGCTCCCCTACGGGGCCGCTCTGGCCCTCCAGCTGGTGACGACCACGGCAGCCCTCGCCCTGGCGTTCCGCCCGACGCTCCTGACGCGCGGCCTGCCGTCACCGGTCGAGAGCGCCTCGCGACCGCACGGCGAATCCTCCGCGGCCGCCACCCGGAGGAACGACGACGCCGAGACGGCCGCGGAGCGCCCGGACGCAGCCGGCCCCGAGGGCTCGTGGCACGGGTGGGGGCCGGTGCGCCCGGCGGCCGTGACCGTGCCGCCCCGTGAGGTGTTCGGGTGGAGTGCGTTCGGGTGCGGGCTCGTCTCCGCCCTGGGCACGGTCGCCGTGGCCCTGGACACGCGGGGAGCGACCTTCGGGGCGCTCGGCGTCCTCCTCGGACTCTTCGTGGCGGGTGCGTTCCTCTCCGAGGGCGCCCGGCGAGCCGTCGCCGCCTGTGCGGCGGTCGCCGTGGCGACGGGCCTGGTCTCCGCAGGGGCGGCCGCGGCGGCCTTCCGGGCTCCGGGCACCGCCCTGGCCCTGCTCCTGGTCCCTACCGTCACCGCCCTGCTCGGCGCACGTCTCCGGCGCCATCCCGTCGCCCTCCCGGTGGAGGTCACCGGCGCCGCCGTGGCGCTGTTCGCGGTCACGACGGCGGCCACCTCCCGGCCGGCCGTCCTGGCGCTCGCCCTCGCCCTGGCCGGTGTGATCGCCGCCGCCACGGCCGTCAGGCCCGAGCGCCGTCCGCTCGCCTCGTGGACCGCAGGGGCACTGTTCCTCCTGGCGGCCTGGGTGCGGCTGGCCGCCTGGGAGGTGACGACACCGGAGGCGTACACGCTGCCCGTCACCGTGCCCGCCCTCGTGGTCGGCGCGCTCCGGCGGCGCCGCGACCCGCAGGCCTCGTCCTGGGTGGCGTACGGCCCCGGTCTCGCCGCCACGCTGGTGCCCGGTCTCCTCGCCGCCTGGGCGGACCCGGACTGGCCGCGCCCGCTGCTGCTCGGCGTCGCCGCGCTCGTGGTGACCCTGCTGGGGGCACGGTTCCGGCTCCAGGCCCTGCTGGTGCTCGGCGGTACGGTCCTCGCCCTCGACGGGCTGCACGAGCTGGCCCCGTACGTCGTCCAGGCCGTCGGCGCGCTCCCCGCTGGCTGCCGCCCGCGCTCGCCGGTCTGCTGCTCCTGGCCGTCGGGGCGACGTACGAGCAGCGGCTGCGGGACGCCCGCCGGCTCCGGGAGCGGCTCGGCCGCATGCGGTGACCCGGCGGCCACCGTGCCGGGGAACGCCGAAGGCCCGGAGACTGGATCCAGTCTCCGGGCCTTCGGTCCGGGTGGTGGGCGATACTGGGTTCGAACCAGTGACCTCTTCGGTGTGAACGAAGCGCTCTCCCACTGAGCTAATCGCCCGGGCGCACCGCAAACATTACCGCATGTCAGCCGGTGCCCCGACCGTCCCCCGGGTCAGTCGTCGATCTTCCACGGCATGACGAAGCCGTACTTCCAGAGGTAGAAGCCGAGCAGCGCTCCGACGATGACCAGACCGATCGTCGTCAGGATGATGTTGCGCCGCCGGACCTTCGGGTCGAGCGCGCGCTGTGCCGCCTCGGTGACCTTCCGTTTCGTCCAGCGGAGCACGAGCTGCGCCCAGACGAACTCGGTGGCCCAGATCGCCATGCCACCGAAGATCACCAGCCAGCCGGGGCCCGGCAGGGGCAGCATGACGACACCCGCGCCGACCACCGCCAGTCCGACGATGAAGACGCCGACCTGCCAACTCATGTGCAGGGTCCGCCGGGCCTTGATGAACTCGGGGGCCCGGGATCCCAGCTCGGATTCCCCGTCGGCCGCGGACTCCCCGGTGCGCTCGTCACTCTCCGCATTCATGGTCCCAACTTACCGGACCGAGCGACCTCACTCATATGGCGGTATTACCGAAAGTTACACGCGCCCATACGAGCTACCTGAACGATCACAAAACAGACAGAGGGGTTTACAACGGCACCGTAGGTGGCATGTCGATTTCGCCGACGTGCGAATCCCCGAGCGCACACTGAGCGAAAGGCCCTGGCGCTTATGAACACCACGGTCAGCTGCGAGCTGCACCTGCGCCTCGTTGTGTCGAGCGAGTCCTCACTGCCTGTACCCGCGGGCCTGCGGTATGACACGGCCGATCCGTATGCCGTGCACGCCACCTTCCACACCGGAGCCGAAGAGACGGTCGAGTGGGTCTTCGCCCGCGACCTTCTCGCCGAGGGGCTGCACCGGCCCACCGGCACCGGCGACGTCAGAGTCTGGCCGTCCCGCAGTCACGGTCAGGGCGTCGTCTGCATCGCGCTGAGTTCCCCCGAGGGCGAAGCCCTGCTCGAGGCCCCGGCGAGGGCCCTGGAGTCGTTCCTGAAGCGGACCGACGCCGCGGTGCCGCCCGGCACCGAGCACCGCCACTTCGATCTCGACACGGAGCTCTCGCACATCCTGGCCGACAGCTGAGCCAGGCCGAGAGCCGCACGGCGCCGTCCGACTCGGGGCGACGGCGCCGCGCGGACAATCGCATACGGCAGACATCGGCGTCCTCACCGCGCAGCCGGCGCGGAGGAGGGCGCCGACGCCCGTTTCGGGGCCACCGACCGCGGGCCACGATCTCGGGCACGCGGCCGGAGCGGGGTTTCGGCCCCGTACCGGCCCGCTTTCGGACCTCTCCCGGTGCCGCGCGGCGAAGCCGCTAGAGTCAGCGCACATCTGCGGGCACCCGCCCGCAGCAGGCCAGGGAGCGAATCGTGCTGATTCCCCACGACACCCGGATCGCCCTCGACACCGTCGTCGATCTGATGAACACCGCGCCCCAGGGCGACCGCGAGGACGAACTCGTGGACGTCCCGGCGCTGCGCACCTTCGTGCGGGCCCACGACATCAGCGACGTGCGCGAGCTCGACGAGGACGACCTGAAGGCCGTCCAGGGCGTACGGGCCAGGTTCGCGGCGATCTTCGCCGCGCCGGACGCCCGGATCGCGACGACGCTGATCAACCAGCTCGTCGCCGCCGCCGGCACGACGCCGCAGCTCACCAACCACGACGGCTACGACTGGCACGTGCACTACTTCGCACCCGGCGCCTCGGTGGCCGACCACCTCGGTGCCGACTGCGGCATGGCCCTGGCGTTCATCATCGTGGCGGGCGAGCAGGAACGGCTGCGGCGCTGCGAGGCACCCGACTGCGGCCGGGCCTTCGTCGACCTCTCCCGCAACCGTTCACGCCGCTACTGCGACAGTCGGACCTGCGGCAACCGACTGCACGTCGCCGCGTACCGGGCGCGCCGCAAGGAAGCGGCCGGCTGAGCGGCCGCGTGCCGCGTCACAGCAGGAAGAGGTCGTGCACGGCGGCCGTCAGGAGAAGAAAGCCGATCACCGCGAGGAAGATCATCAGCGGTGGCTGGGAGAGCGCGAACAGGCAACCGCGCGGCTCTTCGGTGGGGGCGGGGGCGTGATCCCGCGAGGTATCGAGCATCTCGGGGGGATCATGGCGCAGCGCCCCGCGGGACGGCCCGCAACACGCCCCTCGTAAGGGGGAGTTCATCACATCCCGTGGATGAGGCGCCCTCTCAGATGCCGTGCTTCTTCAGAATCGCCTCGATGTCGCTGAAGTCGTCCGCCGCCGCGGAACTCTGCGGCTTCGGGGTCGCGCCGCGCTGTCCGCGGCCGAGCGAGGGCGCCGAGGCGGCCGGAGCGACGACACCCGGCTCGGCCTTCCCGCCCTTCTCGACCTCCTGGCGCCCCGCCCTGCGCCGCTCGACGGCACGGGTGGAGACGAAGAGCAGCCAGGCCGCGCCGAGCACGCCGAAACCGGCCCAGGCGGTCGGGCTGAAGGCCGTGTCGAAGGCCCACTCCACCGCCCCGGTCATCACCAGACCGATGGGCACCAGGGAGTAGGCGGCGATCCGTGCCGCGGCGAGGAAGCGCTTGCGGTACGCCGTGATCGCGGCGATGCCCAGGCCCGCCACGGACACCGCGGAAAAGATGGTCTCGGCGAGCATGCGATCCTCCAGCGCCTGGTGCGGTACGTCCCTTCCATCCTGCACCGCCGGAGCGGCCCACGGCCATGTCTCCGGGCGGACCTCAGGGAGATCTCCGGGTCACCCCGTCCGGATCTCCTCCCCAGGTCCCGGTTGGGCCGGGCCGGCGGGGGCTGGAAGACTGCCCCCATGAGCGACTCCACCACCCCGTCCGCCTCCCCCGTCACCGTGGAGGCCTGGTTCGACCTCCAGTGCCCCGACTGCTTCCGCGCGCTCGACGACGTGCGCGCGCTGCGCGAGAAGTACGGCGACCGGATCGACGTCCAGCTGCGGCACTTCCCGCTGGAGAAGCACAAGCACGCCTATGCCGCCGCGCAGGCGGCGGAGGAGGCCGCCGAGCAGGGCAAGGGCTGGCCGTACGCGGAGGCGCTGCTGGCCAGGACCGCGGAGCTGGGCGAGCGCGGCGAGCCGCTCCTCATGGACGTGGCGCGCGAACTGGGCCTGGACGCCGAGGAGTTCGACACCGCCCTGATCGACGGACGGCATCTGCTGACCGTCGACGCCGATCAGGCTGAGGGCAAGGCGATCAAGGTCACCGGCACCCCGACCTACGTCGTCGGCGGCGAGCGCCTGGACGGTGGCCAGAGCCAGGACGGTCTGCGCGGGCGCATCGAGGAGATCACCGACCGCCTGCTCGCCGGCTGACGGACCGCGCCGGGGCGGCCAGGGGGTGCCCCGCAGGGGACCCCTAGAGCAACGGCTTGAAGCTGTTGACGTGCGTCGTCCGGTACCCGAGCGAATCGTAGAGCCGGATCGCCGGGGTGTTGCCCGTGAAGACGTGGAGTCCGAGCCGGTCTCCCCCGGCGCCGAGCGTGTCCCGCTCGGCGAGCAGCATCAGGGCGCGGCCGTAGCCGTGGCCCCGATGGCTCTCGGCGACCTCGATGTCGTAGACGTACCTGCCGTGGACACCCGGCTCCAGCTCGCGGGCGCCCGTCCATACATGGCCGACGGTCTCCCCGTCCCGCACCGCCACGCTGATCGCCGCCCCGGGTGAGCGAAGGCCCAGCGGCAGCAGTTCGCGGTGGCTGGCGTCGGCCTTGGCCCGGGCCTGCTCCTCGGGAACACCCCGCTCCATCCAGCTCTGCGCGAAGCCCTCCTGGGCCTCCGCCTTCCACGGCCCGAACTCCGCCTCCGTCATGGGGCGGACCTCGAGACCGGGCGGCAGCGCCGGCGGCTCGGCCGGGAGGTCCTTGACCATGTTCCGGCTGCGTTCGGTGTAGCCGAGGGCCACCGCCATCCGCAGCGCCGCCTCCGCCCGCGCCGGTACGGAGATCTGGACCTCGCGGCAGCCCCAGCCGCGCAGCACCTCCTCGGCGGCGAGCGCGGCGACGGTGCCCCGGCCGCGCCGACGGTCCTTCTCGTCGATGCCGAGGTCCTCGATCACTCCGGCACCGGCTCCGAAGCCGGGTGCGGTGGTGAGGCGCACGGAGCCGACACGGCGGCTGTTCACACAGACGTCGTACGCGCGTGCGCGCCCGCCGTCGGGGGTCTGCTGAAGCGGCTCGGCCGGCCGCAGGGTGGTGGTCATCACCGGTGTTCTACCCACCCTGGCGGCCGTCCGTCATCCCCTTATCGCGCGTGCGGGTCCGTGTTCGCCGCCGCGAGCTCGTCGAAGATCCTCATCGCCTTCGCCGTGACCGGCCCCGGAGCCGGGGACAGTTCACGGTCGTCGACCCGGTGCACGGCCTGGATGTCGCGGAGGGTCGAGGTCAGGAAGATCTCCTGCGCGCTCTCCAGGACGTCCAGGGGCAGGTCGGCCTCCACCGCACCGGTCCACTCGACCGTGAGGGCGCGGGTGATGCCGGCGAGGCAGCCGGACGAGACGGGCGGGGTGTGGATGCGGCCGTCGATCACGACGAACACGTTGGCCCCGGTGCCCTCGCAGAGCTGCCCGACCGTGTTGGCGAACAGCGCCTCGGAGGCACCCTGTTCGCGCGCCCTGGCGAGGGCGACGACGTTCTCGGCGTACGAGGTGGTCTTCAGGCCGGTCAGCGCGCCCCGCTCGTTGCGGGTCCAGGGGACCGTGATGACGGCGGTGGAGTCGGGGCGGCGGCCCGTCTCGCCGAGGCCCACGACGAGGCTGGCACCCTCGTCTCCCCGCTCGGAGCCGAGCGGGGAGAGACCGCCGGTGTACGTGATGCGGAGCCGGCCGAGCTCCATCGGGTTGGCCTCCAGGACCGCGGAGCAGGCGCGGCGGACCTCGTCCAGGTCGGGATCGGGCAGGCCGAGGCCGCGCGCCGAGCGGGTGAGGCGCTCCAGGTGGAGGGTGAGGGCGAAGGTCTCGCCGCGGACGGCCTTGACCGTTTCGAAGACGCCGTCGCCGACCGTCAGCCCGTGGTCCAGGACGGACACCCGGGCTTCCTCGGCGTCGCGCAGTCCTCCGTTGACCCAGAGTTTCATCGAGAAATGGCCTTTCCGCTCGCCTCGTACGCGCCCGACGCTACCGCCAGCAGCCGGGACGCCTTCAACTCGGTCTCCGCCCACTCGCGCTCGGGGTCGGACCCCCAGGTGATGCCGGCGCCGGTGCCGAACCGGAGCACGCCCTCGGGGCGGTCGATCCAGAAGGTCCGTATGCCGACCGCGAGCTCGGCGGTTCGGCGGTCGGCGTCGACCCAGCCGATGCCTCCGCAGTACGGGCCGCGGGGCGCGGTCTCCAGGGCCTCGATGATCCGCAGGGCGCTCGACTTGGGCGCTCCGGTGACCGAGCCGGGCGGGAACGTGGCGGCGAGCAGCTCCGGCCAGCCCGCCTTCTCGTCGAGTTCGCCGCGGACGGTGGAGACGAGGTGGACCAGACCCGGGTGCGGCTCGACGGCGCAGAGCTCGGGAACGGTGACCGAGCCGGTGGCGCAGACCCGGCCCAGGTCGTTCCGCACGAGGTCCACGATCATCACGTTCTCGGCGTGGTCCTTCTCCAGCAGGTCCCCGGCGGTGCGGCCGGTGCCCTTGATGGGGCCGGACTCGACCGTGGCACCCGTGCGGCGCAGATAGAGCTCGGGCGAGGCGGTGGCGATCTCCACCCCGTGGGCGGGCAGCCGAATCGTTCCGGCGTACGGCGCGGGGTTGCCGCGCGCGAGGAGCGCGGTGAGGGCGTCGACGTCGGCCGCGTCGGGGTCGGGCAGCGGCGCGGTCATCACGCGGCAGAGGTTCGCCTGGTAGACCTCGCCGCGCGCGATGTGCTCACGGACACGGCGGACGCCCGCGGTGTACGCGGCGTGGTCGAGGGACGACGTCCAGTCGTCGGCGGCGGGGCCGCGCCAGGCGCCCGGGGTGGGGGCGGGGACCGGGTCGACCCGTACGTCGCCGAAGCGGGCGCAGGTCAGACGGCCCTCGAAGTCCGCGGAGACGGCCCAGAAGCCGGCGGAGTCCAGGGCCGCGGGGTCGCTGGTGACGTCCCGCAGATCGGTCGCGACGAGGCCGCCGAAGCGGGCCAGGGGAGCAAGGTCGTGCACGAATCGAGTCTAGGGCGTGTCCTTTGGATCAGGCCGGATCAGGGAGCGGGGGCATGGGGGTCCCCCTGCTCAAGGGCGGCCGAGAGCTTGGGGGAGCGTGCGGTCGACCGACGACAACGCGGCGGGGGGCACCTCCCGTGCCCGAAGGGCTACGGGGGAGTGCGTGCCGGGCCCCGCGAGCCCGGCATGATCCGAAGGACACGCTCCAGGCGCGCGGGGCGGGGCGGAGGAGCTCACACATGGCCGCGGGCGGCGGACACCCTTGAGGCGCCCCCCCCGAGGCGGCTGCGCGCCACCTGGGGGACACGGGGAGTGAACGTCGCGCGCACGGTCCCGGCCACCCGGCTCCGTGCGCAGCTCAGCACGCTGCGGAAACGCGTTTTTGTGCTGGCCCAGGAATCCGCTAGAGTTCAACACGTCGCCGGGACGCGCAAGCGGAACGGAAACGACAAGCGGACGTGGCTCAGTTGGTAGAGCATCACCTTGCCAAGGTGAGGGTCGCGAGTTCGAATCTCGTCGTCCGCTCGATGTGGGGGATCTTCCCGAACCCCTGTATTCACTCCTGGTGGAGTGGCCGAGAGGCGAGGCAACGGCCTGCAAAGCCGTCTACACGGGTTCAAATCCCGTCTCCACCTCCAAGCGCGATTAGCTCAGCGGGAGAGCGCTTCCCTGACACGGAAGAGGTCACTGGTTCAATCCCAGTATCGCGCACGCAGAACAACCGAAGATCCGGTCCGCATGGACCGTCCCGCGCGATTAGCTCAGCGGGAGAGCGCTTCCCTGACACGGAAGAGGTCACTGGTTCAATCCCAGTATCGCGCACGCAGCAAACCCCTGGTCCTGTATGGTTTGGGACCGTCCCGCGCGATTAGCTCAGCGGGAGAGCGCTTCCCTGACACGGAAGAGGTCACTGGTTCAATCCCAGTATCGCGCACCATACGACGGAGCCCCCGGTCGCCTCTCGCGGCCGGGGGCTCCGTCGTGTCCGCCGTGGCTCAGGAGGAGAAGAGCATCCGGCCGAAGCCACGCTGGTGGTGGTGACCGCCGTGGTGGCCGCCGTGGTGCGGGGCTCCCCACGCGGGGGCGGCGGGGGCGCCGTGCGCCGGGTAGGCCGGCGGGGCGGGCGCGGGCGGAGCCTGCTGCACCCACTGGGACTCGAGCCGGGTCAGGGCCTCCAGCTCGCCGTAGTCCAGGAATATCCCCCGGCATCCGCTGCACTGCTCGATCTGGACGCCGTTGCGGTTGTACGTGTGCATCGCTGCGTGGCACTTGGGACACTGCATGGTCGGCTCAACTCCCTGCCGTTCGAATGGTGCTTTCAGCTTAGGGGGACGCAGGCCGGGCCAACTCGGTTCGGAGTGAGCCGATTCGGGCACACGTGTCGATCATCACGACCTCCACCTCGTCGAGGGGCCGGCGCTCGGCGGTCGACTTGGCAAGGGCGAGCGCCGCCGTCTGGACGGTCAGGGCGCGGGCGGGGACGTCGAGTTGGTCCCAGGGGGCGTGACCGGCGACGGCGGGGCCCCCTGCCCGCACGTACGCGTCGAGGAAACGGGACCAGACGTCCGGGGGCAGGAGGCCGGCGGCGAACCAGGCAGCGGGGCGGGCCAGGTCCCAGGCGGGGTCGCCGAGGCCGAGGTCGTCCACGTCGATGAGGACCCAGGGGCGGCCGGGGGTACGGGGGTCGCGCACGAGCTGGCCGAGGTGGAAGTCGCCGTGGCAGAGGAGGCGGCCCGCCGTCTTCCTCTCGTTCCGCTCGGGGAGGGTGCGCCAGGCGCTCAGGACGGCCTCGACGGCGTTGCGGGGCGCGCCGTCGGCCCGGCGCATCCGCTCGACCGCGAGCGCGGCCTTGGCAGGGGCCCGCATGGCCGGGAGGCCGGGAGGCGGCAGGGTGCGGTGCAGCCGGGCGAGGAGCCGGGCGGCGTCCTCCCAGGGCGCCGCGTCGGGGGCTTCGGGGTCGACCGGGACGCCGTAGGGCCAGGCGGTGACCGGCCTGCCTGAGACCTGCGGGGCGGGGTGGGCGTGGGGCGGGAGCAGGATGCCGTCCAGGGCGTCGAGGGCGGCGACGGCGATCCGGGCCGTGTGCTCGTCGGGGTCGGTGCCGGGGGCGTGGGCCTTCACGACGACCCCTCCGTGGCGGACGACGGTGCCGTCGTCCCGGTCGGCGAGGACGGTACGCGTCTGCGGGGCGCACGGGCAGGACCCGTCGGCCCGGTGCGCGGCGTCGCGGGCGAGGGCGCCCAGTCGTTCGAGTTCGGCCTGCTCCACGCGGGGAGCGTACGCGCCGCCTGCGGGTCCGGGCAGGCTCGGGTGCCTCGGCGAGGCCCAGGGAAAGCGCGAGGGCCGGTCAGCTCCCCAGCTGACCGGCCACACGCTGCCGTCCGCCGCACCCCCGTCCCCACGGGGTTGTTGGCCGGATGTCCCCGACCCGGGCCGCTCTCCCGGGTCCGGGGCGCCGCTCAGCGCCCCAGCATCACGCCCACGGACGACGCTTGAGTGACCACTGCGTCCCAGCCGCCGAAGGCGACGACCAGCAGGGTCGCGAGAGGGAGGACCATGGCGGTCGCCACCAGGGGGTGACGGCGGGCCGAAGGTCGGGTGCTGATCCGCGGTGCCGAATACGCCATGGGTCCTCTCCTGTCGTGTCTGGCAGCGGCGGGTGTTGACCTCGGGGGACGAGTGCTGCACCCGCCGCTTGACTTCAACACTAGGGATCGGACGCCGCGCGAACGTCATGCCCGCGTACCGATCTCCGGGCCTCCCGGAGGATGACGAGCCACGTTCGGCGTACTCCCCTGGGTGGAGGGGCCGGGCTAGGACTGAGGGTCTTCCCTGAGAGGGACCGGCTGCTCGACCAGTGCGAGGACCCGGCTCGCCATGAACCGGGCCGTCCGGACGACCACCCCTGTGCGCGTGACTTCGCTCACTTCCACGACCCCCCGCCGTACGGCCGTCTCCACCCTCCGACCTGCCCGGGATGCCACCACTTCGTACGTCCGTGTCGTGTCCCCCGCGTCCACGACTATCTCCACACGATCACCCTTCATCGTCCGAATCCCCCTTCTGCGATTGGATGTTGGAGAATCCCGCGGTCCGGACGGGCCTCGGAGCCGTCCTTCTGACCACCCCTCAAGTGTCCTCCCCAGCACTGACAATCGATCCGCGCGCGAGGGCGCGGCCTATGAGCACACCGGGTCGTCACTACGTAAGCTGTGCCACGTCGAACGGACGAGGGGACGGACATGGCGATGATGCGGCTCCGGCGCGAGGATCCGCGGATCGTCGGGTCGTTCCGGCTCCACCGCCGGCTCGGGGCCGGCGGGATGGGGGTCGTGTACCTGGGGTCCGACCGGCGGGGGCAGCGGGTGGCGCTGAAGGTGATCCGGCCCGATCTTGCCGAGGACCAGGAGTTCCGGTCGCGCTTCGCGCGCGAGGTGTCCGCGGCGCGCCGGATCCGGGGCGGCTGCACGGCCCGGCTGGTCGCCGCCGACCTGGAGGCCGACCGTCCGTGGTTCGCCACCCAGTACGTGCCCGGCCCGTCGCTGCACGACCGGGTCGCCGAGGAGGGGCCGCTGCGGGCCGCCGACGTGGCCGCGATCGGGGCGGCGCTCTCGGAGGGCCTGGTCGCCGTGCACGAGGCCGGGGTCGTCCACCGGGACCTCAAGCCGTCGAACATCCTGCTGTCGCCCAAGGGCCCGCGGATCATCGACTTCGGCATCGCCTGGGCCACCGGCGCCAGCACCCTCACCCACGTGGGCACGGCGGTCGGCTCCCCCGGCTTCCTGGCGCCGGAGCAGGTGCGAGGCGCGGCCGTCACCCCGGCCACGGACGTCTTCTCGCTCGGCGCCACCCTGGCGTACGCGGCGATGGCGGACTCTCCGTTCGGCCATGGCAGTTCGGAGGTCATGCTCTACCGGGTGGTCCACGAGGAGCCGCAGCTCGGCGGTGTACCGGACGCGCTGGCCCCGCTCGTGCGGGCGTGTCTGGCCAAGGACCCCGAGGACCGGCCCAGCACGCTCCAGCTCTCCATGCGGCTCAAGGAGATCGCCGCCCGCGAGGCGCAGGGGCTCCCCGCGAGCCGTCCGCCGGTGCAGCGGGAGCGTACGGAGCAGTCGACCGGCAGCCGTCCGACGGAGCGCTACACCGAGCGCACGACCCAGGGACGGGACCAGGGCGGCCCCGCCGCCCGGCCGTCCGCGCCCCGCACGGGCGGCGGCTCCGCGCGCGCCTCGCAGTCCCGTCCGAACGGGCGTCCCGCGCCGTCCCGCCCCGGTGGCGCGCGCACGACGTCGACGGGCCGCCGTCCGGCCAACCCGCGACTGCTGCGGCAGCGGCTCTTCGTGTTCGTCGTGGTGACGCTGGTCGTCGCCCTGGGGATCGCGGCCGCGCAGGCGCTCCAGGGCTAGGGCCTGTCTTTCGGATCAGGCCGGATCAGGGAGCGGCGGCGTGGGGGTCCCCCCTGCTCGAGCGCAGCCGAGAGCTTGGGGGAGCGTGCGATCGCACGGCGGAGAATGGAGTCCACGCGGAGCGTCGACGACTGACGACAACGCGGCGAGCGCGCGTGCCAGGCGTCGCGAGCCCGGCATGATCCGAAAGACAGGCCCTAGGGCGAAGCACGCCCTGGCAGGGGCCGGCGGTCAGTCCTGCGGGCGGCCGCTCGCCACCGCGTAGAAGGCGACGGCCGCCGCCGCGCCCACGTTGAGCGAGTCCACGCCGTGCGCCATCGGGATGCGCACCCATTCGTCCGCCGCGCGCAGCGCCTGCGTGGAGAGGCCGTCGCCCTCGGCGCCGAGCATCAGCGCCGCCCGTTCGAGCCGGTGCGGGGCCGCCACGTCGATCGGGGAGGCCTTCTCGTCCGGGGTGAGGGCGAGCAGCTTGAAGCCCGCCTCCCGTACCGCCTCCAGGCCGCGCGGCCAGGTGTCCAGCCTCGCGTACGGGACGGAGAAGACAGCGCCCATGGAGACCTTCACGGAGCGGCGGTACAGCGGGTCCGCGCAGTCCGGCGACAGCAGCACGGCGTCCATGCCGAGGGCGGCCGCGCTGCGGAAGATGGCGCCGATGTTGGTGTGGTCGTTGACCGACTCCATGACGGCGACCCTGCGGGTCGTACGGAGCAGGTCCTCGGCGCTCGGCAGCGGCTTGCGCTGCATGGAGGCGAGGGCCCCGCGGTGCACGTGGTAGCCGGTGACGCGCTCGGCGAGCTCCGGCTGCACCGCGTACACGGGCGCGGGGACCTCGTCGATGACGTCCCGCATGACGTCGACCCACTTGGCGGAGAGCAGCATCGACCGCATCTCGTACCCGGCCTGCCGGGCCCGGCGGATGACCTTCTCGCCCTCGGCGATGAACAGCCCCTCGGCGGGCTCGCGCCTGCGGCGCAGCTCCACGTCGGTCAGGCCGGTGTAGTCGCGCAGGCGCGGGTCGTCGGGATCGTCGATCGTGATGAGTTCGGCCACGAGGTGATACTGCCTTGTCCGGGGTGCGGTGCCAATGTGTGCGACGAGGGGTTCGATCACCCCCGGCCACGGGTCACTTCACGAGCTTGTCGGGGCTCTCCGTGACCACGTCGCCGATGACGATGACGGCCGGCGGGCGGACCTCCTGGGCCCTCACCGTCTCCGCGACCGTGGCGAGCGTCGAGTCCACGCGGCGCTGGGCGGCCGTCGTGCCCTCCTGGACGAGGGCGAGCGGCGTCTCGGGGGATTTGCCGTGGGCGACGAGTGCCTCGGCGATCTTCCCGATCTTGTCGACGCCCATCAGGATCACCAGCGTGCCGGTGAGCTTGGCGAGCGAGGCCCAGTCGACCAGGGAGCGCGGGTCGTCGGGCGCCACGTGGCCGCTGACGACGGTGAACTCGTGGGCCACGCCGCGGTGCGTGACCGGGATGCCGGCCGCGCCGGGGACGGAGATCGAGCTGGAGATGCCGGGGACGACGGTGCAGGGGATGCCCTCCGCCGCGAGCGCCTGGGCCTCCTCCATGCCGCGGCCGAAGACGAACGGGTCGCCGCCCTTGAGCCGCACCACCGACTTCCCGGCCTTGGCGTGCTCGACGAGCGCGTTGTTGATGGCCTCCTGCGCCATGAACCGGCCGTACGGGATCTTCGCCGCGTCGATCACCTCGACGTGCGGAGGCAGCTCGTCGAGCAGGTCACGGGGGCCGAGGCGGTCGGCGATGACCACGTCGGCCTCGGCGAGCAGCCGGCGGCCGCGGACCGTGATCAGGTCGGGGTCGCCGGGGCCGCCGCCCACGAGCGCCACGAACGGGGTACGCGAACGGTGCTGCGGGGCCGCGAGGGAACCGTCCCGCAGGCCCTCGACGATGGCGTCCCGTACGGCGGCGGAGCGGCGGGGGTCGTGGCCGGTGAGCACGGCCACGGTCACGCCCTCGCTCCGGCCGGTGGCCGGGGTCCAGGCGGTGGCCGCGTCGGCGTCGTCGGCCCGCACGCACCAGGTCTTGGTCCGCTCGGCCTCGTCGGAGGCCGCGGCGTTGGCGACGGGGTCGCTGGTGGCCACGAGGGCGTACCAGGCGTCGGCCATGTCCCCGTCCTCGTACCGGCGCCGGACCCAGGTGATCTCGCCGGTCTCGGCCATCGCCTCGACGGACGGGGTCGCGGACGGGGAGATCAGCGTGACGTCGGCGCCGGCCGCGACGAGGGCGGGGAGCCTGCGCTGGGCGACCTGGCCGCCGCCGAGGACGACGACCCGCCTGCCGGAGAGGCGGAGGCCGACGGGGTAGGCGGGGTACGCGGCGGTCTCGACGGGGTCGGCCATGGGTGTGCGGCTCCTCGGAGAGGCGGGGTACGGGGCCGCTGCGGCGGTGAAGCGGCTGGTGGGACGCGGTGCGTGATCGGTGCCCACGATATCGGTCACCGGGGACGGGCGGCCTGTGACGGATGTCCCTGCCCGTGGAGCCCGGGAGGGACTCGCACCGGGCCGTGGTGATGTGCCCACCCGTTCCGCGGCGCGGGACGGGTGGGCACTGCGGTCACGGCGGGGTGGCTACTTCTCCGTCACGCCCGCGGAGTCGAACGTCGCCACCTCGTGCATCGCGCGGGCCGCGCTCTGGACGATCGGCAGGGCGAGCAGGGCGCCGGTGCCCTCGCCGAGGCGGAGGTCGAGGTCGACCAGCGGGCGCAGGCCCAGCTTGTTGAGGGCCGCCACGTGGCCCGGCTCCGCACTGCGGTGGCCCGCGATGCAGGCAGCCAGGGACTCGGGCGCGATCGCCCGGGCCACGAGCGCCGCCGCGCCCGTCGAGACGCCGTCCAGGACGACCGGCGTACGCAGCGAGGCCGCGCCCAGGATCAGGCCGACGAGCGCCGCGTGCTCCAGGCCGCCGACCGCCGACAGGACACCGATCGGGTCCGCCGGGTCCGGCTTGTGGAGGTCGAGGGCGCGTCGCACCACGTCGACCTTGCGGGCGTGCATCTCGTCGTTGATGCCGGTGCCGCGACCGGTGACCTCGACCGGGTCGACCGCCGTGTACACGGAGATCAGCGCCGCGGACGCGGTGGTGTTGGCGATGCCCATCTCGCCGGTCAGCAGGGCCTTGTTGCCCGCCGCCACGAGATCACGGGCGGTCTCGATGCCCACCTCGATCGCACCGAGCACCTCCTCGCGGGTCATCGCGGGACCGGTCGTGAAGTCACCCGTGCCGGCGCGGACCTTGCGCGGCAGCAGGCCGGGGGTGGCCGGCAGGTCGGAGGCGACACCGACGTCGATCACACAGACCTCGGCGCCCACCTGGTTGGCGAAGGCGTTGCAGACCGCTCCCCCGCCGAGGAAGTTCGCGACCATCTGGCCGGTCACCTCCTGGGGCCAGGCGGTGACGCCCTGGGCGTGCACGCCGTGGTCGCCGGCGAAGATCGCGACGGCCGCAGGCTCCGGGACCGGCGGCGGGCACATCCGGGAGAGCCCGGAGAGCTGCGCGGCGATGATCTCCAGCATGCCGAGCGCCCCGGCGGGCTTCGTCATGCGCTTCTGCCGCTCCCACGCCTCGCCGAGCGCCTTGGCGTCCAGCGGGCGGATGTTGGCGACGGTCTCCTGGAGCAGGTCGTGCGGCTCCTCGCCGGGCAGTGCCCTGCGGCCGTATGTCTCCTCGTGGACGACCCAGGAGAGCGGGCGGCGCTTGGACCAGCCCGCCTGCATGAGCTCGGGCTCCTCGGGGAACTCGTCGACGTAGCCGACGCACAGGTACGCGACCACTTCGAGGTGCTCGGGCAGGCCGAGGGACCGCACCATCTCGCGCTCGTCGAAGAAGCTGACCCAGCCGACGCCGAGGCCCTCGGCGCGGGCGGCGAGCCAGAGGTTCTCGACGGCGAGCGCGGACGAGTACGGCGCCATCTGCGGCTGCGTGTAGCGGCCGAGGGTGTGCCGGCCGCCCCGCGTGGGATCGGCGGTCACGACGATGTTGACCGGGGTGTCGAGGATGGCCTCGATCTTCAGTTCCTTGAACTGCTTCGCCCGGGCCTTCGGCAGCGACTTGGCGTAGGCCTCGCGCTGGCGCTGGGCGAGTTCGTGCATGCTCCGGCGGGTCTCGGCGGAGCGGATGACCACGAAGTCCCAGGGCTGGGAGTGACCGACGCTGGGGGCCGTGTGGGCGGCCTCCAGGACGCGCAGCAGCACCTCGTGCGGGATCGGGTCGGAGCGGAAGCCGTTGCGGATGTCGCGGCGCTCGCGCATGACGCGGAGCACGGCCTCGCGCTCGGCGTCGGCGTACCCCGGCGCCGGTGCGCCGACGGGCTGCTCGACGTCCACCGAGTCGACGTCCGCCGTCTCGGCTTCCACCGTCTCGATGTCCGCCGCGTCGATCTCGGCCGCCTCGGTCTCGGCCGCCTCGGTCTCGGCCGCCTCCTCGTCAGCCGCGGCGGCGGGCGCCGGGTCGGCGAGGGCCCCGTCCGTGTGCTGCTGCTCGACCGCGTCCCCCGGGGCGGCGGGCTCCTGGACCACCGGCTCCTCGGCGACCGCGACCGCCTCTTCGGACGGCGCCTGCGCCGGGGGCTCCTCGACGGGCCCGGCGTTCTCGATCGGTTCGACGTTCTCGATCGGTTCGGCGTTCTCGATCGGTTCGGCGTTCTCGATCGGTTCGGCCGAGTCGGCCGACTCGGCCTGCTCGGCGACCGGTTCCGCTGCGGTGGGCTCCTCGGCGACCGGCTGGTCCACGACCTGCTGGTCCACGACCGGCTCGTCCGCCACGGGCTCGGCGGCGGCCTCGGCGGCCGCGGGCTCCTCAAGCGCCTCGACGGCGGCTTCCTCGGCCTGCGGTACGGGTACGGCGGCGGCCGGGCCGCCGTCGCGCGGCGCGGGGACGACCACGGGGGCCTCCTCCACGGACGCCTCGATCGGCACGGCCTCTTCCGCGGGCGCCTCGGCGACGGGAGCCGCCTCGGCCACGACGGGCTCCTCCGCCACGGCCGGAGCCTCGGCGACGGGCTCCTCGGCCACGGGCTCCTCGGCCACCGTCTGCTCGGCGGCCTGCGTCGGCGCCAGGTGCGGGGTGGTCGGAACCGTGCCCTCGACCTGGACGAACTGACCGACCGTTTCTGCGGGCATCGGCTGCTGCACGGACGTCTGCGGCTGCGAGTCCCACGGGACGGCGCCCTGCGGCGGCGTCTCGCCGAGCTGCGCGGCGGCCGGGGCGGCCGGCTGCTCCTGGGGGATGTCGAGGTACTCGGGGCCGGTGGTCGGCGGACCCGCGACCCGGCTGGGGACGGGGGTGGGCGCCGTCGCGGCGACGGGGACCGGGACCGGCGCGGCCATGGGCGCGGGAGCCGCAACGGCGGAGGCGGGACCGCGGTCGGCCAGGGACCGTACGACTCCCCCGTTGTTCTCCGGCATGGGCGGACCCAGGTGCAGGGGACGGCGGGCGGGCGGCGGGGTCGGGGCGGAGGTCGTCGGCGGCACGCGGACGCCGCTGAGGTCCACCGACCCGGAGTCGCGGCCCGCGGCCTCGTGGGCGCCGGTGTCGAGGATCCCGGGCTCGTAGCCGTGGTCGGTCACGACCTCGGCGCCGTACGGCTCCTGGGGCGCGACGGGCACGCCGTGCGCGGGGGTGGAGACGCCGTGGTGGACGTTCTCGGCCGCCATCGGCATGCCGTGGGCGGCCTCCGGGGCCGTCGGGACACCGTGCGCGGGGGTGGAGACGACCTCGTGCGCGACCGGGGCGGCGGGGGCGGCCTGAGGGGCCGCGGGGGCCATCGGGGTCTGAGCGGCCAGGGCGTCGGCGATCGGTCCGGCCAGCGGGTCCGTCAGCGGGTCGCCGAGCGGCGGCAGCTGGCCGGGCATCATGCCCTGCGCGGTCACCTGGGCGGGGACGGCGACGGGCGGCGCGGGCACGGAGCCGGGCTGGTGCTCGCTCCACGCGCCCTGCGCACCCGGCATCAGGAGCAGGTCGTCGTCGTCGGCTGCGCTCTCGGAGGGGTCCAGGAAGGTGTACGCGCCCGGAGCGGGGATGCCCGGCTGCTCGACCATGCCTGCGTTCTCCGGCAGCCCCTCGCCCGGGACCTGGCCGGTGTCCGTCATGCGTACCCCTCGCCCATCGGTTGTGCTCCTTCAGACCTTCGCCCGTCAACAAGAACGAGCGTGCGCGCCGTGCGGCACGAATGACGCGCGGACACCCCAGCATTGTCGCGGCCAACGGCCGTCATGACAGGCGGATCCGGCACGGTTTGCTGTGGACTGCGCCACGTCGCGCGTCCCCCGGTTGCTCCGTACCACATCAGCGGCCGGAAGCGGCCACTACGTCCGGACATCGGCGAACAAAAGGCCGACGGTCCGGGTGCGGTACGACGATCGGCCAGCCTACCTGGCCGGGCGGGGCGGCTCGATCACGGGTGGCCTCGCTCCAGCGGGACTAGGGGGTGTCTTGTGGATCAGGCCGGATCAGGGAGCGGCGGCGTGGGGTCCTCCCTGCTCGAGCGCAGCCGAGAGCTTGGGGGAGCGTGCGATCGCACGGCGGAGGATGGAGTCCACGCGGAGCGTCCACGACTGACGACAACGCGGCGAGCGCGCGTGCCAGACGTCGCGAGCCCGGCATGATCCACAAGACACCCCCTAGAGCGGGGCCGACCTGCGTCCGGAGAGCAGGAAGGCGACGGAGCGGTCGCGTTCCGACCAGTCGCCGGGGTCGAGGTCGACGCTCTGGAGCAGGGCGCATTCGACGGTGTAGCCGCCCTCGGTGAGCGCGGCGCCGATGGCCTCCGCCTCGTCGCGGGTGGAGGCATGGGCGACGATCCGCTCGGGCCTGCGGTCGGTGCAGGCGGTGACGACGGGTACGCCGCCGCCCCCGATCCGCACGACATCGGGTTCGGGGAGGCGCTCCAGGACGTGCGGGGCGCGGCCTCGTACGGTCTGGAGCTGGACGCCGTGGCGGCGGGCGGCGGCCTCGGTGCGGGCGCAGGCGTCCGGGTCGGCGTCCACGGCGATGACCGCGGCGCCGAAGCGGGCGGCCTCGACGGCGAGCGCGCCGCCCCCACAGCCGATGTCCCAGACGAGGTCGCCGACGCGGGGGCCGAGGCGGGCGAGCTGGGCGGCGCGCAGGGTGGGGTCCTCGCCGCTGCGACGGGCGGCGGCGGAGTCGTCCGGGGGCAGGGCCCAGCCGCGTACGGCAGGGGTCTCCTGGCCCATCAGCCAGCCTCCGGGCGGGGCGCCGGCCGTGCCGCCGATGACGATGACGACGTTGGGGTCGCGCCAGGCGTGGTCGGCGGCCTTGTCGGAGGTGAGGACGGTGACCTGCTCGCGGTCCGTCCCGAGCTCCTCGCAGATGACGAAGGTGCGGTGGACGCCGTCGAGGAGAAGGGCGAGTTCGGCGGGTCCGGCACCGGGCGAGGTGAGGACGGCGACCTTGGGATGGGCGCGGCAGACGTTGACGGCGCGGCGCAGGGTGCGCTGGTGGGCGACGACGATCCGGGCGTCGTCCCAGGGCATGCCGGCGCGGGCGAAGGCGGCGGCGACCGGGGAGACGGCGGGGACGACCTCGACCTCCAGGCCGTGCTCGGGGGCGCGCAGGGTGCGGACGACGCCGAAGAAGCCGGGGTCGCCGTCGGCGAGGACGACGGCGGTGCCGCGGTGGAGGGCGATGCGGCGGGCTGCGAGGTCGACACTGCCGAGGCGGATCCTCTCGGCTCCTCGCGGGACCTCGGGCAGGGCGAGGTGGTGCGCGGCGCCGGCCACGAGCGTGGCGGCGGAGAGCGCGGACCGGGCCGCTTCGGTGAGGGGCGAGCCGTCCCAGCCGATCACCGTGACCCGGTCGGCCATCGTCGTCTGTCTCCTGAGGTCTCGTCGCAGGTCGGGGGCGTGTCGAGGGTACCCGGCTTCGGTTGCGGGCTCAGCTCCAGTCGGTGAAGGAGGAGTAGCCGGCTTCCGCCATCTGGTCGGCGACGCCTTCCAGGTCCTCGGGGAGCAGTCCCCAGACGATGAAGTCCGTGCGGAGGTCGGCCCAGGTGCCGTCCTCGGTGCGGGTGCGGGCTATGCAGGCGCCGCGCAGGACGCCTTCGCTGATGCAGCCGATCTTCTGGGCGACCTGCTGGGAGGCGGTGTTGTCGGCCGCGGTGCGCAGCTCGATGCGTTCGATCCCCTGGTCGCCGAAGAGCCACTGGGAGGTGGCGAGGGCGGCTTCGGAGGCGTATCCCTCGCCGCGGGCCCAGGGCGCGACGATGTACGACATCTCGGTGGACCTGACGTGCCAGTTGGTCTTGCCCAGCTGGACGATGCCGACGAGGCGCTGGGTGAGGAACTCCGTGACGGCGAGGTCGAGGCCCCGGCCGGCCTCGCGCTCGGCGGGGGCGTACTCGGTGATCCAGCGGAGCGCGGCGTCCTCGGTGAAGGGCTGGGGGACGGCCGTCCAGGCCGCGACCATCTCGTCGTTCATCATCTCGGCGAGGGCGGGCGCGTCCGCCTCTTCGAGCGCGCGCAGCACCAACCGGTCCGTGTTGATGGAGATGTCCGGAAAGGTGGTAGTCATGCGCAGCTCCATGCCGTGGACCGTCCGAATCGACCGTGAACGCACAGCATGCAGCATGCAGTCGTCGGTGCGCATCGCCGGGTCCGATGTGGCGTCAGATACGGGCGAGGTACGGCGAAGGCCCCGCGCACCGGACGGGGTGCGGGGGCCTTCGTCACAAGAACTGTACTGCGGGCCTTACTTGGCGACGGCTCCGAAGGCCGGGATGACCGAGCCGTTGTACGTGTCCTCGATGTACTTCTTCACCTCGGGCGAGTTGAGGAGCTTGACGAGCTTCTGCACGCGCGCGTCCTTCTCGTTGCCCTCCTTGACGGCGAGGAAGTTGGCGTAGGGGTTGCCCTCCGCCTTCTCCACGGCGATGGCGTCCTTGGCGGGCGAGAGCTTGGCCTCGATGGCGTAGTTGCCGTTGATGACCGCGGCGTCCACGTCGTTCAGGGCGCGGGGCACGGTGGCGGCCTCCAGCTCCTTGAACTCCAGGCCCTTCTTGTCCGTGATGTCGGAGAGCTTGGCGTTGGTGCCGACGCCGTCCTTGAGGGTGATGACACCGTTCTCGGCGAGCAGCTGGAGCGCGCGGCCGCCGTTGGTGGTGTCGTTGGGGACGGCGATGGTCTGGCCGGCCTTGATGTCGGAGAGGGCCTTGACCTTCTTGGAGTAGAGGCCGAGGGGCTCCAGGTGGACGTTGACCACCGGGACGATGTGGGTGTTGTTCTTCTTGTTGAAGTCGTCGAGGTACGGCTTGTGCTGGAAGAAGTTGGCGTCGACCTGGCCGGACTCGGTGGCGGTGTTCGGCAGGACGTAGTCCGTGAACTCCTTCACCTCCAGCTTCAGGCCCTCCTTCGCGGCGAGGTTGTCCTTGACGTAGTTCAGGATGTCGGCGTGCGGCGTCGGGGACGCGGCGACGACGAGCGGCTTGTCGGCGGAGCCGGCCGCGTCCTTGGCGGAGGACGGGTCCGACGCGGTGCCGCAGGCGGTGAGGCCGAGGGCGAGCGCGGCGGTGGCGGCGATGCCGGCGGTGAGCTTGATGTTCTTACGCACGAAGAGTGCCTCTTTCCGGTGGTGCTGGTGGACGCCTGGACAACAAGTCCGGGCTCTTCTCCGATGGACGAAGTCTGGGGTGGCGCCTGGGTCAGGCGGTGCGCCCTCGGCGGGCGAGGAGACGCACGGCGAGGTCGCCGATGAGCTGGACCACGGTGACGATGGCGATCAGGACGACGACGGTGACCAGCATGAACTGGGTGTCGAAGCGCTGGTATCCGTAGGTGATGGCCTTGGAGCCGAGGCCTTCGCCGCCGACCGCGCCGGCCATCGCGGAGTAGCCGATGAGCACGATGACGGTGGTGGTGACGGCGGAGACCAGCGAGGGCAGGGCCTGGGGCAGGAGCACCTTGCGGATGATCGTCGTCACGGAGCCGCCCATGGACTGGACGGCCTCGACCAGGCCGTGGTCGACCTCGCGGATCGCGGTCTCGACGAGGCGCGCGAAGAACGGGATGGCGCCGATGGCGAGCGGCACGATCATCGCGGTGGGGCCGATGAAGGTGCCCACGACGAAGGTCGTGAAGGGGATCAGGGCGATCAGCAGGATGATGAACGGCAGCGAGCGGCCGATGTTCACGATCACGCCGACGACCTTGTTGACGACGGTGTTCTGCAGCAGGCCGCCCTTGTCGGTGAGGACGAGGAGAATGCCGAGCGGCAGTCCGCCGGCGATCGTCACGAGCGTGGCCCACAGGACCATGTAGAGGGTGTCGACCGTGCCCTGCTCCAGGAGGGGCTGCATCTCCGACCAGGTCACTTGGCACCTTCCTTGACGAGCAGGGGCGCCGCCTGGGGCGCGGTCCCGGGCGCGTTCTCCTCTTCGACGACGTCTACCTGGAGGCCCTGCTCGCGCAGGAAGCCGACGGGGACGACGTTCTCCTCGTAACGCCCCGGCAGTTCGATCCGCATCCGGCCGATCTGGTTGCCGCCCACGGTGTCCATGGCGGCGCCGAGGATCGAGATGTCGATGTTGTACGTACGGGAGAGCTGGGAGATCACCGGCTGGGTGGCCGCCTCGCCGTGGAAGGTCACGTCGACGACGGTGCGGTCGGGTCCGGTGGCGGCGCCGCTGACCGGGAAGAGTTCGGCGGCGAGCTCGGAGCCGGGGGTGGCGAGCAGTTCGCTCACGGTGCCGGACTCGACGATCCGGCCCTTCTGCATCAGCGCGGCCGAGTCGCAGATCGTCTTGACGACGTCCATCTCGTGCGTGATGAGCAGCACGGTCAGGCCGAGCTGGCGGTTGAGGTCGCGCAGCAGCTGGAGGATGGAGCGGGTGGTCTCCGGGTCGAGTGCGCTGGTGGCCTCGTCGGAGAGCAGGACCTTGGGGTTGCCGGCCAGGGCGCGGGCTATGCCGACGCGCTGCTTCTGGCCGCCGGAGAGCTGGCCGGGGTAGGCCTTCGCCTTGTCGGCGAGGCCGACGAGGTCGAGGAGTTCCAGCGCGCGGCGGGAGCGCTCGGCGCCGGAGACGCCGAGGATCTCCAGGGGGAGTTCGATGTTGTCCTTCACCGTGCGGGAGGACAGCAGGTTGAAGTGCTGGAAGACCATGCCGATGCTGCTGCGGGCGCGGCGCAGGTCCTTGCCGGCGCGGCGGCCCGTGGCGGCGAGCGCGGTGAGGTCGACGCCGTCCACGGTGACGGTGCCGGAGGTGGGGCGCTCCAGGAGGTTGACGCAGCGGATGAGCGAGGACTTGCCGGCGCCGCTCTGGCCGATCACGCCGTACACCTCGCCCTCGCGGACGTGGAGGTCGACGCCGTCCAGAGCGGTGACCTGGCGGCCTCGCGACTCGTAGACCTTGGTCAGGCCCGTAGTGGTGATCACAGGGGTTTCCGTCACTGTCGAGTGCGCGGCGCGGGGTCCGCCGGGCACGGGGCATTCGTCGTTCGGACAGTCAGGCGCAGGGGGCCGGCTTCGGCGGTCGGCCGGAAGGCGGCGCGTGCGCGGGGCGGGCACGGTCCGGCACCGGTTTCGGCGGGCGGATCGGCTCGGCCGTCGGGGTCTCGCTTCGGGGCGCGAGGCTCGGCGGGGGCCCTCAGAAGGCGCACATTCGACACATACAACGAGCACCGGGCGTCGTGATCGCCTCGGTCGCAAGGGTGCGGCTGCTCGTCGTGGTCATGTCTGCAAGTAAAGCACGCACCTGTTCCGCCGAATCGGGGGTGTCCGAATAGCGGACCCCGTTGAGACATCATGCGGACACCTCGTCCGGCCGTCACGCTCCGGCGGTGATCTCCTCTCCGCCGTCCGTGGCCTGCGCGGACAGCTCCGACGGGTCGGTCGCCGCGATGCCGGAGTCGGGCGCCGACGGGTGGGGGGTTGTGGTCAAGGCCACGGTCCGCGTGCCCGCGGCGCGACCGGCGGCCCGACCCGCGGTGGGGGCGTCCGCGAAGGCCACGCGGGCGGCCGGGTCGACGCCGAGCCGGACCGCCCCGAGCCGGCAGGGCTCGGGCCGGGTCTCGCCCCTACGGGCGGGGCGGGGGGCGAGCGCATCGGGCCTTTTGGCCCGTAATACCCTCGGGCCCATGCTTGACGCCCTGACGGTCGCGGTCTCGGTGGCCGCGCTCGCCCTCGCCGCCTGGTGCGGCTTCGCCTTCACCCGCGACCAGCCGACCAAGGACTGGCACTTCATCGGCATGGCCGTGGTGACGTTCCTCGCACTCGTGCAGTTGGTCGTCGGCATCGTGCAGCTGTCGCGGGGCGAGAAGGCCGAGGAGGGCGCGACGATCTTCGTCGCCTATCTCCTGGGCTCGCTGTGCGCGGTGCCCGCGGCCGCGTTCATGTCGCTCAGCGAGCGGAGCCGGTGGGGCTCGGCGACGGTGGCGGCGAGCGGTGTCGTCCTCGCGGTTCTCGAGGTACGTCTCTTCGACATCTGGACGGTGGGCTGATGAGTGCGACCGAGGGAGCCGGCCGTCTGGTCACGGGCCCCGGCATGCTGCTGGTGTGGCTGTACGGCGTGATGTCGGTCGGCGCGGTCTCGCGCTCGATCTACCAGATCGCGACCGAGTTCGACCGGGCGCCGCTCGCGTACGCACTGTCGGCGGTGGCGGCCGTGGTGTACGCCTTCATCACGTACACCCTGGTCAGGGGCGGGGAGACGGCCCGCAGGGCGGCGCTGGTGTGCTGCGCCGCCGAGCTGGTGGGCGTGCTGACCGTGGGGACCTGGACGCTCGTCGACCCGTCCGCGTTCCCCGACGCCACGGTCTGGTCGGAGTACGGCTACGGCTACATCTTCATCCCGGTGCTCCTGCCGCTGACCGGGATCTGGTGGCTGCGGCGCTCGCGGGCGAACGCCTAGCGAGGCATCGGCCCGGGACCGGATGCCGGCCCCCCGGGGCTAGGGCGTGTTGCGCAAGTAGCGCCGTCCGCCCGAAGGGCGGGCCCCGCGGCGTCTGGTGCGTGCGACCGCAAGGCGGAGGGTCGTCCTCGTACCGGGTGTACTCGGACGATCCCGACAACGCAGCGAGCGTGCGTGCCAGGCGTCGCGGGGCAGGCGGGACTTTCGCAACACGCCCTAGGCGGCCTTCTCCAGGGTCACGAGCGTGAGCCGGGGGCCGATCTCGCGCGCCGCGACCTGTTCGTACCCCTTGCTGCGGTAGAGCCGCAGGTTGCCCTCGCTGCGGTGGCCGGTGAAGAGCTGGTAGCGCTTGGCGGTGGGGGCGGGATCGCCGGCGAACCGGCCCTCG
The DNA here is from genome assembly GCF_055563155.1 of Streptomyces sp. NPDC013317. Lineage (NCBI taxonomy): Bacteria > Bacillati > Actinomycetota > Actinomycetes > Kitasatosporales > Streptomycetaceae > Streptomyces > Streptomyces sp. NPDC013317. The sequence continues at coordinate 70,717 of NZ_JBVHDX010000021.1, forward strand.
ATGGCGTCGAGCAGCCGGCCGCCGAGACCGTGGCGCCGCATGCGCGGGTGGACGATGAGCTTGGCGATCCGTACGGTGCCCGCCTCGTCGGCCCGGGCGCGTACGGAGGCGACGATCTCGTCGCCGAGGCGTGCCACGAGCGCGTGCCCCTGGGCCAGTTCGGCCCGGAGGGCGGCCAGGGTCTGGGTGAGCGGCTCGATCGAGTAGTCGCCGTAGAGCTCCGCCTCGCTCTGGTAGCAGAGGTACTGCAGCTTGAGTATGTGCTCCGCGTCCTGTGCGTCCGCGGCTGAGATGGTCACGCTCATGCCCATGTGTGCATGCCTCCCGCTCACCTGGTCCATCGGTCGGTCTCCCGCACCCTTCCCCTCGGGGTCGTCACGGGAACCTCTGAGGCCAGCATTCTGCGCAGGCATCCCAGGCACCGGGAACGCATCGGTCCCAGACTGCCCTGTGAGATACCCAACTCCCCTGCGATTTCCCGGTAGGTGGGGTCGGCCGGATCGAGCATCGCGGTGAGCAGACGCGGGCAGTGGCCCGGGGTCCGGCGTACGGCGGCGCGTACGGCGCGGCGGCGTTCGGTCGTCAGGGCGGTGCTCTCGGGCGAGTCGTGCGGCTCGCCGGCCTCCTCGCCGCGGTAGGGGCGTTCCCGCAGGGCGGCGCGGCGGGCGCGGCGGGCCTCGGCGCGGACGGCCCGGCGGAGCCAGTCGGCGGGGTGGGTGGGCGCGGCGTCGTCCCTCAGCCGTTCGAGCAGCCTGAGCCAGACGGCCTGTTCGAGGTCGCCCGCCTCGACACCGGCGGCGGACGCCTCGGCGTTCGACTCGGCCGCGAGGAGGGGGGCGAGCGTGCGGAGAAGGTGGGGGTGGGTCATGTCCCGCACGACGGCCCGCCGTCCCGGGTGGTTGCCGGACGGCACGTAAACCACTCGCGCGGGTGCTGTTCCCGTGGTCCGGGCCCAGGGTCCCGGACTGGACGGACCACGCGAACGGCGCCGGCCCCCGTGGGTCGCGCCCACCCGTTCCGCCCTGCGGAACGCATGCCCCCCACAGGCCCTACAGGTCCGACACCGCCAGCAGCGCCGTGTCCGGGTTGTCGGAGAAGATGCCGTCGATGCCCGTCGCCAGATAGGTCTTCAGCGCGCCGAAGACGTCCCCGTAGGCGTTCGGGTCGGTGCCGCGGCGGAACTCGGCCGGCAGAAAGCTGTTCTCGTTGCGCTGGGTGTACGGGTGGAGGATCAGGCCCTGCGCGTGGGCGTCGCGCACCAGGGTGGTCGGGGTGCCGAGGCGTCCGCTCGCGTCGCGCGGGATGACCAGGTCGAGGGTGGGCCCGATGCCCTGCGCGTACGAGGCGATCCAGCGCAGGCCGGCGGGTGTGACCAGGTCGGAGACGGTGCGCGGGTCGCCCGCCTGGACGAAGTCCCAGGGGCGGCTGCCCGCGGCCGACAGGAGCACGACGCGCGGGGAGTTCACCAGCTTCGCGAGCCGCTGGATGCTGCTGGGCTCGAAGGACTGCAGGAAGACCGGGGAGTCGGCGCGGTGGCGGCCGTACCGGCGCAGCAGCGTGGCGAGGCGCTCCTCCAGGCCGAGGCCGAGGGAGCGGAAGTAGGTGGGGTGCTTGGTCTCGACGTGCAGCCAGACGTCGCGGCCACGGCGGCGGCCCTCGCGGTCGGCCCAGCGCAGCACCTCCTCGAACGTCGGGACCTGCCAGCGGCCGTCGTACAGCGTGTTCCGCTGGCGGGTGCCCGGGATGCGCTCCTTGGCGCGGAGGGTCTTGAGCTCGGCGAGCGTGAAGTCCTCGGTGAACCAGCCGGTGTACGACACTCCGTCGACGGACTTGGTGGTCCTGCGGGAGGCGAACTCGGGGTGGTCGGCGACATCGGTCGTGCCGGTGATGTCGTTCTCATGGCGGCAGACCAGGTGGCCGTCCTTGGTGGGGACGAGGTCCTGCTCGATCACGTGCGCGCCGAGGTCCAGGGCGAGCTGGTAGGAGCCGAGGGTGTGCTCGGGGCGGTAGCCGCTCGCGCCGCGGTGGGCGATGACGGTGGGGACGGGGAGGGAGCGGTGGCCGTGCCCGCGGCCCGCACCGCTCGCCTCGGCCGCCTGGGCGGTGCCGGCGGCGAGGACCGAGGAGGCGCCGAGGACGGCTGCACCCGCCACGCCCGTGACCGCCGCGCCGGCCGCGCCGAGGACGGCCCGCCGGGCCGGGCTGCCAAGCTCACCCTGTGTCATGAAGGCTCCTTCGATGTGATGTCCCGCACCTGTCAAACGACGCTCCGACCGTAGGCAGTCGCACCCTCTCTGCGGCAGACGCTGGTAGAACATGGCGGAAACACACGTCAACACTGTGTATCCACTCGATGAACCCGATGTGCGCACGACCCTGACCCGCGAGTATCGTCCTCACCTGCACGGCCCCCGTACGCGCCGCCCGTTCCCGACACCGGAGGAACCGTTGTCCCGTCTCGCACTCATCAAGGCAGTGCTCGGACCGATCCTGCGTCTGATGTTCCGCCCACGTGTGGAAGGCGTCGAGAACATCCCCGGGACGGGGCCGGTGATCCTGGCGGGCAACCACCTCACCTTCATCGACTCGATGATCATGCCGATCTGCACGGACCGCCCGGTCTTCTTCATCGGCAAGGACGAGTACGTCACGGGCAAGGGCTTCAAGGGCCGCCTGATGGCCTGGTTCTTCACCAGCGTCGGCATGATCCCGGTGGACCGGGACGGCGGCCGGGGCGGTGTCGCGGCCCTGATGACCGGCCGCCGCGTGCTGGAGGAGGGCAAGATCTTCTCCATCTACCCGGAGGGCACCCGCTCCCCCGACGGCCGGCTCTACCGGGGCCGTACCGGCATCGCGCGGCTGACGCTGATGACCGGCGCGCCGGTGGTGCCGTTCGCGATGATCGGTACCGACAAGATCCAGCCGGGCGGGGCGGGGCTGCCCCGGCCGGGCCGGGTCACGGTCCGCTTCGGCGAGCCGATGGAGTTCTCGCGGTACGAGGGGATGGACCGGGACCGCTATGTGCTGCGGGCCGTGACGGACTCGGTGATGTCCGAGGTCATGCGGCTGTCGGGCCAGGAGTACGTCGACATGTACGCCACGAAGGCGAAGGCCGCGTAACCGTCACGACGTGAAGGAGGGGCCCCGCCCGGCGATTCGCCGGGCGGGGCCCCTCTTCGTGACCGACGCCCGGGGATGCGCGTCAGTGCTCGATGCCGTCCTCCAGCCTCTGGCCCTTGAGGAGGAACCAGGCCGCGGCCGCCGTCGCGAGGAGGACCGCCGCGCCGACACCCGCCGCGATGTTCAGGCCGTCGACGAAGGCGTCCTGGGCGGTGGAGACCAGGTCGCCGGCCGTGGCGGGGTCGAGGTTCGCGGACGCCTCGAACGCGCCGCCGAGCGAGTCGTGGGCAGCGGCGGCGGCGTCCGCGGGCACACCCTCCGGGGCCGTGAAGCCCTGGTAGACGCCGGTGACGATCGAGCCGAGGAGCGCGATGCCGAGCGCCGCACCCAGTTCGTACGCCGTCTCGGAGACGGCGGAGGCCGAACCCGCCTGCTCCTTGGGCACGCTGGAGAGGATCACGTCGGCGGTGACGGTGAACGAGAACCCGGCGCCGAGGCCGACGACGAGCAGGGCGGCGCCGAGCAGCGGATAGCCGGTCTCCTTGTGGACCAGGGTGATCGCGGCGAGCGCGAGTCCGATCGCGCCGAGACCGCCGGTCACGACGGCTCGTACGGAGAACCGCCGGGCGTACCGGCCGGCGATCAGACCCGTGACCACCGCGCCGATGGCGGCGGGCAGTTCGGCCAGGCCGGCCTCCAGCGGGTCACGCCCCTGGACGAGCTGCAGGAACTGGGAGAGGAAGAAGACCAGTCCGGAGAGTCCGAAGACGGTGAGGAGGTCCGCGAGGACCGCGCCCGAGAAGCCGCGGTGCTTGAAGAGCCGCATGTCGAGCAGGGGCGCGGTCAGTGTGTGCTGCCGCCGGACGAAGGCGTACAGGGCCCCGGCGCCGACGACGGCGGCCGCGCCGACCTCCCACGTCAGGCCGTGCGAGGCGACCTCCTTGACGGCGTACACGACTCCGATGACACCGACGAGCGAGAGCCCGACGCTGACGAGGTCCCAGGGGCCGGCGACCGGGTTCCTGGACTCGGGCAGCAGCTTGATGCCGACGAGGACCAGGACGGCCATCACGGGCAGGTTGATGAGGAAGACCGAGCCCCAGTAGAAGTGCTGAAGCAGCGCTCCGCCGACGACCGGACCGACGGCCGCGCCGGCCGAGGCGGTGGCGCCCCAGATGCCGATGGCGAGGCTGCGCTCCTTGGGGTCGTGGAAGATGTTCCGGATCAGCGCCAGGGTCGACGGCATCAGGGTCGCGCCGGCGACACCGAGGAGGGCGCGGGCGACGATCATCATCTCGGGACTGGTGGCGTACGCGTTGAGCACCGAGACGGCACCGAAGGCGGTCGCACCGATCAGGAGCAGTTTCTTGCGGCCGATCCGGTCGCCGAGGGAGCCCATGGAGACCAGCAGGCCTGCGATCACGAACGAGTAGATGTCGCCGATCCACAGCAGCTGCGTACCGGACGGCTTGAGGTCCTCGCTGAGGGAGGGCGTCGCGAGACCGAGTACGGTGGCGTCCACCGCGACCAGCAGGACGGCCAGGACGAGTACCGAGAGCGCGAGCCAGCGGCCGGGGCTCTTCACCTCCGGCTCCGCCGTCGGGCTCGTCTGCAGGGTCCTGCTCATTTCTCCACGCTCCGTCGTGCGCCGCCGAGCAGCAGCTCGGTGATCATGTACTGAAAGTCGTTGCCGGCGACCCGCCCGTCCATCACGGACCAGGCGCAGGCCGAGACGAGGCCGTAGAGGGCCTCGGTGAGCCACGCGGGGCTCAGGTCGATCCGGAAGGTGCCTTCCTCCTGGCCGCGTCTGAAGAGCGCGCTGACCCTGGCGTCGAGCCGGGCCCAGCCCTCGTCGACGTCGTCGCCCTCGAAGAGCTGGTTCTCGGTGACGAGGAAGGCCAGCAGCGGGGCGTTGGGCTCGGTTTCCGCGACGAGTCGCCGCAGCGCCTCGTCGGCCGGGCCCTCGTCGAGCCGTGCGGCGTCGCACGCGGCCTCGAACTCCACGAGGCCCATCGCCTCCAGCGCCCTGACCAGCGCGTCCCGCCCGGCGAAGTGCCGGTGCAGGGTGGCGCGGCCGATCCCCGCGGCCCGGGCGACCTCGTCCATGGTGGCGGTCGATTTCCGGGAGAGCAGGGCGGCAGCGGAGCGGAGCACCTGGGTGCGGTCGACTGACATGAGACGACCATACACCGAATGAGACGTCAGTGTCTCATTCGATAAATCAACGCCTCACCCGGAGGCGGGAAGGAATGCTGTGGACATGACGAAGCCTTAGAACCAGTGGTGTGGTCCCAAGGGGATTTGGGCAGTTTGGTCGTGGTCCGGGGGAACCGGGTGTGGCTGATGACGAAAGTGCCGACC
>NZ_JBVHDX010000022.1:0-64170 GCF_055563155.1 Streptomyces sp. NPDC013317
TCCGCGGCACCGTCCGCTTCACCGACACCCTCACCACCCTCCACAACCACAACACCACCACCTACCTCGAAATCGGCCCCGACACCACCCTCACCGCACTCGTCCGTGACACCCTCGACGATCCCGAGGTCACGAGCGTGCCGGCCATGCGCCGCGGGCGGGACGAGCCCCGGGCTCTGCTCACCGCGCTGGCGACCGCGTACGTGCGCGGCGCCGACGTCGACTGGACGACCCTGTACGGGGGCATGGGCGCGCGGCGCGTCGATCTACCGACGTACGCCTTCCAACGCAAGCGGTACTGGCTGGACAACACCGCACGTGCGCCCAAGACGCGGGCAGCCCAGCCGCCCGAGGTACGGCACACGGGCATGGACGAGTCCCCCGCCGAGACCGTCGGCCAGGCAGCCGCGGATCCGCGTGGCGCCTGGCGGGCGCGGCTCGGGGAGCTGTCGGAGCCGGCTCGCAGGCACGCCGTGGCCGAGCTGGTCGACGAGCACATCGCCGCCGTACTGGAGTACGGGCCCGGAGAGCGCGTCGAGCGGCACACGGCGTTCCAGAAGCTCGGTTTCAGCTCCCTGATGGCCACCGAGCTGCGGTCCGCCCTGGCGGCCGCCACCGGGCTGCGGCTGCCGACCGGGCTGCTCTTCGACCACCCGACGCCCGAGGCGCTGACCCGGTTCGTGGAGAGCGAGCTGCTCGGCGCGGGCGTGGTCGACGACGACACTGCCGCGCCGGCCGACGGCGGCGATCCCATCGCCGTCATCTCCATGGCCTGCCGCTTCCCCGGCGGTGTGGCCTCGCCCGAGTCCCTGTGGCGCCTGGTGTCGGAGGGAGGCGATGCCATCTCCGCGTTCCCGACGAACCGTGGCTGGGCCGACGACCTGTACGACCCGGATTCCGAGCGCCAGGGCAAGAGCTCGGTCCGGCACGGCGGATTCCTGCACGATGCGGGCGAGTTCGACCCGGCGTTCTTCGGGATCTCACCGCGTGAGGCTCTCGCCATGGACCCCCAGCAGCGGCTGCTCCTGGAGACGTCGTGGGAGGCCGTGGAACGCGCGCGGCTCCTGCCCGAGTCGCTGCGGGGCACACGCACCGGAGTCTTCGTCGGCGCCACCGCACTGGAGTACGGGCCCCGGATGCAGGACGCGCCCGCGTCCGTGCAGGGCAACGTGCTCACCGGCTCCACCACGAGCGTGCTGTCGGGGCGGATCGCGTACCAGCTGGGGCTGCTCGGGCCGGCGGTGACCGCCGACACGGCCTGCTCGTCGTCCCTGGTCGCCCTGCATCTGGCGATCCGCTCGCTGCGCAGCGGCGAGACGAACCTCGCCCTGGCCGGGGGCGTCACGGTGATGTCGTCGCCCGGAATGTTCGTGGAGTTCTCGCGTCAGCGCGGTCTCGCGCCGGACGGCCGCTGCAAGTCCTTCGCGGCCGGCGCGGACGGTACCGGCTGGTCCGAGGGCGTCGGACTGCTCCTCCTGGAACGCCTGTCGGACGCCCGACGCAACGGGCACACGGTACTGGCCGTGCTGCGCGGCTCGGCGATCAACCAGGACGGCGCCAGCAACGGCCTGACCGCGCCGAGCGGTCTCGCCCAGCAGAGCGTCATCCGGCAGGCGCTGGCCGACGCGGGCCTCGCCCCGACCGATGTCGACGCCGTGGAGGCTCACGGCACGGGCACGCGGCTCGGTGACCCGATCGAGGCCGAGGCGCTGATGGCGACGTACGGCACCGGGCGTGGGGAGGGGGATCCCGTCTATCTGGGGTCGCTGAAGTCCAACATCGGGCACGCGCAGGCGGCCGCGGGTGTCGGTGGTGTCATCAAGATGATCGAGGCGATGCGGCACGGCGTCCTGCCCAGGACGCTCCATGTCGACGAGCCGACGCCGATGGTCGACTGGTCGGCGGGGGCGGTCGAACTCCTCACCGAGGAGCGGCAGTGGCCGGATGTCGACCGGCCGCGGCGCGCGGCCGTCTCCTCGTTCGGGATCAGCGGCACCAACGCCCATGTCGTCGTCGAGTACGACCCGAGGACGGCCGCGGCGCCGGACTCCCCGGCCGGGCAGGGCGTCGCCGCCCGCACGGCGTCCGTGTTCCCCGCGCCGTGGGTCCTGTCAGGGCGGGACGGGCGGGCGTTGCGCGCGCAGGCGGCGCGGCTGCGGGACCAGCTGCGTGCCGGTGAGGCGGACCCCGCCGCCGTGGGGCGGTCCCTGGCGGTGACGCGGACGGTCTTCGAGGAGCGGGCCGCGGTCCTCGGCCGGGGCGTCGAGGACCGTCTCGAAGCACTGGAAGCACTGGCGGAGGCCCGCGATCACCAGAAGGTGATCACCGGGAGCGCGGCGAACGCGGGCCGTACGGCGTTCCTCTTCACCGGCCAGGGGTCGCAGCGGCTGGGTATGGGCCGGGAACTGTACGGCTCCTCACCCGTCTTCGCCGCCGCGCTGGACGCGGTCTGCGACGCCTTCACCGCGCACCTCGATCACCCGCTCAAGAGCGTCCTGTTCGCCGAGCCGGACACCGCGCGCGCCGGGCTCCTCCATCGGACCGCGTACACACAGCCCGCCCTCTTCGCCGTCGAAACGGCCCTGTACCGCTTCCTCGCCCACCACGGGCTCGCCCCCGACGTCCTGGCCGGCCACTCCATCGGCGAACTCACCGCCGCGCATGTGGCGGGAGTCCTCGGCCTCGCCGACGCGGCCACCCTCGTCGCCGCCCGGGCCCGTCTCATGGAGGCGGCCACACCCGGCGGCGCCATGATCGCCGTCCAGGCGGGCGAGGACGAGGTCACCCCGCTCCTCGTCGGCCTGCAGGACAGGGCGGCCGTCGCCGCGCTCAACTCCCCCACCTCCACCGTGATCTCCGGCGACGAGGACACCGTCACCGCCATCGCCCGGCGCCTGGCCGGGCAAGGGCGGAAGACCACCCGGCTCACCGTCAGCCATGCCTTCCACTCCCCCCATATGGACGGCATCCTCGACGACTTCCGCCAGGTCGCCGCCTCGCTCACCTACCGGCCTCCGACCGTCCCCGTCGTGTCCACGGCCACCGGCGAGCTCGCCACGACCGACCAACTCACCTCCGCCGACTACTGGACCCACCACATCCGCACCACCGTCCGCTTCACCGACGCCCTCCGCACGCTCGACAGTCAGGGCGTCACCACGTACGTCGAGGTCGGCCCCGACGCCGTCCTCACCTCGCTCACCCACCAGACCCTCGACGGGGCCACCGCGGTGGCGCTGATGCGCTCCGGGCGGCCCGAGGCGGAGACCGTGGCCGAGGGAGTGGCCCGCGCGCACACCACGGGTGCGGCGCTGGACGCGGCGACGTTCTTCCCCGGCGGGGACCTCGTCGACCTGCCGACGTACGCGTTCGGCCGCGAGCGCTTCTGGCTGGCCCCGCGTCCGCAGACCGACGCGCGCGGCCTGGGACTCGACGCCGCCGGTCATCCGCTGCTCGCCACCGCCGTCGACCTCGCCGAACGCGACGACACCGTGCTCGCGGGCCGGCTTTCGCTGAACGGTCAGCCGTGGCTGGCCGACCACACCATCGGCGGCTCCGTCCTGCTGCCGGCGACGGCGTTCCTCGAACTGGCCGCCGCCGCAGGCGAGCACCTCGGGCTGCCCCGGGTGGAGGATCTCACCCTGGAGGCGCCGCTCGTCCTCACCCAGGGCGAGGCGGTCCGCGTCCAGGTGACCGTCGGCGCCGCCGAGGAAGGCGGTGTGCGCCCTGTCACCGTCCACGCCGGCCCCGAGGGCGACGGCGAGGCTACGCGCGCGTGGACACGGCACGCCGTCGGCGCGCTCGCTCCGGCCACCACGGACGCCGACGCGTCGGCGTACCCGACCGAGTGGCCGCCCGCCGGGGCGACCGCCGTCCCGATCGAGGACGTGTACGAGCGGCTTGCCTCGCTCGGCTACGGCTACGGGCCCGCCTTCCAGGGCCTGACCGCGCTCTGGCGCGCGGGCGAGGACCTGTACGCCGAGGTCTCGCTGCCCGCAGGGGCGGACGACGCGGCGGGCTTCGCCCTGCATCCGGCGTTGCTCGACGCGGCCCTGCACCCGCTCGTCCTGGACGCCGCACCCGACGGCGACGACGACGGGACCATCCGGCTGCCCTTCTCCGTCTCGGGCGTCACCCTGCACACCGCCGGAGCCTTCGAGCTGCGCGTCGGCATCCACCCGCACGCGCCCGGCTCCGGCACCTACGGCCTGACGCTCGCGGACGCCGCGGGCGCGCCGGTCGCCGTGGTCGAGTCGCTGGCCCTGCGCCCGGTGGAGAGGGAGAAGCTGGCGAGGGGAACGCGGGCACGGGGCGGCGCTCTGTACGAGCTGCGCTGGCCCGTACTCGCCGCTTCGGGGCCGGGGAGGGAGATCGCCCTGGCCGAGGCCGGCGAGAGTCTCGCCGACGTGGAGCCGGCCGACGTGATCGTCGTACGCTGCCCGGCCTCCTCTTCCGGGGGCGGCCCGGAGACGGCGGACGCGCGGCACTCGGCAGGCGCGCGTGTTCTGCGCCTCGTGCAGGAGTTCCTGGCCGACGAGCGGTTCGCGGAGGCGCGACTGGCCGTGGTCACCTCACAGGCCGTCGCCGCCCTGCCCGGCAAGGACGTCGCCGACCCCGAGTCCGCCCTCGTCTGGGGTCTGATCCGGTCGGTGCAGTCCGAGCATCCCGACCGTCTCGTACTCGTCGACGGAGAGAGCCACCGGGAGAGCGGCAGGGAAAGCGACCGGGCGAGCGACACCGACGTCGACGATCTGCTCGCCGCCGCACTCGCCACCGCGTTCGCCACCGACGAGCCTCAACTGGCCGTACGTGAAGGCGCCTTGCGGGTTCCCCGGCTCACGCCGGTCGGCGGCCGGGCGCCGGAGCAGGCGCCGACCGCGCTCGACCCGGAGGGTACGGTCCTCGTCACCGGCGGCACCGGTGGTCTCGGCGCACTGCTCGCCCGCCATCTGGTCGCAGAACACGGCGTACGTCACCTGCTTCTGACGAGCCGTCGAGGAGCAGCGGCTCCGGGCGCGACCGAACTGGCCGACCAACTCGCCGAGGCGGGTGCCACGGTACGGATCGAGGCCGCCGACGTCTCCGACCGGGCGGCTGTGGCGGCACTGCTCGACGGAATCGACGCGGCCCGTCCGCTGACCGCCGTCGTCCACACGGCCGGCGTCCTCGACGACGCGACCGCGCTGTCGCTGACCGAGGACCGGCTGGAGGGCGTACTGCGGCCGAAGGCTGACGCCGCGCGTCACCTGCACGAACTCACCCAGGGGCTCGACCTGCGGGCCTTCGTGCTCTTCTCCTCCGTCTCCGGCCTCATCGGCACCGCCGGCCAGGCCAACTACGCCGCCGCCAACGCCTATCTGGACGCACTCGCCCAGCACCGTCACGCGATCGGCCTGCCGGCGACGTCGCTGGCGTGGGGGCTGTGGGACGCGACCCACGGCATGGGCTCGACCCTCACCGAGGCCGAGGTGGCCCGTTGGGAGCGCGCCGGTCTGCCGCCCCTCACCCCCGAGCAGGGACTGGCCCTGTTCGACGCGGCGCTGCGGCGCCCGGAGCCGCTGCTCGCCCCCCTGGCCCTGCGGCCCGCTCGCCTCACCGCCGGGCCGGTACCGGCGGTCCTGCGTGGGCTGGTTCCCGCGCGCGCCCGCCGGACCGTCGGCGCCGAGAAGGCCGCGAAGGCCGGGACCGAGCAGTCGGCCTGGGCGGGCCGGATCTCCGCGCTGAGCACCGACAAGCAGCAGGAAGCCGTACTCGACCTCGTGCGCGGCGAGGTCGCCGCCGTGCTCGGTCATGCGGGGGCCGGATCCATCGCCCCCGACCGGGCCTTCAACGACATCGGCTTCGACTCGATGGCCGCGGTCGAACTCCGCAACCGGCTCAACGCGGCCACGGGCCTGCGCCTGCCGTCCACCCTCGTCTTCGACCACCCCGCGCCCAGCGCACTCGCCTCGTACCTGCTCAGCCGGGTCGTGGCCGAGAAGGCACCCGTGGCCGCGGTCGCACCGGCCCGGACCACGAGCCGGGCGGACGAGCCGATCGCGATCGTGGGCATGGCGTGCCGCTATCCCGGCGGGGTGTCCTCGCCGGAGGACCTGTGGCGCCTCGTCTCCGAGGGCGTCGACGCGGTCGGCGAGTTCCCGACGAACCGGGGCTGGGACGTGGAGGGCCTGTACGACCCCGATCCGGAGCAGGCCGGCACGAGCTACACCCGCAACGGCGGATTCCTGTACGACGCCGGCCTGTTCGACGCCGGGTTCTTCGGGATGTCGCCGCGCGAGGCCACCGCCACCGACCCCCAGCAGCGCCTGCTTCTCGAGACGACCTGGGAGGCCTTCGAGAGCGCGGGCATCGACCCGGGCAGCGTGCGCGGCAGCTCCACGGGGGTCTTCACGGGTGCGATGTACGACGACTATCCGGTGCGTGCCAACGCGGCGCCCGGCGAGTTCGAGGGCTTCCTCCTGGCGGGGAACCTCTCCAGTGTGCTGTCGGGCCGGGTCGCGTACACCTACGGCCTGGAGGGTCCCGCCGTCACGGTCGACACCGCGTGCTCGTCGTCCCTGGTCGCGCTGCACCTGGCCGCGAACGCGCTGCGCTCCGGCGAGTGCGATCTCGCCCTGGCCGGCGGTGTGACGGTGATGGCGCAGCCGACGACGTTCGTGGAGTTCTCACGTCAGCGCGGTCTGTCGGCGGACGGGCGGTGCAAGGCGTTCGCCGCTTCGGCCGACGGCACCGGCTGGTCCGAGGGCGTCGGCGTCATGCTCGTGGAGCGGCTGTCCGACGCCCGTCGCAAGGGCCACCAGGTGCTGGCCGTCGTACGGGGTACGGCGGTCAACCAGGACGGCGCGAGCAACGGCCTGACCGCGCCCAACGGTCCCTCGCAGGAGCGGGTGATACGTCAGGCCCTGGCCAACGCGGGGCTCGGTCCGGCCGACGTGGACGCGGTCGAGGCGCATGGCACGGGCACCACCCTGGGCGACCCCATCGAGGCGCAGGCGCTGCTCAACACCTACGGGCAGGAGCGTGCGGGCGACGACCGTCCCCTCTGGCTCGGCTCCCTGAAGTCGAACATCGGTCACGCCCAGGCGGCGGCCGGGGTCGGGGGGATCATCAAGATGATCGAGGCGATGCGTCACGAGGTGCTGCCCCGCACCCTGCACGTGGACGAGCCGTCGCGGCACGTCGACTGGGAGTCGGGTTCGGTGGAACTGCTCACCGAGGCCCGCTCCTGGCCCCACCCCGGCCGGCCTCGCCGTGCCGGCGTCTCGTCCTTCGGGATCAGCGGCACCAACGCCCACGTGATCATCGAGCAGGCCCCGCCGACGTCGCCGGTGCCAGTGCCGGTGAGTGCACCTGTCGCCGCCGACACCGACACCGACCCCGACACCGTGGTGCCGTGGATCCTGACGGCGCGCGGTGAGGACGCGCTGAGGGCCCAGGCGCGCCGTCTGCACGGCCACCTGACCCGGCATCCCGAACTCGGCCCCGCCGACGTGGCAGTCTCGCTCGTCGGCACCCGGGCCGCCATGGGACTCGGCGCCGCCGTCGTCGGCGCCGGGCGCGGGGCGCTCCTCGAAGGGCTGGACGTCCTCGCCGAGGGCGGGTCCTCGCCCCGTATCGTGCGCGGCCGTGAGGCCGACGGGAAGACGGCGTTCCTCTTCACCGGGCAGGGCAGTCAACGCCTCTCCATGGGACGTGAGTTGTACGCTTCGTCCCCGGTGTTCGCCGCAGCCCTCGACGATGTGGCCGCGCACCTCGACGCCGAACTGACGCGCCCGGTCAAGGACGTGCTGTTCGCGCGCGAGAACACGGCGGACGCCGCGCTCATCGATCAGACCGCCTTCACACAGGCAGCGCTGTTCGCCGTCGAGGTGGCGCTGTTCCGCTGGTTCGAGCACCACGGAGTGCGCCCCGACCACCTCCTGGGCCACTCGATCGGCGAGGTGACGGCGGCGCACGTCGCCGGCGTCCTGGACCTCGCCGACGCGGCCGTGCTGGTCGCCGAACGGGGACGCCTGATGCAGTCCGCCCCCGAGGGCGGTGCGATGGCCGCGATCGAGGCGCGCGAGGAGGACGTGCGCGAAGCGCTGCTCGCCCGCCCGGACGGCAGCACCGGCACGGTCGACATCGCGGGCGTCAACGGGCCCCGGGCCGTCGTCGTCTCCGGCGATGCCGCAGCGGTCGAGGAGCAGGTGGCGCTCTGGCGCGAAAGGGGTGTGCGGACCAGGCGGCTGACCGTCAGCCACGCCTTCCACTCCGCCCACATGGACGGGGTGCTGGAGGAGTTCCGGGAGATCGCCGCCGGGCTGACGTTCCACCCGCCGCGGATCCCCGTCGTGTCCAACGTGACCGGCACCCTGGCGACGGACGAGGAACTGACCTCGCCCGACTACTGGGCCCGTCACATCCGCCAGGCCGTGCGCTTCCACGACGGTGTACGACATCTCGCCGCCCAGGGGGTCACCCGGTTCGTCGAGCTCGGCCCCGACGGCGTCCTGACCTCTCTGGTGCGGAACACGCTGGCGGACGAGGAAGGCGAGTCGAGCGAGGCCACCGAAGCCGGAGGGGCCGCCGTCGTCGTACCTGCGCTGCGCAAGGGCCGGTCCGAGACCGAGACCGTCACCGGCGCACTCGCCCGGCTCCACCTCGCCGGCGCCCGACCGGACTGGGGCGCCGCCCTCCCCTCCGCCCGGCGCGTTCCGCTTCCCTCGTACGCCTTCCAGCACCGGCGGTACTGGCTCGACACGCCGGCCTCCGCGTCGGACGCAGGCGGGCTGGGGCTGAGCGCGGTGCGGCATCCGCTCCTCGGTGCCGCCGTCACCATGGCCGGCCGCGACGAGACGGTACTCACGGGGCGGCTGTCCCTGCGTACGCATCCGTGGCTCGCCGACCACGCGGTCGCCGGAACGGTGCTCCTGCCCGCGACCGGACTGCTCGAACTGTGCATCCGGGCGGGCGAGCAGACGGGCGCCTCCGTTCTGGAGGAGGTGACGCTCACCGCGCCCCTGACGCTGCCCCGGACAGGAGCCGTACAGCTGCAGGTGATCGCCGCGGCGCCCGACCCCGCGGGACGGCGCGCCGTCGAGATCCACTCCCGCGTCGACGACGGTGACTGGCTGCTCCACGCCCACGGCACCATGGCTCCGGAACCGGACGACGCCACCGACGGCACCGACCTCGGTGACGCGGAGGCGGGGCTGCCGATCTGGCCGCCGACGGGCGCGACGGAGGTCGGTCTCGACGGCGTGTACGAGCGGCTGGCGGCCGGGGAGTACGCCTACGGACCCGCGTTCCGGGGGCTGCGCCGGCTGTGGCGCGGCACGGGCGAGCTCTTCGCCGAGGTGGCGCTGCCCGACGGCATGGCCGATCAGGCGGGCCGGTTCCTCCTCCACCCGGCGCTGCTGGACGCGGCGCTGCACCCGCTGCTGCCAGGGGTCGTCGACGACGAGGGCGCGGCCGTCCTCCCGTTCTCCTGGTCGAACGTACGGCTGCACGCCGTGGGCGCGTCGGTCCTGCGCGTGCGCATCGCGCGCTCCGGGAACGAGCCTGACGTGGTGTCGCTGACGGTGGCGGACCAGCAGGGCGCACCGGTCATGTCGGTGGAGTCCCTGGCGCTGCGACCGCTGTCGCCGGAGGCCCTGCGGGCGGCCGATACGGGCCGTGACGGGCTGTTCTCCGTCACCTGGTCCGAGATCCCGGCTCGTGACCTCGCCCCGGACAGCACCGTGGAGGACTTCTCGGGGTGGGCCGCCTGGGGAACGTGGCCCGCCGGGCGGATCCAGGCTCATGCCGATCTGGACGGGCTGGCCCGCTCCGGTGCGCGGACCGTGGCGTGGTCGCTGAGCGCCGAACCGGGGCAGGCTCACGGGGAGGCCATCGCCGCGCTGGCCAGGGTCGAGCTGTGCCGGGTGCTGGAGCGCGTCCAGCAGTTCCTGGGCGACGACCGGCTGGCCTCCTCGCGGCTGGTGGTCGTCACGCGCGGTGCCGTGGCGGCCGGAGAGGGCGAAGGGGTGCCGGACCTGGTGCACGCGGCGCTCTGGGGCCTGCTGCGCGTGGCACAGACCGAGAACCCGGGGCGGATCGTCCTCGTGGACACCGACCTCGCCCCCGAGGACCCGGCGCACACGCGGCTGCTGTCCCAGGTGGTCGGTACCGGTGAGCACCAGGCCGCTCTGCGCGCCGGACGGATCCTCACGCCCCTCCTCACACGTACGCCCACCCCTGACGGTGCCGGAACGGTGACGGATGAAGGGCCCGGGCGCTGGGACGACGGCACCGTGCTGATCACCGGCGCGACGGGCACCCTCGGCCGGATCCTGGCCCGTCATCTGGTCACCGAGCACCGGGCCCGCACGCTGCTGCTGCTCAGCCGGCGCGGCGAACAGGCCCCGGGGGCCGCCGAACTCCGTAATGAGCTGGAGGAACTGGGCGCCACGGTCACCTTCGCGGCCTGCGACGCCGCCGACCGCCAGGCACTGACCCGTACGCTGGCGAGCCTCAGCACACCCCTGCGGGCCGTGGTCCACACGGCGGGCGTGCTCGACGACACCGTCATCGGCAGGCTCACCCCCGAGCGGCTCGACGCCGTCGTCCGCCCGAAGATCGACGCCGCGTGGAACCTCCATGAGCTCACCCGTGGCACCGATCTGACCGCGTTCGTCATGTACTCATCGATCGCCGGGCTGATCGGCAACGCCGGGCAGGCCAACTACGCCGCGGGCAACACCTTCCTCGACGCACTCGCCGCGCACCGCCAGGCCGAGGGACTGCCCGGCACGTCCCTCGCCTGGGGGCTCTGGGAGGAGTCGAGCACCATCAGCGGGGAGCTCGACGCCAACGACCTCCGCCGCCTCGCCGGTCTGGGTCTCACCCCGCTGCCCACCGACCACGCCATGACCCTCTTCGACGCGGCCCTGGCCGACGGGCAGCCGCTGCTCGCCGCCACCGGGGTCGACGCCGCGGCACTGCGCCGCAAGGCCGACCAGACCCATCCCCTGCTCCGCGGCCTCGCGCCCGTCCCCCGGCAGCGCAGGACCGCCGGTGACGCGCAGCAGACGACCGACCTGCCCCGGCGACTCGCCGCTCTCGACCCCGTGGCGCGCGAACAGGCACTGGCCGGCCTGATCCACACCCACGTCGCCGACGTCCTGGGCCACGACGCCCAGACCACGATCGATCCCGAAAAGTCCTTCCAGGACCTCGGCTTCGACTCGCTGACCGCGGTCGAGCTCCGCAACAAGCTCAATGTCGCCACCGGTCTGCGCCTGCCCACCACGCTCGTCTTCGACCACCCCAACCCGCAGGCTCTCGCCCGCCATCTGACCACCCTGATCGTGCCGGAGCCGGAACCCGGCACGACGCCCGCGACACCCTCGCTGGAACCCCTCCTCACGACCCTCGACGACACCAGGGCGCTCATCGACGCCCTCGCCCCCGACAGCCCCGCCCGCGCCACCGTCGCGGAGCACCTCAAACAGCTCCTCCACGCCACGGAACAGCGCACCGCCCCGGAAACCCACCCCATGACGGACCTCGACGACGCCACCGACGAGGAGCTCTTCGCACTCCTCGACCGCCCCGAATAGCAGCCCGTCAGAAGGGGGAGCACCCCAGCACGGTCACCGTCCGGCCCGGATCATGTCCGAGCACTTCTCGCCGATCATCATCGTGGTGATGCACGGGTTGACCGCGGGCAGGAACGGCATGACCGAGGCGTCCGCCACGCGTAGCCCCTGCACCCCCTTGACCCGCAGCTGCGGGTCGAGGGGGGAGGCGGAGTCGTGCTCGGCCCCCATCCGCACGGTGCCGGCCGGGTGGTAGACCGTGTTGTGCGTCTGGCGGATGTAGGAGAACAGCTCCTCGTCGGTCGTGGCGTCCGGTCCGGGCGCCAGCTCCGCACCCTTCCAGTCGGCGAGCGGCGCCTGCGCCGCGATCTCCCGCGCGAGCCGCAGCCCGTGGATCATCACCCTGACGTCGTGCTCGTGGGTGAAGTAGCGCGGGTCGACCTTCGGCTTGTCCCGGAAGTCCCGGCTGCGCAGCCGGACCGTGCCCTCCGAGCGGGCGCGCGTGACGTTCGGCGTGAGACAGAAGGCGTTGTCGGTGGTGGGATAGCCACGACGGTAGGTGTTCATGTCGAACGGGACCGAACCGTAGTGGAACATAAGATCCGGCCGGTCGAGACCCGGTTCGGTGTCCGCGAAGATCCCGATCTCCCACCACTGCGTGGACGAGGTGACCATGGGCTGCTTCGCCTCCCACATGATCACCCCTTCGGGATGGTCCTGGAGGTGCGAGCCGACGCCGGGTGAGTCCACCCGTACGTCCACGCCGTTCTCGCGCAGATGGGCGGCGGGCCCGATTCCCGAGAGCATCAGCAGCTTCGGCGAGTCGATCGCGCCGCAGGAGACGATCACCTCGCGCCGTGCCCGTACGGAGTCGACATGCAGGGCGTCCGGCCGCAGGTACTCCACACCCGTGCAGCGCGCGCCGTCGAAGAGCAACCGCCTCGCCTGCACCCCGGTGCGCACCTCCAGCTGGGGCCGCTTGCCCATCACGGGATGCAGGTACGACACCGAGGCGGACGAACGGGTCCCGTCCTCGCGGCAGTTGATCTGGAACCAGTTCGCGCCGCGCACGACCGTGCGGCCGGAGTTGAACGGCGTCGTCGGGATGCCGCTCGCCGCACAGGCCTCCAGCAGCGCCCGGCCGCACGGGTCCCGGGGCGGCACCGAGCGGATCGTCACGGGACCGGAGCGGCCGTGGTGCTCGCCGGGGCCGTCGTTGGTCTCCAGCCGCTGGTACAGCGGGAAGCAGTCGGCCGCGCTCCAGCCCGAGCACCCCATCGCGCCCCACTCGTCGAGGTCCTCGGCCGGCGCCCAGAAGGCGATGCACGAGTTGTGGGACGAGCAACCGCCGAGCACCTTGGCCCGGGCGTGTCGCATGAAGCTGTTGCCGTTCTCCTGTGGCTCCACCGGGTAGTCCCAGTCGTAGCCCGACTCCAGCAGCGCCATCCACCGGTCCAGCTTCAGGATGTTCTCGTCGCCCTCGTCGGAGGGGCCCGCCTCCAGCACGCAGACGCTCACGCCGGGATCCTCCGACAGGCGGGCCGCGACGACGGCCCCGGCGGTGCCGCCGCCGACCACCACATAGTCGAACTCGGGCTCAGAGGGCTGTGCGGGCATGGTCTCTCCAGTACGAGATGTCCCCGTGGGGGGAGGGAGCGCGGGTCAGGAGACGTCTGCGCGGTGTTCGGCCAGCACGCCGGTGCGGTGCCGCTGCACGAACCAGTAGTAGGCGAAGCCGCCGAGCGCCACGATGCCGACGAACAGGAACGCACCCCAGCGCAGGTACCAGTGCTGGGGCCCGGTCGCGTTGTAGACGTCGGCACGGGGCCAGGCCAGGTTCAGGGACATGGCGGCACCCCACAGCACCGCCAGGATGTTGATCGGCAGTCCGAAGCGGCCGAGCGAGAAGGCTCCCTCACGGGGCTTCCACTTCCCCCGCAGGCGCTGGATCAGCATCGGGACGGTGACCAGTAGGTACGCCACATAGATCATGATGATCGCGATGCTGGTGATCACCGAGAAGATCTGCGGCTGGTTGATGTTGATGACCAGGATGACGACACCCACCACGCCGATCACGACGGCGGGGATCACCGGGGTCCGGAAGCGCGGGCTCACCTTGGCGAGAACCGATCCGGCGGGCAGGTTGTTGTCCCGTGCCATCGCGAACATCAGGCGGATGCCCGCAGCCTGGACGGCCAGCACGCACACGGTGATCGCCACGACCACGCACCAGAGGAAGATCTCGCCGATCGTCGCCCCGAGCGTCTCCAGCACCACGTACTGCAGGCCGCCCGTGCTCAGCTCCTTGGCCTGCAGATCCGGCACCGCCATCAGCGCGAACAGCAGGATGAGACCACCGAGGACGAAGGACGCGACGAGTGCCCGCAGAATCGCGCGCGGCGCGTTCCGGCTCGGGTTGTGGGACTCCTCGCCGAGCGAGGAGGCCGTGTCGAAGCCGTACATCACGTACGCCGACGCGAGTGACGCGGTGAGGAACGCCCCGAAGTAGCCGAGCGGGTCCCCGCTGCCCAGACCGTACGTGTCGGTGAGCACCGTGGCGGGTCCACGGGTGATGTGCGCGGCGAAGAAGATGATCAGAGCGACGGCGGCGATGAGCTCGATGAAGACACCCGCCGAGTTGATCCGCGCCATCAGCTGTACGCCGAAGGCGTTGACCAGCGTGGAGAAGAGGATCAGCACCGAGCCCAGCAGGACCGCGTTGGCCGCGGCGTCGTTCTTGCCGCTGCCGTCGCCGACGAACTGGAACCAGGGGTCGATCTGCGGCAGCGTGATCTGGTACGCCAGGGCCACGGCCGACAGGGTGACCATGGTGGCCGTCATCATCATCCAGCCGCCGAGCCAGCCCACGTGCGGGCCGCCCATCTTCTTCGCCCAGTTGTAGACGGAGCCCGCGACCGGGTAGCGCGCCGCCAGCTCGCAGAAGCACAGGGCCACCATCAGCTGGCCCACGAACACCATCGGCCACGACCACCAGTACGCCGGACCGCCGAAGGCGACGCCGAAGTAGAACAGCTGGAACGTGCCGGTGAGGATCGAGATGTAGCTGATCCCCGCGGCGAACGTGTGGAAGTTGCCCAGCGTGCGCTTCAGTTCGGGCCGGTAGCCGAGTTCGGTCACCGAGTCGTCGTCGTGCGCGGCGCCGTCGCCGGCGCCGGGCCGCTCCTGGCCCGTCGGCTGGGCGGTCACTCGAACCACCTCTGCGCCTTGGGGGCGAGATTGCGCCAGATGTGCTTGGTCTCCTGGTATTCGGCGAGTCCCGCCGGGCCCAGCTCACGGCCGAAACCGGATTGCTTCATGCCGCCCCATTCCGCCTGCGGTACGTAGGGGTGAAAGTCGTTGATCCATACCGTGCCCGCCCGGAGCCGGGACGCGACCCGGTGTGCGCGGCCGGTGTCCTGCGACCAGACCGCACCCGCGAGGCCGTACATGGTGTCGTTGGCGACCGCGACGGCCTCGGCCTCGCTGCCGAACCGCTCGACCGTGAGCACCGGGCCGAACGACTCGTCCCGGACCACCGACATCCCGGGCGTGCAGTCGTCCAGTACGGTCGGCGGATAGTAGTAGCCCTCGGCGAGTGCCGGGTCCGTGGGCCGTGCACCGCCACAGCGCAGCACCGCGCCCTCGGCCAGGCCCGCGGCCACGTAGGCCTCCACCTTGTCGCGGTGGGCCGCCGAGATCAGCGGCCCGGTCCGCGCGTTCTCGTCGAACGGGCCGCCCATCGGGATGGCTCGCGCCCGGGCCACGATCTCGTCGACGAAGGCGTCGTGCAGGGAGTCCTCCACGAGGAGCCGGGCGCCTGCCGAGCAGACCTGTCCGGAGTGCAGGAAGACGGCCATCAGCGCGTGGTCGACAGCCGCCTCGAAGTCCGCGTCCGCGAAGACGATGTTCGGGTTCTTGCCGCCGAGCTCCAGGGCGACCTTCTTCACCGTGGGCGCCGCTGCCGCCATGATCCGGCGTCCGGTGGCCAGGCCACCGGTGAAGGACACCAGATCCACGCGGGGATCCTCGGTGAGCGGCGCGCCGGCCTCGGCGCCCGTCCCCAGGATCAGGTTTCCGACCCCTGGCGGCAGCCCCGCCTCGGTGAGCAGCCGCATCAGCAGGATCGCGGTGTGCGGGGTCAGTTCGCTCGGCTTCAGCACGAACGTGTTGCCCGCCCCGAGCGCCGGGGCGACCTTCCACGCGGTCTGCAGCAGCGGATAGTTCCAAGGGGTGATCAGTGCGCACACCCCGACCGGTTCGTGCACCACCCGGCTGTCCGCCTCCGGGTTGCCGGTGGCGACGATCCGGTCGTTGCCGCCCGACGCGGTCAGGTTGCCGAAGTAGCGGAAGCAGGCCGCGATGTCGTCCATGTCGTACTCGGACTCGACGAGCCGCTTGCCGGTGTCCAGGGACTCGGCCCGGGCGAAGGTCGCCTTGTCACGTTCCAGCAGATCGGCGACGCGCACCAGCAGCCGTCCCCGCTCCGCGGCCGGCGTGGCGGGCCACGGCCCCCGGTCGAACGCCTCGCGGGCGGCGGCGACGGCCGCTGACGCGTCCTTGGGACCGGCCTCGTCCACGGTGGCGACCAGGGTGCCGTCTGCCGGGCAGCGGATCTCCCGCGTGCGACCGTCGGCAGCGGCGGCCCACGTGCCTCCGATGAACAGTTCCGGCATCGCGCACCTCCGGGTCGATGGGCCGGGCACCGTCGGTGTCCTCCACCCCATGACACTAAGGAGCCTTGGCCGACCCCGCAGAACGAAGGCGCGGGCGGCTGCTGCCCCGCCCGGCGATGTCGGCCCGCCGGCGAGGTGGGCCGGTACGGAGGGTCGCGAAGCGTCCGGCCGTCGTCGCAGCGGCTCTACCAGGGCTTTCGGCGGGTCCGTCCACGTCGCCACACCAGCCGATGCCGTGGGCGGCGACGCGGCCGGTGCGGGCATCGGGAACGCCGGAACTGCCCGCACAGCGCAACCCGGACAGCCCCTAGGGCGTGTTGCGAAAGTCCCGCCTGCCCCGCGACGCCTGGCACGCACGCTCGCTGCGTTGTCGGGATCGTCCGAGTACACCCGGTACGAGGACAACCCTCCGCCTTGCGATCGCACGCACCAGACGCCGCGGGGCCCGCCCTTCGGGCGGACGGCGCTACTTTCGCAACACGCCCTAGGGGGCCTCGCCGCGGCCGTCGGAAGGCGGAACGGCACCGCGCCCCGCACCGCGCCCCCTCCGCCTCCGGCGGATATCCGGTGCACGGGGGAAGTCGTCGCATGGGGTCCAGGGATCCTTGTTCGACCACACCCCGCGCAGGGGGCAGGCAGGCAGGGTCATCGATGCACGCTTGTCGTCGACCCCACCCGGTGCCACTCCCAGGACGGGATCAGCGTCCGGTGGCCGCGGGGCGGGCGCCCGGGATGCGCATGCCGGCCGGCACCGTGCCGCGCGGTGTCTGGCCGTAGCCGCACGGGAGCCGGCGCCAGGCGGCGAACGACTCACGGGTGGAGAGTTTCTGCCCCAGCACGCCAGGGCAAGGCACGGCCACAGCTAGACGTTCGGCGACGGCTCGCTCACGTCGCACGCACGGGAAAGGACGCCACCATCGGGTGGCGTCCTTTCAGGATCCGCCGCTAGCGCTTCTTCGCGGCGTCCTTGACGTTGCCCTTGACCTGCTGTGCTTCGCCCTTGAGTTCCTGCTCCTTCCCCTCGGTACGCAGCTTGTCGTTGTCGGTGACCTTGCCGACACCCCGCTTGACGTTGCCGATCGCCTCGTTGGCGAGACCCTTGGCCTTGTCCTTCGAACCGGACATGTGACGCTCCTCGAAATCGGGATGAACAGACCTCCACCAGGAACGCACGGAATGTCTTCACAGGCCTTTTCGGCCTAGCCCATCGGGGTAACGCCAAGGCGCACCGGCTGGACCGCCTTCACGTCGTCCGGCGTGAACACCGCGTACCAGCGCGCCGGTCGTCAGCGCACGGTCCAGGTGTGCTGGTCTCCCCCGACCCACCGGACCTCGGCCGGGTCGTCGAAATCCTGGACGGCGATCCCCACATCCCTGGCGATCAGCACCACGTCCGCCAACGACGTCGCCATGCCGACGAGCTCCCCGTCGACTTCGACGGGACGGAAGGGCGGGTTGCCAGGCAGGACGCCCAGCACCGTCATGCGGGCCGGGCGGGGGAAGTCTGCGGTCATGAGGCGACTGTTGCACGCGGGGTGGCAGGCACGGCGACGACCCGCTTCCACCAGCCGGCTGCGTCGACTCGATGACGCGACTCGATGCCGTCCTCGCGGACCGCGCGTAACCGGGCCGTCATCGTCGCCTACGAGACGGGTCCGGTCAGCGCCGTCGAACAGGAGCCGGTCCGGCGGTCCACCGGGCAACCGGAGACGGGACCCGAAGCCGGGCCGGCCGAGCAGGCGAGACAGCGGCACGACGCTGGCCGGGCCGGGCCGGCTCGACCGCCGTACGCCTCCGGAGGGTCAGCCGCGCAGGTGTACGGCGAGGGCGGCGAGCCAGGCGCCCGGGGTGAAGGGTGCGGGGGGTTCGACCTCCGCGCCGAGCGTCACCAGCGCGAGGGCCAGGCCGTCCTCGTCGAGGCCCAGGGCGAGGAGGTCGTGCAACTCCCCCGTCAGCTGGGCGACGAGCCCCGTGTCGGTGCCCTCCAGGTAGTCGGCGAGCGCGGCCTCGTGGTCGCCGAACTCGTCCGGCAGGTCCTGCGTGAACCAGCCGCCGAGCAGTTGCGCCAGCTCGGGGAAGCGGGCCCGCCACTCCCAGGGCGTCGTGGGCGCGGCAGGCGTCGGCGCCTGGCCGGTTGCCAGGCTCTCGTCGAGCCGGTCGGCGATGCCGGTGAGCCAGTCCCGGATCTCCTCTGGCGGCAGTCCCACGTCGGGCAGCCGGTAGTACTCGCCGAGCCTCAAACGCAGCCGCCCCGGCGGATTGGCGGCGTAGACGCGGAGCTGCTCGGACGCGACGGCGACGGCCCAGGGCCGGGTGCGCCAGGTCTGCCTCAGATAGCCGTCCACCGCCTCGGGAGCGTGCGGACCGAGGCCCAGGTGGGCGCGGACGACCTGGTCGAGCTCGCCGTACTTGCGGTCGTGCTCGGCAGGGTTCAGGGACACGCGGGCCTCTTACAGGTCGACGGGCAGCGAGGAGTGCACGGTGAAGGGGTACGCGCCGGGCTCGCCGGACACGGTCCGGCGGAGCACGACCCGGGCGGCGCGCACCGGGATCGGCTCCTGGCCGGCCAGCGCCATCCCGGTGGTGAGCAGCGTGCCCACCGGATCGGGCCGCGAGGGCCAGGCGGCCTCGATCACGAGCCGCTGCCGCGTGGACTGGGCGAGCCAGCGGTGGATGACCTGCTCGTTCAGCGCGATCACCTGCTGGGTGGCCCACTGGGCGGTCACCCGGTCCGGGTACGTCGCGGCGCGGTCGGCGCGGGCCGGGACGGGCGACGCGGGGGGTACGGGAGGTGCGGGAGGCGTCGTCATGTCAGGCCCCGCCCCAGCCGCGCAGCGTGGCCCGTTGGGCGGCGGAGTAGTTGGCCTGGCCGGTGGTGACGACGGCGTGCAGCCACTTCTGCGCGGCCTGCAGGTCCTCCATCCGCCGGTCCCAGCGGTCGAGTTCGTCCACGAACACCTCGCGGGCCTCCCCCTCCCAGGTGAGGACGACCGGCACCGTACGGTCGTACAGCGCGCTCAGTCGCTCGTTGAGCTTCTTCACGATGTCCTCGAGGTCGCCCGCTATCTCGCGCAGCGCGACCACGTCGACGGATATCGAGCCGTCGTCGTTCACGTTTCCCCCTGCCGTACGTCTGTTTCAGGTACGCGTTCAGATGTCGTTGATCCTGCTGGTCGGCGCCGCTGCGCCGGCCGGGCCCGCGCCGCTCCGTCCCTCACCGGACAGTTCGCGTACCTCGGCGTCGATGTCGACCTTCCCCATCTCGGCCCGGAACCCCCGCAGGACGTCCAGCTCCTGGCGCGTGAACCCGTCCCGGCTCATCCGGACGGCGCTCGCCAGCACGCCCAGGATCTCCCGGACCCGCACGGCGTCGGCCCCGGCCTCGCGATGCAGCTTCCGGTACTCCGTCGCCGCCTCACTGCGCCACCGCGCCTCGGCCCGGTCCACGAGCGCGTCCATCCGGCGCACCACCCCGTCGATGTGCTCCCGCATGGCGTCCAGGTCGTCGGCAAGACGCTTCAGGTCCTCCTCCGACACGGCGAGGGTGGGCTCGATGGGCATGACGGCGGCTCCTTCCGGGATCGGGGTGGGTCAGTGCTGCTCGGCGAAGTGGGCGTGGACGGCGTCGAGGAGGAGGCGCAGCCGGGAGTACGTCACTGACGGCATGACGGGCGCGAAGGCCTCGTCGAGCTCGGCGGGCGAGCGGAACATGTACAGCACGCGCTGGAGCTGGCCTGCGAGGTCGGCGATTCTGCCGTGGCAGTCGGGGTGGTCCATGGAGACCAGGTCACGTGCCTCGGCCTCCGGGTCACTGCCGTACTCACCGGCGGGCAGCTGTGACGCGAACTCGTTGACGACGTCGAATCGGGCCAGTGCCTCCCACTGCGAGAACGGGAGTTCGTCGTAGCCCGGAACGACACCGAACCAGGGGTCGCGGACGAGTTCCGCCAGGGAGCGCAGAAAGGCGTCGACGGGTTCGTCGCCGGCCGCCCGGGCGAGCCGATCACGGAACACGGCGGGCCGCGTGGCGAACCGCTCCGTGCCGTACTCGTCCGCCAGTCCGTCGAGGAGCGAGGCCACCGCGTCGAAGGGCATGACCCAGGCGATCGTGTGAGAGTCCTGCATCAGCCGGGAGAAGCGCTGGAGTTCGTCCTCCAAGGGGGCGGCCCCCGGGTTCCGTGAGGCCAAGGCGAGGGAGACGAGGCGGGCGAGCACTCCGCTGGTGAGGACGGCGTCAGTCGGTTCGGTCACCTGAGGCATGCTATGGGGCCTTCGGATAGGCGGTCAGCACGTAGAAGGACTTCGACTCCGGCGAGTAGGCGAGGACCACATGCACCGTGTGCAGGTTCTTGGGCTGGGCCGAGAAGCCCGACGCGGAGAAGTCCGCCTGGCTCACCGAGGTCCCGACGGCCACCGGCTGCCCGTTCGCGTCCGTGACAGGGAAGTCCCAGGCCTTGACGGAGCCGGGCTTGAAGGTGCCGTTGGCGACCTTCTGTTCCTGGTTGCGCATCCAGGTCTCCAGCTCGTTCCTCTTTGCGGGGTCGTTCACCGCGGTCTGCACGTACTGCTCGGCGGACGGAAGGTCACGGAACGTCGACGCGTCGGCGCCGCCCTGGTCACGCAGCCGGTGCATCAGCTGCTCCGGGGTGAGTCCGATGTGCTTGTCGATCGTGTGGGCCTCCTTCCCCGGCCTCAGGGCCTCGGGAGGCTGGGGCTGGAAGTCGTTGCGCTCCCATTCCATCGAGGCGAGGTCAATGCCGAACCGGCTGTTCGGGTCCCGTGACTGCTCGTTGAGCGGAACGATCGAGCGGTCGAACTCGAAGAGCGAGCGTGCCCCGAACGCCTCTGCCCTCGCCGACTGCGACTGGAACGTCGGCACCGCGCGCGAGGCCTCGCGCAGGGGGTCCAGCAGGGCCTTCACCTTCTGGATCTGCGTCCGCAGCTCGGTCTCGTAGGTGTCGACCGCCGCGTTGACGGCGTCCGTGTCGATGGCGACGAGCACCGCCGCGCCCAGGCCCTTCCACGCCTTCTTGAGGCGCTCGACGAAGTCCCCCAAGCTCTTGATGTCGGTGACGTCGAGGATGGCCAGCGCGTCCTTGATGGCCTTGTACAGGATCTCGCGCAGCTCGCTACGGACCTTTTCCGCGGCCTCCGCGTACGAGCGGATGGCCTGGGCCAGGATCTGGGCCGTGGTGCTGAGGACGCCGAAGACCGGGAGGCTCGTGCCCGCGCCCGTCGGCGGCTTGTGGGCCCACTCGTAGCCGGCCGTGTTCTTGCCCCAGGCGGTCGTGCCCCAGAGCGACGACACGAACTGAAGCATCGCCCCCAGCCAGTCCCCGTTGGCATTGTCCGTGATGGCGTCGATCGTGCCGGTGAGCTGTCCCTGGATGGTGCCGATGTTCGTCTGGTACGGCAGCCAGGCCTGTGAGAGCTCGTTGACCCTGAGGTAGTTCGGGAGCGGCAGGATCTCCAGTGCGCGGCCCGCCCGCAGGGCCTCCTCGATCACGGTGCGCATCAGGGAACCGGGGATGTCGCCGTCGAAGACGTCGGCGAAGTCGTCGACGGGGTTGCCGTCGCGCACGCCGAAGGGTGGCGGGGCCGAGTACGCCGGCGGGGCGCTGATGACCTGCGGCGGCGACTGTGGTGTGAAGGGTGGGTTGAGCGGGTGGGTCGCCGCGTCCGCCTGCCGGAAGTTGTTGGCCGTGGTGGTGAAGCCGACCGCCGCGCCGCCGACGGCGACCACGGTCTTGCCGTGCACCTCCAGGAGGAGGGTGACGACCGCGGCGTACTGGGTGGCGAACTCGGCTGTGACGGTGCCGGATCCGCCGACCTCCAGGATGGCCGGCCCCGGCCATGAGGCAGCGGCCGTCGGCGGGGTCGTAGATCACGTACAGGCAGGTGGCGCCGGTGATCCGCTCGCTCCCCTCCTCGCCCTCGGCCGAGCCGTCCGCGGCCGAGGAGCCGTCCGCCGTACGGCCGGGGTCCGCGCCAACTCGGACAGTCTTCGTCCCGGCCGCGCAGAGCCCGTCACGGATCCCCCGAAGCCGTCCTCATGGTGGCCGCGCGCATGCCAGACCCCTGAACTATGGTGTCCCACCACATACGCCACTGACCTGCATGTTTCTACGGTGTGGCGACACGAACACGTCCCCGTCACACGCCAGGAAGTGGTGCCGATGTCCTCCCCCGCGACCGCTCCACCCGCCGAGTCGAATCTCAGGCGCATCGTCGCCGCGAGCCTCATCGGCACCACCATCGAGTGGTACGACTTCTTCCTCTACGGCTCCGCCGCCGCGCTGGTCTTCAACAAGCTCTTCTTCCCCGACTCCGACCCGCTCGTCGGCACCCTCCTCTCCTTCCTCACCTACGCCGTCGGGTTCGCCGCGCGGCCGCTCGGCGCGCTGGTGTTCGGCCACTACGGCGACCGCCTCGGGCGGAAGAAGCTGCTCGTCCTCAGCCTGCTGCTGATGGGCGGGGCGACCTTCGCGATCGGTCTGCTGCCGACGCACGCGACCGTCGGATCGGCCGCTCCCCTGCTGCTCACCGCGCTCCGGCTGGTGCAGGGCTTCGCGCTCGGCGGTGAGTGGGGCGGGGCCGTGCTCCTCGTCTCGGAGCACGGGGACGCGCGGCGGCGCGGGTTCTGGGCCTCGTGGCCGCAGACCGGGGCGCCCGCCGGGCAGCTGCTCGCGACCGGTGTGCTGTCCGCCCTGACCGCGCTGCTCTCCGACGCCGCGTTCCTGTCATGGGGCTGGCGCATACCGTTCCTGCTGTCCGGTGTGCTGGTGATCGTCGGCCTGTGGATCCGGCTCTCCGTCGACGAGTCGCCCGTGTTCAAGGCCGCCCTGGCCGCCGCCGAGGAGCGCAAGGCGGCCGCCGCCCAGGTCGAGAAGATGCCGCTGGTCGCCGTGTTGAAGCACCACTGGCGGGACGTGCTGATCGCGATGGGCGCCCGCATGGCCGAGAACATCTCGTACTACGTGATCACCGCGTTCATCCTCGTCTACGCGACGACCCAGGTCGGCCTCTCCAAGCAGACCGCGCTCAACGCCGTCCTCATCGCCTCCGCCGTCCACTTCGCCGTGATCCCCGCCTGGGGCGCGCTCTCGGACCGGATCGGCCGCCGGCCGGTCTACCTGATCGGCGCCGTCGGTGTCGGCGCCTGGATGTTCCCGTTCTTCATGCTCATCGACTCCGGCACCTTCGGTGCGCTGCTCCTCGCCGTCACCGTCGGCCTGGTCCTGCACGGGGCGATGTACGCGCCGCAGGCCGCGTTCTTCTCCGAGATGTTCGCGACCCGGATGCGCTACTCGGGAGCCTCCATCGGCGCGCAGTTCTCCTCGGTCGCCGCCGGTGCGCCCGCCCCGCTGATCGCGACCGCGCTGCTCTCCGACTACGGCTCCTCCACCCCGATCTCCCTCTACGTGATCGGCGCCGCGCTTCTCACGGTCGTCGCGATCGCGTGCGCCCGCGAGACCCGGAACCGCGATCTGTCGGAAGTCGAGGACTCCGCCCAGGCCCCGGCACCCGTGCGCGCCGACGCCTGATCCCCGCGGCGCACCACACGCCGAAGGCGCCGGTCCCGGAAGGGGGCCGGCGCCTTCGGCGTGTTCAGCGGGCGACCGCCGCCGACATCGCGTGGAGCCGCAGGGCCAGCTGGACCTCCAGGGCGCGGGACGGGGACTGCCAGTCGGTGCCGAGGAGGCGACCGATCCGCTCGATGCGCTGAGCCACCGTGTTCACGTGGACGTGGAGGTCGTCCTTCGTACGCGCCGGGCTCATCCCGCTCGCGAAGTACGCGTCCATCGTCCGCACCAGCTCCGTGCCGCGGCGGCGGTCGTACGCCACGACCTGGCCGATCGTGCGGTCGACGAACCCCTCGATGTCCCGGGTGTCGGCGAGGAGCAGGCCGAGGAATCCCAGGTCCTCGGCCGCCGCGCCCTCGCCAGAGCGGTGCAGCAGGCGCAGGGCGTCCAGGCAGCGGCGGGCCTCCTCGTACGCGGTGGCGACCTGGCCGGGCTGGGCGAGGGGGGAGGCCACGGGGGCGGAGGCGCCCACGGTGACGGGCTCGCGCAGAGCGCCGCCGAGGTGCTTGGCGGTCTGCCGGGCCACCTCGGCGGCGTCCTCGCCGGGGCCGAGGGGAAGCAGCAGGACCGTTCCGCCGTCGCGGGCGGAGGCCAGGCCCTGCCGGGTGGCGGCCAGGTGCGAGGCCGCCGACCAGAGGCGCTGCCGGTCGGCGCTCTCCCGTACGCCGGCGTGGTCCGTCTCTTCCCCGGTCCCGCCGCGGTCCATCCGCGCGGCGAGGACGACATGGGGCGCGTCGACGTCGGTACGGAGTCGGGCGGCGCGCTCGCGCAGCAGCCCGCGGTCGCGGTCGGGGGCGTCGAGGAGGTCGTCGAGCAGCTCGCCCCGTACGCGCTGTTCGGCCTCGCCGGCCGAGCGGCGGGCGAGAAGCAGGAGCGAGGTCACCAGGGCGGCGCGCTCCAGAGTGCGCTGGTCGACGGGGTCGAGGTCGGGCTGCCCGTGCAGGACGAGGGCGCCGAAGGATTCGCCGCCGGCCGACACGGCCGCCACCCAGCGGTCGCCGTCACGCAGGGCGTGGCCGTCGGCGAGCCGGCCCGCTTCGAGGCCGCCGTCGACGAACTCGACTCTCCCTCCGAGGACTTCGGAGACTGCCTCCGCCACGTCGTGGACGCCGCCGCCGTGCAGCACCAGTTCGGTGAGCCGGTCGTGGACGTCGGAGGCCCGTTCGATGACGCCGCTGTGCTCCCGGATGATGTCGTTGGCCCGCTCCAGCTCGGCGAGGGCCGAGCGCGTCTCGGCGAGCAGGTTCGCGGTGTCGATGGCGACGGCGGCGTGCGCGGCGAGGGAGGCGAGCAGCGCGACCTGTTCCCGCTCGAAGACCCTGGCGCGCCGGTCCGCGGCGAACAGGACGCCGATCACCTGGCTGCCGAGGCTGAGCGGCACGCCGAGGATGGCGACGAGGCCCTCGTCGCGCACGGCGGAGTCGATGGTGGCCGTGTGCTGGAAGCGGGGGTCGTCGAAGTAGTTCTCGGTGACGTACGGCCTGGCGGTCTGGGCGACGAGACCGCCGAGCCCCTCGCCCATGCCGAGCCGGACCTGCTGGAAGCGCGCCGAGACCGAGCCCTCGGTGACGCGCATGTACGTGTCCCCCGCGCCCGGGTCGTTGAGGCTGAGGTAGGCGACCTCGGTGCCGAGGAGGGAGCGGGCCCGCTGGACGATGGCCCGGAGCACCGCGTCGAGGTCGCGCAGTCCCGCGAGGTCGTGGGCGGTCTCGAAGAGGGCGGAGAGCTCCGCCTCGCGCCGCCGCCGCCCCTCCAGCTCGGCGCGGACGCGCAGGGCGTGCTGCTTGGCCCGCTCCAGTTCGGCCAGCGCCTCCGGGCCCGCGCCGCTCGCACGGGCGAGCAGCACGGGCCGGTCGTACGCCTCCGCCGCGGCGCCTCGTGCGAGGAGCTCCAGGTAGGAGACCTGTTCTTGGGACATGGACACAGGGATACCTGCCGAACGGGTGGGAGCACCACCCCTGTGGAAAACCCTCAGTGCGCGGTCCAGCCGCCGTCGAGGGTCAGGGACGTGCCGGTGATGAAGGAGGCCTGTGGGGTGCAGAGGTAGAGCACCGCCTCGGCGACCTCCTCCGGCTCGATCAGCCGCTTGAGTGCGGAGTCCTTGAGGAGGACCTCGGTCAGGACCCGCTCAGCGGGGATGCCGTGAGCGGTGGCCTGGTCGGTGATCTGGCGCTCGACGAGAGGGGTACGCACATAGCCGGGGTTGACGCAGTTGGAGGTGACTCCGTGCGGGGCGCCCTCGAGGGCGGCGGTCTTGGAGAGCCCTTCGAGGCCGTGCTTGGCGGCCACGTACGCGGACTTGAAGGCGGAGGCGCGCAGTCCGTGGACGGAGGAGAGGTTGACGATCCGGCCCCAGCCCTGGGCGTACATGTGCGGCAGGGCGCCCCTGATCAGCCGGAAGGGCGCCTCCAGCATCACGGTCAGGACGGTGTGGAAGACGTCCGGCGGGAACTCCTCGATGGGGCGGACGAGCTGGATCCCGGCGTTGTTGACGAGGATGTCGGTGCCGGCGGCCGCCTGTTCGGCTGCGTCGAGGTCCGTCAGGTCCAGGGTCCGCGGCTCGACCGCGCCGGGCAGTCCGTCGGCCGCCGCGGCGAGCTCCTCCAGCCCTTCGGCGGCCCGGTCGACGGCTCTGACCCGGGCCCCCGCCGCCGCGAGCCGGAGCGCGCAGGCCCGGCCGATGCCTCCGGCGGCGCCGGTGACGAGCGCCGTGCGGCCGGCGAGGTCGAGCAGCACGGAACCGGGCGCGGGGACCGCTGCGGGGCCCTGCGCAGGAGCCTGGACGGGTGGTGCCGGTACCTGCGCCGGTACGGGCCCTGATGTGGTGGGGGCGCTCATGCTCCGCACCTTATGAAGCGTCTCACCCTCAACCGATGTGTTCCGAACCCACACTTCAGCTGCTGGGCATGGGGTCGAACCATGTGGGTTCGTCGAGGAGTGCCTGTTCGATCCGGAAGTGCGCGAACCGCTTCATCTGGGGCAGGTCGTCCACGTCGAACCAGGCGACCTCGGTCGACTCCTCGTCGTTGACCCGCGCCTCCCCGCCGACGGCGCGGCAACGGAAGGAGACGTCCATGAACTGGCACCGGTCGCCGTTGGGGTAGACGACGGGCCTCCGAAGCGTCTGGACGATCACGACGCGCTCGACCTCGCAGCGCACGCCGGTCTCCTCGTACACCTCGCGCACGGCGCAGGCGGCCGGCTGCTCTCCCGGCTCCACGATGCCGCCGATGACGGACCAGAGGCCGTTGTCGGCGCGCCTGCCGAGCAGCACCCGGCCCCGGTCGTCGAAGACGACGGCACTCGCGCCCGGGAGGAAGAGCAGCCGGTGGCCGATGTCGACCCGGAGTTCGCGGATGAAGTCAGGAGTACCCATGCCACGACCCTATGTCCCGGTGGATCAAGCTCCGACGGTCGCCGGCGTCGGGTCGTCAGCGGCTCCCGGCCGGCGGACCGCGGCTTCGCCGTCCGGGCAGCCTGACTCGGACGTCGCGGCTCCCGGGCAGGCGGACTCAGGCTTCGCGGCTCCGGCGGGCGCGGACCGTACGCAGCAGTGACCAGCCCAGCCCCGCCGCCGCCACGGCCACCAGGAGTGCCTCGGGCAGCGTGCCCACACGCGTCGCGGGAGTGAGGGAGGAGCGCAGCGGCACCTTCTCGACGAGGACGTCCGGGGTGAACATCCGCGTCTGCTCCACGATCCGGCCGTCCGGCGCGATGATCGCGCTGACCCCGCTGGTCACCGGCACGACCACGGCGCGGCTGTGCTCGACCGCGCGTACCCGGGACATGGCGAGCTGCTGGTACGTCATCTCGCTGCGGCCGAAGGTGGCGTTGTTGCTGGGGACGGAGATCAGCTGGGCGCCGTGGGTGACGGTGTCGCGCACGGCCCAGTCGAAGGCCGCCTCGTAGCAGGTGGCGAGGCCGACCTTCGTACCGGCGAGGTCGAAGACACCGATCTTGTCGCCGGGGCCGAAGTCGCGGCTGACACGGTCCACGTTGCTGTTGAAGATCCGTACGAAGGACCGCATCGGGATGTACTCGCCGAACGGCTGGACGTGCCGCTTGTCGTAGGTCGTGACGGGGCCGTTCTGCGGGTCCCACTCGATGAGGGTGTTGCGCAGCTTGCCCGTCGGAGGAGCGACGACGGCGCCGATCACGGTCGGCACGCCGATCTTCTTCACGGCCCGGTCGATGGCGTCCGCGGCGTCCGGGTTCGCGTACGGGTCGATGTCCGAGGAGTTCTCCGGCCACAGGACGAAGTCCGGCTGCGGCTCCTTCTTCTGCCTGACCGCCTCGGCCAGCTCCTCCGTACGGGCGACGTGGTTGTCGAGGACCGCCCGCCGCTGCGCGTTGAAGTCGAGTCCGAGACGCGGCACGTTCCCCTGGACGGCGGCGACGGTCGCCGTGCCGTCCTCGGCGGAGTCGTCGACGAGCGGCAGGGCGGCGAGGGCGCCGGTGACCGGGACGAGGACGGCGAGGGCCGCCGCGGCGAGCGGGCCGCGCGGGACGGTGCCGGTCGCGCGGTAGGCGCGGACCTGTCGGATCACCTCGTACAGTCCGAAGCCGCAGAGGGCGACGGCGAAGCCGAGCACCGGGGTGCCGCCGACCGCGGCGAGGGGCAGGAAGACGCCGTCGGCCTGCCCGAAGGCGATCTTGCCCCATGGGAAGCCGCCGAAGGGGACACGCGCGCGTGCCGCCTCGGCGAGGATCCACACCGCCGCGGCGAACACCGGCCACGCGGGCAGCCGGGAGACGGCCGCGATCCCGAGCCCGGCCGCGGCGACGAACAGCGCCTCGACGGCCGACAGGGCGATCCACGGGAACCGGCCGACCTCGGCTCCGGTCCAGATCAGCAGCGGCAGCAGGAAGCCGAGCCCGGCGAGGTAGCCGAGGCCGAAGCCGGCGCGCGCCCGGCGGTCGCGCAGGGTCCAGCCGAGGAGGGCGAAGCCCGGCAGCGCGAGCCACCACAGCGGGCGGGGCGGGAAGCTCAGGAAGAGCAGGACTCCGGCCAGCACGGCGGCGCCGGGCCGCACCAGGCGTCGCAGCCGGGCGGGGCCGGGCTCAGGGGTGGCGGCGGGGCCGAAGGCGTCGACGGGCGTCATGGTGGTGCTCACGTTGCGGAGTCTACGGCGCGCGCCCACGCCCCCAGCATGCCGGGCGGAGGCCCGGGCGGCGCGGCGCGTACGGCGTGGCGGGGCGTCCGTGGGGCTCCTCCGTCATCCACGCCCGCACCTGCGGCCCTCACGTGTTCTTCACTTCTGCCGCAACGTTTCTGCGCATGTGCTCCCCAAATCGCCGCCCCGCCGTTAGCGTGTCCGCAAGACGGAGCGGGGGTCCAGGGGGATGGCGGCAACTGCGGCTCAGGTGGCCGTCGTGCGCGAGCGCGGCCGCGCCGCGGACGTGGCCGGAGTTCTGGTCCTCGGCGCCTGCGTGCTCTGGTCGCTCGTCAGCGCCACGGGGCGGGACGCGCGCCCCGAGGGCGTGCTGCTCGCCGTCCTGGCGCTCAGTGCCGGGTACGCCTGCGGGCGGATCTCCGGCACGCTGCTTCCGGTCTCCGCCGCCGCGGTGGCGTCCCTCGCCGCCCTCTGCCTCGCGCTGGCCTCCGGGCCCGGTGTCCCGGGCGCCACGCCGTTCGGCTCCGTACGCCCCGGAGACACGGGAGCGACCGTGGCCCTGCTCGTGCTCGCCGCCGGCGCGGCCTGCTGCGCGGCCTCGGCGGCCCGGCCCGGCCCGGGCCGGCTCGCGCTCAGGGCTCTCGCCCTGACCGTCGCGGGTTCGGCGCTGGTGCTGGGTTCTCTGGCCGGTTTCGTGGCCGCGATCGGCGTACTGCTCTGCTCGCTCGCGGCGGTACGGATGCGGCGCCGGCTCCTGGGGATCGCGGGGCTCGCCCTGGCGACCGGTCTGGCCGTGGGCGCCGCGTGGGCCGTGGCGGAGGAGAGGCTGCCCGAAGGGCTCGCGGTCTCGTTGGAGGGGCAGCTGACCCCGCACCGGGTCCACTTGTGGCGGGACGCGGTCGCGCTCGCGGAGGAGAACCCCGTGCTGGGGGTCGGTCCCGACCGGTTCGGAGCGCTGAGCCCCACGGCGCGGGAGACGTTCTCCTCCGACGGCAAGCCCCACTCGGCGGTGCTCCAGCAGGCGGCCGAGCAGGGGGTGCCGGGGGTCGTCCTCCTGGGGGCGGCGTACGGCTGGCTGCTCTGGGGCCTGTGGTCCTCGCCCCGCACGACGGCGATCGCGCTCACGGCGGGTGCCGGCCTGGCCGCGCTCGCCGCGGTGGCCACGGTCGGCAACGCGCTGAGCTTCACACCGGTGACGGCGGGCGCGGGGCTCCTCGCGGGTCTCGCCGCGGCCCGGGCCACCCCGTCCCAGGCTCCCGCGGAGCAGGACGGACCGAGGGACTGACGTCCGGCGGGTCGGCCTCAGGCGCTCGTCGGCTCCGTCGGCGCGCCGGGGTGGAGGAGCCGGTCGCGGATGACGCGTACGCCGAACTCGGCGTCGTCTACGGTCACCGTGAACGTACGGCCGTCCGCCATCCGGAGGATCAGGGCCTCGCCGCGGCGGACGATGACCCCCTTGCCCTTCTCGGGCCGCCAGCGGTACCCCCAGCCGCCCCACTCGTGCGGGGTGACTCTCGGGATGTAGTCGGCGCCGACCACCTGGGCGAGGAGGATGCGACACCGCGGGACGCCGATGTGGCCACAGCGGACCTCCATGGCCTCGTCGTCCACCTTCACCTCGACATGGACGAAGGCGAGCGTGCCGAAGAGCACCAGCAGCCCCGCCGCCACACAGCCGATCACGGCCATGAGCAGCGCGGCGATGCCGGAGGTCCACGCCGAGTCGACCGCGATGGTGATGCCCAGGGCCATGCAGGCGGCGCCCGCGACGGCCGCGACCCACTGCATGCGGTTGGTGGCGCGGCCGATCCACACCTTCGGTACCGGGGCACCCGTGTCCGGGTGCCGATGGTGTCGGTGATGCCGTGGATGTCGGGAATCGTCCCTCATGGGTCGCAGCCTACTCACGATCCGCTCGTACGGCGCCTCTTCGGCGCCGTCCCGGACGCCGTCAGCGGGCGGCGGCCGCGGCCCGGAGAAGTCGCCCTTCGGCGTACTCCAGAGCGGCGGCCGTCAGTTCCCCGGTCCGCCCGCTGAGCAGGACCGTCAGACCGCCGGACGGGGCCGCGTCGGGCTTGGGCTCGGCACCGATTCGACGCAGCGCCTGTGCTGCGACTGCCCCTGCGGAGCCGTGGAAAACCACCGGCGGCAGGTCGGCGGCCTGCACGGCCGCGCGGATCTGCTCGGCGACGAGTTCGTAATGGGTGCACCCGAGGACCAGGGCACGTACATCGCGCGGGGTGAGCTTCGCGGCGGCCTCCACGGCACGCCGCACGGCGTCCGCGTCCGCGTGCTCCACCGCGTCGGCCAGACCGGGGCAGGGCACCTCGGTGACCTCGGCGCCGTCGGCGAAGTCGCGGATCAGTCCGCGCTGGTACGGGCTCCCGGTGGTGGCCGGGGTCGCCCAGATGGCGACCTTGCCGCCGCCCGTGGCGGCGGGCTTGATCGCGGGCACGGTGCCGATGACCGGGATACGGGGCTCGAGCGCGGCGCGCAGGGCGGGGAGGGCGTGCACGGTGGCGGTGTTGCAGCCGACGATCAGCGCGTCGGGCTCCAGGGCGGCGGCCGCGCGGGCGACGGCCAGGGCACGCCCGGTGAGGTCCTCGGGAGTACGGGGGCCCCAGGGCATCCCGTCGGGGTCGCTGGAGAGGACCAGATCCGCGTCCGGCCGCAGCCGGCGAACCGCGGCCGCTGCCGGGAGCAGGCCGATTCCGGAGTCCATGAGCGCGATCTTCACCCGGTCACCCTAGCCGACCACCCTTGCGTCCCCGCCGATCTGGGGCAGACTGCGGCGAATGAGCGCCATTGCCTGGATCGCCATGGGTTCGCTGGCCGCCTGGGGGTGGCTGCTGCTGGGTCAGGGGTTCTTCTGGCGTACCGACCAGCGGCTGCCGTCACCGCCCGGCCACGCGCGCGTGGAGCCGGACGTGTGGCCCCGGGTCGCCGTCGTCGTACCGGCGCGGGACGAGGCGGAGGTGCTCCCCCTGAGCCTGCCGTCTCTCCTCGCGCAGGACTATCCGGGTGAGGCGGAGATCCTGCTCGTGGACGACGGCAGCACCGACGGGACGGGGAAACTGGCCGAGGAGCTGGCCCAGCGCTACGGCGGGCTGCCGCTGACGGTCACGTCCCCGGGCGAGCCGGAGCCGGGCTGGACGGGCAAGCTCTGGGCCCTTCGCCACGGCATCACCCTGGCCCGCACCCGCGGCCCGGACCCCCGTGATCCGGACGTCTCCGCCCCGGCGACCCCGGGGCGGAGACGTCCGGATCACGGCGACGACGGCACCGGTCTCCCCGCGGCCGGCGGCACGGAAGGGGGGCATCCGGCCGGGCCGTGCCGGCCGGAGTTCCTGCTCCTGACGGACGCGGACATCGCTCACGAGCCGGACAGTCTGCGCCGATTGGTGGAGGCGGCGCTGGCGTGCGAGCTGGATCTGGTGTCCCAGATGGCCAGGCTCCGGGTCGCGAGCGCATGGGAGCGGCTCGTCGTGCCCGCCTTCGTCTACTTCTTCGCCCAGCTCTATCCGTTCCGCTGGATCAACCGCCGTCACCGCCCGCGCGCCACCGCCGCGGCCGGAGGCTGTGTGCTGCTGCGCACCGGGGCGGCCGAGCGGGCGCGGGTGCCCGAGTCGATCCGGCAGGCCGTGATCGACGACGTGTCCCTGGCCCGTGCCGTACGGCGGGCGGGCGGCCGCATCTGGCTGGGGCTCGCCGAGCGCGTGGACTCCGTCCGCCCCTATCCGCACCTCTCCGACCTCTGGCGGATGGTCTCGCGCAGCGCGTACGCCCAGCTCCGGCACAACCCCCTCGTGCTCGCCGGAACGGTCGTGGGGCTCGCCGTCGTCTATCTGGTCCCCCCGCTCGCCCTGGCGGTCGGGCTGTCCGGTGGGGACGCGGCCGCAGGCTGGGCGGGCGGGATCGCGTGGGCGGTGATGACCGGGACGTACCTCCCCATGCTCCGTTACTACCGGCAGCCCCTCTGGCTCGCGCCCACGCTCCCCCTCACCGCCCTGCTCTACCTCTTCATGACCGTGGACTCGGCGGTGCAGCACTACCGGGGCCGGGGCGCCGCCTGGAAGGGGCGGACCTATGCCCGCCCCGAGGCGGCACCCGACCGCTGAGGCGCGGCGAGCCGACGTCTCCACCGGCTGACGGTCGGGAGGCGGACGCCTTCACCACCGACGCCCGGGGGCGGATGGCTCACTTGACGGCGGGGGTCCAGGTGAGGCCCCAGCCGTAGGCCTCGTCCGCGGTCTGCTGCATGGAGATCCCCGGCGCGTGGACCAGGAAACGGGCCTCGCGCCGCACGACCAGGTCGCCGTCCTCCCGGGTGATGAGCGCGAGGGCGCATGTCCGCGCGGGGACGGTGCACTCGTCGAGCGCGAACTCGATGGGAGCGCCTTCGTGCGGCTGGAGGGTCACGGTCGCGTGCAGGCCGCCGAAGTCGCTCGCGCCCTGGTAGATGACGACGAAGAAGAGGAGCCTGCGGAACTGGTCCTTGTGGTCGAGGTTGACGGTGAGGTTCTCGCCCTCGGCGCGGGCGCCCGTGCGGTCGTCCGCGTCGAGCTGGATGTACGGAGGCTCATGGAGCGCGCCGAACCCTTCGAGCGCCTGCACGACGCCCTTCCTGCCGTCCGCCAACTCGTAGAGCACGCACAGGTCGAGATCGAGGCCGCCCGCGGCCGGCACCCCCGCCGCCCGGCGGCGGCCGAGGCCCCAGCGCCGGGCGGGAGCGTCGTCCGTCTTCTCCGCGTCCGCGCGCAGCTCCCAGTTGAGGTTCACCCGCATCACGCCGCCGGTCGTGCCGGTGCCCTTCGTGAGGGAGACCGTCGGCGAGTCCTTCGTGAGGGTGACCTTGGTGAGCCGTACCGGCTGCCCGGCGGCGACGGGTGCGGGCGCCGTCGGAGTCGCGGCGGCCGGTGCCACGACCACCGCGGCCGGTGCCGGTGCCGGTGCCGTGACGGCGGGTTCCACGTTCTCCGTCTCGTCGACCGATATCCCGTAGTCCGTGGCCAGGCCCGCGAGGCCGGAGTCGTAGCCCTGCCCCACCGCCCGGAACTTCCAGCCGCCGTCGCGGCGGTAGAGGTCCCCAAGGACGAACGCGGTCTCGACGGTCGCGTCCGTACTGTCGTAGCGGGCCAGCTCTGCCCCGCCGTCCGCGTCCAGCAACCGGACGAACAGTCCGGGCACGCGTCCGAAGTCGCCGCCGTCCGCCGAGGCCGCGACGACTATCCGCTCGACCTCCGACTCCACGGCGTCCAGGTCCACGGCGAGCACGTCCGTGACGAGGCCGTCGGGGCCCGCCGCGGAGGTCTTCCCCTCGTGCCGTACCGCGCCCGAGGCATGCGTCTGCTGGTTGTAGAAAACGAAGTCGGCGTCGGAGCGCACTTTCCCCGACACAAGGAGTAGCGCCGACGCGTCCACGTCCGGCACTCCGTTCCCTGAACGCCAGCCCAATTCCACGCGCACCCCGCGCGCCGACACCGGAACATTGGCCCCTTTAAGCATGAACATGCTCGCCCCCCAACCTGGGTTCCGCGTATCAAGATTTCTTTACGTCAAGCTAATGCCGGACACGTCGACCCGTCGGGGCGACCCGTGGGTAACCCCCTCCCCAGCTCGCGTTTTCAAGATCGACGGTCCTTCGGGCCTTCTGGGCGCGACCGTTTTTGTCACGTTCGCTCGCATTGTGGATCGGCAGTCACTCAGAACCCGTCAAACAACCCTCTTATCGGTCTCCCCAACCAGCACATCGTGGGCTTAACTTATGGCCATGACCTCCCCCCGCTCCACCTACGGAGGCGGTTACTACACCGCGCCGTCGTTCCCCGACACCCCGATCTACGACTCCCTGGTCGCGGAGCGGGGCACGCCTCAGATCGCCCCGATCCGAGTGCCTGCCGCGTACGACACCGGCAACAGCTACCTGCCGGCCCTGCCCGCTGCTCTGCCCGCCCTTCCGGCGGCACCCAGCCCCTCCCCCACCTACGGCGGCGGCGGTTCGTACGGCTACCCCCAGCCGGCGCCGCAGATGGCCCCCGTGCCGCTGCAGCACGCCCCCGCTCCGTACATCCCGCAGCAGCCCGCCGCGCCGCGCGGCTACCCGGGGATGCAGCAGCCGCAGCCGCAGCGGCCGATGTCCACCGGGTACGAGGCGATGCGCCCGGCGGCCGCCCGGCCCGCCCCGTCCCCCGCGCCGTACCAGGACCCCTACAACCGTCCCTACCAGGGCCAGGGGTACTGACAGACGCGTGCGCGGAGCGACTGGCAGGATGGCCACATGCCGAATCCTCGCCTGCGCTCCGTCCACATCCACCCGGTCAAGGCGCTGCGCGGCATCGCGCCCGCCGAGGCGGAGGTCGAGCCATGGGGACTGGCCGGTGACCGCCGCTGGACCGTCGTGGACGCGTCCGGCAAGGTCGTGACCCAACGCCGTCACGCACGGATGACGTTGGCCTCGGCCGAGCCGCTGCCCGGCGGTGGCATCACGGTGACCGCACCCGGGCTGGCCGCGCTGGCGGTCGAGGTGCCACGGCCGGCCTCCACGATCCGTGTGGAGGTCTTCGACACTCCGGTGGAGGCGGTCCCGGCCGGGCCGGAGGCCGACGCGTGGTTCAGCGCGTTCCTGGAGACGGAGGTCCGTCTCGTCCACATGGACGACCCGGCGAGCCGGCGTCCGATCGACCCGGACCACGCCCTGCCCGGCGAGACGGTGAGCTTCGCGGACGGCTATCCGCTCCTCGCCACCACCACCTCCTCGCTCGACGCCCTCAACTCGCTGATCGCCCAGGGGGATCACGCCGACGAGGGTCCGCTGCCGATGAACCGCTTCCGGCCGAACGTGGTCATCGAGGGGACCGCGCCGTGGGCCGAGGACGGCTGGACCCTGCTGGCGATCGGCGAGGTCATGTTCCGGGCGGCCAAGGCCTCCGGCCGCTGCGTCGTGACCACGACCGACCAGCTCACCGGCGAGCGCGGCAAGGAGCCCCTGCGGACGCTCGCGGAGCACCGCAGGCAGGGAAGCAAGCTGGTCTTCGGCCAGAACCTCGTCCCGGAACACCCCGGCACGATCCGCGTCGGCGACGAGGTCAAGTTCCTCGACTGAGCACCCCCGCCCGGCGCCCCGCGCCCCGCACCGCCGACCTCACTCACACAGCGTCACGGACACGTACGCATGCGCGATCGCGTCACACTTCCGCGTCCCGGCAGGCGGGGAACCCGCCCCGGGGGCAGACTCGTTGGGAGACCGGGAACGACGAGGGGGTGTGGCATGCGGGCAGCCATCGGAGTCTGGCGCTGGCGGCGCAACCCCCTGCGCCGCACCACGGACCTCGTGGAGGCCTGGGTCGCGCTCGTCGCGGTCGCGCTCCTCGTGCTCGCGGTCCCCGCCGCGGGCTGGATCTCCGGCACCCGGACCGACGCCTCCCTCCAGCGCGCGGTCCAGGCCCAGACCCGGCAGCGGCCCGTCACGACGGCCCGGGTGGTACGGCTCGCCGAGGCTCCAACCCCGGACATGCAGAGCCCCGAGTCCGCGGGCGAACAGCCCGCCCGCCGCGCCGTGGTCGCGACCTGGACCGCCCCGGACGGCACGACCCGTACGGGCACGGTGGCCACCCGGCGTGAACTGTCCGATCCGGGCGACACCTTCCGGCTCTGGACCGACCTCGACGGGCGGCCGGTGACCACGCCGATGCGGCCCGAGACCGCCCGCGCCCACGCGACCATCGTCGGACTGCTCGCGGCCGCCCTTGCGGCGGTCTTCGTGGAGGCGGCGAGGAGACTGGTCGTACGCCGCCTCACACACCGGCGGTACCGGCGTCTCGACCGCGCGTGGGCCAAGGCCGGTCCCGACTGGGGCCGTACGGGCGCGGGCAGCTGACCCGTCAACCCGGCGGCGCCGCGCGCGCTACGGTGGGGCATCGGATCAGCAGCACGCATGAGGCGGGGGCAGAACACACCCATGGCACAGGGCACGGTCCAGGTGACGCACACCGGCACATCGCGGTGGCGACGCCGCACGGGCGAGTACGCCTCCCTCGCCGCGGCCCTGGAGGCGGCCGGCGACGGCGACGTCCTCACCGTCGCCCCCGGCACGTACCGGGAGAACCTCGTCATCCAACGGGCCGTCACCCTGCGGGGCCCCGAGGGCGGGATCGGCTCGGTCCGGATCGCGCCCGTGGACGGCGTACCGCTGACGGTCCGGGCGTCGGCGACGGTCCAGGATCTGCATGTGGAGGGGCAGGACTCCGCCGCGCCCGCGCTGCTGGTCGAGGACGGCACCCCCGAGCTGCTCGATCTGCGGATCGTGACCCGCTCGGCCGCCGGCCTGGAGGTCCGCGGCGCGGCCCGTCCCACGGTCCGCCGCTGCACGGTCGACAACCCGGCGGGCGTGGGCATCGCCGTGCTCGACGGCGCGGGCGGGGTGTTCGAGGAGTGCGAGATCGTCGCGGCGGGTCAGTCCGGGGTCTCCGTACGCGGCGGCGCCCATCCGCGCCTGGAGCGCTGCCGGGTCCACCACGCCTCCGGCGCGGGCATCTCCGTGACCGGTGAGGGCAGCGGCCTGGAGGGCATCGGCTGCGAGGTGTACGAGATCAAGGGCGCCGGCCTCCAGATCGCGTCGCGCGCCACCGCGCACCTCACCGACTCCTCGGTGCACCGCACGTCGGCCGACGGCATCACGCTCGACACGGATGCCGTGCTCACCCTCTCCGACTGCGACATCCACGACATTCCCGAGAACGCGGTCGATCTGCGCTCCCGCTCCGTGCTGACGCTGACCCGCTCGACCGTGCGCCGCTTCGGCCGCAACGGGCTCTCGGTGTGGGACCCGGGGACGCGCGTGGACGCCAACCAGTGCGAGATCCACGACAGTACGGGCGACTATCCGGCGGTCTGGATCAGCGACGGCGCGACCGGCGTCCTCGACGCGTGCCGGGTGCACGACGTGCCGGACGCGCTGTTCGTCCTCGACCGCGGCTCGCGCGTGGACGTCGTCGACAGCGATCTGTCGCAGGTGCGGAACACGGCGGTGTCGGTCAGCGACGGCGCGACGGCGCAACTCGACGACTGCCGGATCCGCGAGGCCTCGACCGGCGCCTGGTTCCGGGACCACGGCAGCGGCGGCACGCTCGGGGGGTGCACGATCGACTCCGTGCAGACCGGCGTGATCGTCACCAAGGGCGCGGACCCGACGATCGAGCGGTGCACGGTCACCTCGCCCGCCGAGGCCGGCTTCTACGTGTCCGCGGAGGGGCGGGGCTCCTTCCACGGCTGCCGGGTGACCGGGAGCGGCGGCTACGGCTTCCATGTGATGGACGGCTGCCGCACCAGCCTGCGCACGTGCCGTACGGAGCGGTGCGCGCGCGGCGGGTACGAGTTGCCGGAGGACGGCCCGGTCGCGGAGGACTGCACCAGCGACGAGAGCGCGGTGCGTACGCCTCCGCCCGCCGACACCGGCACCGTGCTGACGGCGACGCAGTCGCCGGGGCTGCTCGGCACGGTTCCCCCGCCGCGCTCGCCGGTCGTCCCGCCGGTCGCGCCGGCACCCGAGCCGGGCCCCGAGGCACGCTCCTCGCAGGACGTGCTCGGCGAACTGGACGCGCTGGTGGGCCTGGAGAGCGTCAAGCACGAGGTGCGGACGCTCACGAACATGATCGAGGTCGGGCGCAGACGCCAGGAGGCCGGCCTGAAGGCGGCCTCGGTCCGCCGCCATCT
This sequence comes from Streptomyces sp. NPDC013317, assembly GCF_055563155.1. Lineage (NCBI taxonomy): Bacteria > Bacillati > Actinomycetota > Actinomycetes > Kitasatosporales > Streptomycetaceae > Streptomyces > Streptomyces sp. NPDC013317. The sequence goes on from NZ_JBVHDX010000022.1 coordinate 38,646, forward strand.
GGTCTTCACCGGCAATCCGGGCACGGGCAAGACGACGGTGGCCCGGCTGTACGGTGAGATCCTCGCCTCGCTCGGGGTCCTTGAGCGGGGTCATCTGGTCGAGGTCTCCCGGGTGGACCTGGTCGGCGAGCACATCGGCTCGACCGCGATCCGTACGCAGGAGGCCTTCGACCGGGCGCGCGGGGGCGTGCTCTTCGTCGACGAGGCGTACGCGCTGTCGCCGGAGGACTCCGGGCGGGACTTCGGGCGCGAGGCGATCGACACGCTGGTGAAGCTGATGGAGGACCACCGGGACGCGGTGGTGGTCATCGTCGCTGGGTACACCGCGGAGATGGAACGCTTCCTGACGGTCAACCCCGGCGTCGCGTCCCGGTTCTCACGGACCATCACCTTCAGCGACTACGTACCGGACGAGCTGCTGCGGATCGTGGAGCAGCAGGCGGACGAGCACGAGTACCGGCTCGCCGACGGCACGGGCGAGGCTCTGCGGAAGTACTTCACCGAGCTGCCGAAGGGACCGGCGTTCGGCAACGGCCGCACGGCCCGGCAGACGTTCGAGTCGATGGTGGAGCGGCACGCGGGCCGGGTCGCCGTGCTCGCCGACGCGAGCACGGACGACCTGACGCTCCTCTATCCGGAGGACCTGCCGGAACTTCCCTGATCCGCCTGCGCGTTCGCGTCGTCCCGCCCTTCGCCGCCGCGCTGGCGCGGCAGTGCGGGCGGCAACCGGTCGAGGAGGAGGGAGCGCTGCGCGGCGAACACGGGGTCGGCCTGATAGTCGGAGTGCCCCAGAATCGGTTCGGGCAGCGGGTGTTGAGGGGTCCGGCCGTAGGCGACCGGGTCGAGCAGCGGAGGGTTGTCCACGGCCGGTTTGTCCCCGGAGGCGGGTACCCGTACGGGCCCGCCTATGGGGTCGGTGGCCCGGTAGAGGTTGCTCCAGCAGTGGATCGTCCCGTACAGGGCGCGCAGCGGGCCGGGGCCGAAGTAGGCGGGGAACCAGCGCCCGTACAGCCGTTCCAGCGGCGATCCGTACGTCAGCAGCGCGACGCGGCTCCGGGTCGCGGGCGGCAGCTGCCAGACGGCGGCCGCGGCGAGCACACTGCCCTGGGAGTGGCCGGAGATGACGAGCCGGCCGCCGGTGTGCCGGGTCCAGGAGCTCATGCGCCAGGTGAGGTCGGGGACGGCCCGTTCGGCGTAGCAGGGTGGGGCGAAGGGGTGGGCGGCGCGCGGCCAGAAGGTGCCGACGTCCCAGAGGATGCCGATCGTACGGCGGGCGGAGGCGTCCTTGTACGCGCGGCGGCCCCAGGTGACGAAGAGGAGGAAACCGAAGCCGATCATCCAGGAGCCGAGTGCCTGGGCGGTGGCGGCGGTGGAGGCGAGGACGGGATGGGCGCCGTCGAACGCCCGTCCGGGGACGTTGCCGCTGGCCCACGCCCCCGCGACGGAACCCGCTCCGAGGAGCAGGGTGGCACCGGACACCGTCCCGACGAGCGCGGGGGCGGCGTCGGTGAGGGAGGCGGTGGCACGGGTGGCGGCGATCCGTCCGGTACGGACCGGGTCCGGATCCTGCGTGCCGTACTCGGCCTCGACGACGGGTCCGAGGCGGCGGGCGGCGCGGGCGGTCCGTAGGACCAGGAGGACGACGGGGGCGAGGAGCAGCAGGAGCAGGACGGGGATGACGGACGCCTGCCAGCTGAGGAGCACGGGCGGGGCGACGGTCGAGCCCGCGCCCATCCCGGGGGTGGGCTTGCCGTCCAGCCAGTCGGCGACGCGCTGGGCGACGCCGCCCGACATCACGCCGCCCAGTGCGCAGGCGAGCATCGCGACCGCGGGGCCGCCCAGGCCGTGCAGCGCGGTGCGCGGATCGTGGCGGCGGCGGTGCAGGAGGAGGGCGACCGCGCCCAGCGCCACGACCAGTCCGCCCTGGGCGAGGGTCAGGACGCCGAAGGTGGCGTTGCCGGGCAGCGTGCCGCTGGAGCGCCAGCCGGGCCGGGACCAGCCGGCGTGCACGAAGGCGAGGGCGAGCAGGAGTAACGACGTGCAGGGGAGCCAGGAGACCAACGCCCGTTCGAGGCGCAGGTCGAGGCGTTTCTCGCTGCGGCCCCGGCGGCAGACGACCCAGAGGACGACGGCGGCGAGGACGACGTAGGCCGTCTGGAGGGACCGGCCGAAGGCGTCGAGCAGGACGCCGGTGGTTTCGCGGTCGTGGCGGGCGGCGGCTCCGGTGACGGCGGCGGCGACGGTCAGGAACCCGGCGGCGGTGTGCGCGGCACGGAGCCGGGCGACGAGGCGCCGGCCGAACCAGAACCCGGGCCGGCCGAGTGCGGGCCGGACCTCGGGGGCGGGAACGCCGACGCCCACGTCCTGGGGCTCGACGTCCGTGTCCTCGGGCCCCGCTTCCGCGTCGTCGGGCCCGGGCGCCTCGGCCGGGTCCTGGTACGCGTCCTCGTCGTAGCCGGTGGGCGGGCGCTGGGCCTCGTACGCGCTCCACGTCCGGTTGGAGAGGTACCAGAGCAGTCCGACCAGCGCGGCCGGGATCACGGCGGCGAGCGCGAGCCTGCGGCCGGGCTGCGACCACCAGCCGCCCCGCTCGGCCGAGAGAAAGCCGAGCCACGAGCGGTCCTCCGCGCAGACGGCAGAGCCCGCGCACTGCCAGGCGGTCAGATCGAGCGCGACCTCGCAGGCGGCGGCCGTGAGCAGCACCGTGAGGGTGAGCGCCACGAGCCGCACCAGCATCCCGTACGCCCGCACCAGCCGGGGGTGGCCCTTCGCAGGCGGGCGCATCCAGTGCGCGAGGTTGGCGACCATGAACGGCAGGAGCAGCAGCCACAGGGCGCGCGCGCCGTTGCCGGAGGTGAGGTTGGACCAGACGTACGCCTCCGCGACCGGCCGTTCGGCGTAGCGCTCGGGGTGGTCCTCCGCGTCGGCGTCGTCGGTGCGGCGGTGCACGGCGGCGGTCGTGTCGCCGGTCACCCGTACCGTACGCGGATCGCCCAGCATGTCCTGGGGCGTGGCTCCGCCGACCCCGTGGACGAGGAGTTCGAGCGCCGCGCCACCGCTCTTCGGGGCGGGTGTGGCAGGGGGCACTTCGGTGTCTCACTCTCTGGGTGGGAGGATTCGACGGCAGGCAACCAGGATCGCGGAAGGCCGTGCGCCGGGCACGGGCTCTCACGGAATCCGCCCGCCATCCCCCAGTTCCCTTCGGAAGGACCGGCCCCTGTGGTGAGCGACCATCAGAATCTTCTCGCTGAGCAGCGGCGCGCACTCATTCTGGACGAGGTGCGGCGGCGCGGCGGTGTACGCGTCAATGAGCTGACGCGGCGGCTCAACGTCTCGGACATGACGATCCGCCGGGACCTGGACGCGCTGGCCCGCCAGGGTGTGGTCGAGAAGGTGCACGGCGGTGCGGTGCCGTTGGTCGAGACCAGTTCGCACGAGCCGGGGTTCGAGGCCAAGTCGGCGCTCGAACTGGGGGCGAAGGAGGAGATCGCCCGGACGGCGGCGCGGATGGTGGCGCCGGGTTCGGCGATCGCGCTCTCGGGCGGTACGACGACGTTCGCGCTGGCCCAGCACCTGCTCGACGTCCCGGATCTGACGGTCGTGACCAACTCGGTCCGGGTCGCCGACGTCTTCCACACCGCGCGGCCGACCGGCGCGGCAGGTGAGGCGGCACGGCCGGGCGCGGCGACGGTGGTGCTCACCGGCGGGGTGCGGACCCCGTCGGACGCGCTGGTGGGGCCGGTGGCCGACCAGGCGATCCGCTCGCTCCACTTCGACGTGCTGTTCCTGGGCGTGCACGGCATCTCGGTGGAGGCGGGTCTCTCGACGCCCAATCTCGCGGAGGCGGAGACGAACCGGCGTCTGATGCGCTCGGCCCGTAGGGTGGTGGTGGTCGCGGACCACACGAAGTGGGGGACGGTGGGTCTGAGTTCGTTCGCGCGGCTCGACGAGGTGGGCACGCTGGTGACGGACGCGGGCCTGTCGGCGCAGACCCGGGCGGAGATGGCGGAGCATCTGCCGGACCTGATGGTGGCCGGCGAGGATCCGGACGAACACGAGGACGGGGACCACCGCGGCGAGAACGCCGGCGACGGGCGCGCCGAAGGCGGGAACACGGCGGGCGCGAACACGGCGGGCGGGCGGGCGTGAGCGACTTCCGAATCGAGCGTCTGACCGAGCTGCCGGTGGAGGAGGCGTGGCGGCGCCTCACCGACTTCGCGGCGCACGGCCGGCTGGTTCCGCTCACCAGGAGCCGGGTGCTGTCCCCCGGACCGACGGGGGTGGGGACGCGGTTCGTCGCCCGTACCGGCATCGGACGTCTCTCGTTCGACGACCCGATGGAGGTCGTGGCCTGGGAGCCCCCCGGACCCGGCCGGCCCGGGCGGTGCCGACTGGAGAAGCGCGGGCGTGTGGTGCTCGGCCGGGCGACGATCGAGGTGTGCGAGAACCCTGGCGGGGGCGCCCGCGTGGTGTGGGTGGAGGAGCTGCGCCTGCGGGGACTCCCCGGCGCGCTGGATCCCGTACTGGCGGCGGCCGGGCGGCGGGTGTTCGGCCGGGCGCTGGACGGACTGCTGGGCAACTGACGGTACGTCAGCTAGGGTGTGCGGGCCTCAGATCTCCGCTCCGGGAGGGACGGTCCATGACGCACCGACTCAGGCTCGTGGAGCTCGACTTCGCCTCGACCGCCCCGGTACGGCCGGCGTTCACGGCCGAGCTCGCGGCGCCGCCCGCAGCCGTGTTCCGCTCGCTCGCCGTGGAACTGGGCTCCATGCCCTCCTGGTTCAGGGCGGTCGCCTCCGCGGCCCCGACCGGCGGCGGCGCGGGGCGCGCGGTCCGGCTGCGGGGCGGGATCGTGTTCCGGGAGACTATCCTCGCCCACGATCCGGACACCCGTTACGCGTACCGCATAGACGAGACCAACGCACCGGGCGTATCGGCCATGGTGGAGGACTGGAGCCTCTCCCCCGCCGGCTCCGGCACCCGGGTCCGCTGGACGATGGCGGTCGACGGCACGGCGCCGTACCTGTTCGCGATGCGACTGGCCCGCCCGGGCGTGGGCAGGTCCTTCCGCGACGCGATGCGCCGCCTCGACCTCCGGCTCACTCCGGCCAGGCACCCGTCTCCAGGAACCGGTCGATAGCGGCGGCGTACGGCGTGATGTCCAGGCCCTGTTCGGCCAGCCAGGCGTCGGAGTAGTACTTGTCGAGGTAGCGGTCGCCCGGGTCGCAGAGCAGCGTCACGACGCTGCCGGTGCGGCCCTGTTCGACCATCTCGGCCACGATCTTCAGCGCGCTCCACAGGCCCGTACCGGTGGAGCCGCCCGCCTTGCGGCCGATGGCGCCCTCCAGGGCGCGGACGGCGGCCACGCTGGCGGCGTCCGGGACCTTCATCATCCGGTCGATGGCGCCGGGCACGAAGCTGGGCTCCATCCGGGGTCTGCCGATGCCCTCGATGCGCGATCCGCAGTCGGAGGTCGCGTCGGGGTCGTTCTTCGTCCAGCCGTCGAAGAAGCAGGAGTTCTCCGGGTCGGCGACGCAGATACGGGTGTCGTGCTGCATGTAGTGCACGTAGCGGGCGATGGTCGCGGACGTGCCGCCGGTGCCGGCCGTGGCGACGATCCACGCGGGCTCGGGGTACCGCTCCAGCCTCAGCTGCTGGTACATCGATTCGGCGATGTTGTTGTTGCCTCGCCAGTCGGTGGCCCGCTCGGCGTACGTGAACTGGTCCATGTAGTGCCCGCCGGTCCGCTCGGCGAGGGCCGCGGACTCCTCGTACATCGTGCGCGAGTCGTCGACGAAGTGACACCGACCGCCGTGGAACTCGATCAGCCGGCACTTCTCGGCGCTCGTCGTCCGGGGCATCACGGCGATGAACGGCACGCCGATCAGCTTGGCGAAGTACGCCTCGGAGACGGCGGTCGAGCCGCTGGAGGCCTCGATGACGGGCTTGCCCGGCCGGATCCAGCCGTTGCACAGACCGTAGAGGAAGAGGGAGCGGGCGAGGCGGTGCTTGAGGCTGCCCGTGGGGTGGGTCGACTCGTCCTTGAGGTAGAGGTCGATGCCCCACGAGTCGGGCAGCGGAAAGCGCAGCAGGTGGGTGTCGGCGGAGCGGTTGGCGTCGGCCTGGACCTTCCGGACCGCCTCTTTCAGCCAGGCGCGGTACGCCGTGTCGCTGTGGTCGATGTCGACGGTCGCGACCGCGACCGAGGCTCGCGCCGTCTTCTCCGTGGTGCTCATAGGTGCCTCTCCTCGTCCGGCCCGGCAGATCCCCCACTGCCGACGATAACTCCCTCACCTGCACAAACGTTCGCTTTGGGGGTCCATAGGAGTCCCTTGCAGCAGGGGGCTCTGGTGCCGTCGCGGCCTGCCCGGCACACTGGAGGGAACAACCGGTGCGAAGGGGGCGGATCGAGATGGCGGAGCGCGAGGGGTCCTGGCCCGAGGCGACGGAGCCCGGGACGGCGAAGCCTGAGTTCACGGCCACGGGCGTACGGATCGAGCGCTGGCCGCGGTCGTTGACCCGGGCCGGCGAGGTCCGCATCGAGGACGGCCGACTCTCCCTCTTGACGAGTTACGGCAGCGAGATCGACAGCGCCCCGGTGTCTTCGGTGCGGGCAGGGCGCCCCTGGTTCGCGAAGCCGGACGAGACTGTCGCGACCGTGAACGGCACGCGTTACCGGCTGACCATGGACGGCCCCGCCCGCGGGCCGCGCGACCGGGTGTCCGGGCCCGGGGGCTTCCTCGAAGCCCTGGAGCGGGCGGCCCGGCGTTGACGACGGCGCCTTGGAGGCGCCGAGACGCCGGTGACCTGCGCAAGGTCTCCGCGAGTTGCGGGCCGGTCACCGCTGGCTCACCCTGGAACCACCTCACTGAGGGTTCACCGGTGGTGACGCTGTGACCCAGCCCGCCGCCCTGCTGTACGCATGTCAGATCCGCATCTTCGTCTTCTTCCGGAACTCAACTTCGGGGAGTCGCAGCCGTGATCAGCGAGCCAAGCAGGCACTGCACGGTGGAGCTCCAGGCCCTGCCGTCGCGGATCGGTCAGGTCCGCAGGATCGTATCGGCGCATCTGCGCTACTGGCATCTCGATGCCTTGATCGACCATGCGGCGCTCGGTGTCACCGAGCTGCTGACCAATGTTCACCGGCACGCACAGCCGGACAAGATGTGCACCGTCGAGATCGAGCTGCTGCTCGATCGTCTCACCGTCTCCGTCCATGACCACGACCCGCGGATACCGGACGTCGACTGCCGGTCGGGGCGAACGAACCCCGACAACGTCGAGGACTTCGCCACGTCGGGGCGTGGCCTGGCCATCATCGAGGCCGTCAGCGAGAGCTGGGGCATCCGTCCGCACGACAGCGGGAAGATCGTCTGGTTCACCCTGCCGGCACCCCTGCCCGCAGTCACCGTGCCGACGCGCTCGCACGCCGTCTACGGCGCGACCACCGACGGCCCCTTCGTCGGCCACACCCGCTTCCGGGGTGCGCACGCCACGAGTCTGGAGGGTGTTCCCTTCGGCGCGCCCCAGGCACCGGCCCGCACCCCGGCGGTCGCCCGTTCGGCCCTGGCGGGCTGAGCGGACGACCGCCGGGGCGGAGATCGGATCCTGGATATCCGATCCTGGATCATGGATATCGGATCCGATTCGAGCGGTCGGGCACACCGGATCCGATGTCGGGGTCACTCGGTCGCGATCGCCCGCAGCACGTCCAGGCGGGCCGCCCGTCGCGCCGGGCGCCAGGCCGCCACCACGCCCGCCGCCAGGCCGACCAGGGCGACGATCACGAGCTGTACCGGAGGTACGGCGAAGGCGAACGCGCTGTCGCTCGCCCCGTCGGAGGCCTTGACCAGGACCCAGCCGAGGAAGCCCCCGAGCGCGAGGCCGCCGACCGTGCCGAACGCGGCGACCAGGACGGACTCCCATCGGACCATGGCTCTGAGCTGGGCACGGGTCTGTCCGACCGCGCGCAGCAGCCCGAGTTCGCGGGTGCGCTCGTGGACCGCGAGGGTCAGGGTGTTGGCGATCCCGAGCAGCGCGATCAGGACGGCGAGGGCGAGCAGCGCGTAGACGAGGGTGAGCATCATGTCGATGCCCCCGGCCGAGGCCTCGGCGTACTCGTCGCGTGTCTGCACCTCCGGGTTGCCGTACTTCCCGGTGACGTTCTCCACGGCCGCTCTGCCGTCCTCCGTGGCGACACCGTCCGCGAACGTCACGGCGACGAGCGTGTCGGAGTCCTGGGTGTGGTGCGGCGCCCAGGCCTCCCGCGTGACGACGTAGTCGCCCGCCAGTTCGGACTGCTCGTAGACGGCCTTGACCGTGAAGGTGTGCCGGCTGCCGTCGGTGAAGGCCAGTTCGGTCCTGCTGCCGGGTGCGAGACCGGTTTTGTCCGCCTCCGTGTCGGCGACGGCGATGCCGTCCGTGCCGAGTCCGTCCAGCGAGCCCCGGACGTCCCCGAGGTCGAAGGAGCGGGCGAGGGCGGTGGGGTCGGTGACGGTCAGGGCCCGTCCCTCGCCGTCGACCTCGGCCACGCCCTGGCCGAGCCCGACGGCCGTCTCCACCTCGGGCAGTTCGGCGAGCGCCGGGGCGAGCCGCGGACTGAGCCCACTGCCGCCGGCGCCGAAGGCCGGCGTGCTGACGGCGACGTCACCGGCGAACGACCGCGAGACCGTCTGGTCCATGGTCGCCTTCAGCGAGGCGCCGAAGACCGTGAAGAGCGAGACGACGGCGACGCCGATCATCAGCGCGGTGGCGGTCGCGGCCGTCCGCCTGGGGCTGCGGAGGGCGTTGCGCCGGGCGAGCGCCCGGTTGACCCCGCGGAGCGGCCCTCCGAGGATCCGTACGGCGTACGAAGCGGCTACCGGGCCGAGGACGACGAACGCGGCGAGCGCGAGCACGGCGCCGGCGGAGGCGAGCCAGAGGGAGGGGGCGGCGAGGACTCCGGTGAGCACCACGGCGACGGCGGCGAGCAGCAGCCCGACGCCGGACAGCGCCCGGGTGCGCGAGGCGCCCGACTCGTCCACGGCGGTCTCACGCAGCGCGGCGAGCGGCGCGGTCCGCCCCGCCTTCACGGCGGGCAGCAGAGCGGAGCCGACGCAGACCACCAGGCCGACCGCGAACGGCAGCGCCAGGGAGAGGCCGCTGACGACCAGGGCGCCTTCGGGGAAGGGGAAGCCGATCGCCGGGAAGAGCCCCTGGAGTCCGGCCGCCACGCCGATGCCGCCGAGGAGCCCGGCCGCGGAGGCGACGATGCCGACGGCCACGGCCTCGACGAGGGTCGATCCGACGACCTGGCGGCGGGAGGCCCCGAGCGCGCGCAGCAGCGCGTTCTCGCGCGTGCGCTGGGCGACGACGATGGCGAAGGTGTTGTGGATGGAGAAGACGGAGACCAGCAGCGCCACCCCGCTGAACACCAGCAGGAACGTGGTGAAGAGGGTGAGGAACCGACCGGAGATCATGTCGGTGTTCTCCTGGGCCGACTGCTCTCCGGTGATCGCCTCGGTGCCGTCGGGGAGGACGGGCGCGAGCGCGTCGACGAGCTCCTGCTGCGACGTGCCGGGACCGGCCCGCACGAGGACGGCGGACGCGTCGCCGGGCTCGGGCGTCAGGTACTTCTCCGCGTCGGCGCGGGTCATGCCGGTGTAGGTGATCTGGCCCATTCCGTCCTCACCGCCGAAGGTGGCCAGACCCACGACGGTGACCTTCACCGGGTCGGGGGTGCGCAGCACCGTCGAGTCGCCCACCGCCAGATCGCCCGTCTTCGCGGCGCCGCGGTTCACGACGACCTCGCCGGACCTCTCCGGCGCCCTGCCTTCGGCCAGGGTGTAAGGATTGAGTTCTGGATCCTGGATCCAATATCCGGCGAGTGTGGGCGGGCCCTGACCTCCGACCGGATCACCGTCGGCGCCGACCAGCTGGCCCGCGCCCTCGATCCGGGGAACGGCCGCCGCGACGCCGGGCACCTGGGCGATCCGTTCGGCGAGCGTGGCCTCGACGGAGCGCCGGGTGCCCTGGCTCTCCCCCTCGACCGTCACGACGCTCGTACTGCGCACCACGGCGTCCGTACCACTGGTGGCGTTGCCGAAGAGCGAGTCGAAACTCGATCGCAGGGTGTCGCCCATGACGAGGGTGCCGGTCAGGAAGGCGACCCCGAGCAGGATCGCGGTGAACGTGCCGACGAACCGCCGCTTGTGTGCGCGCAGCCCAGAGAGACTGAGCTTGAGGGAGGCGTTCATGACGGCACCGGCCCTTCGGTCCGTTGCCTCCCGTCGAAGGCCTTCATCCGGTCGAGGACGCGTTCGGCGGTCGGCTCCTCCATGCGGTCGACGAGCCGACCGTCGGCGAGGAAGACCACCTGGTCGGCGTGGGCCGCGGCGACCGGGTCGTGAGTGACCATGACGACCGTGCGGCCGGTCTGCCGGACGGTGCGGCCGAGCAGCCGCAGCACCTCCTCCCCGGAGCGGGAGTCGAGGTTGCCGGTCGGCTCGTCGGCGAAGACGACGTCGGGGGTGCCGGCGAAGGCCCGGGCCACGGCGACGCGCTGCTGCTGGCCTCCGGAGAGCTGTCCGGGCCGGTGGTGCAGCCGGTCGCGCAGCCCGACGGTGTCGACGAGCGCGTCCAGCCACGACCGGTCCGGGGCGGCTCCGGCGAGGTCGAGAGGCAGGGTGATGTTCTCGGCGACGGTGAGCGTGGGCAGCAGGTTGTACGCCTGGAAGACGAATCCGATCCGTTCACGGCGCAGCCGTGTCAGCCGACGGTCGTCGAGCGTGGACAGATCGGTGTCGCCGATGAGCGCGGAGCCCGAGGTGAGGGTGTCGAGGCCGGCGGCGCAGTGCATGAGCGTGGACTTGCCGGACCCCGAGGGGCCCATGATCGCGGTGAAACGGCCGACCGGGAAGTCGACGCTCACCCCGTCCAGGGCCCTGACCTCGGTGTCCCCGCCGCCGTAGACCTTGACGGCGTCCACGACCCGGGCGGCGGCACGGGCGGTGGGCGGGAGGGTGTCGCGGGCTGTGCCCGTCATGACGCACGCCCCTTGGGCCCGGCGGCGCGGCCGAACTGCTCCTCGAGGACCGTCAGCCGGCGCCAGTACTCGTCCTCGTCGATCTCACCCGCGGCGAAACGGTGGCCGAGGAGCGCGATCGGCGACTGCTCGTCGTAGACGGGGCGGGGTCCGGAGCCACGCCTGCCACGCCATCCGGCGCGGCGCGCGACGGTGACCACGGTGAGGATCACGGCCGCCCAGACGAAGGGGAAGAACAGGACCCACGGGCCGGGGCCCGCGTGGGCGAGTGTGTTCATTGCTCTCAGCTCCTCGAGCGTGTGTATCGCGAGTCGATGCTTCGAGCGTCGCCCGCGAGGGGGGTCCGGGTCGTCGTACAGCCAGCGGCTCCGTCCGTACGACGTGGGGAGTACGGAGCCTCCCGCCGCGCACTCACACCTCTGTACCTACTGGTATGTACACTCGTCGTATGACGACGTCCGAGCGACTGATCGAGGCCACCAGGGAGCTGCTCTGGGAGCGCGGGTACGTGGGGACGAGCCCCAAGGCGATCCAGCAGGCCGCCGACGCGGGCCAGGGCAGCATGTACCACCACTTCGCCGGGAAGCCGGATCTGGCGCTGGCCGCGATCCGCCGCACGGCGGAGGAGACGCGGGCGACGGCCGAGTCGGTCCTGAGCGGCGGAGGAACGGCGTACGCGCGCGTGGAGGCGTATCTGCTGCGTGAGCGCGCGGTGTTGCGCGGCTGCCCGGTCGGCCGTCTGACGATGGACCCGGACGTCATGGGGAGCGAGGAGCTGCGCGCCCCGGTCGACGAGACCCTCGACTGGCTGCGAGGACGACTGGCGGGGATCGTCCAGGAGGGCCTGGACAGCGGGGAGTTGACGGGCCCCCTGGACCCCGCCGAGCTGGCGGCCACGATCGTGGCGACCGTGCAGGGCGGCTACGTCCTGGCCCGCGCCTCCGGCTCCCCCGGCGCCTTCGACGCGGCGACACGGGGCCTGCTGGCGCTGCTGTCGCCCCGTACGGCCTGAGCAGGCGCGCCCTCGGACCATCAGAGACCGGAGACTCCCGATGCATGCGATGCAGTACGAGATCACCCTCCCCGCCGACTACGACATGGAGATCATCCGCAGGCGGGTGGCGACCAGGGGACATCTGCTGGACGACTTCCCCGGGCTCGGCCTCAAGGCGTATCTGATCCGCGAGCGAGCGGACGGATCTCCGGTGAACCAGTACGCGCCGTTCTATCTGTGGGCGACGCCGGAAGGCATGGACTCCTTCCTCTGGGGTCCCGGTCTCCAGGGCATCGTGAACGACTTCGGCCGGCCCGTCGTGCAGCACTGGACAGGGCTCGCGTACGAGGAGGGGCCGGCGGCACCGGCCGTGCCGCACACCGCGACGCGCCGCAAGGAGCGGCTGGGGGACTTCGACGCGCCGGGCGCCGCCGTCGCCGAGGCGCGCGCCCGCCACGCGCGCGTGGCGGGCGGGGACGGCGTGGTGGCGAGCGCGCTCGCGATCGACCCGCGCCACTGGGAGCTGCTCTTCTTCACGCTGTGGGCGGAGGACGCCGAGCCGCCGGCGGGCGCGGGCGACCGTTTCCAGGTGCTGCACGTGTCCGCGCCGCAGCGGGCGTCGCTGGCCGGCCGACCGGACTGAGGGCCGGGCGGGGCCGCCGCGCGATCGGATCGGCGGGCTGGACGGGCGCGCGACGGGATGGCCGGGCGGAGCCCGGCCGCGTGATCAGATCGCCGGCCGGCCCAGGGCCGCCAGAGGGTCGTCCAGGACCGGCTGCCAGGCCAGTTCCGCCGCGCCCACCAGGCTGTTGTGGTCCAGGGTGCAGGCGAGGATCGGTACACCACCGCTGCGCCCCCACAGGCTGCGGTCGGCGACGACCGCGCGCAGGCGGTCCGGGTCCGCGTCGAGCAGTTCGCGGTGGAGGCCGCCGAGGATGATCCGGTCGGGGTTGAGGATGTTCACCAGGCCTGCGAGGCCGAGGCCCAGACGGTCGATCAGCTCCGCCGTCGCGACGCGTACCCCCGGGTCGTCGGGGCTGGTGCGGAGCAGGTCGCGGGACTGCTGCAGCAGCGACACCTCCGGGCCGGGGTCACGGCCCGCCACGGTGAGGAAGGCGAGCGGGTCGGTCTCCACGTCGAGGCAGCCGCGGCTGCCGCAGTGACAGGGGCGGCCCTCGGGGTTGACCGTGACGTGCCCGACCTCCAGGGCGAGGCCCGAACTGCCCGTGTGCAGGCGCCCGTCGAGGACGAGGGCGCCGCCGACACCCCGGTGGCCGGTGGCCACGCACAGCAGGTCCCTGGCGCCTCGGCCGGCGCCGTGCCGGTGTTCGGCGAGGGCGGCGAGGTTGACGTCGTTGCCGGTGAGGGCGGGGCCTTCGATGCCTGCGGCCCGTACGCGCTCGGCGAAGATCTCCCGTACCGGCGCTCCGGCCGGCCAGGCGAGGTGGAGCGGGTTGAGGGCGGTGCCCTCGGGCTCGGCGACCGCCGAAGGGGCGGCGAGTCCGGCTCCCACGCAGCGCCGCCCGCTCTCGCGGAGCAGGGCGGCGCCCGCGTCGACGACGGCGCCGAGGACCTGCGCGGGGTCGGCGGAGACGGTGACGCAGCCGGGCGCCGTGGCGACGATCGTGCCGCCGAGCCCGACGAGCGCGGCGCGGAAGCCGTCGGCGTGGACCTGGGCGGCGAGGGCGACAGGGCCCTTCTCGTCGACGGCGAGCCGGTGCGAGGGGCGGCCCTGTGATCCGGCTGCGGCGCCGGGGTTGGAGTCGACGCGGATGAGGCCGAGCGCCTCGAGTTCGGCGGCGACGGCACCGGCCGTGGCGCGGGTGACGCCCAGTTCGGCGGTGAGCACGGCACGGGTCGGCGCACGGCCGGTGTGCACCAGTTCCAGCGCGGGCCCGAGCGCCCCGCGCCCTCTGTCCAGCCGTGTCTTGGTGGTGGTCGCCTTGCCGTTCATGTGGGCGAGTCTCCCATGATCGGGCGGTGCACCCGTTTGCGCGGTCCGAGGGCGGGTAGCGGCGCGGCGGAATCGGGAGGTGTCATGACGCGCACCGCGACGACGGCCCGTGTACGGGAGCTGCTGGAGGACGAGAGTTCCCGGACGTACGCGCAGGAGGCCGGCATACGACTGAAGGACACCCCGCAGCCGTTGTACCAGCTACTGGTCCTGGCCCATCTGCTGAGCGCCAGGATCCGCGCGGAGACGGCCGTCGCGGCGGCCGAGGCGCTGTTCGAGGCCGGGATGCGCACCCCGCGGAGGATGCTCGAGGCGACCTGGCAGCAGCGGGTGGACGCCCTGGGCGAGGGCGGATACCGCCGGTACGACGAGCGGACGGCGACGCAGCTCGGCGAGGAGGCGGAGCTGGTCCTGGAGAGGTACGGCGGTGATCTGCGCCGGATGCGGGAGTCGGCGCGGGGCGACGCGGACGCGCTGCGCGAGGCGCTCCAGGAGATGCCCGGCATCGGCCCGGCGGGCGCGGACATCTTCCTCCGCGAGGCTCAGGGAATCTGGCCGGAACTGGCCCCCTACCTCGACGATCGCGTCCTGGAGGGCGCCCGCCGCACCGGTCTGCCCACCGACGCGGCCGCGCTCGCCCGGCTCGTGCCCCGTGAGGAGCTTCCGGCCGTGGCGGCGGCCCTGGTCCGCGCCTCGACAGGCAAGGTCCGCGCCTAGGGCGTGTTGCGAAAGTAGCGCCGTCCGCCCGAAGGGCGGGCCCCGCGGCGTCTGGTGCGTGCGACCGCAAGGCGGAGGGTCGTCCTCGTACCGGGTGTACTCGGACGATCCCGACAACGCAGCGAGCGTGCGTGCCAGGCGTCGCGGGGCAGGCGGGACTTTCGCAACACGCCCTAGGCGGTCCGGGCGGGACGGGGCCGCCTGGACTCCGGTTGAAATCCGTACCGGCGGACCCCTATCCTGAGTTTGTGCCGCTACTAAACAAAGTACGGACGGCCGTTCCGGGGGGACCTGGCGGAGACACCGCCCCCTCCCTGTCCCGCCTCCGCACCGCCCTCACCCTCTTCTTCGCCCTCGACGGCTTCCTCTTCGCCGGCTGGGTGGTCCGCATCCCGGCCATCAAGCAGCAGACCGGCGCCTCCGCCAGCGACCTCGGCCTCGCGCTACTCGGCGTGTCCGCGGGAGCCGTGGTCACCATGACACTGACCGGGCGGCTCTGCCGGCGCCACGGCAGTCACGCCGTCACCGTCGCCACCGCCGTCCTGCTCTCGCTCTCCATCGCCCTGCCCGCGCTCACCCGCTCCCCGCTCGCCCTGGGTCTCGTGCTGCTCGTCTTCGGCGCGGCGTACGGCGGCATCAACGTGGCCATGAACAGCGCCGCCGTCGACCTCGTCGCCGCTCTGCGCCGCCCCGTGATGCCCTCCTTCCACGCGGCGTTCAGCCTCGGCGGAATGCTCGGCGCGGGTCTCGGCGGGCTCGTGGCCGCGGGCCTGTCCCCCACGCCACATCTCCTCGGGCTCACGGTCGTCGGGCTTCTCCTGACGGCCGCGGCCGGTCCCGTGCTGCTCCGGCACCCGTCCCCCGCCCCTCCGGAGGCGGTCCCGGCCGCCGGCCGGAGCCGGAGCAGGGCCGGCTCGCGCGGGCTGGTCGTCGTCTTCGGGGTGATCGCGCTCTGCACGGCGTACGGCGAGGGCGCCCTGGCCGACTGGGGCGCGCTCCACCTGGAGCAGGACCTCGACGCGCACCCCGGCGTCGCCGCCGCCGGCTACGCGCTCTTCGCGCTGACGATGACCGTCGGACGGCTGTCGGGCACCGCGCTGCTCGAACGGCTCGGGCAGACCCGCACCCTCGTCGCGGGCGGGGCGACGGCCGCCGCCGGCATGCTTCTCGGCGCCCTCGCCCCGAGCGTCTGGGCCGCCCTGCTCGGCTTCGCGGTGACCGGGCTCGGTCTGGCCAACATCTTCCCCGTCGCGGTGGCTCGGGCGGGCGCGCTCGCCGGTCCCAGCGGAGTCGCCACGGCCTCCACGCTCGGCTACGGCGGCATGCTGCTCGGCCCGCCGTCGATCGGCTTCCTGGCCGACTGGTTCTCGCTGCCCGTCGCGCTCACCACGGTCGCCGTCCTCGCCGCGGGCGCCGCGGTGATCGGCTACGCCGCCCGGAACGTCCAGGCCTCGACCTCCGGTTGACGGGACGCCAGTCCGTGGCACGGGGCAGAATCCGCCTATGGGGATCATGACGATCGACGAGCACATCAGGGCAGTGGACGTGGCGGGCCGGATGCTGGCGGACGCCGCGGCGGAGGCGGGGACGGACGCGGCGGTGCCGACCTGTCCGGGCTGGCGGGTACGGGACCTCCTGCGGCACACGACGATGGTGCACCGCTGGGCGACGGGTTTCGTCGCCGAGGGCCACACCGCCTACCACCCCGACGGCGGCGAGCCCGATCTCGACGGCGAGGCGCTCCTCGCCCACTTCCGTGAGGGCCACGCCGGTCTCGTCGACGCGCTGCGGGCGGCGCCCGGGTCCCTGGAGTGCTGGACCTTCCTGCCCGCGCCCTCCCCGCTGGCCTTCTGGGCGCGGCGGCAGGCGCACGAGACGGCCGTGCACCGCGCGGACGCCGAGTCAGCCCTGACCCCGTCCGGGCGCCCCGGGACGGTGGACCCCGCACTGGCCGCGGACGGGATCGACGAGCTGCTGCTCTCCTTCCACTCCCGTGCGCACAGCCGGGTGCGCGCGCAGGAGCCGCGGATCCTGCGCGTCCGGGCCACGGACACCGGGGACGTGTGGACCGTACGGCTGTCACCGGAGCCGCCGCGCGCGGAGCGGGGCAAGGAGGATCCGGGGACCACCGCCGACTGCGAGCTGAGCGGCCCCGCCGAGCGGCTCTACCTGACGCTCTGGAACCGTCTCCCCGAGGGGGACGTGACCGTGGCGGGCGACCCGTCGCTCGCTCGGCTCTGGCGCGAGAAGTCGGCGATCACCTGGTCGTGACGGGCACCTGGCCACGGCGGGCACCTGGCCGCGACGGGCATCCGGCCGTGACGGGCACCCAGCCGCGACGGGCATCCGGCCGTGACGGCAGCGCTCCTCGCGTGCCGCGACGCGTCCGTCCCCGGTGCGGCGGGGCGGGTCGGGCCGGGGCGGTCAGCCCAGCCAGCCGGGGCGCACCAGACCCGACTCGTAGGCGAGGACGACCAGTTGGGCACGGTCGCGGGCACCGAGCTTCACCATGGTGCGGCTCACGTGCGCCTTCGCGGTCAGCGGGCTGACCACGAGGCGCCGGGCGATCTCCTCGTTCGACAGGCCGATGCCCACCAGAGCCATCACCTCCCGCTCCCGCTCGGTGAGTTCGTCGAGCCCGGAGACCGCCGCCGGAGGCTTCGAGCGGGCCGCGAACTCCTCGATCAGCCGCCGCGTCACTCCCGGTGAGAGCAGGGCGTCGCCGTGGACGACGGCCCGGACGGCCCGCAGCAGCTCCTCCGGTTCGGTGTCCTTGACGAGAAACCCTGAGGCACCGGAGCGGATGGCTTCGAAGACGTACTCGTCGAGCTCGAACGTGGTCAGCATGACCACCCTCACCGCTCCGAGGCCGGGATCGCCCGTGATCCTGCGGGTGGCGGCCAGACCGTCGAGCAGGGGCATCCGGATATCCATGAGGACGACGTCCGGGCGCAGTTCACGGGTCATGGCCGCCGCCGCCTCGCCGTCGGCGGCCTCGCCCGCCACCTCGATGTCCGGCTGGGCGTCGAGGAGCGCGCGGAATCCCGCCCGTACCAGCGACTGGTCGTCTGCGAGCAGCACACGGATCACGGGGTCTCCTTCAGCCGGGCGGGAAGGACGGCGCGTACCCGGAATCCGCCGTCCTGGCGGGTGCCCGCCTCGATCGTGCCACCGAGCGCCCCAGCCCGCTCCCGCATTCCGGCGAGTCCGTTGCCGCTGCCGCCGGCGTCGCCGCCGGTCGCCGGTCCGTCGTCGTCGACGCACAGCTCCACGGCGCCGAGCCGGTACCGGACGACGACGCGCGCGGCGCGCGAACCCGAGTGGCGGACCACGTTGGTCAACGCCTCCTGCACGATCCGGAAGGCGGCGAGATCCGCGCCCGGCGGGAGCGCCACGGGCTCGCCCTCGGTCGAGGTCTCCACGGTCAGACCCGCGGACGCCGCCTGGTCGACGAGCTCCGGGAGCCGGTCGAGGCCGGGCGCGGGCGTGCGCGGGGCCTCGCCCGGGGCGCGCAGGGTGTCGAGCACCTGCCGCACCTCGCCCAGCGCCTCCTTGCTGGCCGCCTTGATGGTGGTGAGCGCGGTGCGGGCCTGCTCGGGGTCGGTGTCGAGCAGCGCGAGACCGACGCCGGCCTGGACGTTGATGACGGAGATCGAGTGGGCGAGGACGTCGTGCAGTTCACGGGCGATCCGCAACCGCTCCTCGTCGGCGCGGCGCCGTTCGGCTGCGGCGCGTTCGGCGCGCTGCTGCGCCCACTGCTCACGGCGGACGCGGACCATCTCGGAGGCGGCGACGATCGCGACGACGAAGCAGGCGACCGGGATCTCCTGCCCCCACGGCGCGGCGGAGTCGCCATCAGGGGGGAGGTGGGCGTACAGCCAGTGGGCGAACAGCAGATGCCCCAGCCAGAGCAGCCCCAGCGCCCACCAGGCGGCGCGCCGGTGGCCGTGGACGATCGCCGCGTAGCAGGCGACGGCGATGAGGAGGAATACCGGACCGTACGGGTATCCGGCGGCGAAGTAGCCGAGGGTGATCGCCGCCGTGCCGAAGACCACGGGCACGGGGTGGCGGTGGCGCAGGAGGAGCAGCGCGGAGCCGAGGAGGAGCAGCGACCGGCCGAGGGCGTCCAGCGCCTCCCGGTCGGACTGGTTGCGCGCCGCGAAGCCGGAGCCGACCATCACGAAGACGGCGATGAGGAGCGTGGACCGCCAGGGCAGACCGGTGCCCGTATCGCGGTCGGCCCAGCGCAGCGCCCAGGGCGGCCCGCCGGACCCGCCCCGCTCCCGGGGCGGACCGCCGGACCCGTCTCTGCGCTGTTCGTCCATGCCCGCCACGCTAGACGGGCCGGGCCCGCGGGGTCGTCAGCCGGGCGTGGCGATCCCACCTACTCCCGTGGGAGTACGTCTGCTTCCCGGACCGCCCTGCGCACGGGCGCCCTCAGGTCCGAAGCGTGTCTGGGCTTCCAGGACGGCTTCGGCGTAGCGTCCCGCCCACGCACCCATCGCGCGGATCGGTGCCAGCAGCGCGGTGCCCGCCTCGGTGAGGGAGTAGTCGACGCGCGGTGGGGCTTCGGCGTACGCCTGGCGTACGACCAGGCCGTTGTACTCGAGTCGGCGCAGGGCTTCGTTGAGAACCTTGGCACTGATACCGCCGATGCGGGTGCGCAGCGCGCGCGGCCTCATGGGTCCGCTCTCGCCGAGGATGTACACGATCACGCTGTCCCAGCGGTTCGACAGTACCTCGAAGGCCACCCTCGCCTGGCAGTCCGCGGCGTATTCGCCACCGCCCAGGTCCCTTTGCTCTTCCACTGCGTCGGCCATGCGCCCATCCTGCCCGGCCGATGCACACCATGTGGTGTGCATCGGCGCGCCTAGCGTCCCTTCCGTCGCACCTCACACATTCCGCGACACGGACGACAGGAGCAGGCACATGCGCATCGGGATTCTGGGAACAGGGGCGATGGCCACGGCCCTGGGCGCGGCCTGGGTACGGGCGGGCCACGACGTACGCGTGGGCGGTCGGGACACCGAGGCGGCCTCCCGCACCGCCCGGCGGACCGGTGCCTCCGGGCATGGCGGCCTCGCCGAGGCGGCGGCCCATGGGGAGGTGGTTCTGGCCGCCGTACCCGCGGCTGCCGCACCGCGGTTGGCCGGTGACCTGGCCCACCTGCTCGTGGGGCGGACGTTGATCGACTGCACCGTTCCGATGGCTCCGGGCCCGGACGGCCCGGCCCTGACCACGGGCGGCGCCACCTCCGTCGCCCGGCTCGTCGCGGAAGCCGCCCCCGGCGCCCATGTGGTGAAGGCGTTCGGTGTGTGCCACGAGAGCATCTGGACCCTGGACCGGCCGGCCTTCGAAGGGACCCCGCTGGCGGTGCCGTTCTGCACCGACCGGCCGGGCGCCGCCGCGCGGGTGTCGGAGCTCATCGCGTCCATGGGCTGCACGCCGCTGCCCTGCGGCGGGCTCGGTCGTGCCGCCCTGCTGGAGGCCACGGCCGTCTTCGCTGTCGGAGTCTGGTGGTCGGGCGCCGACGCCCGCTTCGTATTCCCGGCCCCGGCTCTGGCCCCGGGGGCGGTCGACGACTAGGCCGTGCCTGCCAGGCGTCGCGAGGCCGGCATGATCCGAAGAACAGGCCCTGGGTCTACGGGCGGGGCAGGAGGCCGATGTCGCGGCCCAGGCGGGTGGCGGCCGCGGTGAAGAAGGGCTCTCGGTCCTCCACGACCCGGTTGAACTGGCCGAACACCTCGAACGAGACCAGCCCGAAGAGCTGCGACCAGACGGCGACCATCGCGACGGCGAGGGCGGGGGGCAGATCGGGGGCGAAGTCGGCGGCCATCCGTTCCGCCTCGGGCCGCAGCCCCTCGGGGACCGGCGGCGGGGCGATGCCGTCGGCGGTGTAGGCGTCGCGGGCGATGCCGATCAGGACGAGAGCGACGCGTGAGGCGGGGCCGATGGTGTCCTGCGGGGCGGAGTAGCCGGGGACCGGGGAGCCGTAGATCAGGGCGTACTCGTGGGGGTGGGCGAGGGCCCAGGTGCGGACGGCCAGGCAGACGGCCGTCCAGCGGGCGAGGTGGTCCGCCTTTCCGGGGCCCGCAGCGTCGAGCGCCTGCTCGGCGGCCGTGCCGACCGCGTCGTACGCGTCGACGATGAGGGCGGTGAGGAGGTCGTCGCGGCTGGGGAAGTACCGGTAGAGAGCGGACGACACCATGCCGACCTCACGGGCGACTGCACGCAGGGAGAGCTTGGCGGCGCCTTCGGCGGCGAGCTGCCTGCGGGCCTCGTCCTTGATGGCGGCGGTGATCTCGATCCGGGCGCGGGCGCGGGCTCCTTGGACGCTGGTCATGGAGCTCAGTGTGCCACCCCTCGGAGCACTGCACCGAAACGAGAGCGGCGCAACGAAAAGAGAGCACTGCTCTTGCTTTGGAGCGTCGATCCATGCAGACTGATCTCAAGCGAGAGCAGTGCTCACAGTTTCACTTGGAGGATGCGATGTCCGCTCAGCCGCACGCCCACGTCATCAAGCCCGGCTGGTTCACCGTGAACGTGATGAACCGGAGCGTCGCCTGGCTGACCCGCCGGGGCATCAGCATCTGGGGCTCCCGCGTCCTCGCCGTCCGGGGCCGCAAGAGCGGCGAGTGGCGCACCACCCCCGTCAACCTGCTGACCCTGGACGGCGCCGAGTACCTCGTGGCGCCGCGCGGCCACGTCCAGTGGACCCGCAACATGCGCGCGGCAGGCGGCGGAGAGCTCCGCCTCGGCAAGCACGTGCAGCCCTTCACCGCCGTCGAGCTGTCCGACGACGAGAAGCCCGCGCTGCTCCGCGCCTACCTGAAGCGATGGAAGGCGGAGGTCGGCATCTTCTTCGGTGGAGTCGGTCCCGACTCCACCGACGCCGAACTGCGCGCCATCGCCCCCAAGCACCCGGTCTTCCGGATCACTCCGACCGCGTGACCCCGGAGTCCGTCGCATCCGTCGCGTCCGCCGGGTCAACCGCGTCCGTCGCGTCCGCCGTATCCGTCGGGTCACCCGCGACCGCCGCGTCCTCCCACCTCGTCGGGTCCGCCGCCTCCGACCCGGCCGTGGAGCCCTCGGTCTCGGTCACCTCCGTGGTGTCCGCCGTGCCGTCCGCGATCGCGCCCTCCGGGCCGTCCGGCAGCTCGTCCGGCGCCACCGGCGGTCCGGACCGCGCGACTCCCCGCAGCGTCGTCCCGTCCATCGGCCCCAACCGGCGGTCCAGGACGTCCAGCGCCCGTCGCGCGATCCCGTTCGAGCGGACCAGGCCGGCCAGTGTGGTCGCGCCCCGGGTGATGTCCGTGAAGGCGTTCCAGGCCGGGCGGAGTCCCGTGATCGTCGCGTGCAGCAGCCCCGGCCGGCGCTCGAACAGCGCGAGCATCCGCCGCCCGACCGCCATCTCGACGCCCAGTCCCGCCTTGATGGCGAAGGCGTAGTTCAGCGCCTGACGACGCGCGTCCACGGCGTCGTGCGACTCGGCGATCCGTACCGCCCACTCCCCCGCGAGCCTGCCCGAGCGCAGCGCGAAGGAGATGCCCTCGCGCGTCCACGGCTCCAGCAGGCCGGCCGCGTCACCGCAGACGAGCACCCGGCCGCGCGAGAGCGGCGAGTCGTCGCTCCGGCAGCGCGTCAGGTGCCCGGAGGAGATCTCCGGCTCGAAGCCCGCGAGCCCGAGCCGGGCGATGAAGTCCTCCAGATACCGCTTGGTGGCCGCGCCCTCACCGCGCGCCGAGATGACGCCGACGGTGAGGGTCTCGCCCTTGGGGAAGACCCAGCCGTAGCTGCCGGGCATCGGACCCCAGTCGATCAGGACCCGCCCCTTCCAGTCCTCGGCCACCGACGCCGGAACCGGGATCTCCGCCTCCAGGCCGAGGTCCACCTGGTCGAGCTTCACCCCGACGTGGGCTCCTATCCGGCCCGCGCTGCCGTCCGCACCGACGACCGCCCTGGCCAGCACCGTCTCGCCGTCCGCGAGCACGACGGCGACCGTACGCCGGTCGGGCACGGCCGGGCCGTGCTGCTCGACCCGGGAGACGGTGACGCCCGTACGGAGCTCCGCGCCCGCCTTCTGCGCCTGCTCGACGAGACCGGCGTCGAACTCGGGCCGGTTGATCAGCCCGAAGAGCATCCGGCGCGAACGGCGCGTCCGCGCGAACCGGCCGTTCAGGGAGAAGGTGACGGCGTGCACCCGGTCCTGCAGGGGCAGTTCGAAGCCGGGCGGCAGCGCGTCCCGCGACGGGCCGATGATGCCGCCGCCGCAGGTCTTGTACCGCGGCAGTTCGGCCTTCTCCAGGAGCAGCACCCTGCGGCCGGCGACCGCGGCCGCGTACGCCGCCGACGCGCCCGCCGGGCCGGCGCCGACGACCACCACGTCCCACACGGTCGCGGTCTGCTCCGACTCTTCCGCACGTACCTCTTCGGCGTCTGCGTTCTCGCTGCTCACGATGGGCTTCTGCTCCTGATCCGGACGTTGATCCAACTCTTCGGGCATCCTACGGCGCCGCCCTCGGGGGCCCGCGCCGTAGGATCGGCGATACGTTCGCCGTACAACCGACATACGGCAACATCCTGACAACGTCGCACCCACCAGGAGCGTGCCCATGACCGCGAATCCGATCGCCGAGACCGTCGCAGAGCTGATGCCCCGTGCCAAGGCGGAGCTCACGGAGCTCGTGGCCTTCGAGTCGGTGGCGGACGAGGCCGTGGCTCCGCGGAGCGAGTGCGAGGGCGCCGCGAACTGGGTGGCGGACGCGCTGCGCGGCGAGGGCTTCCAGGACGTCGCGCTGCTCGACACCCCCGACGGTTCGCAGTCGGTGTACGGCATACTCCCCGGCCCGGCCGGCGCGCCGACCGTCCTCCTCTACGCGCACTACGACGTGCAGCCGAAGCTGGACGAGTCGGCGTGGGTCACCCCGCCGTTCGTCCTGACCGAGCGGGACGGCCGCTGGTACGGGCGGGGCGCGGCCGACTGCAAGGGCGGGTTCATCATGCACCTGCTCGCGCTGCGCGCGCTGCAGGCGAACGGCGGTGTGCCCGTCACGGTCAAGATGATCGTGGAGGGTTCGGAGGAGCAGGGCACGGGCGGTCTGGAGCGGTACGCGGAGGCGCATCCCGAACTCCTCACCTCCGACGCCGTCGTGATCGGCGACACCGGCAACTTCCGGCTCGGTCTGCCGACGGTCACCGCCACCCTGCGCGGCATGACGATGATCCGCGTCCAGATCGACACGCTCGAAGGAAACCTGCACTCCGGCATGTTCGGCGGCGCCGCGCCGGACGCGCTGGCGGCGCTGATCCGCGTTCTGGACACCCTCCGCGCGGAGGACGGCTCGACGGTCATCGACGGTCTGCCCGCGGACGCGGTGTGGGAGGGCCTGCAGTACCCGGAGGACGACTTCCGCGCGGACGCGAGGGTGCTGGCGGGCGTCGGCCTGCCGGGCAACGGCACGGTGGCCGACCGTATCTGGGCCCGTCCGGCCGTCACCGTCATCGGCATCGACTGCCACCCGGTGGCGGGCGCGACGCCGTCGATCCCGTCGACGGCGCGGGCTCAGATCAGCCTGCGCGTGCCGCCGGGCCAGGACGCGGCCGAGGCGACGAAGCTGCTGTACGCGCACATCGAGAAGCGTGTGCCGTGGAACGCCCGGGTCTCGTTCGAGCAGGTCGGCCAGGGCCAGGCGTTCCGGGCCGACGTGACCAGCCCGGCGTACGTCTCGATGGCCGAGGCGATGGCGGTGGCGTACCCCGGGCAGGAGATGCAGGCCTCCGGCATGGGCGGCTCGATCCCGCTCTGCAACACGCTGGCCTCGCTCTACCCCGAGGCGGAGATCCTGCTCATCGGTCTGAGCGAGCCGGAGGCGCAGATCCACGCGGTGAACGAGTCGGTGTCGCCGGAGGAGCTGGAGCGCCTCGCCGTGGCGGAGGCGCACTTCCTGGTGAACTACGCCCGCTCGAAGCAGGGTTAAGCGCTCGGCGAAGCTCGCCGAGAGCGTAGAACCGTACGGCGGACCCGCGTGGATACGTAGGTTCGCCGTATGGACCTCATCGCGATCACGCCTCGGCTGCACATGCTGCACTTCTCCATCGGCCAGGCCTATCTGTGGCGGGACGACGAGGAGTTGACCCTGATCGACGCCGGGTGGGCGGACTCGGCGGACGAGATCGAGACGGCGGTACGGGGAGTGGGCCTGGACCCGGCCCGGATCCGCCGGATCGTGCTCACCCACGGCCACCGCGACCACGTGGGCTCCGCTCAGGAGCTGGCCGACCGGTCCGGCGCGCGGATCCTGGCCCACCGCCTCGACGCGCCGCTGGTCCGGGGCGAGGCCCCGGTCCCCGAGCCCGACGTGCTCGACTGGGAGATCCCGCTGCACGCGAACGGTCTGACCGTGCCCGAGGCGCCGCCCACGCGGGTCGACCACGAGGTGGAGGACGGCGAGGAGCTGGGATTCGGCGACGGGGCGGTCGCCGTGCACATCCCGGGTCACACGCCCGGTTCGATCGCGGTCCATCTGCCGGAGCACGGCGTCCTGTTCACGGGCGACACGGTGGCCTCGGTACAGGGTGTGACCTTCGGTGTCCTGCACGTGGACCGGGAGCGGGCCATGGAGTCGATGCGCCGGCTCGCCGGACTGAAGCCGTCGATCCTGTGCTGCGGCCACGGCGATCCGGTGACGAGCGA
The DNA here is from genome assembly GCF_055563155.1 of Streptomyces sp. NPDC013317. Taxonomy (NCBI): domain Bacteria; kingdom Bacillati; phylum Actinomycetota; class Actinomycetes; order Kitasatosporales; family Streptomycetaceae; genus Streptomyces; species Streptomyces sp. NPDC013317. Next base: position 64,027 of record NZ_JBVHDX010000022.1, read on the forward strand.
CACGGCCCGCCAGTTGACCGAAGCCGCCCGCCAGTTGACGGAGGCGGCCGGCTAGGGCGTGTTGCGAAAGTAGCGCCGTCCGCCCGAAGGGCGGGCCCCGCGGCGTCTGGTGCGTGCGATCGCAAGGCGGAGGGTCGTCCTCGT
>NZ_JBVHDX010000023.1:0-7308 GCF_055563155.1 Streptomyces sp. NPDC013317
GCACGCTGTTGAGTTCTCAAGGAACGGACGCTTCCTTCGTACTCACCCTCTCGGGCTTTCCTCCGGGCTTTTCCCTTCGGTCTTTCGTGTTTCCAACCTTACCAGATCCTTTTCCGCTCCGTTTCCGGTTCGGATTTTCTTTCCGGCGGCCTGTTGGGGGCCTTTGCCTTTCGGCGTGGTCACTACTTTAGCCGAATTCCCCGGCGACTCATAATCGAGCCATTCGGACCAGATTTCGGCATGCCGAAAACCGCACCCGTTGGGGTTCGTCGTAGGTAGTGGATGGCTGCTCTGGGGTGCTTGTACAAGCACGTCCCGTTTCAAGCGGCTCGCCTACGTTAGGCGTCCGCAGCACCCGAGTCAAGTCGAGTCAAGAGGACCTCTTGCGTGGCGTGTGGGCGCGGTACGGGCTGACCGTCGGGTCCTCGTCGATCCAGAAGCGCCACGGGTGCGGGGCTCCCTCGCCGCCCACTCCCGTACGCGGGCCGTTCCGTACCTGGTCGGAGGTGGGCGGTGTGCCGGTGAGGAGAGAGAGCGGGGTGCCGGGCCCCGCACAGACGTCGGTGCCGTTCAGGGACAGGGCGACATCGAGGGCCGTGGCCAGGCGGGCCGGGCCTTTGGCCAGTTCTCTGTCGTACCGGGCCGAGAGTCGACGTTTGCGGGCCTGCTCCTCGCCGCGCAGGATGCGACCTGCTCTCAACAGTACTCCGCTGGCGTGGCCCTCCGGGCCGCACACAAGGTTGAGGCAGTGCCACATGCCGTAGGTGAAGTAGACGTACGCGTGGCCGGGCGGGCCGAACATGACCGCGTTTCGGGCGGTGCGGCCGCGGAAGGCGTGGGAGCCGGGGTCGATGGCACCGGCATACGCCTCCACCTCCGTGAGGCGGAGTTCGATGGTGCCCTCGTCCGATGTCCGGACGAGAGTGCGGCCGAGCAGATCGGGGGCAACCTCCAGGACGGGGCGGTCGAAGAAGTCCCGCGGGAGCGGCGTACGGTCGGGGCTCTCGCTCATGGCGTCCGAGCGTACTGGGGTCGCCCCGGGAGGCAGGGGGGAACCGGCTACGGTCGTCGCGCGTATGTAGAGGTCAAGACCAAGCAGGTCCAAGAGGGAGTGTTCATGGGATTCAAGAAGCTGCTCGCGAGCCTGGGCGCCGGTGGCGCGTCGGTGGAGACGGTGCTCACCGAGGAGAACGTCGTACCCGGTGGCGTCGTCCAGGGCGAGGTGCGGATCCAGGGCGGGTCGGTCGACCAGCAGATCGAGGGTCTCTCGGTCGGGCTCCAGGCGCGTGTCGAGGTCGAGGGTGCGGACCAGGAGACGAAGCAGGACATCGAGTTCGTGAAGGTCCGACTCGGGGGCGCGTTCACGGTGCAGGCGGGTGCGGTACACGTGGTGCCGTTCGGTCTGGAGATCCCCTGGGAGACGCCGGTCACCGCGATCGCGGGCCAGCAGCTGCGCGGCATGAACATCGGTGTGACCACCGAGCTGGAGATCGCCCGTGCGGTGGACTCCGGTGACCTGGACCCGATCAACGTCCACCCGCTGCCGGCGCAGCAGGCGATCCTGGACGCCTTCATCCAGCTGGGCTTCCGCTTCAAGAGCGCGGACATGGAGCGGGGCCACATCCGCGGGACCCGGCAGAAGCTGCCGTTCTACCAGGAGATCGAGTTCTTCCCGCCGCAGCAGTACCGGGGTCTCAACCAGGTCGAGGTCAGCTTCGTCGCGGACGACCGCGAGATGGACGTCGTGCTGGAGATGGACAAGAAGCCGGGGCTCTTCAGCGAGGGCAGCGACTCGTTCCGTGCCTTCAAGGTGGGGCTGGCCGACTTCCACTCGACCGACTGGGCCGCGTACCTCAACCAGTGGCTCGCCGACGTCGGCGGCAAGCGCAACTGGCTCTAGGCTCACCCCCGTACGGCAGGACAGCGATACGGAGGTACGGACGTGGCCGAGGGGAAGAGGGCTCCGCTCCCTCACGATTTCCATCCGCCGGTGCCGGCGTTCACCGTGGTGAGCGACGACATCACGCCGGGCGGTGTGCTGAAGGAGGCGCAGGTGTACGCCGAGGGGAACACCTCTCCGCAGCTGCGCTGGGAGGGGTTCCCGGCGGAGACGAAGAGCTTCGCCGTCACCTGCTTCGATCCGGACGCGCCGACGGGCAGCGGTTTCTGGCACTGGGTGCTGTTCGACATCCCCGCGTCGGTCACCGAGCTGCCGGCGGGTGCGGGTTCGGGGTCGTTCGAAGGGCTGCCGGCCGGTGCCGTGCAGGTCCGTAACGACTACGGGTCGCGGGACTTCGGCGGTGCCGCTCCCCCGGCCGGCGACGGTTCGCACCGGTATGTCTTCACCGTCTACGCCGTGGACGAGGAGAAGCTCGGTCCGGACGCCGATGCCTCGCCCGCGGTGGTGGGGTTCAACCTCCGTTTCCACGCGCTGGCGCGCGCGCAGTTGGTGGGCGAGTACGAGATCCCCGCGCACAGCTGAGCGTTCGTTTGTTGTTTGCCCGCTTCTGGTCTTGGAGAGATCAGAAGCGGGCATCTTTCGTTGCGCGGATATTCCGTTGTCCAACCCGGCGCGCCCGGCCAGAGTTGATCCGAGCCCGGAGCCCCGCGGCGGGGCTGGGCCGGCACACGGGAGGTGGGCACAATGCGGGACACGCTGGTACTGAACGCTAGCTTCGAGCCGCTGTCGACGGTCACACTCAACCGTGCGGTGGTGCTTGTCCTTCAGGACAAGGCCGTCGTGGAGCAGGAGCATCCCGAGCTGCGTATGCGTGCCGCCGCGGTCGACATTCCGGTGCCCCGGGTGATCAGACTGTGCCGCTTCGTCCGGGTGCCGTTCCGAAGACAGGCGCCGTGGTCGAGGCGGGGTGTGCTGGTCAGGGACCAGCACCGGTGTGCGTACTGCGGGCGGCGGGCGACGACCGTGGACCACGTGGTGCCGCGGGCGCAGGGCGGTGGGGACAGCTGGCTGAACACGGTGGCCTCCTGTGCCGAGGACAATCACCGCAAAGCGGACCGGACTCCGGAGCAGGCGGGGATGCCGCTGCTGCACGAGCCCTTCGTCCCGACGCCGGCGGACGCGATGCTGCTGGCGATGCGGGCCGGTGAGCGGTCGGAGTTGCCACAGTGGCTGGCCGGTACGGCGGCCTGATCGGGATCCGTGCGTGTACGGGCCCGTTCCCCTCTCCGGGGAGCGGGCCCGTACTCGTTCAGCGGAGCAGCAGCTGGACGATGGCGACCGTGCCGACGGCGACGATGACGCACCGCAGCGCCGTGGGCGGGAGGCGGCGGCCGACCTTGGCGCCGATCTGGCCGCCGATGGCGGAGCCGACGGCGATGAGGAGGACGGCGGTCCAGTCGAAGTCGGCGACGAAGAGGAAGAAGAGCGCGGCGATGCTGTTGACGATCGCGGCGAGGACGTTCTTGACGGCGTTGAGGCGCTGGAGTGAGTCCGCGATGAGCATGCCCATGAGGGAGAGGTAGATGATCCCCTGGGCCGCGGTGAAGTAGCCGCCGTAGACGCTGGCGAGGAGCAGGCCGGTGAGCAGGAGCGGGCCGCCGTCGGGGTCTGCTTGGCTGCCGTGGCGTTCGCGGCGCGCCTGGACGGCCTTGGAGATCCGGGGCTGGAGGATGACCAGGACCAGCGCGAGGGCGACGAGGACGGGGACGATGGTCTCGAACGCCCGGGCGGGGAGGGTCAGCAGGAGGACGGCTCCCCCGAGTCCGCCGATCGCGGCGACGCCGCCGAGGCGCAGGACTCTGCGGCGCTGTCCCTTGAGCTCCTCGCGGTAGCCGATGGCTCCGCTGATGGACCCGGGGATGAGGCCGAGGGCGTTGGAGACGGTGGCCGTGACCGGAGGGAGGCCGGTCAGGAGCAGGACGGGGAACGTGATGAGCGTTCCCGATCCGACGATGGTGTTGATGGTGCCGGCTCCGACGCCGGCCGCGAAGACTGCCAGTACTTCCCAGATGGACAACGCCATCTCCTTACAGGATCAGTGGCTCGCCTCCCCGCCCTGACGTCCGTCGGGGTCGAGGGGCTCGCACCGATCATGCACGACTACGTGTACGCGTCAGTCGAGTGGGGGCGCTTCGCGGCGCTCGGAGTCGTTGCCCGTTCGGCTGTTGGGTACCGCGCCGGTGTTGAAGCCGGGCGTTCCGCCGCCGAGGTTGCCGAAGGCACCGGAGAGGCCCTTCAGCGCGTCGCCGATCTCGCTGGGCACGATCCAGAGCTTGTTGGCGTCGCCCTCGGCGATCTTCGGGAGCATCTGGAGGTACTGGTACGAAAGGAGCTTCTGGTCCGGGTCGCCGGCGTGGATGGCCTCGAAGACCGTGCGGACGGCCTGGGCCTCGCCCTCGGCGCGCAGGGCGGCGGCCTTGGCCTCACCCTCGGCCCGGAGGATGGCGGACTGCTTCTCGCCCTCCGCGGTGAGGATCTGGGACTGGCGGATGCCCTCGGCGGTGAGGATCGCGGCGCGCTTGTCGCGGTCGGCGCGCATCTGCTTCTCCATCGAGTCCTGGATGGAGGTCGGCGGCTCGATCGCCTTGAGCTCGACGCGGTTGACGCGGATGCCCCACTTGCCGGTGGCCTCGTCGAGGACTCCGCGCAGGGCGGCGTTGATCTCCTCGCGGGAAGTGAGGGTCCGCTCCAGGTCCATGCCACCGATGATGTTGCGCAGGGTGGTGACGGTGAGCTGCTCGATGGCCTGGATGTAGCTGGCGACCTCGTAGGTCGCGGCCCTGGCGTCGGTCACCTGGTAGTAGATGACGGTGTCGATGTTGACGACCAGGTTGTCCTGGGTGATCACGGGCTGGGGCGGGAACGGGACGACCTGCTCGCGGAGGTCGATCCGGTTGCGGATCGAGTCGATGAACGGGACGACGATGTTCAGGCCCGCGTTGAGCGTGCGGGTGTAGCGGCCGAACCGCTCGACGATCGCGGCGCTCGCCTGCGGGATGACCTGGATCGTCTTGATCAGGGCGATGAAGACAAGCACCACCAGAATGATCAGGACGATGATGACTGCTGACATCGTGTTCCCTGTGCCCTTCGCTGCCGGTTCTCTGCCGGATGTGCCGGGTTGATTCCGATGATCGAGTTTTCCAGAACGCGCGCCGTCGTGTGGGGCGTTCGGTCAAGCGGTCCGTCACATGACCACGGCGGTGGCCCCGTCGATCTCGACCACGTCGACCTGGTCACCGGGTTCGAAACTGAGTCCGGAGTCGAGCGCGCGGGCGGACCAGATCTCACCGGCGAGCTTGATGCGTCCGCCGGCGCCGTCGACCCGTTCCAGGACGACGGCTTGACGGCCTTTCAGCGCGTCGATGCCCGTGGCGTGCTGGGGCGGTCCGTTGCGGTGCCGGGCCGCGATGGGGCGGACCACCGCGAGCAGCGCGACGGAGACGACGACGAAGACGACCACCTGCGCGACGATGCCGAAGCCGAGAGCCGCGGTGACGGCTCCGGCGATCGCGCCGACGGAGAACATGCCGAATTCGGGCATCGCGGTGAGGACGAGCGGAATGCCCAGTCCCACGGCGCCGATCAGCCACCAGACCCATGCGTCGATGTCCACATGGTCATGGTAGGGCGGCGCGGTGGAGTCGGACAGGGCGCAGAGCTGTGCGGTCTCGGCTCCCGGGTTCCGACTCCCTTGCGTGTCCTGCTACTTCAGCGGGAGACCCTGGGCGGTGTAGCGGTCGCCGACGTGCTCGACGACGAGCGGGAGGCCGAAGCAGAGGGAGAGGTTGCGGGAGGTGAGGTCGGTCTCCATCGGGCCGGCGGCGAGGACCTTGCCCTGACGGATCATCAGGACGTGGGTGAAGCCGGGGGCGATCTCCTCGACATGGTGGGTGACCATGATCATGGAGGGGGCGTACGGGTCGCGGGCGAGGCGGCCGAGGCGGCGGACGAGGTCCTCGCGGCCGCCGAGGTCGAGACCGGCGGCGGGCTCGTCGAGCAGGAGGAGCTCGGGGTCGGTCATCATCGCGCGGGCGATGAGGGTGCGCTTGCGCTCGCCCTCGGAGAGGGTGCCGAACCTGCGGTCGAGGTACTCGGTCATGCCGAGCCGGTCCAGGAAGGCGCGGGCGCGCTGCTCGTCGACGGCGTCGTAGTCCTCGTGCCAGGTGGCGGTCATGCCGTACGCGGCGGTGAGGACGGTCTCGAGGACGGTCTGCTTCTTGGGGAGCTTCTCCGCCATGGCGATGCCGGCCATGCCGATGCGCGGGCGGAGGTCGAAGACGTCGACCTTGCCGAGCTGCTCGTCGAGGATCCTGGCCGAGCCGGTGGTGGGGAAGAGGTAGCTGGAGGCGATGTTGAGGAGGGTGGTCTTGCCGGCGCCGTTGGGGCCGAGGATGACCCAGCGCTCGCCCTCCTTGACCGACCAGGAGACATCGTCCACCAGAGCCCGTCCGTCGCGGACCACGGATACGTCCACCAGCTCCAGTACATCGCTCATGAGCGCGTTGTCTCCCCTTGCGGTCGAGTCGTGTCGTCGCCATGCGTCTGCGGGCGCGGCGTCCAGGGAAAACCTACGCCACTGTCGGAGCGGGCCGGTCCTTAGGTCCGGTACTTCCCTTCCCGGGTGCGGGGAGTCCCTACGCTGTGGGCATGCTTTCGGAACCACGCTCAGGACGACTGGCCGCCTGGGGCAATGCCCTGCTGGCCGGATCGGTGTCGCCGGACGACGCGGCGCTGGCCATTGTCGGGGAGGACGCGGTGCACCGCGTCGAGGGGCTGCCGGGCGAGGCGGGGCAGGTCGGGCTGACCCTGGCGCTCGGGCGGCTGAGGCGGCTCGGGGTGACCGGGTGGCGGGTGGCGCTGCCCACGCCGGGGCATCCGCTGGGGCTGAGCGGGCCGCCGGACTTCAACGCGCGGGCGATCGAGGCGGAGGAGGCGGTGGTCGGCTTCGGCGCTCCGTACGGTCTTGTGCCGGAGGTCACGGAGGCGGGTCCGGTGGGTGACGTGCATGTGGAGGTGGTCTGGCGCTGTCTGTCCGTGCGGGAGGCCCCGCCCGCGGACGTGCCGTCGCTCGGTGAGGCGGAGCGGGAGCTGGCGGAGGCGCTGCGCGAGGCGACGTCGGTGCTGACGCGGTTGGACGTGGCGGCCTCGGGCCCGATGGCGGACGCGGCGCGCGAGGCGTACCGGGCCCGGGCGGAGGCGGGCCGCGAGGTCCTGGCCCCGGGCTACCCGGCGCGGGCGGTACGGGTGCTGGAGCTGGCCCAGCGGGTGGGCCTCATGATCGATCTGGCGTACGACCACGGCCACGGCGGCGCCGTGAGCGCCTCGGAGATGGCGGCCAGGGGGGC
>NZ_JBVHDX010000023.1:7405-62443 GCF_055563155.1 Streptomyces sp. NPDC013317
GGCGGCGTTGCGGCCGGTGGAGCGGGTCGCCCGGCGGGCGCAGGTGGCCGCCTACAACGCATACGTGGAAGAACGCGAACGCGAGCACTGACCCCGGGGAGGCACGGGCACCCCGGCCGGCGGACGGAGTCCGCCGCAGCGAGGCGAAGCCGGAGAGGCGCCCCGGCGCCGAGCCGTGCGAGCCACGCGTCGAGAAGGGGGGCCGGCGGCCAGGGGGGGCGGCGTTGCGGCCGGTGGAGCGGGTCGCCCGGCGGGCGCAGGTGGCCGCCTACAACGCATACGTGGAAGAACGCGAACGCGAGCGCTGACCCCGCGCGGGGGCGGGGCCGCTGACTCCGCGCGCCGACATGGCGAAGCCCGGCTCCCGGGGGATGGCGGGGGCCGGGCTGGGCGGGGGGCGTCAGTGGTTGACGGCGCCGTTGCCGAAGGCCGGGTTGAGCAGGCCGATCACGTTGATCGTGTTGCCCGAGACGTTCACGGGGACGTGGACCGGGACCTGCACCAGGTTGCCGGAGGCGACGCCCGGCGAGTTGAGGGCCTTGCCCTGCGCGTCCGCCCCGTGGGCGGAGGCGACACCCGCACCCGCGGCGACGATGCCACCGGCGACCATGGTGAGGGCAGCGGCCTTCTTCAGGTTCTTCACTTCAGGATCCTCCTGGTATTCGCTGCGGCCGGCCGCCGCAGCACGCCATGGAGAACGCCCCCGCCCCCGCCGGGTTGCGCCGAACGGGGGACATACACCCGACGGTATGAAGATGAGAACGCAGGTGCCCCTTCCGTCCCCTCCGTCTCACGGGGTCAGGCCGTGCCGCACCGCCCACAGCGCCGCCTGCGTGCGGTCCGCCAGGTCGAGCTTCATCAGGATGTTCGACACGTGCGTCTTGACCGTCTTCTCCGACAGGACGAGCGCCCGCGCGATCTCCCGGTTCGACCGGCCGTCGGCGATCAGGCCCAGCACCTCCTGCTCCCGCTCCGTCAGCGTCGACCCGCGTCCCGTCCCCCCGTGCCCTTCCTCCTGGGAGAGCAGCGCCCCGGCCACCTCCGGCTGCAGCAGGACATGGCCCGCGTGCACGGACCTGATCGCACCCGCCAGGGCGTCCGGGTCCACGTCCTTGTAGACGTAACCGGAGGCCCCGGCGCGCAGCGCGGGGACGACCGTGCGCTGCTCGGTGAAGCTCGTGACGATCAGCACCTTCGCCGGGTTCGCCAGCTCGCGCAGCTTCCGCAGCGCCTCGATGCCGTCCATGCCGGGCATCTTGACGTCCATCAGGACCACGTCGGGCCGCAGCTCCTCCGCGCGGGCGACGCCCTCGGCGCCGTCGGAGGCCTCCCCCACGACCTCTATGTCGTCCTGGACCTCGAGGAAGGTCCGCAGGCCGCGCCGCACCACCTGGTGGTCGTCGACCAGCAGGACGCGAATGACCTTCTCAGCCACCAGGAACCTCCATCTCGATCGTGGTGCCCCGGCCCGGCTCCGACGTCACGGTGAGTGTGCCGCCGACCCCGCCCGCCCGGTCGCGCATGGAGACCAGGCCGAGGTGCCGGCCGGCCCGGCGGACCGCACGGGGGTCGAACCCCTTGCCGTCGTCGGCGACGGTGAGCAGCGCGCCCTGCCCGTGCCGGAAGAGGGAGACGGCGACCCGCTCCGGCTCCGCGTGCCGCAGCGCGTTGTGCAGGGCCTCCTGGGCGACCCGGAGCATGGCCTCCTCCTGGGCGGCGGGCAGCGCCCGCACGCCCGTGCTGTCGAAGGTGACGCGGGCGGTGTGGGCCCGGTCGAGCACCTGGATCTGTGTACGGAGGGTGTGGACGAGGCCGTCCTCGTCGAGCGCGGCGGGGCGCAGTTCGACGACGGCGGCGCGCAGCTCGTCCGCCGCCTCGGCGGCGAGCGCGGCGACCTGCTGGAGCTCGCCCTTGGCCCGGGCCGGGTCGCGGTCGACGAGGGCGGCCGCGGCCTGGGCGGTGAGCCGGAGCGAGAAGAGCTTCTGGCTGACGGCGTCGTGCAGCTCGTGGGCGAGGCGCGAGCGCTCCTCGGCGATGGTGAGCTCGCGGCTGCGTTCGTAGAGCCGGGCGTTGGTCAGGGCGATCGCGGCGTGCTGGGCGAGGATCGAGAGCAGTTCCTCGTCCTCCTCCGTGAAGCCGCAGCCGCCGTCCGGCTTGGGGCAGCGCTTGTTGGCGAGGAAGAGGGCGCCGATGGTCTCCTCGCCGTCCTGGATGGGCAGGCCGAGGAAGTCGGACATGTCCGGGTGGGCGGCCGGCCAGCCCTCGAACCGGGGGTCCTCGCGGACGTCGGCGAGTCGCTCGGGCTCGGCCTTGTGGAGCATCGACGCGAGGATGCCGTGCTGGCGGGGCAGCGGGCCGATCGCGCGCCACTGCTCGTCACTGACGCCGTCCACGACGAACTGGGCGAAGCCGCCGTGGTCGTCCGGGACGCCCAGCGCCGCGTACTCGGCGTCGAGGAGCTCACGGGCGGAGGCCACGATCGTCTTGAGGACGTCGCGCACCTCCAGGTGACGGCTCATCGCCAGGAGCGCGGTGCTCACGGCGGCGAGGCCGGAGCTCGGTCGGTGACTCATGCACTCACCGTACCGGTGGGCTGTGACGGTACGTATCCGTCCGGGGACGGCGGTCGCCTAGGCCCCGGGGACTAGGCCGAAGTGCCTTGGGCGGTCGGGGCTCGGGGACGAGGCGGCGGGCGGGGCGGCGGCCGGAGGCTGGATCCATCGCTACGAGAGGGGATGGACGTCATGGCTGTCGCGGTGATCACGGGGGCGTCGAAGGGGCTGGGGCGTGCGCTGGCCGGCGCGCTCGCGGATCGGGGCTGGGATCTGGTGCTCGACGCCCGGACGCCGGAGGCGCTGGAGGAGAGCGCGAGGGCGGCACGCGGGCGGGGGGCGCGGGCGGTGGCGCTCGCCGGGGATGTGACGGACGCGGTCCACCGCCGGGAGCTGGTGGCCGCCGCGAGGGAGCTCGGGGGGCTGGATCTGCTGGTGCACAACGCGAGCGCGCTGGGGGCCGAGCCGCTGGTGCGGCTCGAGGAGCTGTCGCCGGACGGTCTGCGGGCGGCGCTGGAGACGAACGTGGTGGCCGCTCTGGGTCTCGTCCGGGAGGCGCTGCCGCTCCTCAGGGAGAGCGGGGCGGGGTCGGTGGTCGCGGTGACGTCGGACGCGGCGGTGGAGGCGTACGAGACGTGGGGCGGGTACGGGGCGTCGAAGGCGGCGCTCGACCGGCTGATGGCCGTGCTGGCGGTCGAGGAGCCGGGGCTCGGGGTGTGGGCCGTGGACCCCGGGGACATGGCCACGGATCTGTACGCGGCGGCCGTGCCGGACGACGACGATCCGCGTCCGGCGCCGGAGTCGGTGGTGCCGGGGTTCCTCGCGCTGCTCGACCAGAGGCCGCCGAGCGGCCGGTACACGGCCGCGGGGCTCGTCGGGGCGGAGGGGGTCCGATGAGCGTGCTCGAGGCCCTCCGTGTGCCCGCGGAGCTGTCGGCACGGGTACCGGCCGAGCAGCGGGCGCCGGGGCGGGGGCGGGACGACGTACGGCTGCTGGTCTCGTACGGCACGGAGGTGTCGCACCGCGCGTTCCGTGAGCTGCCGGGCGTGCTGAGGGCCGGGGACGTGCTGGTCGTGAACACCAGCGCGACGCTGGCGGCCGCCGTCACCGGCCGGCTGTGCGCCGACGGCGGCGGCGAGCGGGTCGTCGTCCACTTCTCGACGCGTGGGAAGGACGGCCGCTGGGCCGTCGAGGTGCGGGAGCCGGACGGCCGGGGCAGCACCCGGCCGCGGCCGGGCGGCCCGGCCGGGACGGTGGTCCGGCTGCCGGGAGGCGCCCGGCTCGTCCTGACGGAGCCGCTGGCTCCCGGGGCGGCGCGGCTGTGGTGGGCGAGGGCGGACACGCCCGTGCCCGCCCTGCTGGCGCGGTACGGACGCCCGATCCGGTACGGGTACACGGAGCGGGACCAGCCGCTCTCCGCGTACCAGACGGTCTTCTCGCTCCCCTCCCCCGACGGCGCCGGGTCGGCGGAGATGCCGAGCGCGGGGCGGCCGTTCACGGCCCGGCTGGTGACGGAGCTGGTGAGCCGGGGGATCCAGTTCGCCCCGCTCACCCTTCATACGGGTGTGGCGTCGGCGGAGGCGCACGAGCCGCCCTACCCGGAACGCTTCGAGGTGCCGGGGACGACGGCGCGGCTGGTGAACGCGGCGAGGGCGGGCGGGGGCCGGGTCGTGGCCGTGGGGACGACGGCCGTACGGGCGCTGGAGTCGGCCGCGGGCGAGGGGGGTGAGGTGCGGGCGGCGTCCGGGTGGACGGACCTGGTGGTGACCCCGGCGCGCGGGGTACGCGTGGTGGACGGGCTGCTGACCGGGCTGCACGAGCCCCGGGCCTCCCATCTGCTGATGCTGGAGGCGATCGCCGGAGAGGCCGCGCTGCACCAGGCCTACACCGAGGCCGTCCAAGAGCTCTACCTCTGGCACGAGTTCGGCGACGTCCACCTCCTCCTCCCGGAGGAGAGCCCTCACTGAGTGCATTGCGTGAGCAACGCCCGGTGAGGTTGTTACCCGCCCTATGTGAGCCCGCGCATAGGACGCAGGTCACTTACGAAGGCCTCTAGTGGTTCCGTATTGGACAGTTAAGGACCCTATGAGCGGGACCTTTGGGGGTTTTGGTGGGCTATGCGCGCCCCCCTGATCCACTACCTGGGGTCGTACGTCACACCTTTGCCACAGGATTTTGCTGCCGCTAAGAATTGCGTTCGTCGCCGCCGAGCAGGCGCAGCGCCGCCCCGGCCTGAGCGACCCCCCAGCGATTCGAAGAGGTAGTCCCGCATGTCTAACACTCCCGGCCACTATCGCCTGAAGAAGACGCACAAGGCTTCCCTTGCCGGCGTCGCCGCCCTCGGCGCCGTCGCCCTCGGTTTCACCCTGGTCCCCGGCAACGCCGCCGCGGAGACCGAGCCCCAGGCGCTCATGAACAGCCAGCAGGTCGCGCTCGCCTACGACGCGAACAGCCCGCAGGCCAAGGCCCTGCACACGAGCCTCACCGCGCAGCAGGACGCCATCAGCCTCAAGGCCAAGGCCGAGGCGGACGCGAAGGCCGCCGCGGCGGCGAAGGCGAAGGCCGCCAAGGCAGCCGCCGACGCGAAGGCCAAGGCCGACGCCAAGGCAGCCGCCGAGGCCAAGGCCAAGGCCGAGGCGAAGAAGCGCGCCGAGGCGAAGGCCGCCGCGAGCCGTGCCGCCGCCCGCAAGCCCGTCTTCGCGAACAACCTCGACGGCTGGATCCGCGAGGCGCTGTTCATCATGGACAAGCACAACATTCCGGGCACGTACAACGGCCTGCACAAGAACATCATGCGTGAGTCCAGCGGCAACCCGCGGGCCATCAACAACTGGGACATCAACGCCATCAACGGCGTCCCGTCGAAGGGCCTGCTGCAGGTCATCTACCCGACCTTCAAGGCCTACCACATCCCGGGCACCAAGTTCGACCAGTACGACCCGGTCGCCAACCTCGTCGCCGCCGCCAACTACGCGGCCGACCGCTACGGCTCGATCGACAACGTCAACAGCGCGTACTGATCCTGTCGGCGCCTCCCGGCCCGTCAGAACCACGCGAAGGGCGGCACCCCGTGCAGGGGTGCCGCCCTTCGGCGTCTCGTGAGGCCCGTGGTTACTTGCGCATGACCTCGGGCTCGTGGCGGCGCAGCAGGCGCGCCACGACGAAGGCGCAGACGACGCCGATGAGCACGAGGACCGTGAGGTTGAAGCCCCACTGGCCGACCGTGCTGTCCCACAGCGGGTCCAGGTTGGTCGGGTCCTTGGGGTCCCACGGCGGCATCAGGTGGCCGAGGTCGAGTGTGGAACCCGCGGCGGCGATGGCCCAGCGCGAGGGCATGAGCCAGGCGAACTGCTCCAGGCCGGGCGATCCGTACACCTGGAAGAGGATGCCGGTGAACACGACCTGGACGATCGCGAACATGACGAGCAGCGGCATCGTCTTCTCGGCGGTCTTCACCAGCGAGGAGATGACCAGGCCGAACATCATCGAGGTGAAGCCGAGCGCGATGATCGTGACGCAGAGCTCGACGGCCGGCGGCAGGACCAGGCCCTCCTCCGGCAGCTCGCGGGTGGCGAAGCCGATGCCGCAGATGATCACGCCCTGGAGGGCGGTGATCAGGCCGAGCACGATGACCTTGGACATCAGGTACGCCGAGCGGGAGAGGCCGGTCGCCCGCTCCCGTTCGTAGATGACCCGCTCCTTGATCAGCTCACGTACGGAGTTGGCCGCGCCGCTGAAGCACATGCCGACCGCGAGGATCAGCATGATCGTGCCCGCGTCCCCGTTGAAGCGGGACGGCGGTGTGGGCTTGCCGAGGCCGAAGTCGGCGGGGATGACGACGGAGACCGCGCCGAGGACGGCCGGCAGGATCACCATCAGGCCCATGAAGCCCTTGTCGGACGCGATCACCGAGGCGTAGCGGCGGATCAGGGTCCACAGCTGGGAGCCCCAGCCCTGCGGCTTGGGCGGCCTGGCCATGGCCTGCTGCGGCACCTGGACGGGCTGGGCGGCGACGGCGTCGATGTCCGCGGCGTACATCTGGTAGTGCTGCGAGCCCTTCCAGCGGCCCGCCCAGTCGTAGTCGCGGTAGTTCTCGAAGGCGGAGAAGACGTCGGCCCAGGTGCTGTAGCCGAAGAAGTTCAGCGCCTCCTCCGGCGGGCCGAAGTAGGCCACGGAGCCGCCGGGCGCCATCACGAGCAGCTTGTCGCAGAGACCGAGCTCGGCCACCGAGTGCGTGACGACGAGGACCGTGCGGCCGTCGTCGGCGAGGCCGCGCAGCAGCTGCATGACGTCGCGGTCCATGCCCGGGTCGAGACCGGAGGTCGGCTCGTCCAGGAAGATCAGCGACGGCTTGGTGAGGAGCTCCAGGGCGACGGAGACGCGCTTGCGCTGGCCACCGGAGAGGGAGGTGACCTTCTTCTCCTTGTGGATGTCGAGCTTGAGCTCGCGCAGCACCTCGTCGATGCGGGCCTCGCGCTCGGCCGGCGCGGTGTCGCCGGGGAAGCGGAGCTTGGCCGCGTACCGGAGCGCCTTCTGTACGGTCAGCTCCTTGTGCAGGATGTCGTCCTGCGGAACCAGACCGATGCGCTGGCGCAGCTCGGCGAACTGCTTGTAGAGGCTCCGGTTGTCGTAGAGGACGTCGCCCTCGTTGGCCGGGCGGTAGCCGGTGAGCGCCTTGAGCAGCGTGGACTTGCCGGAACCCGAGGGGCCGATGACGCCGATGAGCGACTTCTCCGGGACGCCGAAGCTGACGTCCTTGAGGATCTGCTTGCCGCCGTCGACCGTGACCGTGAGGTGGCGGGCCGAGAAGGAGACCTCGCCGGTGTCGACGAACTCCTCGAGCTGGCCGCCGACCATCCGGAAGGTCGAGTGACCGACACCGACGATGTCGTTCGGGCCGATGAGGACGGAGCCGCCCTTGGCGATCGGCTGACCGTTGACGTACGTGCCGTTGTGAGAGCCGAGGTCGCGGATCTCGAAGCGGCCGTCGGGCGTCGCGTGGAACTCGGCGTGGTGGCGCGAGACCTGGAGGTCGGAGACGACCAGTTCGTTCTCGAGCGCACGACCGATGCGCATGACGTGGCCGAGGGCCAGCTGGTGGAACGTGGTGGGGCTGCGGTCGCCGTAGACCGGCGGCGCCCCCGCGGCGCCGCCTCCCTGGCCGGGCACCTTCTGCGCCAACTGCTCGACGGGGCCGCCCTGCTGGTGCGGGAGGTGCTGCTGCGGGTGCTGGCCCTGCTGCTGGCCCTGCTGCGGCCAGGCCTGCTGCGGGGCCTGGTTCTGGCCCTGCTGCGGCGGAGCCTGATGGGTCGCCCAGTCGGCCTGTGCGGCGGCCTGCTGGGCGTTCGGGGCGGCGTGCGCCGCGGGCTGCTGCGCGGCCTGCTGGGCTGCGGCGGCGAGATTCAGCCGCGGGCCGTCGGTCGCGTTGCCGAGGTGCACCGCGGATCCGGGGGCGATCTCCATCTGGTGGATCCGCTGCCCCTGGACGAAGGTGCCGTTGGTCGAGCCGTGGTCCTCGATGACCCAACTCCGGCCGCCCCAGCTGATGGTGGCGTGTCGCCACGAGACCCTGGCGTCGTCGATCACCAGGTCACCCTGTGGATCGCGTCCCAGGGTGTACGACCTGGACGGATCGAGCGTCCAGGTCCTTCCGTTCAATTCCAGTACGAGTTCTGGCACTCCATGCCCCACTATTTGTCCCCCGATGTACCCCCGTCGCGGGAGTCTTAGGGATGGCGAACATCGGGGGGAACTATTTCAGGCCGGGCCCGTACTCCGAAAGTCGGGCCGTGTGAAGACCCCGCAGAGAGGCGTTCGGCACGTCGTCCGGCGAGCCGCCGGAAGCCACCGGGACGGCGGTGCGGTCGCCGGCGGGACGCGAGCCGTCGGGGGGCGCCGTACGAACCGCGGCGCGAGCCGGGGAGGGAGCGGTGCGGTGCCTCGAGCCGTGGTGCGAGCCTGGGAGGGAGTGGTGCCGCGAGCCGTGGTGCGAGCCGTGGGGTGAGAGCTACGGTGGCTGGTGTGCGGCCGGCCGGGTGTCCGGTACGCGGGACGGGGTGACTGGTGGCACGCAGTGCCCGATACGGTGGAAGCACCATGAGCGCATCGCAGACCTCAGACGTTCCCACCCTTCTCGTCAAGATCTTCGGGAAGGACCGTCCCGGGATCACCGCCGGGCTCTTCGACACCCTCGCCGCCTACTCCGTCGACGTCGTGGACATCGAGCAGGTCGTCTCCCGCGGCCGCCTCGTCCTGTGCGCGCTCGTCACCGAGCCGACCGTCGCCTCCCAGGGCGAGCTGCGGGCGACGGTCCACAGCTGGGCGGAGTCGCTGAAGCTCCAGGCCGAGATCATCTCCGGCACCGGTGACAACCGTCCGCGCGGCAGCGGCCGCTCGCACGTCACCGTGCTCGGGCACCCGCTGACCGCCGAGCAGACCGCCGCCATAACGGCGAGGATCGCCGGGACCGGCGGCAACATCGACCGTATCTTCCGGCTGGCGAAGTATCCGGTGACGGCCGTCGAGTTCGCCGTCTCGGGCTGCGAGACCGAGCCGCTGCGGACCGCGCTCGCCACCGAGGCGCACGGCATCGGCGTGGACGTCGCCGTCGTCTCGGCCGGTCTGCACCGCCGCGCCCAGCGGCTGGTCGTCATGGACGTCGACTCCACGCTCATCCAGGACGAGGTGATCGAGCTCTTCGCGGCGCACGCGGGCTGCGAGGACAAGGTCGCCGAGGTCACCGCGGCCGCGATGCGCGGCGAGCTGGACTTCGAGCAGTCCCTCCACGCGCGCGTGGAGCTGCTGGCCGGGCTCGACGCCTCCGTGGTGGAGAAGGTCCGCACCGAGGTACGGATGACCCCCGGCGCCCGCACCCTCATCCGTACGCTCAAGCGGCTCGGGTACCAGGTCGGTGTGGTCTCGGGCGGGTTCACCCAGGTCACGGACGACCTCAAGGAACGCCTCGGGCTCGACTTCGCCTCGGCCAACACGCTGGAGGTCGTGGATGGGAAGCTGACGGGCCGCGTCACCGGGGAGATCGTGGACCGGGCGGGCAAGGCTCGGCTGCTGCGCCGCTTCGCGGCGGAGGCGGGTGTGCCGTTGTCGCAGACCGTGGCGATCGGTGACGGCGCCAACGACCTCGACATGCTGAACGCGGCGGGGCTCGGCGTGGCCTTCAACGCCAAGCCGGTGGTGCGCGAGGCGGCGCACACCGCCGTGAACGTCCCCTTCCTCGACACCGTCCTGTATCTCCTCGGGATCACCCGTGAGGAGGTCGAGGCGGCGGACGGCGACGAGGACGTGCTGCACTGAGCCGCCCCGTACGGCTGTGTACGGCAGAAGGCCCGGTCACCCCTCGGTGACCGGGCCTGCCGTCGTACACGACGGAACACGCGAGGCGACGGGTGTACGGCGGTGTACGGAGCGTACGGATCAGTCGTGCGGCGCCCAGTAGTCGAGCAGCGTCCCGACCCCGTGCTCCACGGACTTCCAGGAGCCGTCGAAGCCCAGGACGGCGAAGGCCGCGGTCGGGAAGCCTCCCCGGTTCATCCGGACCGCGCTGTCGCCCTCCGCCGCGCCGGCGAGGGCGTCGGAGAGCGCGTGCATGCCGGGGTTGTGGCCGATCACGAGGACGTTCCTCACCTCGTCGGAGACCTCGTTGAGCAGGGCGATCAGTTCACCGAGCGAGGCTTCGTAGAGTCGCTCCTCGTAGACGGTCCTGGGTCGGTGCGGCAGCTCCTGCACGGCCAGTTTCCAGGTCTCGCGGGTCCTGGCGGCGGTCGAACAGAGGGCCAGATCGAAGGTGATCCCGGTGTCGGCGAGCTTTCGGCCGGCCACGGGGGCGTCCGTGCGACCGCGCTCGGCGAGCGGTCGCTCGTGGTCGGACACCTGGGGCCAGTCGGCCTTGGCATGCCGGAGCAGCACAATCCTGCGGGGTGTATCGACGCTCATGGGCTCCAGCTTCCCATGAAACGGGCCACCGGGCGCAGGGTGTTGGGTCGCCCGCGGGCCCGGCGGTCAGCGGGGCAGCGTCTGCTGGATCTGCTCCAGAAGACGGCCGACCGCGGGGTCGCCCTCGGCCGCGTGCGCCCCGCCCGGTCCGGCGATGAGCAGGAAGAGGGCGACGAACGCGGCGACGGGCAGGACGAGTGCCCACCAGGGCAGCCGGGTGTCGACGCCGCCTGCGGACGGGGGCGGGGTCCGGGTGTGCGTGCGGGCCGGCATGGCCGCCTCCGTGGGGTCGGGACGACGTCCGCAGCGGTGACTGCGGCGATGTCTCCACGCTACGGAGCGCGGCCCCGCGAGCCCATCAGGTGATCCACCCACTTCACCCTGACACTCACCCCCTAGGGGATGGTGGGGTTACCCCCACCCGGTGCGGGTCAGGGGGAGGCGACGGTGGCGATGACGGCGATCACGACCGAGATGGCGAGCATCGCGCCGAGCACGAGCAGCAGCTTCTTCTGGCCGTTCTGGGGATTCGGGTCGAGCACTGGCATGGGGACAGTCTCGCATCTCAGCATTCGTCCTCGACCGTCCGGGCCCTGCCCGCGAGGCTGCCGACGATCATCTGCGGGATCATCAGCCCGGCCATCAGCGCGATCGGCAGTCCCCAGCCGCCGCTGTGCTGGTAGAGGACGCCGACCAGGAGCGGGCCGGGGATGGAGATGAGGTAGCCGACGCTCTGCGCGAAGGCGGAGAGCCGGACGACGCCGGCGCCGGAGCGCGAGCGCAGGCCGATCATGGTGAGCGCGAGCGGGAAGGCGCAGTTGGAGACGCCGAGGAGCAGCGCCCAGACCCAGGCGCCCCCGGCGGGTGCGACGTAGAGGCCGCTGTAGCCGACGAGACCGCACAGGCCCAGGGCGACGACGATCGGGCCCTGGTTCCTGAGCCGGGTCGCGAGGCCGGGGATGACGAACGCGAGCGGGACGCCCATGACCATGGTGACCGCGAGGAGCACGCCGGCGGTGCCGGCGGGGACACCGGCGTCGCGGAAGATCTGCGGCATCCAGCCCATGGTGATGTACGCGCCGGTGGCCTGGAGGCCGAAGAAGGCGGCGAGGGCCCAGGCGGTGCGGCTGCGGGTGATCCGGAGCGGGGCGGCCGCCTCGGGAGCGGTGGCGGACGGGGCGGTCGCGGTGGGCGCGGTTCCGGGTGCCCGGTCGGCGGACGCCCGGGTGACGCGGTCGCGGACGAGCGGGATCCAGGGCAGGACGGCGAGGGCGGCGAGGACGGCCCAGACGCCGATGCCGGTGCGCCAACTGCCGCCCAGCGCCTCGGTCATGGGCACGGTCGCGGCGGCGGCCAGGGAGGTGCCGAGGGCGAGCGCCATGGAGTAGAGCCCGGTCATGCTGCCGACGCGGTCGGGGAAGTACCGCTTGACGATGACGGGCATGAGGACGTTGCTGACCGCGATGCCCATGAGCGCGAGGGCGCTGGCGGCGAGGAAGCCGACGGTGCCCGAGGCGAAGGGGCGGATCGCGAGGCCCGCGAAGATCGCCGCCATGCCGGCGCAGACGACGGCGGAGGGGCCGAAGCGGCGGGCGAGGCGGGGCGCGGTGATGCCGAAGACCGCGAAGCAGAGCGGGGGGACGGAGGTGAGGACGCCGGCCACGCTGCCGCTCATGTGGAGCCCGTCGCGGACCTCTTCGAGGAGCGCGCCCAGGCTGGTGATGGCGGGGCGGAGGTTGAGCGCGGCGAGCACCAGGGCGACGACGACGAGCCGGGTGATCCAGACGGCCGGCCGGTCCGGTGCGGGAGAATCCCCCGTGGTGGCGGACGTGGCGGTGACGGAGGTGCGGGCCGGCGGGGCGGCGGTCTCGAGGGTCTGCGGCTCGTCATGCATGAGCGCCATCATAGAATCATGGGATGATTGGTTGTCCAATCCGCAACCACTCTCTATACCTAGGGAAGGTGTGCCATGGCGCTCGGCTCCCCCCGGCGTTCCGGGCTCTCCGATCAGGTGATCGCAGAGCTGCGGAACCAGATCACCTCCGGTGAGTGGCCGGTCGGGTCGCGGATCCCGACCGAACCGGAGCTGGTCGAGCAGCTGGGCGTGGCCCGCAACACCGTGCGCGAGGCCGTCCGGGCGCTCGCGCACAACGGGCTGCTCGACATCCGGCAGGGCTCGGGGACGTACGTCATCGCGACGAGCGAACTGGCGGGCGTCATGCACCGGCGGTTCGCCGACTCCGATCCGCGCCACATCGCGGAGCTGCGCTCGACCCTGGAGGCCTCAGCGGCCCGGCTCGCGGCGCAGCGGCGCACGGAGCGGGACATGAAGCAGCTGGACGCGCTGCTGGCGGGCCGCGAGGAGGCGTTCGCCTCCGGGGACACCGAGCGGTTCGTGATGGCGGACGGCGCGTTCCACCACGCGGTGGTGATCGCCTCGCACAACGAGGTGCTCACCGAGCTCTACGCCGACCTCGGCCACGTCCTGCGCCAGTGGCTGCGGGACGACGTGGGCCACGAGCTGCGGCCCGAGCACCACATGGACCACGCGCGTCTGGTGGAGGCGATCCGGGCCGGGGACGCGGACACGGCGGCGGCCGAGGCCGCGGGCTATCCGTTCATGTGCCTGAGGAACCTGGGACCTACGGAGGGTGCTCGGCCGGCTGGTGCGTGAGCCAGGCGGAGCGCACCTCCTTCCAGCAGCGGCCGGTGAGCTCGGCGTAGGCGGTCGGGCCGACCTCGACGGGGGTGCTGTCGGTGTCCACGTCCCACCAGCGGTCGCACTCGACGTGCAGCTGGACGCGGTCGGTGGTGGGGTACGGGTTCTGGCAGTACGCGGTGACCCGGGAGCCCTCGACGACCGTCTGGCACGAGGCCCCGAAGTTCTCGGGCTCTTGCGCCACCGGCGCGGGCGGCGCCTCCGCGGGGGCGGAGGCGGCGCGGACCTCGGCGGCGACGGCGAGGCCGGCCAGGAGTGCGACGGCCGACGCGAGAGCGGCGACCCTGCGGTGCGGCGCGCGCATACCCGTACCTCCTCCCCGTCAGTAACCGGACGTCACGCTCCGGTCCAGTCTGAGGTGGTTCGCCCGACTTTTCGACTCGGGCGGTCGTCCTCCCGTACGACTCCGGACGTCGAAGGCACGACGAAGGCACGACGAAGGCCGGGCGGCCCTCCCGTGGAGGACCGCCCGGCCTTGGCTACGCGCGTGTGGAGGCGCTCAGGCGCCGATCGCGTGCAGACCGCCGTCGACGTGGACGATCTCGCCCGTGGTCTTCGGGAACCAGTCGGAGAGCAGGGCGACGACGCCACGGCCGGCCGGCTCCGGGTCGGCGAGGTCCCAGGCCAGCGGCGAACGGCTGTCCCAGACCGCCGCCAGCTCGCTGAAGCCGGGGATCGACTTCGCGGCCATCGAGCCGATCGGACCCGCCGAGATCAGGTTGCAGCGGATCTCCTGCTTGCCCAGGTCACGCGCCATGTAGCGGTTCGTGGCCTCGAGCGCCGCCTTGGCCGGGCCCATCCAGTCGTACTGCGGCCAGGCGAACTGCGCGTCGAAGGTGAGGCCGACGACCGAGCCGCCCTGGTGCATCAGCGGCAGCAGGGCCATCGTCAGGGACTTCAGCGAGAAGGCCGAGACGTGCATGGCGGTGGCCACCGACTCGAACGGCGTGTTCAGGAAGTTGCCGCCGAGCGCGTCCTGCGGGGCGAAGCCGATGGAGTGGACGATGCCGTCCAGACGGTCGCCGAGGTGCTCGCGGACCTGGCCCTCCAGGCGGGCGAGGTGCTCGTCGTTGGAGACGTCCAGCTCCAGGACCTTGACCTTGTCGGGCTCCGGCAGCTTCTTGGCGATGCGCTCGGTCAGCGTCGGACGCGGCCACGCGGTGAGGATGATCTCCGCGCCCTGCTCCTGGGCCAGCTTCGCGGTGTGGAAGGCGATGGAGGACTCCATCAGCACACCGGTGATCAGGATGCGCTTGCCCTCGAGAATTCCGCTCATGGTGATCAGTGACCCATGCCCAATCCGCCGTCAACCGGGATGACGGCTCCAGTGATGTACGAGGCGTCGTCGGAGGCGAGGAACTTCACCGCGGCGGCGATCTCCCCGGGCTGCGCGTAGCGGCCCAGCGGCACCTGGGACACGATGCCCGCGCGCTGCTCCTCGGTCAGCACCGCGGTCATGTCGGTGTCGACAAAACCGGGGGCGACGACATTGAACGTGATGTTGCGCGAGCCGAGCTCTCGGGCCAGGGAGCGGGCGAAGCCGACGAGGCCGGCCTTCGAGGCGGCGTAGTTCGCCTGCCCCGCCGAGCCGAGGAGGCCGACGACCGAGGAGATCAGGACGACACGGCCCTTCTTGGCCCGCAGCATGCCGCGGTTGGCGCGCTTGACCACCCGGAAGGTGCCGGTCAGGTTGGTGTCGAGGACGGACGTGAAGTCCTCCTCGCTCATGCGCATCAGGAGCTGGTCCTTGGTGACCCCGGCGTTCGCCACCAGGACCTCGACCGGACCGTGCTTCTCCTCGATCTCCTTGTACGCCTGCTCGACCTGCTCACCGTCGGTGATGTCGCACTTGACGGCCAGGAAGCCGGCCGGCGGCTCACCGGAGCGGTACGTGATCGCGACCTTGTCGCCTGCATCGGCGAACGCGCGGGCGATGGCGAGGCCGATGCCCCGGTTGCCTCCGGTGACGAGAACCGAGCGGCTCAACGGATCACCCTTTCGATAGCGGTCTGAATGCCAGAAACCTATCGGTCCGCTTACGCCCACGAGGACTCGGCCCCTGACAGTGGCGTACGGATGTCACTGTCGGATCCCTACATAAAGCTCTGGGCGTGGCGGCCGAAAGCGCGACATGATCGGGGATGACCGGTCTCACACGACAGGAGACAGCTGTGCCATCTGGCATCCATTCCATCGACGCGGCCTTCACGGCGCTGCCGCTGCGGGCGCTCGCCGACGCCGCGCTCGCACGCGCGCGTGCCCTCGGCTCCGACCATGCCGACTTCCGTCTGGAGCGGGTGCGCAGCGCCTCGTGGCGGCTGCGCGACGCCAAGCCCTCGGGGTCGTCGGACACCACGGACCTCGGATACGCGGTGCGGGTGGTGCACGGCGGGGCCTGGGGGTTCGCCTCCGGGGTCGATCTGACCATGGACGGGGCGGCGCGGGTCGCCTCGCAGGCCGTCGCCATGGCCAAGCTGTCCGCCCAGGTGATCGCGGCGGCCGGGTCGGACGAGAGGGTGGAGCTCGCCGAGGAGCCGGTGCACGCGGAGAAGACGTGGATCTCGGCGTACGAGATCAACCCCTTCGACATCCCCGGCGCCGAGAAGAGCGCGCTGCTCGCCGAATGGAGCGAGCGGCTGCTGCGGGCGGACGGCGTGGCGCACGTGGACGCCTCGCTGATGACCGTCCAGGAGAACAAGTTCTACGCGGACACGGCGGGCACCGTCACCACCCAGCAGCGGGTCCGGTTGCACCCGCAGCTCACCGCGGTCGCCGTCGACGAGACGACGGGCGAGTTCGACTCGATGCGGACGATCGCGCCGCCCGTCGGCCGGGGCTGGGAGTATCTCACCGGCACCGGCTGGGACTGGGACGCGGAGCTGGAGCGGATCCCGGACCTGCTCGCCGAGAAGATGCGCGCGCCGAGCGTGGAGGCGGGGACGTACGACCTGGTGGTCGACCCGTCGAACCTCTGGCTGACGATCCACGAGTCGATCGGCCACGCCACCGAGCTCGACCGGGCGCTGGGGTACGAGGCGGCGTACGCCGGGACCTCGTTCGCCACGTTCGACCAGCTGGGGAAGCTGGCGTACGGCTCGTCGATCATGAACGTGACGGGTGACCGCACCGCCGAGCACGGTCTCGCGACGATCGGGTACGACGACGAGGGCGTCGAGGGGCAGAGCTGGGACCTGGTGAAGGACGGCACGCTCGTCGGCTACCAGCTGGACCGGCGGATCGCGAAGCTGACGGGGCTGGGCCGGTCGAACGGCTGCGCGTTCGCCGACTCCCCCGGCCATGTGCCCGTGCAGCGGATGGCGAACGTCTCGCTCCAGCCCGACCCGGGCGGCCTCTCCACGGAGGATCTGATCGGGGGCGTCGAGCGCGGCATCTACGTGGTCGGCGACCGCTCGTGGTCGATCGACATGCAGCGGTACAACTTCCAGTTCACCGGGCAGCGCTTCTACCGCATCGAGAACGGCAAGCTGGCCGGACAGCTGCGCGACGTCGCGTACCAGGCGACGACGACCGACTTCTGGGGCTCGATGGAGAAGGTCGGCGGCCCGCAGACGTACGTCCTGGGCGGCGCGTTCAACTGCGGCAAGGCCCAGCCGGGCCAGGTCGCGGCGGTCTCCCACGGCTGCCCGTCCGCCCTCTTCCGGGGCGTCAACATCTTGAACACCACGCAGGAGGCCGGGCGATGAGCTCCCGTTTCACCAAGCCGTACGAGATCGTCGAGCGGGCACTCGAACTGTCCCGGGCGGACGGCTGCGTCGTCATCGCCGACGAGGAGTCCTCCGCCAACCTGCGCTGGGCGGGCAACGCCCTGACGACGAACGGCGTGACCCGGGGCCGTACGCTCACCGTGGTCGCGACCGTCGACGGCGCGCAGGGGACGGCGTCCGGTGTGGTCTCGCGCTCCGCCGTGAGCGTCGACGACCTGGAGCCGCTGGTGCGGGCGGCCGAGGCCGCGGCACGGGCCGCCGGTCCCGCCGAGGACGCCCAGCCGCTCGTCGAAGGCGTGGACGCCTCCCCGGACTTCACCGACGCGCCGGCCGAGACCACCTCCGCCGTCTTCACGGACTTCGCGCCCGCGCTCGGCGAGGCCTTCGCCCGCGCCCGGGCGGGCGGCCGTGAGCTGTACGGCTTCGCCAACCACGAGCTGACCTCGACCTACCTCGGTACGTCGACGGGGCTGCGGCTGCGGCACGACCAGCCCAACGGCACCCTGGAGCTCAACGCCAAGTCGCCCGACCGCTCGCGGTCCGCGTGGGCCGGGCGCTCGACGCGGGACTTCAAGGACGTCGACCCGGGGGCGCTCGACGCCGACCTGGCGAAGCGGCTCGGCTGGGCGGAGCGCAGGATCGAGCTGCCCGCCGGCCGGTACGAGACGCTGCTTCCGCCGACCGCCGTGGCCGACCTGCTGATCTACCAGCTGTGGTCCTCGGCGGCCCGCGACGCGGTGGAGGGCCGGACGGTCTTCTCGAAGCCGGGCGGTGGCACGCGACTCGGCGAGACGCTCTCCCCCCTGCCGCTGACCCTGCGCAGCGATCCGAACGAGCCGGGTCTGGAGTCGGCTCCCTTCGTGATCGCGCACTCCTCGGGCGACGACTCCTCCGTCTTCGACAACGGGCTGCCGCTGATGCCGATCGACTGGGTGCGGGAAGGCAGGCTGGAGCATCTGATCACCACCCGGCACACCGCGGCGCTCACCCGGCTGCCCGTGGCACCGGGGGCGGGAAACCTGATCCTGGACGGCGGCGGCGAGCGGTCGCTGGAGGAGATGGTGGCCTCCACCGAGCGGGGTCTGCTGCTGACCTGCCTCTGGTACATCCGCGAGGTGGACCCGGCGACGCTGCTGCTGACGGGGCTGACCCGGGACGGCGTCTACCTCGTCGAGAACGGCGAGGTGGTCGGCGAGGTGAACAACTTCCGGTTCAACGAGTCGCCGGTGGACCTGCTGTCGCGGGCCTCGGAGGCGGGCCGGACGGAGAAGACGCTGCCGCGCGAGTGGAGCGACTGGTTCACCAGGGCCGCGATGCCGGCACTGCGGGTGCCGGACTTCAACATGAGCTCGGTCAGCAAGGGTGTCTGACCCCCATAGACTGAGTCACGGCGTGACAACCATCAACCAAGGAGACCGAGAATCGTGACGGACATCGTCGACGAGCTCAAGTGGCGCGGGCTGTTCGCCCAGTCCACCGACGAGGACGCACTGCGCAAGGCTCTCGCGGACGGTCCTGTCACGTTCTATTGCGGTTTCGACCCGACCGCGGCCAGCCTCCACGTCGGCCACCTGGTCCAGGTGCTCACCGTCCGCCGGCTCCAGCAGGCCGGTCACCGGCCGCTGGCTCTGGTCGGCGGGGCCACGGGCCAGATCGGCGACCCGCGTCCGACGGCCGAGCGCACCCTGAACGACCCGGAGACGGTGGCGAACTGGGTGAACCGGCTGCGGAGCCAGATCGAGCCGTTCCTCTCCTTCGAGGGGGAGAACGCGGCGGTCATGGTGAACAACCTGGACTGGACCGCGGGCCTCTCCGCGATCGAGTTCCTGCGGGACATCGGCAAGCACTTCCGGGTCAACAAGATGCTGACCAAGGACTCCGTCGCACGGCGCCTGGAGTCCGAGCAGGGCATCAGCTACACCGAGTTCAGCTACCAGCTGCTGCAGGGCATGGACTTCCTGGAGCTGTACCGGCGTCACGGCTGCACGCTGCAGCAGGGCGGGTCCGACCAGTGGGGCAACCTGGTGGCCGGGCTCGACCTGATCCACCGGCTCGAGCCGGGCGCCGAGGTGCACGCGCTGGCGACGCCGCTGATGGTCAAGGCGGACGGCACGAAGTTCGGCAAGACCGAGAGCGGGGCCGTGTGGCTCGACCCCGAGATGACGACGCCGTACGCGTTCTACCAGTTCTGGCTGAACGTGGACGACCGGGACATCTCGACGTACATGCGCATCCTGTCCTTCAAGTCCCGCGAGGAGCTGGAGGAGCTGGAGGAGCTCACCGCCGAGCGGCCGCAGGCGAGGACCGCGCAGCGGGCGCTCGCCGAGGAGCTGACGACGCTGGTGCACGGCGCCGGGCAGTGCGCGGCGGTCATCAGCGCCTCGAAGGCGCTCTTCGGCCAGGGCGACCTGACCGAGCTGGACGAGGCGACGCTGGCCGCGGCGCTCTCCGAGCTGCCGCACGCGCGGGTGGCCGAGCTCGGGCAGGTCGTCGACCTGTTCGTCGAGGTCGGGCTGGCGCCGAGCAAGTCGGGTGCGCGCCGGACGGTGAAGGAGGGCGGGGCGTACGTGAACAACGTGAAGGTCACCGCCGAGGACGCCGAGGTGTCGGCGGCCGAGCTGCTGCACGGCCGCTGGCTGGTGCTGCGCCGGGGCAAGAAGAACCTGGCGGCGATCGAGGTCGGCGCAGAGGGCTGACGTCCCTGGTCAGGACAGGACGGAGGCCGGTACGCGCGTGAGGCGCGTACCGGCCTTCGCCGGTGCGGCGCCCTCAGGCGCGTTGCCTGTTGCCCTTGATCGCGTTCCACGCCATGTCGCCGAGGAAGACCACGAGCACCGCGCCGGCGAGTTGGAGCAGGTGCCGCGTCCAGTCGATGCCCTTCGTGTCCTCGACGCCGATCCAGGTCGCGACGGAGTTGCCGAGAACGCTGCCGATGATGCCGAACACGGTCGTCAGCCAGAGTGGGATCTGCTGCTTCCCCGGGATGATCGCCTTGGCGATCAGACCGAGCACGAAGCCCACGATGATTGCCCACAACCAACTCATGGTCGCCTCCTCAGGCGGCGCGATCTGCGCATGTGGGCCCAGTCTCGGCCCATCCGCCATACGGCGCATGTCGGAGAGCGTCGTACGCGCCCCGGTCTCCACCGTCTCGGGCGGCGGGCGTACCGTGGAGACAGGTCCGGACCGGGGAGGTCCGGCGCGGACGCTGGTGGTGGAATGCGATGCGGAAGCACGGTGGAACTGAGGTCTTCCGAATCACCGGGGCCCGTCAGGGCCTGGCCGACGACGTCCGCGGCCGGGAACGGCGGTACGTGATCTCGATGTCGGTGCGGACGCTGTCCGTCATCGCCGCCGTCCTCCTCTGGAACGTCGAGCGCCATGTGGCCATCGTGGCTCTGGTGCTGGGCGGGCTGCTCCCCTATGTCGCGGTGGTCATCGCGAACGCGGGGCGGGAGAAGCCACCGACTCTGCCCTCCACGTTCGTACCGGGACCGACCCGTCCCGAGCTCTCCCCCGGGGACGCCACCGGGGGCACCACCGCGGAACCGCGAGCGGAGCATCCGTCCGAACAGAGCTGATCATCATCTCGAGTCGAAAGCTCAAGAAATGCTCAGATCAATGATGACGTTCCAGTGCACCGCACCCCATCCCCCGTGACATACTGCCTACGCGCTCCGCATCCCCCGTCGGAGCGACGGACCGGTGCCGGGCAGCTCCCCCCGTGGCTGCTCGGCATCGCCATTGTTGGACAATGATCGTGTGATCAATCCGGTGAGTGACGAGACCCCGATCGAGACGCCGATCTGCTCCGCCAAGGGCTGCCGCGCCGACGCCGTATGGGTGCTGGCCTGGAACAACCCCAAGCTGCACACGCCGGAGCGCCGCAAGACCTGGCTCGCCTGCGAGGAGCACCGCGAGCATCTCTCCCAGTTCCTGGGCGTACGGGGGTTCCTGAAGGACGTCGTCCCGCTCGCGGAGTGGGAGTCAGCCGCCGATCGCTGACATCGGCCGCTCCGGCTGAAGGAAGCTCGGGTCGTCCAGGCCCGAGCCGGCCTTCTTGCCCCACATCGCCAGCTTCCAGATCCGGGCGATCTCGGCGTCCGGCGCCTCCGAGCGCAGGGCCGCCCGCAGGTCGGTCTCCTCGGTGGCGAAGAGGCAGGTGCGCACCTGTCCGTCGGCCGTGAGCCGGGTCCGGTCGCACGCCCGGCAGAACGGGCGGGTGACGGAGGCGATGACCCCGACGGTGTGCGGTCCGCCGTCCACGACCCAGCGCTCCGCGGGGGCCGAGCCCCGCTCGTCCGCGCCCTCGGCGGTCAGGGTGAAACGCGTCCGCAGCGACTCCAGGATGTCCCCGGCGGTGATCATGCCGTCGCGCTTCCAGCCGTGCTGGGCGTCGAGGGGCATCTGCTCGATGAAGCGGAGTTCGTATCCGTTCTCCACCGCCCAGGCCAGCAGGTCGGGGGCCTCGTCGTCGTTGAGCCCGGGCATCAGGACGGCGTTGACCTTGACCGGCGTGAGGCCGGCGTCGCGCGCGGCGGCCATGCCGTCGAGCACGTCGTGGTGACGGTCGCGGCGGGTCAGGGTCTTGAAGACCTCGGGCCGCAGGGTGTCGAGGGAGACGTTGACCCGGTCGAGACCGGCGGCCTTCAGCGCGGCGGCCGTGCGCTTGAGCCCGATGCCGTTCGTGGTCAGGGACATCTTCGGGCGGGGCTCGAGGGCGGCGCAGCGCTCGACGATGCCCACGAGGCCGGGGCGGAGCAGCGGCTCGCCGCCGGTGAAGCGGACCTCCGTGACACCGAGGTCGGTGACAGCGATCCGTACCAGCCGGACGATCTCGTCGTCGGTCAGCAGGTCGGGCTTGGCCAGCCACTGCAGGCCCTCTTCCGGCATGCAGTACGTACACCGCAGGTTGCAGCGGTCGGTGAGCGAGACGCGCAGGTCGGTGGCCACCCGGCCGTAGGTGTCGATGAGCACTGAGGGCCCCCTTCCCGTCGTTCGGTGATTTATACAGCGAGCCTACGCGAGACCACCGACAACCAGCAGGGGCCGATTGGAACGAGGACCGGAGCGGCCGCGTCGTAGGACCCTACGACGCGGCGCCCGGATGTCGCGTACCGTGCACGGATCAGTGCGCTCCGACACCGGTGAGCGACTTGACCTCCAGCTCCGCGTACTTGCCCTTGTCCGGCTCCTCCTTGGAGAGGAGGGAGCCGAGCCAGCCGAGCAGGAAGCCCAGCGGGATCGAGACGATGCCCGGGTTCTCCAGCGGGAACCAGTAGAAGTCCACGGTCTTGAACATCGAGGTGGGCTTGCCGGAGACGACCGGCGAGAAGAGCACCAGGACGACCGAGGAGATCAGACCGCCGTAGATCGACCAGAGCGCGCCCTGGGTGGTGAACCGCTTCCAGAACAGGCTGTAGAGGATCGTCGGCAGGTTGGCGGAGGCGGCGACGGCGAAGGCGAGGGCGACCAGGCCGGCGACGTTGAGGTCGCGGGCGAGTGCGCCGAGTGCGATCGATACGACGCCGATGAGGACGGTGGCCCAGCGCGCCGCGCGGACCTCCTCCTTCTCCGTGGCCTTTCCGCGCCGGATGACGTTGGCGTAGATGTCGTGCGCGAAGGACGACGACGAGGCCAGGGTCAGTCCGGCGACCACCGCGAGGATGGTGGCGAAGGCGACGGCGGAGATCACCGCGAGCAGGATCGCCCCGCCGGTGGAGCCGGCGCCGCCGCCGATCTCCAGGGCCGCGAGCGGTGCGGCGGTGTTGCCCGCCTTGTTCGAGGCGATGATGTCGCTGTTCTTCAGCAGGGCCGCGGCGCCGAAGCCGAGGACGATCGTCATCAGGTAGAAGGCGCCGATGATGCCGATGGCCCAGTTGACCGACTTACGGGCGGCCTTGGCGGTCGGCACCGTGTAGAAGCGGATCAGGATGTGCGGCAGGCCGGCGGTGCCGAGGACGAGCGCGATGCCGAGCGAGAGGAAGTCCAGCTTCGAGATGCCGGTGGCCCCGTACTTGAGGCCGGGCTCCAGGAACGCCTGGCCCTTGCCGCTGTTGGTGGCGGCGGCGCCGAGCAGGTCGGAGAGGTTGAAGTCGAACTTCAGCAGGATGAGGAAGGTGATCAGGAGCGTGCCCGCGATGAGCAGGACGGCCTTGACCATCTGCACCCAGGTGGTGCCCTTCATGCCGCCGATGGTGACGTACACGATCATCAGGACGCCGACCAGCGCGACGATGGCGATCTTGCCGCCGTCGCTGGTGATGCCGAGGAGCAGCGAGACGAGGACGCCCGCACCGGCCATCTGCGCCAGCAGGTAGAAGATCGAGACGACGATCGTGGAGGTGCCCGCGGCGGTACGGACGGGGCGCTGGCGCATGCGGTAGGCGAGGACGTCGCCCATGGTGAACCGGCCGGAGTTGCGCAGCGGCTCGGCGACCAGGAGCAGGGCGACCAGCCAGGCGACCAGGAAGCCGATCGAGTACAGGAAGCCGTCGTAGCCGAAGAGCGCGATGGCGCCCGCGATGCCGAGGAAGGACGCGGCGGACATGTAGTCGCCGGAGATCGCGAGGCCGTTCTGGAAGCCGGTGAACTGGCGGCCGCCGGCGTAGAAGTCGGCGGCGCTCTTGGTCTGGCGGCCGGCCCAGACGGTGATGACGAGCGTGGCGACGACGAACGCGCCGAAGAGGGCGATGATC
The DNA here is from genome assembly GCF_055563155.1 of Streptomyces sp. NPDC013317. Taxonomy (NCBI): domain Bacteria; kingdom Bacillati; phylum Actinomycetota; class Actinomycetes; order Kitasatosporales; family Streptomycetaceae; genus Streptomyces; species Streptomyces sp. NPDC013317. Next base: position 31,050 of record NZ_JBVHDX010000023.1, read on the forward strand.
AGCGGGCGGTGCTCGCTGGTGGCGTTGCCCGCCGCGAGGAGAAGGGTGCTGCTCACGCGTCGGCCTCCGGGTGTTCCATACGGGACTTGATGGCCTCGGCCTTCGGGTCGAGGCGGCTCGCCGCGTGCCGCGAGTAGAGCCAGGCGATGAGGAAGGTCGTGGCGAACTGGCCGAGGCCGAGGACGAGCGCCACGTTGATGTTGCCGAAGAGCCTGGTCCCCATGAAGCCGCCCGCGTAGTTGGAGAGCAGCACGTAGAGCAGGTACCAGGCGATGAAGGCGACCGTCAGGGGGAAGGCGAAGGAGCGGTACGTGCGGCGCAGTTCGCCGAACTCCGCGCTCTCCTGCACCTCGACGAACGCCTCGGTCGTGGGCTGGGCGGGGCCGGTGGGGGCCTCCGTGCCGCCTTGGGGCGGCGGCAGTGCTTCGGTTGCCACGGAATCTCCTCGCGACGCGGGTGCTGTGGGCATGGACAAAGGGGCCTCACTGGGGGATGGGGAACGGGCTCCGACCGGAGCTCCTCCCCTGCACAACGGCACGGGGCGCGCGGCGAAGTGGTTCACCGGAGTGGTTTTCTTCCCTGGATCTTCTTCTGGATCTTCCTCCGGAAATGCAGGAAATCCTCTCAACTCATTGATGGGGCGGGAAGATCAGCGATAGCTTCACTCGTCATGCACCTGCCCGTCCGCAATCCGCCGGCGGGCAGTACATACGGATGATGTGGAGAACCCATGGCTCATCTGGGATCGAGACGCGGCCGAGTACTCGCTCTGCCGGCCGGACTCGCGCTCACGGCCTCGCTCGGCTTCCTTCCGACCGGCGCCTCCGCCGCGGTGGCGAGCGACACCCCGGCGACGCCCGCCGTCTCGACGAGTGCCCCGAAGCTGTCGTACGTCGTCAACGTCGACGGGGGTCGCAAGACGGCCGCCTCGGTGAAGAAGGCGATAGCCAAGGCCGGTGGCACGGTGGTCATCTCCTATGACCAGATAGGCGTCATCGTCGTCCACTCGCAGAACCCCGAGTTCGCGACGACGATCCGTAAGACCCGCGGTGTGGTGTCGGCCGGTTCGACCCGCACCGCCCCGCTCTCCGTCCAGACGGACACCTCCGTCGGCGAGGGCGGCCAGGCGCTCACCGCGTCCGAGGCCACGTCCGCCGCGGCCCGCGCGACGGACGACCAGGACGCCCTCGAGCCGCTGCAGTGGGACCTGCCCGCCATCCAGGCGGACAAGGCCCACAAGCGGACGCTCGGCAGCCGGAACGTCACGGTGGGCGTCATCGACACGGGTGTCGACGACACGCACCCGGACCTGGCGCCGAACTTCGACGCCAGGGCCTCGGCCAACTGCGTGACGGGCAAGCCGGACATCACCCCCGGCTCGTGGCGTCCGAACCCGGGCGAGAGCGACCACGGCACGCACGTCGCCGGCACGATCGCCGCCGCCAAGAACGGCACCGGCATCACCGGTGTCGCGCCGGGCGTGAAGGTCTCGGGCATCAAGGTCTCCACCCCTGACGGCTTCTTCTACACCGAGGCCGTCGTCTGCGGCTTCGTGTGGGCGGCCGAGCACGGCGTCGACGTCACCAACAACAGCTACTACACGGACCCGTGGCTGTTCGCGTGCAAGAACGACGCCGACCAGAAGGCCCTGATCGAGGCCGTGACCCGCGCGACCCGCTACGCGGAGCGCAAGGGCACCGTCAACGTGGCGGCGGCCGGCAACTCGGCCATGGACCTGGCGTCGGACGAGCTCACCGACGACAGCAGCCCGAACGACACCACGCCGGTGACGCGGGTCGTCGACCCGAAGGAGTGCCTGGACTACCCGGCGATGCTGCCCGGCGTGGTCACGGTCTCCGCGACCGGTGCCAAGGACCTGAAGGCCTCGTACTCCAACTACGGTGACGGGATCATCGACGTCGCGGCGCCCGGTGGCGACCGCACGGAGTACCAGACCCCGGACGCTCCGGCGGTCAACGGCCGGATCCTGTCGACCACGGTCAACGGCGGCTTCAACTACAAGGCCGGTACGTCGATGGCCTCGCCGCACGCCGCCGGTGTGCTCGCGCTGCTGAAGTCGACGCACCCGAAGGCCAGCCCGGCCGCGCTCAAGGCCCTGCTGTACGCGCAGGCCGACGACCGCGCCTGCACCAACCCGTACGACATCAACGCCGACGGCACCGTCGACGCGGTCTGCGTGGGCGGCAAGAACAAGAACGGCTTCTACGGAGCCGGTCTCGTGAACGCGCTGGACGCCGTGCGCCGGTAGGCACGACGCCTGAGTCAGTCAGGGGGTCCCGGTGTGGTGAGCCACACCGGGACCCCTTTGCGTGGCACGCAGTGCCATCATGCCGGGATGGACAACACAGTGCGTACGGGTACGGAGTTGTTGTGGTCGGCCCTGGGCGGCGATCCCGCCCTGGTGGACCGGGTGGCGTTCACCGGTCCGTCGGGGCTCCTGTCGGCGCGGCTGCCGGTGATGGACCTCGCGCGGGCGACGGTGGCGGTCGCGGGCCTGGCCGCGGTCGAGCGGGGCGGCCTGCCGGGAAGGGTCCGGGTGGACGACGGGGCCGTCGCCACGGCCTTCGTGAGCGAACGACACCTCCGGGTCGACGGTCGGGCTCCGGTGAACTTCGCGCCCCTGTCCCGCTTCTGGAAGGCGTCCGACGGCTGGGTCCGTACGCACGCGAACTACCCCCACCACCGGGCGGCGCTGCTCTCCGCGCTGGGCGTCCGGGAGGAGTCGGTGGAGTCGGTGGAGGCCGTGGCGGCGGCGATCGCCGAGCGGAGGGCGGTCGAGGTCGAGACGGCGGCCTACGCGGCCGGCGGGCTGGCGGTCGCGCTGCGGACTCCTGAGGAGTGGGCGGCGCACGAGCAGGGCCGGGAGGTGGCGGCGCGGCCGCTGCTGACGCGGGAACGGCTGGACGACGCGGCCCCGGCCGGGAAGCGGCGCGCGGGCGGGAAGCGGCGCGCGGGGCCCCTGCGCGTCCTGGACCTGACCCGGGTCCTCGCCGGACCGGTGGCGACGAGGACGCTGGCGCTGCTCGGCGCCGACGTGCTCCGTATCGACCCGCCGGGCAACCCCGAACTGCCCGACCAGCACGCGGACACGAACGTCGGCAAGCGGACGGCGGCGCTGGACCTGGACCGGCCTGCGGACCGGCGCGCCTTGGACGCGCTGCTGGACGAGGCGGACGTCCTGGTCACCGGCTATCGCCCCGGCGCCCTGGAGCGCTTCGGTCTGCACCGGCCCGGTCTGGTGATCGCGCGGATCTCGGCGTGGGGCGACTACGGGCCGTGGGGCGAGCGGCGCGGCTTCGACAGCCTGGTGCAGGTGGCGACGGGGATCGCGGCGGCCGAGGGCTCGGCGGACGAGCCGGGGGCGCTGCCCGCGCAGGCCCTGGACCACGGGTCGGGGTATCTGCTCGCGGCGGCCGTGCTGCGGTCCCTGACGGAGCAGGAGAGCGAGGGCGGCACGCGTCTCGTACGCCTGGCCCTGGCGCAGACGGGCCACTGGCTGGCGCACGCCCTCCCCCGCTACGTGCCCGAGGACCACCTCACGGAGACGTCCGGCCCGCTGGGACTGCTGCGTCACGCGGTGTCGCCCGTGCGGTACGAGGGCGGCCCCACGGCGTGGTCGCGCCCACCGGGCCGCCAGGGCGGCGACGACCCGGTGTGGTCGGGGGCCTGAGCCGGGCGACGCGGCGCACGGGGGCGCCGAGCGGCGCCCCGGGCCTCGTGCGGCCGTCAGGGCTTGACGAGGACCTTCAGGGCGGTGCGGTCGTCCATGGCCTTGTAGCCGGCCGGGACGCCGTCGAGGTCGACCGTCACGTCGAAGACCGGGGACGGGTCGATGGTGCCGTCGAGGACGTCCGGGAGCAGCTCGGGGATGTACGCGCGGACGGGCGCGACACCGCCCCGCAGCGCGATGTTCCGGTCGAACATGACGGAGAGGTCGAGCCCCGTACCGCTGCCGTGCGGGACGCCGACGTAGCCGATGGAGCCGCCGTCGCGGGTGATGGCGACGGCCGTGCGCATCGACTGCTCCGTGCCGACCGCCTCGATGACGCTGTGGGCGCCCTGGCCGCCGGTGAGCTCGCGTACGGCGGCCTCGGCGGCCTCGCCGCGCTCGGCGACGACGTCGGTGGCGCCGAACGCGCGGGCGATGTCGGTACGGACGGAATGGCGGCCGAGCGCGATGATCCGCTCGGCGCCGAGCCGCTTCGCGGCGAGGACGCCGCACAGGCCCACGGCGCCGTCGCCGACGACCGCGACCGTGGAGCCCTTGCGCACGCCCGCGCCGACGGCGGCGTGGTGGCCGGTGCCCATGACGTCGGAAAGGGCGAGGAGCGCGGTCAGCAGACGGTCGTCGGAGGCGGCCTCGGCGGGCAGCTTGACGAGGGTGCCGTCGGCGAAGGGGACCCGGACGGCCTCGCCCTGGCCGCCGTCGGAGCCGACCGAGCCCCAGAAGCCGCCCCGCGGGCAGGAGGTCTGCAGGCCCTCGGAGCAGTACTCGCAGGTGCCGTCGGACCAGACGAAGGGCGCGACGACCAGGTCACCGGCGGCGAAGCCGGAGACGTCCGGGCCTGCTGCCTCGACGATGCCCAGGAACTCGTGCCCGATGCGCTGGCCGGGCTGCCGGGCGGCCACGCCGCGGTAGGCCCACAGGTCGCTGCCGCAGATGCAGGCGCGCAGGACCCGGACGACGACGTCGGCGGGGTCCTGGATCACGGGGTCGGGCACGTCCTCCACGCGCATGTCGAACGGGGCGTGGATGGTGGTGGCGCGCATGACGGACGGTCCTTGCTCTCAGTCGGCGGTACTCCGCTCACCGTACGCCTGTGTGAGCACCCCCGCGGTCAGCAGGTACTGCGCGGCGATGTAGGTGGCCATGACCCAGACGGCGGTGCCGGGCGGCTGGGGCCACTCGGCGATCCCGGTCGCGATCAGGGTGTCGGAGAGCAGGAAGAGCGCGCCGCCCGTGCCCGCCGTGAGCCCGAGGGACCCGGAGCGGTACGCCATCGCGCCGAGCAGGAGCGAGTAGCCGGCGAGGGGGATCCGCAGTCCGGCGGGGAGGTCGGGCCAGAGGAGCACGACCGTGCCGAGGAGGGCGGCGGCGTACGCGATGCCGAGCGTGACGGACGCGCGCCGTCGCCCGAAGAGCGCGAGGTAGCAGATGTGACCGGCGGCGAAGGAGCCCATGCCGGCGAGGAAGGCCCAGTCGGCGTCGGCGAGCAGGAGGACGTCGCCGCCCCAGCCGAGAAGCAGCGCGCCGAGCAGGAGTTCGGGGGCGCCGCGGGTGGCGGCGTACGCGGCGAGCAGCGGCATCAGCAGCGGTTTGGCGATCCGGTGTCCGAGTTCGGCACCGGCGAGGAGGGAGCCGAGGTCGACGGCGACGGCGAGCGCGAAGGCGGCGAGGAGGACACGGGAGAGCGCGGCGACGGGGGCGGCGGTGGAGGGGGCGGCGGGGCCCGCGGTACGGGTGCTCACGCGATCGTCTCCGCGGCGGCGGGCCCGGTGCCGTGCGGGACGGCGGGCCCCGGCACGGAGGCGGAGCCGGTGCCGTGCGCGACGGCGGGCCCGGGCACGGCGCCGGGTACGGCCGATGCGGCGGGTACGGACGCGACGGCGGGTACGGACGTGGCGGCGGGCTGCCATCCCGGCCCCCGGAAGACCCGCCCGGCGCGCTCGTGCCAGCCGGTCGCGGACCGCACCTCCCGGACGATGGCGGCGTACTCGTGGGTGGCGACGCGCAGCGGGTTGTAGGTCTCGATGTTCTTGGTGAGCCCGAAGACGGGCCGCTCGGTCTCCGCCACCCAGGAGCCGAACATCCGGTCCCAGAGGATCAGGATGCCGCCGAAGTTCCGGTCCAGGTAGCCGCCCTGCGAGGCGTGGTGGACGCGGTGGTGGGAGGGGGTGTTGAGGACGTACTCGAAGGGCCGGGGGAGCCTGTCGATGCGCTCGGTGTGGATCCAGAACTGGTACACGAGGCTGACCGAGGAGCAGAAGGCCACGGCGGCCGGGTGGACGCCGAGCGCGATCATCGGCAGGTAGAACGGCCAGGACGTGAAGCCGGTCCAGGGCTGGCGCAGCGCGGTGGAGAGGTTGAAGCTGCGGCTGCTGTGGTGCACGACGTGGGAGGCCCACAGGATCCGGATGACGTGGTGACCGCGGTGCGACCAGTAGTAGAAGAAGTCCTGGGCGAGCAGCATCAGCGGGATCGTCCACCACAGGACGGGGACGCGGAGCGGGGTGAGCTCGTGGACGGCCGTGTAGATCGCGACGATCGGGATCTTCCACAGAAGGTCGACGAAGAGACTCCCGAGCCCCATGCCGATGCTGGTGGCGGCGTCCCTGGCCTCGTACCCGGCGGCGTCGTCGTCGGGATGGAGGCGGTAGCTGACCATCTCGACGACGGTCAGCAGGACGAACGCCGGTATGGACCAGAGCACGACATCGGGCAGGTTCGGCATGCCGAAGACGGTAGGGGCGCGGGCCGGGCGCGACTAGACGTCGTTACCCACAAGTATGCGAGACGACTTGTCAGCAGGCTTTGGCACCTTCCGACAAGCGTCTTCGCACGCGATCGCCGACGACGAGGCCCGCGGTGGAGACGACTCCGTCGTCGGCTCCGAGCACGGCGGCCCGGAGCCGGTTGGGACGGGTGCGGAGACCTCCGCCGTGGGCCTCGTCGTGGGGGCGGGTTCGTCAGTCGGCCGGGGAGGGGCTCGTCCGGTCCGTCACCACACGCGTACCGACCCGCCCGGCGCGAAGGCGGGGCTCGTGGCGCCCGCCGGGACCTCCTTCAGGGGCTCGGCGATCTCCTCGACGGTCGGGCCGTGCACGGCGGCCAGGGTGTCCAGGAACGGCAGGTCGAAGCCGTAGACGCGGGCCGCGTTGCCTCCGGCCATCGCCGCCACCTCCTCCCTCGGCAGCCCCGCGTAGGCGATGCGGAGGCCTTCGCGGGAGTACGGCGTCGTGCCCTCGTCGTGCGGGTAGTCGCTGCCCCACATGATCTTGTCGATGCCGATCCGGTCGCGCAGCGGCACCTCGTGCGGGCGCATGAAGCTCGCGCCGACGAAGCAGTTGTCGCGCCAGACCTCGCTGGGGCCCTTGCCCATCGACTCCGCCAGTCCCGCGCCGAACTTGGACTCGGCGGTGGCCGCCCGGGAGGCCGCCGCGACCAGGCGGGCGTGGTAGTAGTCCAGCATCTCCACGACCCCGGGGATCCAGCCCGAGCCCTGCTCGGTGAGGACCAGCCTGAGCTCCGGGTGGCGGCGGAAGGCGCCGCCGAAGACGAGGTGCCAGAGCGCCCGGTGCGAGAACCACGTCGTCTCCACCATGAAGACCGCGCGCGCCGCCGGTTCGTCGCCGAGCGGCGGCGAGGCGGAGCCGCCGTGGTGGTTGACCGGGACGTCCAGCTCCGCGCAGACCGCCCAGATCGGGTCGTACGTCTGCGAGTACAGCTCGGGGATCCCGCTGCCGGGCGGGGCGCCCGGCAGGAGGATCCCGCCGGTGAGGCCGGCCTCCTTGGTGCGGCTGATCTCCTTCACGGCCTCGTCGACGTCGTTGAGGAGGATCTGCGCGACGCCCGCCCGGCGGCCGGGCGCGTCCGCGCAGAAGTCGGCCAGCCAGCGGTTGTGCGCGCGCAGCCCGGCCCAGCGCTGCTCGAACTCCTCCCGGCTCGGCGCGGGGGCCATCAGGGAGGCGGAGGGGAAGAACGGCGGGATGGTGTTGGGGAAGACGACCTCGGCGACGATCCCGTCCGCCTCCAGCTCGCGCAGCCGGCGGCCGGAGTTCCAGTTGCGGTCGGCGGTGTCGGCGAGGAGGTCCTCGTACGGGTTGACGTAGCCGGCCGCCCAGGCGTCGAAGGCGTCGTGGTGCCTCTTCTCCAGGTACGGCTTGTAGTCGAGGAGGTCGGCGCCCGCGTGGCAGTCCGCCGAGATGACGGTGTACCGGTCCATCAGTTCACCCCCAGGGTGGGGAAGTCGTGGTCCGTCAGCCAGTGGCGGCCGACCTCGCGGGAGCGGGCCCAGGAGGCCTCGACCGCGGCCTGGTCGGGCGACTGGCCCAGTTCGGCGGGGGTGGGGCCGATGCGGCGGGCGAGCGGAGCCAGCGCCTCGGTGTCGAATCCGAAGACCTCCGCCGCGGCGAGGCCCAGCATCCGCCGCGTCTCCGCGACCGGGATGTCGTGGAAGGTGTTCCCCAGCCACGCGCGCGTGTGGGGCCAGGTCCCCTCCGGGTGCGGGAAGTCCGAGCCCCACAGGATGTTGTCCACGCCGATCTCGTACCGCTGGGCCAGCTCGCGCCGCTTGGTGTTGGTGGCGCAGATGAAGACCTGGCGGTCGAGGTACTCGCTCGGCGGGCGCCTGAGTTCGGCGAACGGGGACAGCTTCTTGCCGCCGTGCGCGCCGAGGTAGAGGCGGTCCATGAACCAGAGCAGGTTCGGCAGCCACCAGCAGCCCGATTCGGCGACACCGAACCTCAGCCCCGGGTGGCGCTCGAAGACCCCGGACCAGAGGAGGAACCACAGCGGCCTGGCGGGCCACCAGGTGACCTCGCTGACGTAGATGCCGAGGTGGTCGCCGTACTCCTCGCGCGGCGCGGCGCCGGAGTGGGTGACGAGCGGCATCCCGGTCTCGGCGGCTGCCGCCCAGACCGGCTCGTAGCGCGGGTCGTGGTACGGCTCCCTGTCCACCCACATCGAGGGGATCATCAGCGCCCCGAGCCCGGACTCCTTGGCCCGGTGGATCTCGGCGACGACCTTGGACGGCTCGGCCGTGATGGGCAGCAGCGCCACCCCGCAGTGCCGCTCGGGGTTCCGGCCGACGAACTCGGCGAGCCAGCGGTTGTGCGCCTGCGCGCCCGCCATGCCGAGGTCGGGGTCCTGGTCGCCGGAGAGTCCGAGGCCGACCCCGAAGGGCGCGGCGGTCTGGCTGTCGACGGCGTCCGCGTCGGGGAAGACGACCTCGGCCGCCACCCCGTCGCCGTCGAGCTCCTTGAGGCGCTGCGCGGCGTCCCAGCCGCCCCGCAGTCCTTCCTCGTTGTCGCTGAACCACTTGTTCGCGAAGGCCTCGTTGCGTACCCCGAGCCGGGTCATGGCCTCGCGGCGGGCGTCGCGCCCGGCGAGGAACTCGTCGAAGGCGCGGTGGAACCGGGAGTCGAGATAGGGCCGGTAGCGCTCGGTGGGCAGACCGGCGTGGCAGTCGGAGGAGATGATCAGGTACGGGTCCTCGAAGCTCATGGCTAAGTCCCTCGGTCGCGGATGCCGTGCCTTCCCGGGGGCGACCCCCGGACCCCCGGCCGACGATCGCGGCCGGCAGGGCGGCACTGTCAGTCGAGAATGAAGTTCTCCAGGTACGACGGGTCGGCGCGGTCGAGCATCGACTGCGAGCGCGCGCGGATCTGCCGGTCGCTGTGCTCGCTCGCCGGGAGCATCCAGAACCGGTCGGCGCGGATGCCGTCGACGACGTGCTCCGCGACCTCCTCGACGGGTGTGAAGGCGACCTCGTGCCCGGCGGCCCTCATCGCCGACTCCCACTGGTCCAGGCTGCGGTACGGGGTCCTGCGCGGCCGCTCCTTGGCGTACCGCTCGGGCCGGTTGCGGTGCGACTCCCAGAGCCCGGTGCGCAGCATGTGCGGGCCGGGGAAGAGCACGGACGCCCCCACCCGCGCGTGCTCGGCCTTCAGATGGGCGTACAGCGACTCGGTCATGGTGACGACGGCCGCCTTGGTGACGGCGTAGACGGAGGCGGTCGGCAGCGGGGCGATGCCGCCGTCGCCCGAGGAGGTGTTGACGACGTGCCCGGGCTCGCCGCCGGCGATCATGCGCGGGACGAAGGCCTGGATGCCGTGGAAGACGCCCCAGACGTTGACGGAGAAGGCCCACTTCCAGTCGTTGGGCTCGTGCTCCCACATCCGGCCCTCCGCGCCGGAGCCGACCCCGGCGTTGTTGCACAGGACGTGCACCGCGCCGAAGGTGGTGAACGCCGCGTCGGCGAAGGCCCGTACGGACCCCGGGTCGCTGACGTCGACGGGACGGGCGAGGACCTGGGCCCCGACCTCCGTCAGCTCCGCGGCCGCCTTGGCGAGCGCGCCCTCCTCCACGTCGCCGAGGACGACGGCGAGGCCCTCGGCGGCGAACCGGCGTGCCATCGCGAGCCCGATGCCGCTCGCCGCGCCGGTGACGACCGCGACCTGACCCTGACGCAGCTCCATCACACGCTCCCTTCCGGCGGTCCGTCGAGGATCTGCTGCGGGTCGTCGTAGCGCTGGTGGATGTACGGCAGGAGGGCCTCGGCGCTGACCCGTTCCGCGACCCGGCCCTTCTGGTCGGTGGTCTTCTCGCCGATGGTGATCTCGACGATCCGGCGCACCGGGAGGTCGGCGACGGGGTCGTACATGGACTCGCGGAGGACGACGTCGCCGGTGATCCGTTCCAGCCTGCGCACCTTCTCGGCCCGGACGCAGTGGACGAGGACGGGCTCGGCGTCGAAGCCGGTGCCGTCCACGCCCGGCAGGAACTTGAAGTAGAAGTCGGTCTTCTCCGCGGGCTCCGGCAGGGGCAGGGGGCCGGAGACCGCTCCGCGCACCTCGACGAAGTCGATGCCGTGGCGCCCGAGGGAGGCCCGGACGACGAGCCCGTCGCGTTCGACGACGACCTGGCCGAGCTTCTTCGGCTCGCCGAAGACCTCACGGCCGCCCGTGAGGGCCCGCTCCAGGGTCATCGGCATGACGAGCGGGTACCAGCCCTCCTGGTCGCCGTGGGCGGCGGCGACGGCGACCGAGCCGGCGCCCAGAGGGTAGCCGGGCAGGTCGACCTGGGAGATGTTGGCCCGCACCAGGGGACGTCCGGTGGGTTTCAGCGGGGGCGGCAGGACGGCCGCCACCACGTCCGGATCGGTCTCCCAGACGGCGACCACGCCGGTGGACCAGATGTCGGGAAGCTTGCTGCTCTTGGCGCGGGCCGCCGTGATCTCGGCGTCGGTGCGCGCCCCGTACCGTACTCGTGCCATGACGTACCACCCTTCAGGGACCGTCGGCCTGTAACACAGTTACACCGGTGGCGATGAAGGGTAAATAGGCGTGCACGCAACAGAACTTGGGGGGACGATGGCGCGCACCGCACTCACCCGCGAGGAGGTCCTCGCGACCGCCGCCGCTCTGGTGAGGCAGCACGGCCCGGACGCCCTGACCATGCGCAAGCTCGCCGCCGAACTGGGCACCGCGGTCACCTCGATCTACTGGCACGTCGGCAACCGCGAGTCGCTGCTCGACGCCCTCGTCGAGCGGACGGTCGCCGATCTCGCCGCGATCACCCCGCGCGGGCGCACCCCTGCCGACCGGATCGTCTCGGTGGCCCGCTCGCTGCGCCGCGAACTGCGCGCCCGCCCGCATCTGGTGGCGATGGTCCACGAACGGGGCCTGACGGAGCGGATGTTCCTGCCGGCGCAGCGCGCCCTGGCCGACGAGGTGCACGCGGCGGGCCTGCGCGGCGCGCGGGCGGCGGAGGCGGTCCGGGCGGTGCAGGTCCAGGTCGTCGGTTATGTCCTCGTGGAGCGCAACCGCGAGCGGGCACCGGTCCAGTCCCCCGCCGAGGAGGAGCTCTGGGAGACGGAGACGACCGACCCGGCCGACCCCGAGCTCATCCGCGCCCTGGCGCGCCCGATCGACCCCGACCGTCTCTTCACCACCTCCGTACGGGCCTTGGTGGAGGGACTGTTGGGACCGCGGGACGGGACGGCCGATTGATTCGGTGGCACGCCCGTCCGGGCCCGTCCCAGGACCTGTCCGGCAGGTCAGTGACGAGCTGGACCGCCGGCCTCGATGCGGCACGCCATGTCCGCAGAGACGAAGTCGAGCGGCTGATCAGCCGGTTGAAGGCGAGCCGGGCAGTGGGCACGTTCCGACCAGAGGGCGTACGTCTTTCACGGCACCGTGGTCGTCGCAGCCCTGCGGCTCTGGCTGTGCGCATGACCCGCCGACAACCTAGCGCGAGCCGAGGAACTCGATCGTCCGCCGGGTCAGCAGCTTGGCAGCGTCCGGGTCGTAGGACGGCAGCGAGTGGTCCGCGAACAGGTGCTCGTCTCCGGGATACAGAAACATCTCCGCGTCAGCGGAATCGGAGACGAGCGCGCGAGCAGCGTCGATGTCCTCGGCGAAGATCGGGTCGGCTTCCTTCGCATGCACCTGCACCGGCACACCATCAGGCCAAGCCGCGCCGAACTCCGACACGGGGATGCAGGCGTGGAACAGGAGCGCACCCCGCGCGCCCGCCCGTGTCTGCGCCAGCTTCTGGGCAGGCAGCACTCCGAGCGAGAAGCCGACGTAAACGATGTCCTGTGACAGGTGCTCGACCGCGCGGACACCACGCTCGGTGATCTCACGGAAGCCGATCCGCTCGACGTGGCCCGAACCCTCCTCAAGGGAGCCGAAGGTACGCCCCTCGAAGAGATCGGGCGTGTGGACGGTGTGGCCGACAGCACGGAGTTCGCCGGCGAAAGCGGCGACTCCGGGGGTCAGCCCCTGCGCGTGATGGAACAGTACGACCTCTGTCATGCCCAACCCCTTGCTGGCGAGTAGCGAATGATCCGGAACTTTAGAATAATCGAGGAGTGTCGAACAGTACCCGCCTCCCCGACTACGACCTCGCCGATGTCACAGACGTGACGGCCCCGGCCCAGCTCCGCGCGCTGGCCAGCCCGCTACGCGACGTCATCCTCGAACTGCTCCTCGAACGCGCCGCAACGGTGAGCGAACTGGCCGCCGCCCTCGACCGCCCGAAGAGCACGGTCGCGCACCACGTGAGCGTCCTGGTCGACGCCCGGTTGCTGAAGGTCGTGCGGACCCGCCGGGTGCGGGCCATCGAGGAACGTTTCTACGGCCGCACCGCCCGCATCTTTCGCGTCGGCACCGTCAGCCCGACCGACGGGGTCGGCGCCACCCCGTACTGCACCAATGATCTCGCCAAGGCCGCAGCAGAGTCGGTCCCGGCACACCAGGCAGATCAACTGTCCTCGATCGTGCGGCATGTGCGGATCCCGCAGGAGCAGGCCCGCGAGTTCTGGTCGCGGGTCCTGGAGCTCGCCAACGACTACGCCCAGCTGCCGCGCGGAGGCGACGTGGTGTACGGCTTCACAGCCGGGCTCTACCCGACCGTCCATCCGGCGCTGCCAGAGGCCGAGTCCGCGGCGGACTGACCTGTACCGAAGGTCGTACCGACCACAGCCACGGCCTGCAGAACCCACACCTGCACCGCCCCGGCCCCGCCTCAGGCAACAGGGCATCGAGTCACCTGACCCATCGGACAGGCTGCACCGGCCCCAGCCGGCGAGGACCCGGGGCGACCTGGACCTGTCGGTCGCCCTGTACGCCGCGGACCGGTCGTACGTCGGGCTGTGCGACTGCACCGACCTCGTCCACGGAAAACGGGCCGTCGTCCATTCCGGCGACCTGGTCTCCGCGCCCGCGCCCGAGGGCGCGACCGGGACGGTCTGGCATCTGCTGCCGGGACCGGTCGACGGCTGCGGTCTCGAACAGGCCGCCGCCGGGGACCTGGTGGCCCGTCTCGGCTGAGCCCGCGCGGCGGCTCCGGTGAACTCCCCGGCAGGGCGGGCGTCGTGGCCGCCACGCGTTCGGCGGCGCGTCGACCGGTTGGCCGGTTCCTGTCGCCGTCGGGGCACCGGGGGGCGGGGGTGTCGGCAGGGGCCCGTATTCTCAGTGACCATGCTCGACGACCGTACGACAGCAGCGACGTGGCCGGCCGCCTACCCACAGGGGTACGCGGTCGTCGACGTGGAGACCACCGGACTCGCCCGCGACGACCGGATAGTGTCGGCTGCCGTCTACCGGCTGGACGCCCAGGGCGAGGTCGAGGACCACTGGTACACGCTGGTGAACCCGGAGCGGGACCCCGGACCGGTCTGGATCCACGGGCTCACCCGTGACGTGCTGAAGGACGCGCCGCTCTTCCCGGACATCGCCGCCGAGTTCTCCGAGCGGCTCGACGGCCGGGTCCTGGTGGCGCACAACGCGCTCTTCGACTGGTCGATGATCTCGCGGGAGTACGCGCGGGCGGAGCGCACCGCGCCCGTGCGCCAGCGGCTGTGCACGATCGCGCTGGCCAAGGAGCTGTCGCTGCCGCTGCCGAACCACAAGCTGGAGTCGCTGGCCGCGCACTTCGGGGTGGTCCAGGAGCAGGCGCACAACGCTCTGGACGACGCGCGGGTGCTGGCCGAGGCGTTCCGGCCGAGCCTGCACGCGGCGGCCGAGCGGAACGTACGGCTGCCGCTCCTGGAGTGCCGCCCGCTGACGGAGTGGGTGTCCACGCCCGCCCCGGCCCGGATCGGCCACCAGGCCTCGTACCACGCGAACGGCTGGCGCCCCTCGCGGAAGCGTCCGCCGTGCCCGTATCCGAACCCGGGGCGTTACGAACCGGACAAACCACTCAAGCAGGGCATGCGGGTGGCGTTCTCGGGCGACACGTCCATCGACCGCGAGCTGCTCGAGGACCGCGCCGTCGAGGCGGGGCTGCATGTCGCCACGAGCGTCTCCCGGCTGACGAGCCTGCTGGTGACCAACGATCCGGACTCCGCCACCTCCAAGACGGTGAAGGCGAAGTCCTTCGACACCCCGGTCGTCGACGAGGCCGCCTTCACCCAGCTGCTGCGCGACGTGGCCCCGGCAGACGGGTGACGCGCCGGGCGTGCCGCCCGCACCTCGCCCGGCTCACGTCGCACCCTGTGGCGCATGGCACGTTGTGAGGTCTGCGGAAACGATTACGGCATGTCCTTCGAGGTGCACGCGCAGGGCGCGGTGCACGTCTTCGACTGCTTCTCCTGCGCCATTCACCGCATGGCGCCCATCTGTGAGCACTGCAAGGTCCAGATCATCGGCCAGGGAGTCGAGGTCGAGGGCAGCTGGTACTGCGGCGGGCACTGCGCCCGGGCGGAGGGAAAGGTGGGGATCGTCGACCACGTCTGAGTCCCGGCCGTACGGGCGGCCCCGGACGCCTCCGGGCCCGGAGACGCCCCGGTCCCGCCCGGGACGCTCCCCGGCGACCGGAACCCCCGTGCGTGCACCCCATGACCACAGTTGTACGGTCATGGGGTGTACCGCTTCCTGTTGTCCCGGCAGTGGGTGATCCTCACCCTCGTGGCCCTCGTCCTCGTCCCGACGATGATCGAGCTGGGCTTCTGGCAGTTCCACCGGCACGAACGCCGGGTCGCGCAGAACGCCCTGATCGCGGAGAACCTGAAGGCGGAGCCGCTCCCCGTCGAGAAGCTGACCTCCCCCGGTCACACCGTGCCGCGCTCGGACTACTGGCGCCGGGTCACGGCCACCGGAACCTTCGACACCGCGCACGAGGTCGTCGTCCGCCGTCGCACGAACGCCGACGACCAGGTCGGCTTCCTCGTCCTGACGCCGCTGGCCCTCGCCGACGGCCGGGTCGTCCTCGTCAACCGGGGCTGGGTCCCGGCCTCGGCCGACCAGAAGGCGTACCCCCCGGTCCCGCCCGCGCCCAAGGGCGAGGTGACGTTGACCGGCCGGCTCAAGGCCGACGAGACGACCGGCGCCAGCGGGATCAAGGACCTGCGCGGACTGCCGGACCGTCAGGTGATGCTGATCAACAGCGCACAGCAGGCCGAGCTCACCGGCCGTACCGTGCTCGGCGGCTACGTCGAGCAGACCGCGCCCGAGCCGGCCGGGAACACCCCCGAGCTGATCCCCGAGCCCGACCACGACTCGATCGGCGCGCACATGGCGTACGCCGTGCAGTGGTGGCTCTTCACAGCCGGTGTGCCCGTCGGCTGGGTGATCCTGGTCCGCCGCGAGAAGCGCGACCGGGAGGCCGCGGCCCGCACCGAGGGCGGCGCGGACACCCCCGAGCCGGCTCCGGCCGCGGCGTAGGCCACACCGTCCCTCTGATTGACCGTCGCCCCATCCGGGAACACGCCAGAGCGTGACGCAACGTATCGACGACTACGCCCTCATCGGCGATCTGCAGACCGCCGCACTCGTCGGACGCGACGGGTCGATCGACTGGTTGTGTCTGCCGCGCTTCGACTCGGCCGCGTGCTTCGCCGCGCTGCTCGGCGACGAGGACAACGGCCACTGGCGGATCGCCCCCAAGGGCGCCACGACCTGCACCACGCGTGGCTACGCGGGCGATTCGCTGGTCCTGGAGACGTACTGGGAGACGCGCACCGGCACCGTGAAGGTCGTCGACTTCATGCCGCAGCGCGACACCGCGCCCGATGTCATGCGGATCGTGGAGGGCGTCAGTGGCACCGTCGAGATGAGCGCGGTGCTGCGGCTGCGCTTCGACTACGGCTCGATCGTGCCGTGGATGCGACGCAGCGACGGCCATCATGTGGCCGTCGCCGGTCCCGACTCGGTCTGGCTGCGCAGCGAGCCGCCCGTGAAGACCTGGGGCCAGCAGTTCTCGACCTGCTCCTCGTTCACGGTGGACGCGGGCGAGAAGGTCGCGTTCGTGCTCACCTGGCACCCCTCGCACGAGCCGCGCCCGGAGCTCATCGACCCCTTCGGCGCGCTGGAGGACTGTCTGAGGGACTGGCGGGACTGGTCGGCGCGGTGCGTGTACGAGGGGCCCTACCGCGAGGCGGTCATGCGCTCGCTGATCACGCTCAAGGCGCTCACCTACGCGCCGACGGGCGGCATCGTCGCCGCGCCCACCACCTCGCTCCCGGAGGAGCTGGGCGGCGTACGGAACTGGGACTACCGCTCCTGCTGGCTGCGCGACTCGACCCTGACGCTGGGCGCGCTGTTGTCGGCCGGCTATGTCGACGAGGCGGCGGCCTGGCGCGACTGGCTGCTGCGGGCGGTGGCGGGCGACCCGGCGGATCTGCAGATCATGTACGGGCCGGGCGGCGAGCGCCGGCTGCCCGAGACGACCCTGCCCTGGCTGAGCGGCTACGCGGACTCGGCGCCCGTGCGGATCGGGAACGCGGCCGTGGACCAGTTCCAGCTCGATGTGTACGGCGAGGTCATAGACTCGCTGAGCATGGCGCGGGAGGCCGGAATTCCGCCGGTCCGGCACGCCTGGAACCTGCAGCTGAGCCTGCTCGGCTTCCTGGAGTCCACGTGGCGGGACCCGGACGAGGGGCTGTGGGAGGTACGCGGGCCGCGCCGTCACTTCGTGCACTCGAAGGTGATGGCCTGGGTCGCCGCCGACCGGGCGGTGCGCACCCTGGAGGACGACCCGTCGCTGAGCGGGGATCCGGCGCGCTGGCGGGCGATGCGGGACGAGATCCACGCGGACGTGTGCGCCAAGGGGTACGACCCCGAGCGCAACACGTTCACCCAGTCGTACGGGTCGCGGGAACTGGACGCGGCGACGCTGCTGATCCCGCGGGTCGGGTTCCTGCCGTCGGACGATCCCCGGGTGGTGGGGACGGTGGACGCGGTGCGCAAGGAGCTGACGCACGGCGGCTTCGTCCGCCGCTACAGCACCTCGGGTGTCTCGGTCGACGGCCTCCCCGGCGGGGAGGGAACGTTTCTGGTCTGCTCCTTCTGGATGGCGGACGCGCTGCGGATGACCGGACGGGAGCGCGAGGCGCGCGAGCTCTTCGAGCGCCTCGTGGAGCTCTGCAACGACGTGGGGCTCCTCGCGGAGGAGTACGACCCGGTGGCGCGGCGGCAGCTGGGCAACTTCCCGCAGGCGTTCAGCCACATCGGACTGGTGGGGACCGCCCTCGCGCTGCCCTGGGAGAACCCGGCAGGATAGGTCCATGGATCTTGGACTGAAGGACCGGGTGTACGTGGTGACCGGCGCGACGCGGGGGCTCGGCCGTGCCTCGGCCGAGGCGCTGCTCGCCGAGGGCGCGAAGGTACTGGTCACCGGGCGCGAGGAGAAGTCGGTCGGCGAGGCGGTCGGCGAGCTGGGCGCGGGCGCGGCGGGTCTCGCCGTCGACAACGCCGATCCCGGTGCGCCGGCCCGGCTGATCGCGGAGGCGCGGGCACGCTTCGGGCGCTTCGACGGCATCCTCGTCAGCGTCGGCGGTCCCGCCCCCGGTTTCGGCGCGGACAACACCGACGAGCAGTGGGCGTCGGCGTTCGACACCGTCTTCCTCGGGGCCGTGCGGATGGCCAGGGCGGCGGCGGACGAGCTGACCGAGGGCGGGGTCATCGGCTTCGTGCTCTCCGGCTCGGTCCACGAGCCGATCCCGGGCCTGACGATCTCCAACGGGCTGCGGCCTGGCCTCGCCGGGTTCGCGAAATCCCTGGCGGCGGACCTGGGGCCGCGGGGCATCCGGGTGGTGGGCGTGCTCCCGGGCCGGATCGACACGGACCGGGTGCGTCAGCTCGACGCCCTCTCGGGCGACGCGGAGGCGTCACGCGCGGCGAGCGAGTCCCGTATCCCGCTGCGGCGCTACGGCACCCCGGAGGAGTTCGGCCGTACGGCGGCGTTCCTGCTCTCGCCCGCGGCGTCGTATGTGACGGGCGTGATGATGTCGGTGGACGGCGGGGCCCGGCACGGCTTCTGAGCACCGGCCGGCCGGCTGGGCGGTGGGCATCCGTCCCGTCGGGGGCGGATGCCCACGACGGTGCGTCAGGTAACCCGGCGCGCGCGGTGCTTGACGGCGCGCAGGCGGGCCTCCGCCGGGAGGGCGCTCAGGCCGGTCGAGGCGCGGGCATGGTCCAGGGCCTCGGCGGCGAGGGTGGTCTGCGCGGCGGCCGGGGAGGCGTACGGCTCCAGGCGCAGCGCGACGCGCGCGCGGGGGGCCGTGCGGCGCCCCGTCAGGAAGATCCGGGCCCGGGCCACTCCCGCCTGGGCCGTCGCGTCCGCTTCGATGACGCTCTCCAGGGACCGGCACCGTACCGTAGCCGCCTCGCCGTCCCCCGTGTCGATGAGGATCTCCGAGAGGCGGGACCGCCGGAGCTGGGCCAGCAGCCACCACAGGGCCAGGAGCACGATCACGCCGAGGACGGCGATCACCACCGGCCACCACCAGCCCTCGTCGCGCCAGCGCGTCCGGTCGGCCCGGTTCAGCAGGACGTCGGAGGGGCCGGACCACGGCCACCACGAGGGCACCGGCAGATCGAAGCCGGCCGCGAGGACCGCGCCGCCGAGGACGACGAGCACCAGGCCCACGAGTCCGAGCACCACACGATTGACGCGCCGGAGAATGACGGGCACTCCTTCACCTCTTCTTCAGCGGGCGGCCCACCCGTACGGTCAGCGCCGGTGGCCGGGCGAGGCCGAGTTCGTCGATGCCGGTCCCGAGGGCGCTCTCCACGTCGGCGCGCACCTCGTCGAGTTCGCGGAAGTGCGAGACCGCCCGCACCGCCGCCTTCCTGCGCTTCACCTTGACCCGTACGGACTGCACGCCCGACACCTCCATCGCGCGGTCCCGCAGGGCCAGGGCCGCCGCGTCCCGGTCGAGGCCGGCCCGCACGCCTTCGTGGTCGCGCCGCATCGGGAGGACCGACCGCAGCCCGGGGGTGGCCGCGAGGATCAGGAGCCAGACACCGATCAGTGCCGCGAGGCTCGCGCCGGCGAGTACCCAGGTGTCGTCCAGCGGCCGGGTCGCCAGCTGGTCGGCGAGTTCGCTGCGCCAGCGCATGGCCGTGCGGTCGGCCCGTACGGCGGCCACGTCGTAGAGCAACAGGCCGGCGCCGCCGAGGACGACCAGCGCGAGGACGGCCGCCGGGATGCGCCGTACCGCCCAGAAGCGGCGGGCCCGGGGCGCAGCCGGCTTCGCCGGTGCGGCCGGTTCCGTCGGCGGGTCTCCGGGTGCGGGTGCCTGGTCGGTACCGGTGTCCGTGGTCATCGCAGTCTCCGTCCGTCCCGGTCTCGTTCCGCCGTGCGCGGGGAGTGCAGGCGCTCGACATGGACGGCCACCTCGGGCACCTCCATGCCGGCCAGATCCCGTAGCCGGTGGATCACCCGTCTGCGGACCGCGAGGCACTGCCCGGCGAGGTCGGCGGGATAGCCCAGCTCCAGGCTGACCGACACGCGCGCCACGTCACGCCGTACGACGACCGAGGCGTGCGGCGCGGAGCCGCCCTCGGGCAGCGCGGCGAGCGCCTCCCGCGCGGCGCGGGCGGCGATCTTCGCGACGACCCGGTCGGCGATCGTGGTCGCACCCCGGCCGGCCGGGCCCACCGCGTCCCCTGTCACCCTCCGTCACCTCAGCCGGTCGCCGCGATCGCGGCCCCGGAAGAAGTCGCCGGGTTCGAGGTCCCCCTCCAGGAACCTCCCGACGACGAAGCCGATCGCGCCCAACGCCGCGATCAGCACGAACGCCCCGAAGCCGCCGAAGTATCCGGCGAATCCGAGGGCCATTCCGGCCACCAGGCCGACCATCGCCATGCTCATGCCGAGCCCTTTCGGTCACACCGCCGTCGGCTACTGAAGCCTCGACTCCGGCTCTTCTTCCTCGTCCTCGGGCAGCTTCACATCGCTGACCGCGATGTTCACCTCGACGACCTCCAGGCCAGTCATCCGCTCCACCTCCGCGATGACGTTCTCGCGCACGGCCCCGGCCACGTCGGCGATGGAGGCGCCGTACTCGACGACGATCTCCAGGTCGAGCGCGGTCTGCACCTCGCCGACCTCGGCCTTCACACCGCGGGTGGCGCCGGACTTGGTCCCTCCGCCGCCGGGGACCCGGTCTCGGACGGCGCCGATGGTGCGGGAGAACCCACTCCCCATGGCGTGGACGCCGGGGACCTCACGTGCGGCCAGACCGGCGATCTTCTCGACGACTCCGTCGGCGATGGTGGTGCGGCCGCGACTGGCCGGGTCGCCACCGCCGCGCTTGGTCACGGACGGTTCTCTGGGGTGTGCGGGGTCATTCATCACCGTTCATCCCTTCTATGCATCTATCAATGCCTTTGCCCACATTAGGCTGAGCCAATGACGACGACATCTGGGGCCGGACGGACGGCGGCGATGCGCGAGCGAGTAGGGCCCGGGCGGTTGCTGCCGCTCGGGGAGGCGGAGGACGGCGCCTGGCTGACGGAGAGCGCCGCACGCGCGGTGCTGCTGCGGAGCCTGGCCCCGGTACGGGGCGTGGTGCCGGGGAGGCTGCGGGTGGGGCTCGCCGAGGTGGGCCCCACGGCGCCGTTCCCCGTACCGCCGGGCGGGCTGCCGCCCGGGCCGCTGCGGATCACCGCGGATCTCGCCGTGGCGGCGGGCCGGCTGGTGGACCGGCCGCTGCCGGTGGTGGCGGAGGAGGTGCGCCGGGCGCTGTTCGCCGAGGCGGAACGCGCGTTGGGCCTCGTGATCACGGCGGTGGATCTCCGGGTGACCGGGCTGGTGGAGGCCGCCCCCGATTCGCCGGCCCCCGCTCCGCCACCCGGGCGAACCGCGCCGCTGGACGAGGAGGACCCGGTGGCCAGGGCGATGCTGGGCGTCGAGGGCGTGGCGGGGCTGACGTCCGTCCTGGGAGCGCCGGTCCACCGCTCGGCGGGCGCGCTGAGGGTGGAGCTGGCGGTCGCCGACGGCCACCGCGCTCTGGACGTGGCGCGCACGGCCCGCACGCGCGCGACCGTGACCGCGCCCGAGGGGACGGCGGTCACGGTCCTGGTCTCCGAGGTCCGCTTCTCAGAGGCCCGCTGAGTCCGGGCGGACAAACGCACGGCCCGGCCGAGACACGGGCGAACGGACACAGCCAGCTGCGACCGAGCGGACGGACGCACGGCCCGCTGCGACACGGGCGGACGGACGCCTGGCCCGCTGAGACACGGGCGGACGGACGCCTGGCCCGCTGAGACACGGGCGGACGGGCGCGCGGCCGTAAGACCGGGCGGACGGACGCTGCGACCGAGCGGACGGACGCCCGGCCCGCTGAGACACGGGCGGACGGGCGCGCGTCAGTCGCCGAGGCCTGCCAGGTCGCGCAGTCGGCGGGCCTGGGCGGCGCGTTCGGCGGCGCGCTGGGCCTCGTAGGTGCGGTCGGCCGCGCCCTGGAGGAGCGCCTTCGTCTCGATCACGGCGTCGCGCGGCCCCGCGAGCAGCGCGGCGCTCAGGTCCCGTACCGCGGCGTCGAGCTCCTCGACGGGCACGGCGATGTTGGCGAGGCCGATGCGCTCGGCCTCCTGCGCGTGGACGAAGCGGCCCGTCGCGCAGATCTCCAGCGCGCGGGCATAGCCGACGAGGCCCACGAGCGGGTGCGTGCCGGTGAGGTCCGGTACGAGTCCCAGGCTGGTCTCGCGCATGGCGAACTGCACGTCGTCGGCGACGACCCGCAGGTCGCAGGCGAGCGCGAGCTGGAACCCGGCCCCGATGGCGTGGCCCTGGACGGCCGCGATCGACACGATGTCGCTGCGGCGCCACCAGGTGAACGCCTCCTGGTACTCGGCGATGACCGCGTCCAGGTCCTCGTCCGAACCGCGCGCAAGGTCCAGGAAGGACGGCTCCCCGTCGAAGCCCTCGGGCGTGAACGCCTGCCGGTCGAGCCCGGCGGAGAAGGACTTGCCCTCACCGCGCAGGACGACGACCCGCACGCTGCCCGGCAGTGACCGTCCGGCCTCCGTCAACGCCCGCCACAGAGCGGGAGACTGGGCGTTGCGCTTCGCCGGATTGGTCAGGGCCACCGTGGCAACGGCGTCCTCGACGGTGAGCCGTACACCGTCCTTGTCGAACACGAGCACAGAGTCGAGCGAAGTCATGGGGCGCCTCCGGTTCCGGTGCAGCACTGCTAAGTGACTGCACAGTAACCACCCGGTCGACCGCACGGACGACCGGGTGGCCACCGCGAGAACCGATGGACCCGACGAACCGCGCCCCGTCAGGCCGAGGCGGCCTTCTTGCCTCGGGTCGCCCCGCCGCGTCCACGCAGCGTGACGCCCGACTCGCTGAGCATCCGGTGGACGAATCCATAGGAACGGCCGGTTTCCTCGGCCAGCGCCCGGATGCTCGCACCGGAGTCGTACTTCTTCTTCAGGTCTGCCGCGAGCTTGTCACGCGCGGCGCCGGTCACCCGGCTGCCCTTCTTCAGAGTCTCGGCCACCCGTGCCTCCTCATGGGAAGTGCGCTCTGGACTTCTCATGATCACCCCTCCCGGACGTCCTGGCCACCCATTCGACAAGGTCTGTGCCGCCAGGTTTGCGGACGGCGAAGCTCTCCTCACAAACGGAATCCAAAATTCCGGCGCGCACGATCCGCCCTCCGCGACACGCCCGGCGAGGAAGTGCCAGGTCAGCGCGGCAGCGACAGGACGAAGACGGCGCGGCGCCGGCGGAGGGATTCCGCACGGAGCCGCGCCGAGGGGGATGAGACGCCCTCACTCAGATGAAGGATCACCCATGAGCCGAATGATCCATAGCGAGATGATCAGGCGAGCGCCACGAGGTCCTTGTAGTCCGGACCCCACAGGTCCTCCACGCCGTCGGGGAGCAGGATGATCCGCTCCGGCTCCAGCGCGTCGACCGCGCCCTCGTCGTGCGTGACGAGGACGACCGCGCCCTTGTAGGTGCGCAGCGCGCCGAGGATCTCCTCGCGGCTGGCGGGGTCGAGGTTGTTGGTCGGCTCGTCGAGGAGGAGCACGTTGGCCGAGGAGACCACCAGGGTCGCGAGGGCCAGCCGGGTCTTCTCACCGCCGGAGAGGACCCCGGCCGGCTTGTCGACGTCGTCGCCGGAGAAGAGGAAGGAGCCGAGCGTCTTGCGCACCTCGACGAGGTCGAGGTCGGGCGCGGACGAGCGCATGTTCTCCAGGACCGTGCGGTCCGGGTCGAGCGTCTCGTGCTCCTGGGCGTAGTAGCCGAGCTTGAGGCCGTGGCCGGGGGTCACCTCGCCGGTGTCGGGCTTCTCGGCCCCGGCGAGCAGACGCAGCAGCGTCGTCTTGCCGGCGCCGTTGAGACCGAGGATGACGACGCGCGATCCCTTGTCGATCGCGAGGTCCACATCGGTGAAGATCTCCAGCGAGCCGTACGACTTCGACAGGCCCTCCGCGGTCAGCGGCGTCTTGCCGCAGGGCGCGGGCTCGGGGAAGCGGAGCTTGGCGACCTTGTCGTTGACCCGGACCGCCTCCAGGCCCGAGAGCAGGCGCTCGGCCCGCTTGGCCATGTTCTGCGCGGCGACGGTCTTGGTGGCCTTGGCGCGCATCTTGTCGGCCTGCGAGTTGAGGGCGGCGGCCTTCTTCTCGGCGTTCTGGCGCTCGCGCTTGCGGCGCTTCTCGTCGGCCTCGCGCTGCTGCTGGTAGAGCTTCCAGCCCATGTTGTAGACGTCGATCGCCGAGCGGTTGGCGTCCAGGTAGAAGACCTTGTTCACGACGGTCTCGACGAGGTCGACGTCGTGGGAGATGACGATGAAGCCACCGCGGTAGGTCTTGAGGTAGTCGCGCAGCCAGACGATGGAGTCCGCGTCGAGGTGGTTGGTGGGCTCGTCGAGGAGGAGCGTGTCGGCGTCGGAGAACAGGATCCGGGCCAGCTCGACCCGGCGGCGCTGACCGCCGGAGAGGGTGTGCAGCGGCTGGCCGAGGACGCGGTCGGGGAGCCCGAGGGCGGCGGCGATGGTCGACGCCTCGGCCTCGGCGGCGTACCCGCCCTTGGTGAGGAACTCGGTCTCCTGGCGCTCGTACTGCTTCATCGCCTTGTCGCGCGTGGCGCCGCTGCCGGTCGCGATGCGCTCCTCGTTCATCCTCATCTTCTTGATGAGGACGTCGAGGCCACGGGCGGAGAGGATGCGGTCACGGGCCAGGACGTCGAGGTCGCCGGTGCGCGGGTCCTGCGGGAGGTAGCCGACCTCGCCGGAGCGGGCGATCTGACCGGCGGCGGGCACGCCCTCGCCCGCGAGGCACTTGGTGAGGGTGGTCTTGCCCGCTCCGTTGCGGCCGACGAGGCCGATGCGGTCGCCCTTGGCGATGCGGAAGGAAGCGGACTCGATGAGGATGCGGGCGCCGGCGCGCAGCTCGATGCCGGAAGCGGTGATCACGGACAGACTCCAGGGCGGACGGTTCGGCGGAAAGGGCTGTATGCGGATTCGACGCCGCTAGTCATGCGCGGGGAGAATGGCCATACGGCCAGTCTAACGGGCGCATGCAACTGCTTTTCGGCCACAGTCCGGCACCGGCACCTCACCCCACGTACCGGCCTCTACCACCCATGCCCGACAAAAGGGGCGACCGCTGTCGGACTCTCCGATACTCGGGCGCAGGGCGGCGGCCACTGCCGCGACAGAGACGCGGAGGGTGGTGGCGCATGCAGTTCGACGACGACGCCGACCTGGACACCTCGGAGGTGCGGGACGTCCGCGGCAGCCGCGTCCCCGGCGGGAAGGCCACCGTCGGCGGCGGCATCGTCGGCGTCATCGCCCTGATCCTGGGCCTCCTCTTCGGCGTCGGCCCCGAGCAGCTGGGGCTCACCTCGGGCGACCCCGCGCCGGTCGCGACCTCCTCCTCGGCGGCTCGGATCGAGCAGAGCTGCCGGACCGGTTCGGACGCGAACACCCGTGAGGACTGCCGGATCGTGGCGGTCGTCAACAGCGTGCAGGACTTCTGGCGGGCGGAGTACGAGCGGCGCGGCGGGCGGTACGGGGACGCGCGCACGGTCATGTTCACCAACCGGGTCGGCACGGCCTGCGGCTCGGCCACCTCGGCGGTCGGGCCGTTCTACTGCCCGGGCGACCGCCAGGTCTATCTGGACCTGGGCTTCTTCGATGAGCTCCGGACGACGTTCGGGTCGAGCGGCGGACCCTTCGCCCAGGCGTACGTCGTGGCGCACGAGTACGGCCACCACGTGCAGAACATGATGGGGACCCTGGCCCGCGCCCAGGACGGCCGGACGGGCGCGGACTCCAACGCCGTACGGGTCGAGCTGCAGGCCGACTGCTACGCGGGCGTCTGGGCGCGCCACGCGACGACCACCCCCGACGAGAAGACAGGGCGGCCCCTGATCACCAGTCTGACCGAGGCCGACATCCGGGACGGCCTGGACGCGGCGGCCGCGGTGGGCGACGACCGGATCCAGGAGAGGTTCCAGGGCCGGGTCACACCGGAGAACTGGACGCACGGCTCGGCCGCGCAGCGCCGGCAGTGGTTCGCCACCGGTTTCAGGACCGGCGACATGGCGCGCTGCAACACCTTCCGCTGACGCGTCCCGATGTACGCACCGGATGCCAGACTGAGACCCAGGTGACATACCCCCGCCGCGAGAAGGAGTGATCCGGATGGCCGAGGCACCCCACATCTGTCCGACCCTGACCTACCACGACGCGCATGCCGCGATCCGGCAGCTCACCGAGGCGTTCGGCTTCACCCGCACCGCGGTCTACGAGGGCGAGGACGGCAAGGTCGTGCACGCGGAGCTGTCGTACGGCAACGGCATGGTCATGCTCGGCAGCAAGGGCACCGGCAGCGAGTTCGACAAGCTGGTCGAGGGGTCCGGACCCAGCGGGGTGTACGTCCACGTGGACGACGTGGACGAACACCACGCCCGGTCGGTGGCCCACGGCGTCGACATCGTGATGCCGCCGACGGACCAGGACTACGGCTCGCGGGACTACATCGCGCGCGACGGCGAGGGCAACGTCTGGAGCTTCGGCACCTATCTGCCCGGAACCACCGGCTGAGAGCCGGCGGGGCGGTCAGGCTCCCCCGGTGTGGACCTGGAAGGCCGCCCGGCGGACCGCCTTGGCGAGCGCGGGGTCGGGGTGGGCCGCGGCGAGGGCCACGAGGACCTGGACCGTACGGGGGTGGCCGACGGCACGGACCGCGTCGAGGAGGGCCGGGACCGTGCCCTGGACGGCGGAGTCGAGGTGGCGCACCAGGAGCGTGCTCTCCCCGTGGTCGGCGACGGCCGCGGCGGTGTCCACCCAGAGCCAGGTGGCCTCCTCCCGGGTGAGGACGTCCGGGGCGTCGTCGGGGTCGGCGCCCTCGTACTCGGCGATCCACAGCAGGGCGTACGGCCGGAGCGAGGCCTCCTCGGCCGCCGCCCTGACCTCGGCCTCGGCGGGGGCGCCCACGACCCGGAGCGCCTCGAAGGCCAGTCCGCGCAGCAGGGCGTCCTCCCCGCGGGCGACGGCGAGCAGCTCCGAGACGGCGCTGGTGAGCGTGCGGGCGGCGAGCCAGGCGCGGTACTCGTCGCGGGCCGGGCCGGGGGTGAGGCTCGCACAGCCGCGGAGCATGTCCTCGGCGGACTGCTCGATGTTGCCGGCGGGGCTCTGGGCGGCGACGCAGATCTGCTCCAGCTTGACCCAGACCGCCCAGTTGCCGAGCGGGGTCAGGGTGGCCTGGCGGCCGTCGGTCCCTTCGCCGAGGGTCAGGGCGCCGACGGCGGCGAGTCCTTCCAGGGCCCAGTCGAGCAGGGTGTCGAGCCCCTCGGGCCCGGCGAGGGCGGAGGAAGAGCCTGACGCGGAGTCGGGAGCGGTGCCGGGTGTGCTGTCCGCGCCCTCGACGGGCACCTCGCAGCGCTCTTCGCGCAGTTCCTCGACCCGCTGCCGGAGCAGGTCGAGGAGGGCGGGGACCACCTCGGGGCCGGCCGAGAGCTGCAGGAGCGAGAGCACCTGGGGAACGGCCTCGACGACCTCGGCCACGGCGCCGGGAGCGACGTCCGCCGGGGCGGGGTGGACCAGGGACCAGGCGTCGAACAGGGCGACCCAGCCGCGCAGGACGGCGGAGTCGTCGCGGTCCCAGGCGTGCAGCCGCCAGCCGGGGCGGGCGGTGTCGCCGTGGAGTTCGACGAGGCCGGCCAGCCGGGCCCGGTCCCAGCCGGCCCGGATCTGGCCGGGTGTCAGGTCCAGTGCGGCGGCGGCCCGTTCCGGGGCGGGGACGCCGTCGGGCGCGGCCACGGGCGCCTGGGGGTTCGCGGCACCCTTCTCGGCGCCCTTCGCGGAGCCCTTCGCCGGGCCCGTCGCGGCGGCGGTGGCGGCGGCTGCGGTCGCGCGGACGGACCGGGGGCGGGACGCCGCCGTGGTCCGGTCACCGCCGTCGAGGGTGACCCAGCGGGCGATCCGGACGGCGTCGGCGAGGACGGTCCGCGCCTGGCGGGCGAGTTCCGCGCGGGGCGGAGTGCCCTCCGGCGGCCGGGGGGCCGGGCGGGTCCGCCGGGTCGTCACGGCACGCCGTGCGGTGGCGAGTGCCCGCGGACGGACAAGTCGGAGTCTGGAGTTGCGCGCCAATTGCTCATCGGGCTTTCGAGACGTCACGGGGGCAGTCTTCCCGTTGGCGGCCCGAAAGCCCAATCGGAATCGGAGAGGCCGCCGGAACACCGGCCGCACGCCCCGGGCCGAGGCCCTGGCGGAGAGGTGCGGAAGGCCTAGAGGAGCGGTGTGACGAACCGTCGCAGGGCCTCTTCGTACCGGACCGGGTCGGCGTTCCACATCGCCGCGTGCGGTGCTCCGCGCACGGTGTTCAGAGTGACCAGTTCCGGGCGCCGGGCGGCCAGTTCGAGGGACGGCTCCCAGGGGGCGATCGTGTCGTCGGGGCCGTGGAAGACCAGCGTCGGCACGCGCAGGGCCGCCGGGTCGGCGGCGTCCCGCACGCGGTCGCCGTGCAGCCCGGCCCTGCCCTGTGCGGCGCGGACGGCGAGCGGCAGCAGCGGGCCGGGCACGCGGCGGGCCGCGGCGAGGTTGCGCAGGGTGGCCTCCCGGTCCAGGACCGGGGAGTCCAGGACGAGGCCGCGGATCACGTCCCGTACTCCGGAGTCGGCGGCGGCGTGCAGGGCCATCGTGGCGCCGGGCCCCCAGCCGTGTAGCACGACGTGCTCGGCACCCCGGCGGACGGCGTAGCGGACGGCGGCGTCGACGTCGCGCCACTCGGTGTCACCGAGGTGGCCGAGGCCGTCCGGCGACGCGGGCGCGTCCTCGTCGCCCCGGTAGGAGAGACAGAGGACGGGGATCTGCCGCCGGGCGAGGAAGGGGACGAGGTTGAGCGGGTGCCGTCGGGTGGTGCCGATGCCGTGCACGGCGATGACCCAGGTGGAGCGGGGCCCGGGGACGAGCCAGGCGGGCAGCGGGCCGAGCTCGCCGGGGATCTCCACGTCCTCGTGGACGATGCCGAGGGAGCTGTACGGGGTGCCGCCGTGCAGCTCGGGGGTGAGGCGGACCCGGGCGCCGGGCTCCAGGTCGCCGAGCTCGACGCGTTCCAGGCGGCGTACGACGGTGTCCGCGGTGTGCGGCACCCGGTCGAGGGCCGGGCCCACGACCGCGTGGACGCCGGCGCCCTCGATCCCGTACGTACCGGGGCGCAGGGAGGCGAGGCTGCGGGTGAGGGTGACCCGGTCGGGGCCCGTGGCGTGCACGGTGAGCCGGGGGTCGCCGGGCAGGGGCCGGCCGGACGAGGCCTTGAGGGCCACGTCGCCGGCGTACCGGCCGGCCGCGATCGCGGCCGCGCCGACACCGATCAGAGTGGTGACGGCCGCTGCCGTCGCTGTAGCCGGGCGCACGGTCCCAGTGTCGACAGGTCCGGCCGGGGCTGCCACCGGACGGGGCCGCCCGTGGTCCGGCCCTCGTTCGCACCCGGTCGGCACCCCCGGAGAGTGACATGGGTCTCCTCCGCGGGTCCCTCGGTCGGCTGACGCGGCCCCTGGGGCGTCCACGGGCTGACACGGGTGGTCGGGGAAGAAGCGGCGGGAGTCCTCCATGTCCGTTGATGGCACGGATTACCCGGGGTCGCACCCTGCCCACATCGTGGACGGTCCGTCCACCCGGACCCTAAGCGGAATGTCCGGACCCCATTCGAGTCACCGCACCGCCGGACCCAGTTCACCTTCCGTTCACTCAGGTTGCCTACGTTCATCGAGCCACTGACGTCAAACGATTGCCTGGGTAAATGGAACACATCACGCTGCTGCTCGCGATTGTGGTCGTGACAGCTCTCGTGTTCGATTTCACGAACGGTTTCCACGACACCGCCAACGCGATGGCGACGACCATCTCGACCGGTGCCCTCAAGCCCAAGACGGCGGTGGCCATGTCCGCCGTGCTCAACCTGGTCGGCGCGTTCCTGTCCGTCGAGGTCGCCAAGACGATCTCCGGCGGGATCATCAACGAACAGGGCATTCGTACTGAAGTGATCTTCGCGGCGCTCGTCGGCGCCATCCTCTGGAATCTGCTGACCTGGCTCCTGGGTCTGCCCTCCAGCTCCTCCCACGCCCTCTTCGGCGGACTCATCGGCGCGGCCGTCATGTCCGCCGGCTGGTCGGCCGTCAACGGCTCGACCGTGGTCAGCAAGGTCCTCATCCCCGCGATCGCCGCGCCGCTCGTCGCCGGTCTCGCCGCGATGGCCGCCACCAAGCTGACGTACAAGATCGGCTCCAAGACGGAGACCAAGGCCACGGCCAAGGGCTACCGGGCCGGTCAGATCGCCTCGGCCGGTCTCGTCTCCCTCGCGCACGGCACCAACGACGCGCAGAAGACGATGGGTGTCATCACCCTCGCCCTGGTCACCGGCGGCGTCCTCGCCCCCGGCTCCAACCCCCCGATGTGGGTCGTCGTCTCCGCCGGTGTCGCGATCGCGCTCGGCACCTACCTCGGCGGCTGGCGCATCATCCGCACCATGGGCAAGGGCCTCACCGACCTCCAGCCGCAGCAGGGCTTCGCCGCCCAGACCAGCGCCGCCACGGTCATCCTGGCCTCGTCCAACCTGGGCTTCTCGCTCTCCACCACGCAGTCCTGCTCCGGCGCCGTGATGGGCGCGGGCCTCGGCCGCAAGGGCGGGGTCGTCCGCTGGTCGACCGCGACCCGGATGTTCGTCGCCTGGGGTCTGACCCTGCCCGCCGCGGGCCTCGTCGGCGCCGGCGCCGAGTTCCTCACCAAGCAGGGCAGCTGGGGCGTCGCCGTCGTCGCGGTCCTCCTGGTGGCCGGCTCGGGTGTCATCTGGGCGCTGTCGCGCCGCAAGCCGGTGGACCACCACAACGTGACCGCCGACGAGATCGACGACGAGCCGGCCGGCGTCGTGACCACCGCGATCGCGGCCGTCACCCCGCCCGCCACCGCCGGTTCCGTCGCCGCCGTCGCGGACGACTTCAAGACCACCATCCCCTCGCCGGCCCCCACGGACCCGGCAGCCCCCGCCGCCCCGGCCGCGGTGTAAGGAACGACAGACATGAAGATCGACTGGGCAGCTCTCGGCTCCGTCTTCGGAGTCAGCCTCGTGGCGACCGTGGCCCTGGTGGGCCTGTTCACCCTCGGCATCGTCGGCCTCTCCAAGCAGGAGCAGGCCGCCTCCCAGGGTGGCTCCGCCGCCCTGGCGCGCACCGGCGCGTACGCCTGCTTCGCGCTGTGCGCGGCGGCCGTCGCGTACGGCATCTATCTGATCGTCGTCTGACGACGGTCCCGCTTCGACGGGCCGGGGGGGGGGCGGCCCGGGGGGGGGGGCCCCCCCCGCCCCGGGGCCGCCCGCCCGGCGGGGGGGGGGGGGGGGGCCGGGCCGCCGGGCCGGCCTAGTGTGCTGGTGTTCCGTGGCGGGGCCCGCCGGGCCGCCGCCGGC
>NZ_JBVHDX010000024.1:0-59917 GCF_055563155.1 Streptomyces sp. NPDC013317
ACCGCCGGAGGACAGCCGGCGCCTGAGGAACGACCTCCCCATGGACCGGAGCCGGTGGGGTGGGATGCGGCCGCATCCCACCCCACCGGCTCCCGCACGTCCCCCGCTTCATTCCTCCGGCCCCCGCATGAGGAACGCACAGTGGCCGATGCGGTGCGAACCTGGCCTGTCGCGATCTCCCGCTGTTAGCGTCTCCATCGCCCGCTGAATTGCGG
This sequence comes from Streptomyces sp. NPDC013317, assembly GCF_055563155.1. Lineage (NCBI taxonomy): Bacteria > Bacillati > Actinomycetota > Actinomycetes > Kitasatosporales > Streptomycetaceae > Streptomyces > Streptomyces sp. NPDC013317. Next base: position 216 of record NZ_JBVHDX010000024.1, read on the forward strand.
ACGCAAGGCCGGAAAGCATTTCCTTCGACGGAGGGGGCGTACGCCATGTCCAACGCGTTCGAGGACGACAGCAGGGAATACCTCGCGCTGTGCAACGACGAGGAGCAGTATTCGCTCTGGCCGCACGGAACCGCCGTACCCGAAGGCTGGCGCGTGGTGTACGGACCCGAGCCCCGGGAAAAGGTCGTCGGTCATATCGACCGGGTCTGGACGGACATGCGCCCGAAAAGCCTGCGACACGTGCAGGCCGAGCACGAGGACGTGCCGGCCTGATCGGTCGTAGAAAAGCGCACCTGGTACGGATGTCAATGAAAAAGGGTTCTGGGGGATACCTGTGACGACAGATGTGAAAAGCCGGGTCAAATTCGTCCGATGGCCCGCCGAGCGCGACATGCGCGAGCAGTGCAAGGTCAGGGGGCACCTCTGTCTGCTCGTGGTCGAGCACGGCGCGCCGCCGCCGGACCAGCTGAGCTTCTACGAGGACTGGGTGCGCCCCCCGATCGTGCAGGAGGATCTCCAGGCCCGGGTGCGTCAGCTGGCGGCCCGGGCCGTTCTCAAGTCGCAGCCGGTCCTCGACCCGGCGGGCATCCTCTACTTCAAGGACCTGTCCGTCACCCTCTCCCTGACCCAGTGCGAGATGCTGGCGCCGCTGGTCGCCCGGTACTGCCAGATCATCTACCGGACGGAACTGCGCGAGATCCTGGAACACTCCGGTTCCAGCTCGTCCAGCAACGCGCTGGACCTGCACGTGATGCGGCTGCGCCGGCGCCTCCAGCTGGTGGGCCTCGCGGTGCGCAACGTATGGGGGCGCGGATTCGTCCTGGAACCGGTCTAGGGCCGGGTGCCGGCCCGGTCCGGGCGGGTCAGGACGTGGCGACGGTGAGTCCGACGTGCGCCTGGCTGCGCAGCTCGCGGAGTTCCGCGAAGGGGAGACGACATCGGCTCAGCAGGTACTCGGCGCCCGAGGTGCCACCGGTCCCGGCATGGCTGCCCATGATCTTGGTGACCAGGCCGACATGACCGACCTGCCATCGGAAGTAGCCGTTCCCCAGTTCCAGCAGAGCCTCGATGATCCGGTAGTACACGCCCGCCTCGACGCCGGACCGCGCGAGGTCGGCCACCGAGTGACCCGACCTGGCGACCCACGCGGCGAACGACTCGTAGAGCGGACCGTCCTGCTTCGAGTGGCCGATGAGCTTCGCCAGCCGGTGGAACTGCTCCGACTGCGCGCCGCTCGCCGTCCCCAGGGCCTCCCGGAACAGGGCGAAGTCGGTCAGCGGCAGCCGGTCGAGAGCGACCAGCTGGGTGTGCAGCACATGGACGAGGCCGGCGGAACGGTGCAGGAGATCGACGATCCACTCCGCGTCGGAGGTGTCGTCGGTCGTCGTGAACACATCGATGACGGCTTCCAGGTCGGCGATCGTCTGCCGGAGCCACAGCTCGCTCGCCTGGTGCGCGACGATGAAGAACTGTTCGGACAGAACAGTGGACTTCAGGGCCGCGGAACCGGCGGTGCGGGGCTTCTGGAGGGACAGCAGGGTATCCAGTTCAAGGTAGTCCTGATAGGTCACGTCATCGGTCACTTTGATTCCCTCTCTCCGTGACGAACTCGTACCGTGTGCGCCTTCGGTCAGCACGGTCGGGCAACTGGGCAGCGTTGCCCGGCACCTCGTCATTATGTGGCGGCCCGAGGGCCCGCGGGGTCCGAGGAAAGAGTTCTTTCACGGCTTGTCCGGGCGGCATGGCGCCATGTCATCGTGGGGCCGTCCATCGTGCTCGACTCTCTGTCGGAGGCGGAGCGGAGTTGAATACTGTTTCGGAGCATTTCGAATCCGTGGTTGCAAGGTCGAGTGACGCTCCAGCTGTGATTTTCGGAGATTCCGTCGTCGACTACGCGGAGTTGAACGCGAGGGCGAACCGGCTCGCCAGACGCCTGGTGGCGGCGGGCGTGGGACCGGACTCCCTGGTCGCGATCGCCGTGCCACGCTCGCCCCGCCTGATCGTGGCGGTGCTCGCCGTCCTGAAGGCCGGCGGCGCGTATCTGCCGCTGGACCCGACCTATCCGGCCGAGCGGCTCGCGCACATGGTCGTCGACGCCCGTCCCGTCCTGCTGCTGCGGACGGAGAGCGTCAGCTCCCTGGAGCTCGGTGTGCGCGAAGTCGTCCTGGACGAACCCTCCTTCGAGGCCGACTGCGCTGGGGAGGCCGCCGACGACATCACCCAGGACGAGCGCCTGGCGCCGCTGACCCCGGCCCATCTGATGTACGTCATCTACACCTCCGGGTCGACCGGCGTGCCCAAGGGCGTCGCGGTCGCCCACACGGGCGTGGACGACCTCGTCACCACCCAGGCCCGGCTGTACGGCGTCGGCGCCGGCGACCGGATCCTGCAATGGGCGTCGTTCAGCTTCGACGCCTGGTTCTGGGACTTGACGCTCGCCCTGCTGCAGGGCGCCGCCCTCGTCATGGCCGAGCAGCACGAGCTGATGCCGGGCGAGTCGCTGCGCGAGACCATGCTCAGGCACGAGGTGAACCACGCGGTGCTGCCGCCGGTGGCCCTCGGGATCACCGACAGCGAGGGGCTGCTGGTCGACGGCACGATCACCTCCACCGGCGACGTCTGTACCAGGGCCCTGGCCGAGGAGTGGTCCAAGGGCCGGGGCCTCTACAACGCGTACGGTCCGACCGAGGTGACCGTCGGCGCCTCGATCGGCGGGCCGATCGAGGGCCTCCAGGACGAGGTGACCGTCGGCACCCCGTGGGACGGCGGCGCGGTCTACGTCCTCGACGACAGCCTCCAGGACCTCCACGACGGCCGGGAGGGCGAGCTGTTCCTGGCCGGATCGGGAGTCGCCCGCGGTTATCTGAACCGTCCGGGCCTGACCGCGAGCCGGTTCGTCGCCGACCCCTTCGGTCCTCCCGGAAGCCGGATGTACCGCTCGGGCGACAGCGGACGGCGCGGACCCGACGGGCAGTTCTACTTCACCGGCCGCGTCGACCACCAGGTCAAGGTCCGCGGCTTCCGCATCGAACTCGGCGAGATCGAGGCCCGTCTGGAAGCACATCCGGCGGTGGAGATCGCCGTGGCGGCCGTCGGCGGGGAGGACGTCTCGACCGAGCACATCGTCGCCTACGTCAAGACCTCGGCGCGTCACGAGGTCTCCGCGACGGAGCTCCGCGAGCACACGCGCCGCGCGCTTCCCGAGCACATGGTGCCGTCGAACGTCGAGACGCTCGACCTCTTCCCCACGCTCCTGAACGGGAAGCTCGACCGGAAGGCGCTCGCCGAGCGGGCACGGCGCTCCACGGCCGGCGCGGCCGCCGGAGCCTCTCCCGCCACCACCGGCCCGGAGACCGCGCGGACCGGCGACGAGCCCGTGCTCGCCATGGTGCGGGAGACGCTGAAGGTCGGCGCGGCCCGCCCCGAGGACAACTTCTTCGACCTGGGCGGTCACTCGGTGCTCGCCGCGAAGCTGGCCAGCCGCATCCGCAAGGAGCTCGGTGTGATCGTGCCGATGCGGGCCATCTTCGAGGCCAAGACCCTGGGCGAGCTGGCCCGGATCGTGGCGGAGGCCAAGGGTGCCGACGAGGCCAGGCCTTCCTGACGCCACCGCCGGGCCGAACGTTCCTCCGTCCCCGGAGACCAGCAGTGCAGCAAGACGCCGGAGCCGACAGTGTGCAAGGGAGCTTGGAATGTCATCGGACAGTGCGGACCTCGGCGCGGGGGCTCCTGTCGCCACGGTGACCGGGACGGATCGCGACACCCTGCGCGGCATGGTGTCCGAGCTGCTCGGCATCGAACTGACCCCAGCGGACGACGACAGCAGCCTTTTCGAACTCGGCCTGCAGTCCCTGGAGATGATGCGTCTCGCCGGGCGGCTCAGCCGGGCCGGTACGGAGATCACGTTCACGCAGCTCTCCGACGATCCCCGGCTGCTTGCCTGGTTCGACCTGCTCGCCCCCGGCACCGGGGCCGCGCCGGCCGCTGCGTCGCCGGCCCCCGCCCCCGCGCCGGCCGCTGCGTCGCCGGCCCCCGCCCCCGCGCCTGCCTCCGTCCCTGAGCACGACGACCCCGGTGACCGGCCCTTCTCGCTCACGGCGGTGCAGCAGGCGTATCTGATCGGCCGCGCCGACGACCAGCCGCTCGGCGGCGTCAGCTGCCACGCCTACCTGGAGTTCGACGCCCCGCAGGTGGACGCCGAGCGCCTGGAGAACGCCGTACTGTCGCTGATCGAGCGCCACCCCATGCTGCGCGCGTCGTTCGCCGGCGACGCCACGCAGCGCATCGAGCGGGAGTCCCCGTGGCCGGGCGTGACCGTCCAGGACGTGCGCGAACTCGACGAGGAGGCGGCGGCGGCCGCGGCACTGGCCCTGCGTGACCGGCTGTCGCACCGACGCCTGCGGGTCGACCTGGGCGAGGTCATGGACGTCCATCTGACCCGGCTGCCCGGCGGGGTGGACCGGATCCACTTCAACGTCGACCTGCTCGCCGCCGACCTGGCCAGCATCCGGGTGCTCCTCACCGACCTGGCCGCCCTCTACGACGACCCCGACGGCCTCGACCCCCTCACCTACACCTTTGGCCGGTACCTCGCCGACCAGGAGCGGCTGCGCTCCGCGGAACGGGAACGGGCCCGCGCGTACTGGCAGGAGCGGCTGCCCTCGCTGCCGGGCGGTCCGAGGCTGCCCCAGGCGGTCGACGCCGAGGCGGTCGCCGTACCGAGGTTCGTCCGGCGCTCCCGCGCGCTCACGGCCGAGGAGTGGCGCCGCATGGAGCGCCGGGCGGGCGAAGCCGGCCTGACGCCCTCGGTGGTCCTGGCCACGGCCTTCGCGATGGTCCTGGGACGGTGGAGCGGGGACGACCGATTCCTGATGAACCTGCCGCTCTTCCACCGCGACCTCGACGCCCACCCGGAGATCGACCGGATCGTCGCCGACTTCACGGGCCTGGTGCTCGTCGAGACCGACCTCACCGGTGAGAGCTTCGCCGACTGCGCCCGCACCCTGCAGAAGCGGATGCACGAGGACATCGGCCACGCTGCCTACTCCGGCGTCGACGTCCTGCGCGACCTCGTCCGCACCGATCCCGACGCGCCGCGCACGGCGCCGGTCGTCTTCGCGTGCGACCTCTCCGCGCCGCTCGTGCCGGACGCCTTCGAGGCCCGCTTCGGCGAGGCCACGTGGATGATCTCCCAGACCCCGCAGATCTGGCTCGACCACCAGACCTACCGCACCCGCGACGGCGGGGTGCTCCTGGTGTGGGACGCCGTCGACGAACTCTTCCCGGACGGTGTCCTCGACGCGATGCTCTCCGCCTACGACGAGCTGGTCCGCGGCCTGCTCGCCGGCGGCTGGGACACCACGCTGCCGGAGATCCCCCTGCCCGCCGCGCAGCGGCGTCAGCGGGAGCTGGTCAACGCGGCGACCCGCCCACTGAGCGAGAACCTCCTGCACTCCGCCTTCTTCGCGGGGGCCGCCGAACGCGCCGGACGCCCCGCCCTGTTGTGGGGCGACGCGGACGGGATGACCCACGACGAGCTGGCCCGGCGCGCCCTGGGTGTCGCGGGCGCGCTGCGGCGGCGTGGCGTCGGCCCCGGCTCGTACGTCGCCGTGGTCGCCCCGAAGGGACCGCAGCAGATCGCGGCGGTCCTCGGCGTCCTCGCCGCCGGTGCCGCGTACGTGCCCATCGGCGTGGACCAGCCCGCGGAGCGTCGCACCCGCATCCTCGGACTCAGCGGCGCCCGGGTCATCCTCGACGGCAGCGGAGCCCTGGACCCGGCCGACACCGGTGCCGAAGTGCTGTCGATCGACGACGCGATGCTCGCGTCGCCGCTCGACGCGCCGGTGGGCGCCGACCCCGACGACACCGCCTACGTCATCTTCACCTCCGGCTCCACGGGCCTGCCCAAGGGCGTGGAGGTCAGCCACCGTGCGGCGGTCAACACGGTCGAGGACGTCAACGAGCGGTTCCACGTCGGCGCCGACGACCGCGTCCTCGCGGTGTCCGCCCTGGACTTCGACCTCTCGGTCTGGGACGTCTTCGGATTCCTCGGGGTGGGCGGCGCCGCCGTCCTGGTCCCGGAATCCGGCCGGCGCGACGCCAACGAGTGGCTCGCCCTCTGCCGCCGGCACGGGGTGACCGTCTGGAACACCGTCCCGGCGCTGCTCGACATGCTCCTGACCGCGGCCGACGGCGCCCCGCTGCCGGAGACGATGCGTCAGGCCCTGCTCTCCGGTGACTGGATCGGGCTCGACCTGCCCGAGCGGCTGGCCACCGCGTCGGGCGGCCGGTGCCGGCTGGTCGCGCTCGGCGGCGCCACGGAGGCGGCGATCTGGTCGAACGCCTACGAGGTCACGACGGTGCCGGACGGCTGGCGGTCGATCCCGTACGGAAAGCCGCTGCGGAACCAGAAGTTCCGAGTGGTGGACGGCCGTGGCCGGGACTGCCCCGACTGGGTCCCCGGCGAGCTGTGGATCGGCGGCAGCGGTGTCGCCCTCGGCTACCGGGGCGATCCGGAGCTGACCGCGGCACGCTTTCCCGTGGTGGACGGCGAGCGCTGGTACCGCACCGGTGACCTCGGCCGCTACCGGCCGGACGGCAACCTGGAGTTCCTGGGGCGTCTCGACCACCAGGTGAAGATCAACGGGTTCCGCGTCGAACTGGGCGAGATCGAGACCTGCCTCCAGGCCCATCCCACGGTCGCCCAGGCCGTCGCCGTCCCGTTCCTCGACGGACGCCGCGAACTGGTCGCCGCCGTGGTCGAGCGGACGGCGGCCCCGGAGCGGAGCACCGAGGAGACCGGCCGCGACGGCGAGGGTGCGGACGATGCGTTCCTGCCGGCCACGACCGACGCCGTGGACGAGGCGTTCCTGCCGCCCGCGACCGACCCCGCGGCCGAGCACCCCCTGCGCGTTCACGAGCACCGGCTCGTGGAGGCCCTGCTCGCCGGCGTCGTCGCGCCCCTGACCGGGCCCGGCGAGGCGGCACGCATCGCCTCCGTCCACGCCCAGCAGCGTCCGGTCGTGGACATCTGGCGGGAGTACCTGACACAGCGCTCCGTCCTGGTGCGCCGCGCCGACGCGACCTACGAGCGCGGCCCCCGCTGGGGCGAGGTCACGGACGCGCTCCGGGTCAAGCAGGCGCGCGAAGCCACCCACGGCACGCACCTCGAACCCGTCGCGACCGCACTGGAATGGGCCGGGCCGCTCCTCGCGGCCATAGTCTCCGGGGACGCCGACGCCGTCGCGCTCCTCGACGACCCGGTCCTCGCTCCGGAGGCCCTGGGCGGTCTGATGCCGGGTGCGGCCGAGTGCCTCGCCGACATCGCCCGCGACCTCCGCTCCCACGCCACCGACGCGCCGGCCGCCGTCGCCGAGTGGGACGCGGGCGCCGGCCTGGGCGCCGCGCGGCTCCTCGCCGGGCTCGACGCGGACGTGGCCGAGTACACCCTGCTCGGCTCCTCCAAGCCGGCGCTGGCCAAGGCCGAGGCGCTGCTGAGCGGGCAGGGACGGCAGGTGCGGACCGCCGTGCAGGGCGCGGCGGCGATCGCGGGGCAGCACGTCCACGCGTACGACGCCGTCGTCGCCGACAACGTGCTGCACCGGATGGCGGACCCGGAGGCGGCCGTGGCCACCATGGCCCTGCTGCTCGCGCCCGGCGGACGGCTCTACCTGTGCGAGCGCGCCTACCCGACGCCGCTCGCCCTCGTCGCCGCCCTGCCGCTGGAGGCACGCGCGGGACGGTTCGAGGAGGGCCGACCGCGGAGCGCCTGGCTGTACGGCCCCGAGCGGTGGGCCCGGGCCTGCGCCGCGGCCGGGCTCGGCGACGTCCGCGTCGTGCGGGCGGAGGCCACCGGGGAGATCCTGCTCAGCGCCGACCGGCCCGCGGCGGCCGGAGGGATCGACGTGGAGCAGGTGCGCGCCTGGGCGGCGGACCGGCTGCCCGACCACATGGTGCCCGCCCATCTCGTCGTCCTGCCCGACCTGCCGCTCAGCGCCAACGGAAAGGTCGACCGGCGACGGATCCACACCGTCCTGGAGCACTCCGTCGAACGGGCCCGGGACGTGGGTGATCCGCCGCGCGGCGACACCGAGCTGTTCGTCGCCGAACGGTGGACGAAGCTTCTCGGCGCGGATTCGGTCGGCCGGGACGAGAACTTCTTCCTGCTCGGCGGCGACAGCCTGCTCGCGACCCGCTTCGTCGCGGAGATCCGGGAGGCGCGGGGCGTCGAACTGCCCATGCGCGAGGTGATGCGCACCCCGACGGTCGCGGGGCTGAGCGCGCTGATCGACCAGCTGGCCGTCGCCGACGGCGAGCGGCCGGCCGACGGCCGGTACGACACCGACGACTGCGAAGAGGGTGCGGTGTGAACGCCGACGAACTGCTCGACGCGTTTCGCGCCGCGGGTGTCCGCCTCTGGCGGGACGGGGACCAGCTGCGCTTCCGCGCCCCCCGCGGCGCCATGACCGACCAGCGCCTCGCCGAGCTGCGCAGCCGCAAGGCGGAGCTGCTGGCCATCGTGCCCGACAGCGCGGAGCCGCCGCGGGCGGGCCACGGCGACGCCCCGGTGTGGGAGGACCGGCCCGAGGAGCGGGAAGATCCCTTTCCGCTGACGGACATCCAGTCGGCGTACCTCTTCGGCCGCAGCGCGGCCTTCGACTACGGCGGCGTCTCCTGCCACATCTACCTGGAGTTCGCCTACCCGGCCGACCTGGACCCGGACCGGTTCCGGCGGGCGTGGGACGGCCTCGTCCGCCGCCACGACACCCTGCGGACGGTCATCCACGAGGACGGCACCCAGCGTGTCCTGTCCGAGCCGGCCGGGACCGCCGTCGAGGTCGCCGATCTGCGCGGGGCGCCCGACGACACCGTCGACAAGGCGATCGCCGGAGTGCGCGACGAGCTGTCGCACCGGGTGCATCCCACGGGTGTCCGCCCGATGTACGAACTGCGCCTGACCCTGGCCGCCGACCGCAGCGTGCTGCACGTATCGGTGGACTTCATGGCCCTGGACTGGATCAGCCTGCAGCAGGTGCTGTCCGAGCTGGACCACCGCTACGCGCGGCCGGACTGCGAACTGCCGCCGGTGGACGCCACCTTCCGGGACTACGTGCTGTCCGAGCGCCGCCTGCGCGACACCGAGCGGTACGCACGCGACCGCGCGTACTGGTCGCAGCGCATCGACGAGCTGCCCGGCGCCCCGGTGCTGCCCCTGCGCGACGACCACGACCCGGCCACGACACCGCCCCGCTTCCGCCGTCTGACCGCGACGCTGGAGAGCCGGGTATGGCAGTCGCTGAAGGCGCGCGCCACCGAGCGCGGCATCACCCCGGCCAACGCGGTGCTCGCGGCGTACGCCGAGACCATCGGCCGCTGGAGCAGCGTCGAGCGCTTCTGTCTGGGGCTCCCCGTGCTCAACCGGATGCCGCTGCACCCGCACGTGGACCGGCTGCTGGGGGACTTCACCTCGCTCAGCCTGCTCGCGGTGGAGAACGAGGGCCGGACGAGCCTGACCGAGCGGGCCCGCGCCCTGGGCGAGCGGGTCTTCGACGACCTCGACCACCGGCTGTACAGCGGTGTGGAGGTGCTGCGCGAACTCGCCCGGCGCCGTGGCCGTGACGCGGCGGTGCTCCCCGTCGTCTTCACCGGAAGCATCGGGGTCGGGAGCCCGCCGGCCTCGCCGGCCGGTCGCGATCCCCGGCCGGTGTACGGCATCAGCCAGACCCCGCAGGTCTGGATCGACTGCCAGGTCGGCGACCCCTTCGGCGGCCGCCTGGACATGAACTGGGACGTCCGGGAAGGCGTCTTCCCCGACGGCCTCGTCGAGGACATGTTCGCCGCCTTCGAAGGGCTCCTGCGCCGGCTGGCCGAGCAGGACGCGCCCTGGGGTGCGGTGGATCCGCAGCCGCTGCCCGACCGGCAGCGCGCCCTGCGGAGCACGGTCAACGCCACGGAGGCGCCGGCGCCCGAGTGCCTGCTCCACGAGCCGCTCGTCGCCTACGCCCGCACGCACCCCGACCGGATCGCGGTCGTCGACGGCGGCGGATCGCTCACCTACGGCCAGTGGCTCGGGCGCGCCGCCGGAGTGGCCGAACGCCTGCGGGCCGCGGGGTGTCGTCCCGGCGACTTCGTCGGCGTGCTCATCGACAAGTGCCGGGACCAGGCCGTCGGCGTGCTCGGGATCCTCCTCGCGGGCGGCGTGTACGTCCCTGTCGACCTCGGGCAGCCCGCGAGCCGCCGTGACGGGATCCTCACCGCCGGCGGCACACGGTTCGCCGTCGTCGCGGGCGCCGCGACCGGCGCGCTGCCGCCCGGCGTCGAGGGCGTGGACGTGACCGGTGTGCGCGAGGTGCCGCCGGCCGAGGTGCCCGACGACCGCACAGTGGCGCCCGGGGACCTCGCGTACGTCATGCACACCTCCGGCTCCACCGGCCTGCCCAAGGGGGTGATGATCACTCACCTCGCCGCCGCCAACACCGTGCACGACATCAACCGGCGCTTCGGTGTCGACGGCTCCGACCGGGTCCTGGGGCTCGCGGCCCTGAGCTTCGACCTCTCGGTGTACGACCTGTTCGGCCCGACGGCCGTCGGAGCCACCCTCGTCCTGCCGGATCCGGCCCGGCGCGGCGACCCCTCGCACTGGGCGCGGTCGGTCGCCGAGCACGGGGTCACGCTCTGGAACTCGGTCCCCGCACAGTTGCAGATGCTGATGCACTACCTGGACGTCGAACCCACAGAACTCGGCTCCCTGCGGCTCGCGTTGCTGTCGGGCGACTGGATCCCGCTCTCGCTGCCCGGCCATGCCGGACGGCATCTGCCCGGGACCGAGCTGGTCAGCCTGGGCGGCGCGACGGAGGCGGCGATCTGGTCGATCCACCACCGGATCACGACCGTCGCCCCGCACTGGCGCAGCATTCCGTACGGAACCCCGCTGGCGAACCAGCGCTTCCACGTGCTCGACGCCGCGCTGCGCGACCGGCCCGACCTGGTCACCGGTGAGCTGTTCATCGCGGGCACCGGTCTGGCGCAGGGATACCTCGGCGACCCCGAGCGGACCGGCGAGCGCTTCTTCGCGCACCCGGAGACGGGGGAGCGGCTCTACCGGACCGGCGACCTCGGCCGCTACCTGCCGGACGGCGAGATCGAGTTCCTCGGCCGCGCCGACCACCAGGTCAAGATCCGTGGTCACCGGATCGAGCTCGGCGAGATCGAGGCGGTGCTCGGGGAGCACCCGAGGGTCGGCACGTGTGTGGTGCTGGCCGCGGGCAGCGACGCCTTCGAGCGGGCGCTGATGGCGTTCGTCATCCCCACGCAGGGGCCCGGGCCCGTCGACCCCGCGGAGCTCGTCGGCTGGGTGGCCGCCCGGCTGCCGGGGCACATGGTTCCCGCACGGGTGCGCGTCGTCGACGGGCTGCCCCTGACCCCGAACGGAAAGGTCGACCGCAAGCGGCTCCTGGAGTCGGCGCCCGCGTCCACGCCCGGTGCGCGCGCCGAGCGGTCCGAACCGCCGCGGCCGGGCCTCGAAGGCCGGATCGCCGAGCTGTGGGTGGAGGTCCTCGGAGGCGATCTGCCCGGCCGCGACCTGGGATTCTTCGACGCGGGCGGCAACTCGCTGCTGGCGGCGCAGTTCGTCGGCCGGGTCCGCGAGCGCGTCCCCGAGGCCGACCGGGCCCCCTTCGACGTGCTGCTGCGCGTCCTCCTGGACACCCCGACGGTCGCCGGCCTCGCCCGGTGGCTGGAGACCGCCGGGACGCCGGAGCCGGCCGTGGAGGCGACCGGGGCCCGTCGCTCCTCCCTGGTGCCGCTGGGCGGCCCCGGTGACGGACCGGTCCGCCTGCTCGTGCACGACGGAACGGGCACGCTGACCCCGTACCGCGCGCTGATCGACGAACTCGCCGTGGACGGCACACTGGTGGGGCTCGTGCCCCCCGCGGACGAGCCCGCCGTCGACGTCCCGGACCTCGTCGAGGAACTGGCCGTCGGCTACGCCCGCGAGGTGCGGACCGCCGGGCACGAGGAGGTCGAGATCATCGGCCTCGGTCTCGGCGGCCCGATCGCGCTGGAGCTGGCCCGCGCCCTGAGCGAGGCCGACGTGACGGTGCGCCGGCTGACCGTCGTCCCCGGCCACCGTGTTCCGTACCTGCCGCAGGACGACCTCCTCGTGGACTACGCCTTCATCCGGGCGACGGGCGCGGATCCGGGCGCCCTCGGCTGGCCCGCGGACGAGGCGGCGGTGGGCCGGGCGATCGCCGCCGCGGCGACCGGCTCGCCGGCCGCCGTGACCGAGGGCGCCCTCGGCCGGCTGACGGGCGACCAGGAGCTGGTGGAGATCGCCGAACGGTTCCGTGCCCTCGGGCAGCGGGACGTGGCCGAGCGACGGACGGAGCTGTTCCGCGCCCTCGCCGGATCGGACCCGGCCCTGGCAGACCCAGGCCGGCTCGCGGCGATGCACGCCGTGTTCGCGCGGATGGTCGAGGCGGCGGCCCGCTACGAACCGGAGCTGTACGCGGGAGACCTGACGCTGCTGTGTCCTGCCGCGCACGCGCCCCTCCTCCCCGGCCCGCAGGACGACGCGGCCGGCTTCTGGAGCGGGGCGTGCCTGGGCGACGTGAGCGTGATCGAGGTCCCGGGCGACCGCTCCGGCGCCCTCCGGCCGCCGCATGTCGCGGAACTCGCGGACACGATGGCGGCGCGAGAGGCGGAGCGCCGATGACGCGGGCGACGACGGGGCCGCTGCGGGTCGTGGTCTGCGGCACGCGCTTCGGTCAGGTCTACCTCTCGGCCCTCGCCCACGCGGCGCCGGACCGCTTCCGGCTCGCGGGCATCGTGGCGCGTGGCAGCGAGCGGTCGGTGGCCCTCGCCAAGGAGTACGGCGTCCCGCTGTACGGCGCCGTCGAGGAGCTCCCCGACGACGTCGACGCGGCCTGCGTCGTGGTGTCGACCGCGGTCGCCGGCGGACGGGGCGCCGAGCTCTCCCGCGCACTGCTCGACCGCGGGGTCCACGTCCTCCAGGAACACCCCCTGCACCCGGACGAGTTGGCGGTGTGCCTGCGGGCGGCGCGCAAGGCGGGCGTCCAGTACATGGTGAACACCTTCTATCCCCATGTGGAGCCCGTCCGGCGGTTCATCGCGTCCGCGCGCCGCCTGGTCAGGCTGCGCAGGCCGGTGTTCGTCGACGCCATGTGCGCGGTCCAGGTCTCGTTCGACCTGCTCGACGTCCTGGCCGAGATCTTCGACGGGCTGCGGCCGTGGTCCGTCTCCGCGGTCGGAGCGCCCGCCGGCCGCCCCCTGACCAGTCTCGACGGGCAGATCGCCGGAGTGCCGCTGACGCTGCGCGTCGAGAACCGGATGCAAGCGGGGGACGACAGCACCAGTCTGCTGCTGCACCGGATCACCGTCGGCACCGACGCGGGCAACCTGATGCTGGCCAACACCCACGGCCCGGTCATCTGGAGTCCGGTGCTGCGTACGCTCTCCGGCTCGACGGGGGAGCGCCTTCCCGGCCGGGACGACCCGGAGGAGCTGTGGCCGGACGGTCTCGCCGTCACCGGCGACTACGTGGGGCCTGCCGGGACGCCCACCTGGAGGGCGGCGATGCACGACATGTGGGGTGACGGGGTGCTGACCGCCCTGGAGGTGCTGCGCGGGCGGATCGACGCCGACGCCGACCCGTTGCGGGGCGGCCAGCGTCATCTCGCCGTCGCCCGAACCTGGCAGGAACTGACGGAGGTTCTGGGTTATCCGGAGGTGGCGACCCCTGAACCCGGAGGCCCGTTGACGGCCGCGGATCTCTAGGCCGAAGCCGTGCTGCTCACCGTGGCCGCTCGCGCTACAGTGATATCGGAACGCGTTTCAAAACACAATGAGGAGTCCAATGAACGCGATTGACTCTGCTGCGGTGAGCGAGCGGTCCGCGCCGTTATCGGATGCCGGTTCAGGGGCACAGCAGAGTATGGGACGGCTCGTGCGCCCCCATATCTGGAGTTTCGCGACCGTCGTCGTCCTGCAGGTGATCGGCGCCCTCGCGGGCCTGGCGCCGCTGCTCGCGGTCGTGGAGCTGGGGCGCACCCTGCTGGAGCCCGGACCGGTCGACCGCGACCACGCGTGGACGGTGGTGATCGTCGGCGCGGTCGGCCTCTTCGTACGGCTGGTGTTCACCGCCGCGTCGTCCGGCATCGGCCATGTCCTGGACGGCAAAGTTCAGTTGACGTTCCGTCGGCAACTCGCCGCGCAGCTGGGACGCGTGCCGATCGGCTGGTTCTCGCGACGCCGGACCGGTGAACTGGCCAAGGTGGTCGGGGAGGACGTCGGTGCCGTGCACCCGTTCATCGCCCACACTCCTGGCGAACTGGTGTCCGCATTCGTCGTCCCGCTGGCCTCCCTGGTCTACCTGTTCACCATCGACTGGCAGCTCACACTGATCACCCTGATCCCCGTCTTCCTCGCCATCGCGCTGGTCCCCCTGATGATGACGCCCACCCGGGTGCGGGAGCAGGAGGAGTTCGACGGCGCCATGGCGCAGATCTCCAGCTCCGTCATCGAGTTCGTCCAGGGCATCGCGGTGGTCAAGGCCTTCGGCGGCTCACAGCGCGCCCACCGGAAGTTCCTCACCTCCGCGGACGCCTTCGTCGACACCTTCAACCGGTGGGTGCACGGCATCTCCAAGATCGCCGCCGGGATGCAGCTCGTCCTGTCACCGCCCTTCGTCCTGCTGGTCGTGCTGATCGGCGGAACGATCCGCATCACCGGCGGCGACCTCGCCCCCGCCGACCTGCTGCCCTTCCTGCTGCTCGGTCTCGGCCTGACCGCCCCGGTCGCTGCCCTCGGCCACGGCTTCGACGAGATGCAGACCGCCGGCCGCGCCCTCGGCCGGATCAAGGACGTGCTGTCGGTGGAGGCACTGCCGGAGCCGGCCCACCCGGTCCTGCCCCAGGGGCACCGCGTCGAGCTCCGCGACGTCCGATTCGGTTACGAGGAGGACCGCGAGGTGCTCCGCGGGATCGACCTCGTGCTGGAGCCGGGCACGGTCACCGCCGTCGTCGGGCCGTCCGGAAGCGGCAAGTCCACCCTGGTCCAGCTGCTGCCGCGGTTCTTCGACCCGAGCCACGGCTCGGTCGTCCTCGGGGGCGTGGACCTGCGCGAACTCGGCAGCCGGGAGCTCTACCAGACGGTCTCCTTCGTCTTCCAGGACGTCCGGCTGCTGCGCGCGTCGATCGCCGACAACATCGCGCTCGCCGTCCCGCACGCCGAGCGCGAGGACGTCGTGCGCGCGGCCCGGCTGGCGAACATCCACGACCGCATCCTCGAACTGCCCCGCGGATACGAATCGGTGATCGGCGAGGACGCCGGACTCTCCGGCGGCGAGTCCCAGCGGATCGCCGTCGCCCGCGCCCTGCTCGCCGACACACCCGTCCTGGTGCTCGACGAGGCGACCGCCTTCGCCGACCCGCAGACCGAACAGGCCGTACGCGCCGCACTCGGGACTCTGGAGGGCGAGCGGACCGTCCTGGTCATCGCCCACCGCCTGGAGACGATCGCCGACGCCGACACGGTGGTGATGCTGGAGGAGGGCCGGATCGTCGAGCGCGGCAGGCCCGCCGAACTCCTCTCCGCCGGAGGAAAGTTCGCCGCCTTCTGGCAGTCCCACCCATCGGTCGCCGATGACACCGAAGCCGACGGTCGCGCACCGCGAGGAGACGAGTCCCGATGATCCGAATGCTGTTGCGCGTGCTGGGGCGCGAGTACGCCCAGCCCCTGCGGCGCACCGTGACGCTGATGACGCTGACCTCGATCGTCGAGGGCCTGTCGTACGGACTGGTCGTCCCCGTCCTGAAGGAGCTGTTCGGGGACACCCCCGAGGACGCGTGGCCCTGGCTGACCGCCTTCGGCATCACGATCGCGGTCTACGCCGCGCTGCGCTACATCAGCGACCTGTCCGGCTTCCACGTCGGCACCGCGCTGCTCCGCGGCATGTACCACCGCCTCGGCGACCATCTGGCCCGGCTGCCCATCGGCTGGTACAGCGGGAGCCGTCTCGGCGAGGTCTCCGTCCTGGCCAGCCGCGGAGTCCTCGACGCGATGAGCGTCATCGCCCACCTGCTGGCCCCCTTCATCGCCGCCTCCGTCACCCCGCTGACCATCGTCGCGGTCATGCTCGCCTACAGCTGGCAGCTCGGCCTCGCCGCGCTCGTCGGCGTGCCGATCGTGGCGGCGATCCAGATATGGACCGCACGCTCCTCCGCCGCCGAGGACGTCGAGCGGGAGGAGCGCGACCACGAGGCCACCGGCCGGGTCATCGAGTTCCTCCAGGCCCAGCCGGTGCTGCGCGCCGGCGGCCGGACCACCGAACGCTTCCGGCTCCTCGACGACGCGCTGCGGGACGTCGAGCGCGCCTCCCGCCGCTCCACCTTCACGGCGCTGCCCGGAGCCGTGGGGCTGACGCTCACCGTCCAGGCCCTCTTCACCGCCGTCCTGGTGCTCGGGGTCTACCTCGCCCTCGACGGGGACATCGGCGTGGCCGAGATCCTCACGATCCTGGTCCTCGCGGCGCGCTGCGCCGACCCGCTGCTGTCGCTGACGGACATCGGCGGCAAGCTGCGCGGTGCCCGGTCCGTCCTGGCGAGGCTCGACACCGTCCTGCGCACCGAGCCGCTGCCCGAGCCCGCCGAACCGATCCTGCCGGAGCGCCACGACCTGGAGTTCGACTCCGTCGTCTTCCGGCGCGGCGACCGCACGGTGATCGACGGCGCCTCGCTCTCCGTACCGCAGGGCCGGCGCCTGGCCGTCGTCGGACCGTCCGGAGCCGGCAAGAGCACGCTGCTGCAGCTGCTCGCCCGGTTCTACGACGTGGACGCGGGCGTGGTGCGCGTGGGCGGCGTCGACGTACGGGACGTCGACCCCGAGGTCCTGATGGCGCAGATCTCCATCGTCTTCCAGAACGTCTACCTCTTCGACGGCACCATCGAGGAGAACGTCCGCCTCGGCCGGCCCGACGCCACCGACGCCGAGGTACGGGCGGCGGCCACGGCGGCCCGGCTCGACGAGGTCATCGAGCGGCTGCCCGACGGCTGGGCGGCCGACGTCGGCGAGGGCGGCGCGCTGCTCTCGGGCGGCGAGCGCCAGCGCGTCTCGATCGCCCGCGCGCTCCTCAAGAACGCGCCCATCGTCCTACTCGACGAGGTCACCTCCGCCCTCGACCCGGTGAACGAGGTGGCCGTCCACGAGGGCATCGAGCGGCTGATGGCCGGGCGCACGGTGGTGATGGTCGCGCACCGGATGCGGACCGTGCAGCGCGCCGACCGGGTGGTCTTCCTGGACGACGGACACGTCGTCGAAGAAGGGACGCACGACGAGCTGCTCAGCCGCGGCGGCCGCTACGCGAACTTCTGGAACATCTCCATGGCACCGGTAGCGAGGGACTGAACCGACATGTTCGATCCAGCGACGCACGACCGTCACCTCGGCGCGTTCCGCCGCCTCACACCGCGGCCGTACGCCCGGGCCCGGGTGCTGCTCTTCCCCCACGGCGGAGGCAGCGCGAGCTACTACCGCGCGTGGGCCGCGGCGGCGCCGTGGGACGTCGAGTTCCTCGCCGCGCAGTACGCCGGCCGGGAGGACCGGTACTCCGAACCGATACCGGCGGACCTGCACGGCGTGGCCGAGGCACTCGCGGCCGATCTGACGGCCGACGGCCCCCGGCTTCCGACGGTCCTGTTCGGTCACAGCATGGGCGCCGTCGTCGCCTACGAGGTCGCCCTCCGCCTCGCGGCGGCCGGCGAACCCCCCACGCGGCTCATCGTGTCGGGGCACCCCGCCCCGGCGCTGACCCGGCGCGGCCGGGTCCATCTCGGCACCGACGAGGAACTCGTCGAGGAGCTGCGACGCACCGACGCGACGCACCGCGACATCCTCGACAACGCCGAACTCGTCCAGGCCTTCCTGCCCGTCATCCGGGCCGACTACCGGCTGAGCGAGACCTACCGGCCGGTTCCCAGCCTCGCGCTGCGCTGCCCGGTCGACGTGCTGTACGGCGACGCCGACCCGGAGATCCACGACTGGGAGGCCGAGGGATGGCGTGAGGTGACCGACGGAGGCTGCGCACTGCGCACCTTCGAGGGCGGTCACTTCTATCTGGAGGACCACCGCGACACGGTCGTCGAACTCCTGACGGCGCAGGCACGGGCGGCCTCCGAGGAGTCGGCCGTCCCGTGGCCCTCCGCGCCCTGACGGCGACGACCGGCGCCTGAGCCGCCGTCCGGCCACGGCCGGACGGCGGCTCACCCCCCCTTCCCGACCGAGACGAGGACAGGACACCGTGACCGCCGACGCCGCCGATCACCGGATAGATGTCCGGATGAGCCCCAAGAACCTGATCGACATCGGAGTCTTCAGCGCCCTCTACATCGTGACGGTGGGCGTGTTCAATCTGCTCGAGTTCATCAGCCCGGTGATGACCCTGGTGACGAGCGCGGTCAGCATCGTCGCGGCCGGAGTGCCGTTCATGCTCTTCCTCACCCGGGTCAGGCACGCCGGCATGGTCACCGTGCTGGCCGTCATCGTCACCGGGTTCATGCTGCTGATCGGCAGCCCGCCCGTCACCCTGCTCGTCGGGGTGGTGGCGGCCCTGGTCGCCGAGGTGCTGCTCTGGGCGGGCCGGTACCGCTCGCGGTATCTCGCGGTGCTCGGCTACGCCGTGTTCAGCACCTGGTTCGCCGGGCTGTTCCTGCCCATGCTCTACGCCCGGGAGGACTTCCTCTCCAGCCCGTACATGGAGGCGATGGACGCCGGCTACGTGGCACGGCTCGACGACCTGCTGTCACCGGCCGTGCTGATCGCCTTCGACGTGTCCACGCTGGTGTTCGGCCTGATCGGCGGGGCGCTGGGGCTGCGGCTCCTGGACAAGCACTTCCGCAGAGCCGGGCTGGCGTGAGCGCGGCCTCCGCGCGGCCGGGCCACCCCACCCTGCCCGGAACCGTCTCTGCCGCACCGGAGAGGACGGCCGTACGGCGGTCGCTCGACCCGCGTACCGCCGTCGCGATCCTGCTGGCCGCGAGCATCACGATCATGGCGCCCGGCGGTATGTGGTTCGTTCCGGCGACGCTGGCCGCCGGAGTGCTGCTCGCGCTCTCCGAGCGGGCCTGGAGACGCGCGATCGGACTCCCGGCGGCCGCCGCCGCGGCCGCCGCGGTGGCCTATCTCCTCCCGCTCGCCGCGGCGTGGCCGCTGCTCGGCCTGATCGGGGTCATGGGCGAGTTCACGCTTCGTCTGGTGGCCGTGGGCGGCATCGCCGCCCACCTGGTCAGGACCATCCCGCCGACCCGGTTCACGGCCGCCCTGCGGGCCATGCGGGTGCCGGAGGCGTTCACCGTCTCCGGGGCGGTCATGCTGCGGTTCGTCCCCACCATCGTCGCCGAGGCGCGCGCCGTGCGCGACGCCATGCGGCTGCGCGGGCTCGGCGGAGTGACCGGCATGCTGCGCCACCCCCTGCTCAGCATCGAGTACTTCACGGTGCCCCTCATCGCGTCGAGCCTGCGCTCGGCGGAGGACCTCTCGGCGTCGGCGCTGCTGCGCGGGCTGGGGTCGCAGCCCTGGCCGACGGCGATGCACCCGCCGCGGTTCGGGCCCGCCGACGCGGTCGCCGTCCTCGCCGTGGCGCTGCTTACGGCGGCCACGCTCTGGTGGAGGTCCACACGGTGATCGAGCTCAGCCACGTCCGGTGGACGTACGAGGGCGGCGACTCCGCCGTGCTCGACGGTCTCGACCTGCGCATCCGGCGCGGTGAGACCGTGGTGGTGTGCGGACCGAGCGGCTCGGGCAAGAGCTCGGCCCTGCGGCTGATGAACGGGCTCGCCCCGCACTTCCACGACGGCGTCCTCGAGGGCGAGATCCGCGTCGACGGCGCACCGATCACGGACCTCGCCCAGGTGGGGCGGGTGACGGGCACCGTCCTGCAACAGCCCCGACGGCAGTTCTTCACCGACGCCGTGGACACCGAACTGGCCTTCGCCCTCGAGAACTTCGGGACGCCGCCCCCACGGATGCGCGAACGGGTCGCCCGGGTCGTCGCCGAATTCGGCCTGGGCGGGCTCGGCGGCAGGCTGCGGGAGCTGTCGGGCGGCCAGCAGCAGCGGGTGGCGTGCGCGGCGGCCGTGACCCACGGACCGCCGGTGCTGCTGCTCGACGAGCCGACCTCCAACCTCTCTCCCGAGGCCATCGCGGACCTCACCGCGATCCTGGGACATCTCAGGGACCGGGGCACCACCCTCGTCATCGCCGAGCACCGGCTCCACTACCTCCGCGACCTGGCCGACCGGATCGTCGTCCTCCGACACGGACGCGTCCGGAGGGAATGGACGAGGGCCGAATTCCCCCGACTGACCGACGAGATGCTGCGCGCCGAGGGCCTGCGCAGCCTCCACACTCCTGTACGACCCCGGTCGCTCCGGACGTACGCGCACGGTCCGAGCGTCGAGCCGGGTGAGCCGTCGGCGGCTCCCGGAGACGGCCCGGGGGAGGACCCCGAGCACGACGCCGTCGCGACGGCGACCGGACCGCACGGACCGGCCGGCGGTCTGACGCTGCGCGGCGTCCGGTGCGCGTTCCTCGGACGGCCCGTGCTCGACATCGCCGAAGCCCATCTGCCCCGCGGCGCCGTCACCGCCGTCACCGGCGCGAACGGCACGGGGAAGACCACGCTGGCCCGGATCCTCGCCGGGCTGCAGCGCCACGCCGGCCAGGTGCTTCTCGACGGTCGCCCACTGTCCCGCTCGCAGCGGCAGCGCGAGGCCGTCATCGTCATGCAGGACGTGGAGCGCCAGCTCTTCACCGACAGCGTCGCGGCCGAACTGCGCCTCGGCGCCCTCCCGGAGCGGGCGGAACAGGCCGCCGCCGTACTCGCCGACCTCGACCTGGACGCCTTCGGCGACCGGCACCCGCTCTCGCTCTCCGGTGGCCAGCAGCAGCGCCTGGTCGTCGCCACGGCGCGGCTGAGCGGACGCCGGATCGTCGTCTTCGACGAGCCCAGTTCCGGTGTCGACCGCCGCCATCTGAGATCGATGACGGCCGCGATGCGCGAGGTCGCCCAGGAGGGTGCCGTGGTCGTCCTCATCAGCCACGACGCCGATCTCCTCGACCTCGCGGCGGACCGGGAACTGCGCCTCCGTACCGTCGCCTGACCACTCCCACGGCTTTCCGCCGGACGCGCGAGCGGGAATGTGCATTCCTCATACAAGGACGGGTGGAGCGAACATTGTTGGGCCCCAATTCAGATTGCTACGCTCCCGCGACGAGGGATCAATCGTCGCCGCGGACTTTCGTCACTGCCCGGCCTGCGCCAGCCGCACTTCGAATTGCATGAGAAATGCACGGAACCGTACGGGAAATGGGGTTGTGGAATGTGTGGTATCGCAGGATGGGTCTCGTTCGACTCCGACCTGACGCGTCGGGGCGACACCCTGGACGCGATGACCGAGACCATGGCGTGCCGCGGGCCGGACGGTCGCGGCACGTACCTGCGTACCCATGTCGGACTGGGACACCGGCGCCTCGCCGTCATCGACCTGGCCGGCGGTGCCCAGCCGATGAGCGTGAGCACCCCTGCCGGTGACGTCGCCATCGTGTATTCCGGAGAGACCTACAACTTCCAGGAGTTGCGGAACCGGCTCGCGTCGCACGGGCACACCTTCCGGACGGACAGCGACACCGAGGTCGTTCTCCACGCCTATCTGGAGTGGGGCGAGAGTCTCGTCGACCACCTGGAGGGCATGTACGCGTTCGCGATATGGGACGAGCGCGAGGAGAAGCTCGTTCTCGTGCGCGACCGTATGGGCATCAAACCGCTCTTCTACCATCCGACGCCCGACGGCGTGCTGTTCGGCTCCGAGCCGAAGGCGATCCTGGCGAACCCGTCGGTGCGCCCGGTGGTCGACACAGATGGAATGCGGGAGCTGTTCGCGCAGACCAAGACCCCCGGCTGGGCGCTCTATAAGGGCATGCACGACATGCTGCCGGGCACGCTCGTCACCGTGGACCGCCGTGGGCTGCGACAGCGGACGTACTGGAGCCTGCGCGCGGCCGAGCACACCGACGGCCGCGACGAGACCGTCGTCCGGACGCGGGACATGCTGACCGGGATCGTCGGGCGTCAGTTGATCTCGGACGTACCGCAGTGCGCCCTGCTCTCCGGCGGACTGGACTCCAGCGCCATCACCGGCCTCGCGGCGCAGCAGCTCGCCCTGCGCGGCGACCGGCTCCGTACGTTCTCGGTGGACTTCGCGGGCCAGGAGGAGAACTTCGTCCCCGACGAGATGCGCGAGACCCCCGACTCGCCGTTCGTCCGCGACGTCGCGGCGCACGTGCGGTCGGCGCACCACGACGTGGTCCTGAACCCGGCCGACATCTCGGACCCCGAGGTCCGGCGTGCGACGGTCGGCGCGCGGGACATCCCCAACGGCTTCGGTGACCTGGACAGTTCGCTCTACCTGCTCTTCAAGGCGATCCGGGAGCAGTCGACGGTGGCGCTCTCCGGGGAGTCGGCCGACGAGGTGTTCGGCGGGTACCCCTGGTTCCACATCGAGGCGGCGCGGCACGCCGACACGTTCCCCTGGATGATGTTCATCCCGCCGATGAGCCTCGCCGCGCGGACCGACCACATCGAGCCCGGACTGCGCAAGCTGCTCGACGTGGGGACCTACACCGCCGACCAGTACGCGACGGCGCTCGCCGAGGTCGAGCACCTCGACGGGGAGACCGGTCTCGAGCGTCAGATGCGTTCCATGTGCCATCTGCACCTGACGCGGTTCGTGCGCACGCTGCTCGACCGCAAGGACCGGCTCTCCATGGCGGTCGGGCTGGAGGTCCGGGTGCCCTTCTGCGACCACAACCTCGTCGAGTACGTCTACAACACCCCCTGGGCGCTGAAGGCGTTCGACGGGCGGGAGAAGAGCCTGCTGCGCGCCGCGGCGGCGCCCGTGCTGCCGCGGTCGGTCGTGGAGCGGGTGAAGAGCCCCTACCCGTCGCCGCAGAACCCCGGGTACGCGGCGCATCTGCAGCAGCAGGTGAAGGAGCTGGTGGCGGAGCCGGACGCGCAGGTGTTCGCGCTGGTCGACCGGGCCTGGGCGCAGCAGACCGTGGCGCTGGACCCGGCGGCCGTGACGGTGGCCGTACGGGCGGGCCTGGAGCGCGTGCTGGACCTGCACACCTGGATGGAGCTGCGGAAGCCCGAGCTCCAGCTGGACTGACAGCGTCGGCGGGACGCCGGTTCCGACACCGCCCGGGGGTGGGGCCGTCCTCGGACGGCCCCACCCCCGGGCGGTCGACCGGTGCTCAGCCCGCCGTGGCCGTCCTCGAGGCCGTGTCCTCCCTGGGCACGGGCGGTGTGCGGCCGAAGTGGCGGGCCGTGGGCACAGCGGCCGCCGCGGCGGGCACCAGGAAGCAGGCCGCGGCGCAGACGGCGAGGACCGGGGTGATCCCGATCGCCGAGATCGCGGGGGCGATCAGGGCCAGGCCGATCGGCGCCAGACCGTAGGAGACCAGGAAGTCCAGCGACGAGACGCGGGCCAGCTTGTCCGGGGCGACCTCGCGCTGGGTGGCCGTGAACCAGGGGACGTTGAACAGCTCGATCCCGATGCCGGCCACGGCGTAGGCGGCGACCACGACGAGCGGGTGGACGGGCAGCATCAGGCTCAGTGGTGCCACGCCGTACGCCGCCAGACCGGCGAGGGCCGCCCAGCCCTGGGAACGCGGGCGCCACCGGGCGATCACCAGCGCGCCGCCGAGCGCGCCCAGCGTGTACGCGGTCATGGCCGCGGCCAGCACCCACTCGGAGCCGTAGCGGTCCCGGCTGATCAGGGGGAGCGCGACGCTCGTGGCGGAGTAGCCGAGGGCGATGACGGCGACCAGGGCGCCGAGTCCGGTGAGGAACCAGGGGTGGCGGCGCGCCTCCCGTATGCCGTCCAGGAAGTCGCTTCGGAGACTGGGGCGCTGGCCGGTGGGGTGTGCGACGCCCCCTGCCGTGGTGGCGGGCCGATGCGGCGCGCCGCCCCTGCCCGGGACCAGTGCGGCGATCAGCCAGAGCGCGCCGATGCCGAGCAGCAGCGTCCCGACGTCGAGGAAGGCCGCGAGCAGCGCGGTGAGGGCGGGCCCGGCGAGCGTGGAGCTGCGTACGGCCATGGTCATCGCGGCGTTCGCCTGCTGACGGCGCTCGGGGGCGACCGTCTCGGCGGTGAGCGCCTGGAACGCCGGCCGGCAGGCGCCCTGTCCCGCGCCGGCGAGCGCGGCGGCGGCCGTCATCAGCACCAGTGAACGGCCCAGCCCCACGGTGAGGAGGGGCGCGGCGACCGCGGCCGCGAGGGCGGACCAGAGGACCACCGCACGCCGGGAGTGCCGGTCGGCCAGCACACCGCCGACGGCGACCGCGGCGAGGAATCCGGCGGTGCGAGCGGCGAGGACCAGGCCGAGACCTGCCGCGCCGAGGTCGCGGTGGAGCACGGCGAGCCCGAGGACGAAGGGCAGCGCCCAGGTCGCGAGCCCGGAGGCGGTGGTACCCGCCCAGAGTCGCAGGAACGCGGGGTCGCGGAGGACCGAACGCGGGGGCGGGGCTGGGGAGGTGGGGGCTGTGGGCGTCGGCGTGGTGGCCATGTGACGGGTGCTCCTTGGGCGCTGCGCGGGGTGCGGCGGAGCACACCCCGAGGTGGTTAATGAAAATGATTGTCGTTACAGTACCCTTTCGAGCGCGGCGCTCCCGCACCGGTGCAGCGCCCTGCCCACCTGCCCCACCCGCCCCCTCGGACCGGAGAACCCATGCGCCACACCACCCGTCTCGGCGTCGCCCTGACCCTCGCCCTGGCCACAGCGGGCTGCTCCACGGCAGCCGGCGGCGGTTCCGCCGCGGACCCCGGGTCCCCGGCCCGGACGGCCTCCGTCACCAGCTGCGGCCGCCAGCTGTCCTTCGCCGAACCGCCGCGACGCGCCGTCGCCCTGGACCAGACCTCGACCGAGACCCTGCTCGAACTCGGGCTCCAGGACCGGATGGCGGGCACCGCCAACCTCAAGACGAAGATCCCCGCGCGGTACCGGGCCGCGTACGCCGAGGTCCCGGTCATCGCCCCGAAGATCGCCACCGGCGAGCAACTGCGCGCCGCCACACCCGACCTCGTCGTCGGAGGCTCCGCCGACCTCTTCACCCCCGACCGGGCCGGGACGCGCGAGGAGCTGGACGCCCTCGAGGTCCCCACCTTCGTCAGCGCCGTGGACTGCCCGAGCCGGAACCCGGCCGGAACGACCCCCTTCGAGCTGCTCTTCTCCGACTACGAGAACCTCGGCACGGTCTTCGGCGTGCGGCAGCGCGCCGGTGAACTGGTCGCCGAGCAGCGTGCGGCGGTCGCCAGGGCCGGGGAGAACGCCGCCAAGGTCGCCCGGGGCACGGACCGGCCCACCGTCGTCTACCTCTACTCCGTCTTCAACGGCATGCCGTACGTGGCGGGCGGGACCGGTCTGCCCAGCGAGATGAGTCGGATCGTCGGCGCGAAGAACGCCTTCGACGACGTCGACGAGGACTGGCCCGAGGTCACCTGGGAGGAAGTCGCCCGGCGCGACCCGGACTTCATCGTCGTCGGCGACCTCTCCGAGCGCGGCCGGCCCGGCGACAGCGCCGCCGAGAAGCGCGCGACGATGACCGGCCACCCCGTGATCTCGAAGCTCGGGGCGGTACGCGAGAACAGGATCCTCACCGTGCCGGGCATCGAACTCGACCCGTCCGTACGCTCCGTCCACGCCCTCGGGCTGCTGGCCCAGGGCATGAAGGACCTCGGGTATGTCCGCTGAACCGGACACGGCCCGCAGGGCGCCTGCGGCTCTGCCGCGTCCGGCCGCTCCGCTCCTCGCCGCCCGCGCCCTCCCGCTGCTCCTCGCCGCGGGCGCCCTGGTCGGCTCGGTCGCGGCCGCCGTGGGCGTCGGCACCGCCGACGTCGGCTGGACGGACCTCGCACGGGTCCTCGGGGCCCGACTCGGCCTGGACGTACGACCCCTGCCCCCGCTGCTGGACTCCCTCGTCTGGGACCTGCGCCTGCCGCGCGTCCTGATGGCCGCCCTCGTCGGCGCCTCGCTCGCCGTGTGCGGCGCGGTGCTGCAGGCCGTCACCCGGAACACGCTCGCCGACCCCTACCTGCTCGGCGTCTCCTCGGGCGCGTCGGCGGGGGCCGTCACCGTCGTCGTCCTCGGAGTCGGCGCGAGCGCGCTCGGGGTCACCGGGGGCGCACTCGCCGGTGCGCTGCTCTCCTTCGGGCTGCTCCTCGTGCTGCTGCGGCGGAGCGGACTCGACTCCGTCCGCATCGTGCTCACCGGCGTGGTGGTCGGCCAGCTCTTCACCGCGCTGACCTCGCTCGTCCTGATGGCCTCGGCGGACGCCGACACCACGCGCGCCGTCACCCACTGGCTGCTGGGCTCCATGGCGCCCGCCCGCTGGAACACGGTCGTGGTCTGCGCGATCGTCACCCCGCTCGGCCTCGCCGTCGCGTGGCTCTGCTCGCAGGCGCTCGACGGCCTCGCCTTCGGCACCGACACCGCCGCCTCGCTCGGCATCGGCGTACGGCACACGAGGACGCTGCTGCTCGTGGTCACGGCCGCGCTGACCGCGGTCGCGGTGGCCACCGTCGGCGCCATCGGCTTCGTCGGCCTGATCGTCCCGCACGGGGTGCGGTTTCTCGTCGGGCCGCTGCACCGGGTCCTCCTGCCGTACACGGCGCTCGCCGGCGCGGTGTTCCTGGTCTGGACGGACACGCTCGCGCGGATCGCCTTCGCACCCCGCGAGGTCCCCGTCGGCGTGATCACCGCGCTGCTCGGCGTACCGCTCTTCCTCCTCGTCCTGCGCAAGCGGGGTGAGCTGTGAGGATCACCGCCGAGAACCTGAGCTGGTCGGTGGCCGGAACCACGGTCGTCCGCGACGTCGCCGCGGACATCGCACCCGGCGAGACCGTCGGACTGCTCGGCCCCAACGGCTCGGGCAAGTCCTCGCTGCTGCGCTGCCTGGCCGGCCTGCGCGCCCCCGACGCCGGCACGGTCCGCTACGACGGCGAGTCCGTACGGGAGTGGAGCGCGCGCCGCATCGCCCGCCATGTCGCCTTCGTCGCCCAGGACTCGGGCGCCGAGAGCGATCTGCGGGTCGCCGACGTCGTGGGCCTGGGGCGCACCCCGTTCCGGGACCGCTGGCGCGGACCGGACGCCACCGACCGGGCGGTCGTCGCCGCCGCGCTGGAGCGCGTCGGACTCACGCCACTCGCCGCCCGCTCCTGGAAGGCGCTGTCGGGCGGCGAACGGCAGCGCGCCCACATCGCCCGCGCGCTGGCCCAGCAGCCCCGCGCGCTCCTGCTCGACGAGCCCACCAACCACCTCGACGTCCGGCACCAGCTGGAGCTGATGCGGCTGCTCACCGGCACCGACCGAACGGTCCTGGTCGCGCTGCACGACCTGTCGCTCGCCGCCCGGTACTGCGACCGGCTGCTGCTCCTGCACCACGGCCGCCTCGTCGCCTCCGGCCCGCCCGGCACCGTCCTCACCCCCGAGCGGCTCGCCGAGGTCTTCGAGGTGGACGCCGAACTCACCACCGACGCGCTGGGACATCCGGCCGTCACCTACCGCGGACCGCTCCCCGTCGGCGCACCGACGGCCGAACCCGCCCTCTGAGAAGGAACCCCATCCCATGTCCCTCACCACCCCGCTCCGCTCCGTCGACGCCCTCATCGAGGCGGTCCTGGCCGGCGAGCACGGCCCGGCCCCCTCCGAACTCCTCGCGACCAGCGTGTTCTGGCTCCACCACGGCACCCGGCTGGCCGGCGGCGACACGACGTACCTCAACCAGTACGCCCTGGTCCGCCTCGGCGGATCCTTCGGCGGATGCGCCTTCGAGGCCGGCGAGATCGCCCCCTCGGTCTGCCGCGACTTCTCCGGCGCCCCGCTCGACGTCCTGCTGCGCGAGGCCCCGCGCCCCCTCCGGATCGCCGCGCTCGACGCGTACCTCTCCGAGACCCGCCCGCACCGCGTGGCCGGGGAAGCGGGCGACGCCGAGGCGGTGACCCTGCCCGCCGGTACCCCGGAGGTCCGCGCGCGGGCCCGGGACGCGGCCGTCGCCGGCCTGCTCGACATCGAGCAGGGCGCGCGCGTCGGCCTCATCGGCGTCGTCAACCCGCTGGTCGCGGCCATCCGGGAGCGCGGCGGCGAACCGCTGCCCTGCGACTTCAACCTCAGGGCCACCCAGTGGGGCGACGCCGTCACGGCCGACATGCACGAGGTGCTGGAGCGTGCAGACGCCGTCGTCGCCACCGGAATGACCCTGAGCAACGGCTCGTTCGACACCGTCCTGGAGCGCTGCCGGGTCCGGGGCGTCCCGCTGATCGTCTACGCGCAGACCGGCAGCGCCGTCGCCCGTGCCTTCCTCGGCTCGGGCGTGACCGCGCTGTCCGCCGAACCCTTCCCCTTCTCCCAGTTCAGCGCCGCGGAGACGGCCCTGTACCGCTACCGGGCGGTGGGCGGCGCGTGACCCCCACCGCGCGCCGCGACACGGGCCGTCGTACCGGCACCGGGTACGCGCCCTGCCACCACGGCGAGATCCTCCAGGGAGTGTTCCTCGACGGCGAGGGACGCCGGTGCGCCGGGCTGGTCACCCTTCCCCTGGCCGGTCCCGGCAGCCACGCCGCGTTCGTGCTCCGCCCCGGTACCGCGCCCGACGCGCTCACCGTCGTACCCGCCGACCGGACGAAGGCCGCGCAGGCCGCGGCGCTGGCGGTCGCGGAATGCGCCGAGCGGTCCGGACTGCCGCCCAGCGGGGGCGAGTTGAGGCTCACCGGCGACATCCCGGTGGGTCTCGGCATGGGCAGCTCCACCAGCGACGTGATCGCCACCGTACGCGCCGTCGCCGACGCGTACGGGCTCCCCCTCGCCGCCGAGACGGTCGCCCGGCTCGCGGTGCGTGCCGAACTCGCCTGCGACCCGCTGATGTGGGGCGGCCGCGCGGTGCTCTTCGCGCAGCGGGAGGGCCGGGTCCTGGAGGACCTCGGCACGGCCCTCCCGCCCCTGGTCGTCGTGGGCTGCGCCCTCGGCGGGGGAGCGCCCGTCGACACCCTCGCCCTGCCCGTACGGGAGGCCACCGACGCCGACGTCCGGGAGTACGAGCGGCTGCGCGCGCTGCTGCGCCGGGCGGTGGCCACCAAAGACGCCCGGCTTCTCGGGGGGGTCGCCACCGCCAGCGCGCGGCGCGGTCAACGACTTCTCGGCCACCCGGAGTTCGACACACTGACCGCCGTCGCCCGGCACGTCGGGGCGGTGGGAGTCCAGATCGCGCACAGCGGCGCGGTGGCGGGCGTCCTCCTCGACCCCGCCGCTCCGGGCCTGCGTCACCGCGTACGCCGCTGTCTGCGCGCCCTGGACGCCCACGGCCTCCCCGCCACCCGGACCTTCACGACCGCCCCCACCCGCAAGGAGATCCCGCATGGACCAGCACATCGCGGAGGCCATCGGCCGACCGGACCTGATACGCCTCGACGACCGGCTCGTCTGCCTGCGCTTTGAGACGATGAAGGTCGTCTCGGCCCTCGCCGCCGTACGCCATCTGCTCGACACCGGAGCCGTACGGCGCGGGGACACGCTCCTCGACAGCTCCAGCGGCATCTACGCGTACGCCCTCGCCCTGGCCTGCCACCGGCACGGCATGCGCTGCCACATCGTCGGCTCGACGACGGTCGACCACACCCTGCGGACCCAGCTCGCCGTCCTCGGAGCGACGTTGGAGCAGATGGAACCGTGCGCCGACCTCAAGCTCGATCAGAAGCGGCGGGTGGAACGGATCCACGAGATCCTCGACGCGCACCCCGAGTACCACTGGATGCGGCAGTACCACGACGCCGTCCACTACCTGGGGTACCGCGCGATCGCCGACCGCGTCCGCGAGGCGACCGGCGCGGACGGCCTGACCGTCGTCGGAGGGGTCGGCTCGGGAGCCTCCACCGGAGCCCTCGCCCGCTATCTGCGCGAGGCCCCGGACGGGCGCGCGGCGCCCGACGTCGAACTCGTCGGGGTCCAGCCCTACGGCAGCGTCACCTTCGGCGCGGAGCACGTCGCCGACCCCGAGATCATCATCGCCGGGATCGGCAGCTCCATCCCCTTCGGCAACGTCGCGCACGAGCTGTACGACACCCTGCACTGGATCTCCTTCGACGCGGCCCTCGCCGGCAGCGTCGACCTCCTGCGCCGCCACGCGGTCTTCGCGGGCCTCTCGACCGGAGCCGCCTATCTCGCCGCCCGCCACGAACGCGAACGCGCCCCCTGGCGCACGGTCCTCTTCCTCGCCGCCGACACCGGCCACCGCTACGTCGACACGGTCTTCGCCCACCACGCCGGAGCCACCCCCCTCGCGGCCCTCGCCCCCCGGGAGGTGCGGGACCGGAGCGAGCTGGCCCTCCCCTGGTCCCGTATGCAGTGGAACCGGGTCCCGGCCCCGGCCGTGAGCGGGTAGGTCCCGGCGGCAGGTCCTTGCGTCCGATGGCCGAGAACGACGCAACAAACTTGCGAGACTTGCGCTAGTCTTGCGTTCATGACGCGACGACTTGCTCAAGTGGCCAAGAAGGTGGGAGTCAGCGAGGCCACGGTCAGCCGTGTGCTCAACGGCAAGCCCGGTGTCTCCGAGGCCACCCGGCAGTCCGTCCTCACCGCGCTCGACGTGCTCGGATACGAGCGGCCCACCCAGCTGCGCGGTGAGCGCGCGCGGCTCGTCGGTCTGGTCCTGCCGGAGCTGCAGAACCCCATCTTCCCCGCGTTCGCCGAGGTCATCGGCGGCGCGCTCGCGCAGCAGGGGCTGACCCCCGTGCTCTGCACCCAGACCAAGGGCGGCGTCTCCGAGGCCGACTACGTGGACCTCCTCCTCCAGCAGCAGGTGTCCGGCGTCGTCTTCGCCGGCGGTCTGTTCGCGCAGGCGGACGCGCCGCACGACCACTACCACCAGCTGGCGGAGCGCAACATCCCGGTCGTCCTCATCAACGCGTCCATCGCCGGGCTCAACTTCCCCTGCGTGTCCTGCGACGACGCCGTCGCCGTCGAGCAGGCCTGGCGCCACCTCGCCTCGCTCGGGCACGAGCGGATCGGTCTCGTCCTCGGCCCGAGCGACCACGTCCCCTCGCGGCGCAAGCTCGAAGCGGCGCGGGCGGCCGCCGAAGCGGCGGGCGCCACGCTGCCGGACGAGCACGTCGTGCGGTCGATCTTCTCGCTCGAAGGAGGGCAGGCCGCGGCCACCCGCCTCCTGGAGCGGGGCGTCACCGGCATCGTCTGTGCCAGCGACCCGCTCGCCCTGGGGGCGATCAGGGCCGCGCGCCGGCGCGGGCTCTCCGTTCCCGGGCAGGTGTCGGTCGTCGGCTTCGACGACTCCGCCTTCATGAACTGCACGGAGCCGCCGCTCTCCACGGTCCGCCAGCCCATCGAGGCGATGGGGCGCGCGGCGGTCGAGCTGCTCTGCGCCCAGATCCAGGGCACCCAGACCGACCCCGGCGAGCTCCTCTTCGAGCCCGAACTCGTCGTGCGCGGATCGACCGCGCCGCCGCCCGTCGGCTGACCCTCACCCCCGCTCGTTCCCGGCTCCGGTGCCGGGGAGGCCTCACCGCCTCCCCGGCACCGGAGCCGTTCTGCGTTGACCTGCGGGGATGCCACACCCCAACTGCCGGTTCTGCCGGGGCTGTTGACAAAGCGGTGACCTGATAGAAACCTGACACCCCGGCGGCGCAAAAGATTAACGAAAATGCTCAATAAGTCTGTATCTCGCCGTCATTCATTGTCAGAGCTCCGCTGGGTTCCTGGCGAGTGTCCCTGTGTCGACGCATGGCCGCGGCCCGGCAGACGGAGAGGCCCATATGAGAGGCAACATCCTGAGCTGGCGGTTGACGGTCGGCATGCTGATAGCCGGACTGATCGCCGTAGGGCTCCTGCCCGTCCACGCGTACGCCGCGGCGGCCGGGCCCAACCTCGCGCTCGGCAGAACGGTCACGGCCGGCGGAGCCCACGGGGCGTACCCGGCGGGCAACGTCACCGACGGAAGCCAGCAGTCCTACTGGGAGGGCCCGGCGGGATCGTTCCCCCAGTGGGTGCAGGTCGACCTCGGCGCGAGCACCCGCGTGGACGACGTCGTCCTGAAGCTCCCCACGACCTGGGAGGCACGCTCGCAGACCGTCGGCGTCCTCGGCAGCACCGACGGCAGCACCTTCACCACCCTCGCCGCCGCCCAGCCGCGCGCCTTCGGCCCGGCCGGGGCGAACACCGTGAGCATCGCCCTCACCTCGGCCGACGCCCGGTTCGTACGGATCCAGGTGACGGCCAACTCCGGCTGGAACGCCGCCCAGTTGTCCGAGGTGGAGGTCTACGGAGCCGGCGGCCCCGTCGACCCTCCGGTCGAGGGGACCAACCTCGCGCGCAACAAGCCGATCGAGGCGACCTCGTCGACCCAGACCTACGTCGCCGCCCACGCCAACGACGACACCACCGGCACCTACTGGGAGTCCGCCGGGTTCCCGTCCAGCCTGACGGTGAAGCTCGGCGCGAACGCCGACGTACGGGCCGTGGTGGTCAAACTCAACCCCGACCAGGTGTGGGGGCCCAGGACGCAGTCGATCGAGGTCCTCGGACGTGAGCAGTCGGCCTCCGGCTTCACCTCGCTCAAGCCACGCGCCGACTACACGTTCAGCCCCGGCGCCGGCCAGAACTCCGTCACCATCCCGGTGACCGGACGGTACGCGGACCTGCGTCTGACGTTCTTCTCCAACACCGGCGCCCCCGGCGGCCAGGTCGCGGAGTTCCAGGTCGTCGGCACGGCAGCGCCCAGCCCCGACCTCACCGTCACCGACCTGACATGGAATCCGTCCTCCCCCTCCGAGACGGACGCCGTGACGGTCGCCGCCACCGTGCGCAACGCCGGTACGGCCGCCGCGCCCGCCACCACCGTCCAGGTCAGCCTGGAGGGCGCCGTCGCCGGCTCCGCCCCGGTCGCCGCGCTCGCCGCCGGCGCCTCGGCCACCGTCCCGGTCACGGTCGGCAAGCGCCCCATGGGTTCGTACACCGTCTCGGCCGTTGTCGATCCGACCGACACCGTCGCCGAACAGGACAACGGCAACAACAGCCGGACGGCGGCGGCGAAGCTCGTCGTCGGCCAGAGCCCCGGCCCCGACCTGCGGATCACCGGCATCACGACCAACCCGGCCAGCCCCGCCGTCGGTTCCCCCGTCACCTTCACCGTCGCGGTCCACAACCGGGGCACCACCGGAGCCCCGGCCGGCACGGTCACCCGGCTGACGGCCGGGACCACCACCCTGAACGGGACCACCGGCGCGATCGCCGCGGGCCAGACGGCCACCGTCCCGATCTCCGGCACCTGGACGGCCACCGGCGGCGGGGCCACCCTCACCGCGACCGCCGACGCCACCGGGACCCTCACCGAGACCGACGAGAACAACAACGTCTTCACCCGCTCCCTCGTCGTGGGGCGCGGCGCCGCCGTGCCGTACACCGAGTACGAGGCGGAGGACGCCCGCTACGAGGGCACCCTGCTCACCGCCGACCAGAAGCGGACCTTCGGCCACACCGACTTCGCCACCGAGTCCTCCGGCCGGAAGTCGGTGCGGCTCACCTCACAGGGCCAGTACGTCGAGTTCACCTCGACCAACCCCGCGAACTCGATCGTCGTCCGCAACTCGGTCCCCGACGCGGCGGCCGGTGGCGGGGTGGAGGCCACGATCAGTCTGTACGCGGACGGCGTCTTCGTCCGCAAGCTGACCCTGTCGTCCAAGCACAGCTGGCTCTACGGCACCACCGACGACCCCGAGGGCCTCACCAACCGGCCCGGCGGTGACGCGCGGCGGCTGTTCGACGAGTCCCACGCCCTGCTGACGCAGACCTACCCGGTGGGCACGAAGTTCCGCCTCCAGCGCGACGCGGGCGACTCGGCCGCCTTCCACGTCATCGACCTGATCGACCTGGAGCAGGTGGCGCCCCCGGCCGCCAAGCCGGCCGGGTGCGTCTCCATCACCGAGTACGGCGCCGTTCCCAACGACGGCATCGACGACACCGACGCCCTGCAGCGCGCGGTGACCGCCGACCAGAACGGCCAGATCCCCTGCGTCTGGATCCCGGCCGGGCAGTGGCGCCAGGAGCAGAAGATCCTGACCGACGACCCGCTGAACCGGGGCCAGTTCAACCAGGTCGGCATCCGGGACGTCACGATCCGCGGCGCGGGCATGTGGCATTCCCAGCTGTACACGCTGACCCCGCCGCACCAGGCGGGCGGCATCAACCACCCGCACGAGGGCAACTTCGGCTTCGACATCGACCACAACACGCAGATCTCCGACATCGCCATCTTCGGGTCGGGCCAGATCCGCGGCGGCGACGGCAACGCGGAGGGCGGCGTCGGCCTCAACGGCCGCTTCGGCAAGGGCACCAGGATCAGCAACGTCTGGATCGAGCACGCGAACGTCGGTGTCTGGGCCGGCCGCGACTACTCCAACATCCCCGAGCTCTGGGGCCCCGGCGACGGCCTGGAGTTCACCGGGATGCGTATCCGCAACACCTACGCCGACGGCATCAACTTCGCCAACGGCACCCGCAAGTCCACCGTCTTCGACTCGTCCTTCCGGAACACGGGTGACGACGCGCTGGCCGTCTGGGCCAGCAAGTACGTCAAGGACACCGCGGTGGACATCGGATCCGACAACCACTTCCGCAACAACACCATCCAGCTGCCCTGGCGGGCCAACGGGATCGCGGTCTACGGAGGCTTCGGCAACACCATCGAGAACAACATCATCGCGGACACCATGAACTACCCGGGCATCATGTTGGCGACCGACCACGACCCGCTGCCCTTCTCCGGGCAGACGCTGATCGCCAACAACGCCCTGCACCGCACCGGCGGCGCGTTCTGGAACGAGGACCAGGAGTTCGGCGCGATCACCCTCTTCGCGCAGGGCCAGCCCATCCCGGGCGTCACCATCCGGGACACCGACATCCTCGACTCGACCTATGACGGCATCCAGTTCAAGACCGGCGGCGGCGAGATGCCGGACGTGAAGATCACCGACGTCCGCATCGACAAGTCGAACAACGGTTCCGGAATCCTCGCGATGAGCGGGGCGCGCGGCAGCGCGACGCTGACGCGCGTGACCATCACCGACTCGGCCGAGGGCGACGTCCTCATCGAGCCCGGCTCGCAGTTCGTCGTCACCAGGAACTGACACTCCCCGCTCCACCCCTGTGTGCGGCGGCCCCGTTCCGACGAGGCCGCCGCCCTTCAGCCGTGCCTCGCCGCCGGTCGGGCGCGAGGCCGAGATCGAGGACTGAGAGGACAGATGACCATCCCCACCTGGAGATCACGGTTCCTGAGCGCCGTGGTCGCGACCAGCCTCCTGGCACTGGGCGGTCCGCTGACGACCGCCGAGGCCGCGGGCGGCCCCAACATCGCTCTGGGCGATCCGGCGGCGGCGGGCAGCGCCCTCGCCGAGTACGGCGCCGGCAACATCACCGACGGCAACCAGGGCTCGTACTGGCAGAGCGCGGGCAGCAGCCTGCCGCAATGGGTCCAGGCCGACCTCGGCACCACGGAACGCGTGGACGAGGTGGTCCTGAAACTGCCCGCCGGATGGGAGAGCCGTGACCAGACGCTCTCCGTCCAGGGCAGCGCCGACGGCACCAGCTTCACCACCCTGAAGAACTCCGCCGCCTACACGTTCAGTCCCGGCGCGGCCAACACCGTCACGGTGACCTTCCCCGCGACCCAGACCCGGTTCGTCCGGATCACCGTCACCGCCAACACCGGCTGGCAGGCCGCCCAGCTCTCCGAGCTGGAGGTGCACGCGGCCGACGGCTCCTCCGCCAACCTCGCGAGCGGCCGCACCCTGACCGCGAGCAGCCACACCCAGGCGTACGCGGCGGGCAACGCCAACGACGGGAACCGGGCCACCTACTGGGAGAGCGCCAACAGCGCCCTCCCGCAGTGGATCCAGGCCGACCTCGGCGCCGCCGTCCGCGTCGACCGGGTCGTCCTGCGGCTGCCCTCCGGCTGGGAGACACGCAGCCAGACCCTGAAGATCCAGGGCAGCACCGACGGCACGGCCTTCACCGACCTGACCGCCTCCCGTGCGTACACCTTCGACGCGGCCGGCGGGCACTCCGCGACGGTCACCTTCGACGCGGCCACCACCCGGTACGTACGCGTCCTCGTCACGGCGAACAGCGTCCAGCCCGCCGGACAGCTCTCCGAACTGGAGGTCTTCGGTCCCCGGACCGGCGACACGCAGGCACCGTCCGCGCCCGCGAACCTCGCCCTCACCCAGCCCGCCACCGACCAGATCAGGCTCACCTGGAACGCGGCCACCGACGACGTCGGCGTCACGGGGTACGACGTCTACGCCAACGGCGCCCTGCTGACCACCGTCGGCGCCGGAACCACCAGCTACACCGACACCCGCCCGGCGAACCAGACCGTCACCTACCTCGTCCGCGCCAAGGACGCGGCCGGCAACCAGTCGGCCGACAGCAACACCGTGACCCGTACCGGCGAGACCGGGGACACCCAGGCGCCGACCGCGCCCGCGAACCTCGCGCTCACCGAACCCGGCGCGGGTCAGATCAAGCTGACCTGGAACGCCTCGTCGGACAACGTGGGCGTGAGCGGCTACGAGGTGTACGCGAACAACACTTTGCGGGGCAGTGTGGCGGGCGACGTCACCACGTACACCGACACCCAGCCGGCCTCCGCCACCGTCGCCTACCACGTCCGCGCCAAGGACGCGGCGGGCAACCGGTCGGCGAACAGCAACGTCGTGACCCGTGGCGGCACCGGTGGCACGGGCTCCGACCTGGCGGTCGGCAAGGAGATCGCCGCCTCCTCCACCGTGCACACCTTCGCCGCGACCAACGCCAACGACAACAACACCGCGACCTACTGGGAGGGCGCGGGTGGCAGCTACCCCCAGACCCTCACCGTGAAGCTCGGCTCCAACGCCGACGTCGACCGGCTCGTCCTCAAGCTCGACCCGGGCACGGCCTGGGCCACCCGGAGCCAGACCGTCGAGGTCCTCGGCCGTGAGCAGAGCGCCACCGGCTTCGGCGGCCTGGTCGCGGCGAAGAGCCACACGTTCGACCCGGCGAGCGGCAACACCGTCACGATCCCGCTCTCCGCCCGGGTCGCCGACGTCCAGCTGAAGTTCACCGCGAACTCCGGCGCACCGGCCGGCCAGTTGGCCGAGTTCCAGGTCATCGGTGTTGCGGCGCCCAACCCGAACCTGGAGGTCACCGCCCTCACCGCCGCGCCCGCCGCGCCGGTCGAATCCGACCCGATCACGGTGAGCGCGACCGTACGCAACACCGGCCCGGCCGCCGCGCCGGCGAGCGCCGTCGCGCTGCGCCTCGGCGGCACGAAGGTCGCCACCGCCCAGGTCGGCGCCCTCGCCGCAGGCGCGCAGACCACGGTCAGCGCCTCGATCGGCGCACGGGACGCCGGTTCGTACCAGCTGAGCGCGGTCGCCGACGAGGCGAACGCGGTCGTCGAGCAGAACGAGTCCGACAACACCTTCACCAGCCCCACCGCCCTGGTGGTCAGGCCGGTCTCCAGCTCCGACCTGGTCGCCGCCTCCGTGACCACCTCGCCGTCCAGTCCCGCGGCCGGTGACGCCGTCACGTTCAAGGTGGCCGTGAAGAACCAGGGCACCGTCGCGAGCGCCTCGGGCAGCCACGGCGTCACGCTCACCCTGGTCGACTCCAGGGGCGTCACGGTCAGGACGCTGACCGGCGCGCACAGCGGAGCCGTCGCGGCCGGGGGCACGGCCGAGGTGAGCCTCGGCCCCTGGACCGCCGCCAACGGCTCGTACACCGTCAAGGTCGTCCTCGCCGACGACGCCAACGAACTGCCGGTCAAGCGTGCCAACAACACCTCCACCCAGCCGCTCTTCGTCGGCCGCGGCGCCAACATGCCGTACGACATGTACGAGGCGGAGGACGGCACCGCGGGCGGAGGCGCCCAGGTCGTCGGCCCGAACCGGACCGTGGGCGACATCGCGGGCGAGGCCTCGGGCCGCAAGGCCGTGAACCTCGACGCGACGGGGGAGTACGTCGAGTTCACCACCCGCGCCGACACGAACACCCTGGTCGCCCGGGTCTCGCTGCCCGACGCGCCGGGCGGCGGCGGCATCGACTCCACGATCAACGTCTACGTCGACGGGGTGTTCAGGAAGGCGCTCCCGGTGACGTCGAAGTACGCGTGGCTGTACGGCGCCGAGACCGCGCCCGGGAACTCTCCCGGCGCGGGCGCCCCGCGTCACATCTACGACGAGGCGCACATGATGCTCGGCGAGACCGTGCGGGCGGGGAGCAGGATCCGGCTGCAGAAGGACGCGGCGAACAGCCGGCCGTACGCGATCGACTTCGTCAACCTGGAGCAGGTCGCCCCGGTCGGCAACCCCGACCCGGCGACGTACACGGTCCCGGCCGGATTCACCCACCAGGACGTCCAGAACGCGCTCGACAAGGTACGTATGGACACCACGGGCACCCTCGTCGGGGTCTATCTGCCGCCGGGCGACTACCAGACGTCGAGCAAGTTCCAGGTGTACGGCAAGGCCGTGAAGGTGGTCGGCGCCGGTCCCTGGTACACGACGTTCCACGCGCCCTCGACGCAGGACAACACCGACGTCGGCTTCCGGGCCGAGGCGGCGGCGAAGGGGTCGCTCTTCAAGGGCTTCGCCTACTTCGGCAACTACACCTCGCGCATCGACGGCCCGGGCAAGGTGTTCGACTTCGCGAACGTGACCGACATCGTGATCGACGACATCTGGAACGAGCACATGGTGTGCCTGTACTGGGGCGCCAACACCGACCGGATCACCATCAGGAACTCCCGGATCCGCAACATGTTCGCGGACGGCATCAACATGACCAACGGGTCCACGGACAACCTGGTGACCAACAACGACGCCCGGGCCACCGGCGACGACAGCTTCGCGCTCTTCTCCGCGATCGACGCGGGCGGCGCCGACATGAAGAACAACGTCTACGAGAACCTGACGTCGACGCTCACCTGGCGTGCCGCGGGCGTCGCCGTCTACGGCGGCTACGACAACACCTTCCGCAACATCCACATCGCGGACACGCTCGTCTACTCCGGCATCACGATCTCCTCGCTGGACTTCGGCTATCCCATGAACGGCTTCGGCACCGCGCCGACGACGTTCGAGAACATCTCGATCGTCCGGGCCGGCGGGCACTTCTGGGGCTCGCAGACCTTCCCCGGCATCTGGGTGTTCTCCGCCTCCAAGGTCTTCCAGGGGATCAGGGTCAACCACGTCGACATCGTCGACCCGACGTACAGCGGAGTGATGTTCCAGACCAACTACGTCGGCGGGCAGCCACAGTTCCCGATCAAGGACACCGTGTTCACGGACATCTCGATCACGGGCGCGCGCCGGAGCGGGGACGCGTTCGACGCCAAGTCGGGCTTCGGTCTGTGGGCCAACGAGATGCCGGAGTCGGGGCAAGGGCCGGCCGTGGGGGAGGTGACCTTTAACGGCCTGGAGCTGAGCGGCAACGCGGTGGACGTCCGTAACACCACCTCCACCTTCGAGATCGACATCAATCCGTAGGGATCGGCGCGACACCCACGTCGGACACGACGCGCGCACCCCCGCGCGACGGACCCTGTGAGGCCGGTGCAGGCGGCTTGCGGCCGCTTGCACCGGCCTTGCGTGCGTTCTGTCACCCAGGCGCCCCGGAGGTCCCCTGCAGACCCCTGGGGCCTCTAGGGTCGGGCGCTTCCCGGCCCGCGACCTCGCCATCCTTCCCTCTCCCTGTCAGGCAATTACGAAATCAGCGCGATATCTTGCGTTCACTTGTTGATGGTGGTTGAGTGTGGCGCGCCCCACAAACGCACCGGCGGTGGGGTGACGCGACCTCCACGTTCATGCCCGAAGGGGACCACCCATGAGAAGTGCCCGGTTCCGCCGTACGCGCCGCGCCAGCGCGGTCACCCTCGTCTCCGCGCTCACGCTGACCGCGCTCGCCGCCTGCGGCACGAGCAGCAGCAACAACGGCAGCGGTGGTTCCGAGGGCGGTGGGTCGTCCGATCCCTCCGCTCCGCTGGACCCGAAGACCAAGGTGACGATCACCATCGACTGCATGCCCCCGGCGGCGAAGGCGGCCGAGCTCAAGGAGTGGAAGGAGGACGTCGCCGCGTTCAACAAGACGTACCCCAACGTCACGATCGAAGGCCGCTCCACCGCCGGCCAGTGCCTCGAACCGCCCCGCTTCACCGCGATGCTCAAGGCCAAGTCGCAGCCGGACGTCTTCTACACGTACTTCACCGACCTGCCCCAGGTGCTGGACAACGACGGCGCCGCCGACATCAGCGCCTACGTCAACGACAAGAGCGTCCCGCTCCTCAAGAACATCGACCCGAACGTCCTCGGCTCGCTCAAGAAGGACGGCAAGCTGTACGGCCTGCCCACCAGCAACTACACGATGGGCCTGCTCATCAACCGCAAGCTCTTCCAGCAGGCCGGCCTCGACCCCGACGCCCCGCCGCGCACCTGGGAGGAGGTCCGCGCCGCCGCCAAGAAGATCGCGGGCCTCGGGCAGGGCATCGCCGGGTTCGGCGAGTACAGCGCGGGCAACACCGGCGGCTGGCACTTCACCGCGCAGATGTACAGCCTGGGCGGGGACGTCGTCGACGCGAGCGGCACGAAGGCCGCCTTCAACAACGAGCTCGGCAAGCAGGTCGCCAAGAACCTCCACGCCATGCGCTGGGAGGACGACAGCATGGGCAAGACCCAGCTGCTCAAGTGGGGCGACCTGCAGAAGCAGATCGCGACCGACAAGCTCGGCATGTTCCTCGCCGCGCCCGACGACATCGCGTACATGGTCCAGCAACTCGGAGCGAAGTACGAGAACTTCGGCATGGGGCCGATCCCCGGCGAGAAGGCCACCCTGGCCGGCGGCAACAACTACATGATCAAGCAGGGCATATCCGGCGACAAGATCAAGGCCGCGATCGCCTGGCTGAACTTCAAGAACCTCACCGTCGGCAAGGGCCAGTTCGACTGGTCACGCAGCAAGCAGGACGGCCTGCCCGTCGGCGTCCCGCAGCCCAACTTCTGGCTGAACGACTCCAAGGCCCAGGACGACGCCGCGCGCACGGAGCACGCCACCATGCCGGTCGCCAACTTCAAGACCTTCATGGACAACCCCGTCGCGGGCAAGGCGGAGCCGCCGAAGGCGCAGGAGGTCTACAAGGTCCTCGACGACGTGATGTCCGGCATCCTCACCAACAAGGACGCCGACATCGACAAGCTCCTCGCGACCGCGGAGACGCAGGTGAACCAGGTCCTCGCCAACGGGTGACGGGACCTGGCGGCGGGGGCCGGCCGTCCGGCCGCCCCCGCTCCGCCCCGCCCACGGACGTCAACCCGGCAGACCAGCACCAAGGAGCGACGAGATGTCGGCCCCCAGCCTGACCCCGAGCACAGCGGCCTCCCGCCGCCCCTCACCGCCGTACGAGAGCGACCCCGTGCCGCCCGCCGGGCGGTTCGCCCGGAACCTGAAGCGCAACCTCACCGCCCACGGATTCCTGATCGGCGCGGTCGTCTGCTTCGCGGTGTTCTCCTGGTACCCGATGGTCAGGGAGTTCTTCCTCGCCTTCCAGAAGACCGAGAGCGGCGAGACCACCTGGGTCGGTCTCGACAACCTCGTCACCGTCTTCAACGACCCGGCCTTCTGGCAGGCCTGGCGCAACACGCTCCTGTTCACCGTCCTCGCCCTGGTCCTCGGCTTCGCCGTCCCCTTCGCCGTCGCCCTCGTCATCAACGAGTTCCACCACGGACAGGGCTACCTCCGGCTGCTCGTCTACCTGCCCGTGATGCTGCCGCCGGTCGCCTCGGTCCTCCTCTTCAAGTACCTGTACGACCCCGGCTACGGTCTGCTCAACGAGATGCTCACCTCGGTCGGACTGCCCGAACAGCAGTGGCTCCAGGACCCCGACCTCTCGATGCTCTCCGTGGTCATCGCCTCCACCTGGATGAACATGGGCGGCGCGGCCCTCATCTACCTCGCCGCGCTCCAGTCCATCCCCGGCGAGCTGTACGAGGCGGCCGAGCTGGACGGCGCCGGACTGTTCCGCAAGATCTGGCACGTCACCATCCCGCAGACCCGGCTCATCCTCTCCCTGATGCTGCTCATGCAGATCATCGCCACCATGCAGGTCTTCGTCGAACCGTTCCTGCTCACCGGCGGCGCCGGCCCCGAGGGCTCCACCACGACCGTCGTCTACCTCATCTACCAGTACGCCTTCAACTTCAACAACTACGGTGCCGCGGCGGCGCTCGGCCTGCTCCTGCTCGTACTGCTGGCCGGGTTCTCCGCCGCGTACGTGAAGCTCAGCCGCGCCGAGGACGAGTAGGACCGGGGGAGACCAGCATGTCCACACGCACACTCATCTCGCCGGCGCAGCTCGCCCGCCCCCGCGGCAGGGTCCTCTACTGGAGCGTCTTCGCCGTGGTCGTCGGCGGTTTCACCCTCGTCTTCCTCGGCCCGCTGTACTGGCTGGTGACGAGCGGCTTCAAGGACGCCCAGGAGGTCATCCAGACGCCGCCGACCCTCGTGCCCGGGACCTTCGAGCCGGCGAACCACAGCCGGGCCTGGGAGGTCATGGACCTCGCCACCCTGCTCTTCAACACCCTCTACTACGCGTTCGGCGCGCTCGCCTTCCAGCTCGTCCTCGACGTGGCGGCCGCCTACTCGCTCTCCAAGCTGCGGCCCGTCCTGGGCAAGGCCATCCTCGGCCTGATGCTGGCGACACTCATGATCCCGGCGACCGTCCTCGTCGTCCCTCAGTACCTCACGGTCCTGGACGTGCCCATCGTGGAGCGCAACCTCCTCAACACCCCCTGGGCGATC
Source organism: Streptomyces sp. NPDC013317 (assembly GCF_055563155.1). Classification (NCBI taxonomy): domain Bacteria; kingdom Bacillati; phylum Actinomycetota; class Actinomycetes; order Kitasatosporales; family Streptomycetaceae; genus Streptomyces; species Streptomyces sp. NPDC013317. Next base: position 43,176 of record NZ_JBVHDX010000024.1, read on the forward strand.
TGGCTCCCGTCCGTCACCAACGCCTTCAACATCTTCCTGCTCAAGCGGTTCTTCGACTCGATCCCGAGAGAGCTGCTCGACGCCGCGTCGATGGACGGGGCCTCGCCGACGCGCATCCTGTGGTCGATCGTGCTGCCCGTCTCGCGCCCCATCCTGGGTGTGGTGTCGATCTTCGCCGTCGTGGGGGTCTGGAAGGACTTCCTCTGGCCCATGCTCACCCTCCCCGACCCCGCGATGCAGACACTCAACGTCGGCATCTACTCGCTCTCCAACGGCGTGCCCGTGAACGTCCTCATCGCGGCGCTCACGATCGCCTCGGTGCCGACACTGCTCCTCTTCCTGGTCTTCCAGCGCAACATCATGAGCGGTCTCACGGCGGGCGGACTCAAGGGCTGACCACGCCCGTCCCCGCCGCCCCGTCCCGCACCCCCAGACCTTCGTCGCCGGCCCGTCCACACGCCCCGCAGCACGCCGGGCCGGCGGCGAAGAACTCCGACCTGCCCGAAAGGACCGTCACGTGGCAGCCCCTCACTCGCACCGCACCGACGACTGGTGGCGCGACGCCGTCATCTACCAGGTGTACCCACGCAGCTTCGCCGACGGCGACGGCGACGGCACCGGGGACCTCGCGGGCGTCCGGGCGAGACTGCCCTACCTCGCCGAACTCGGCGTCGACGCCGTGTGGTTCACCCCGTGGTACCTCTCCCCGCTGGTCGACGGCGGATACGACGTCGCCGACTACCGCACCATCGACCCCGCCTTCGGCACTCTCGCCGAGGCCGAGAAGCTCATCGCCGAGGCCCGCGGACTCGGCATCCGCGTGATCGTCGACATCGTTCCCAACCACGTCTCCGACCAGCACGCCTGGTTCCGCGCGGCGCTCGCGGCCGGACCCGGCAGCCCCGAACGCGAACTGTTCCACTTCCGGCCGGGCCGCGGCGAGCACGGCGAACTCCCGCCCAACGACTGGCCGTCACAGTTCTCCGGACGGACCTGGACCCGGGTCGAGGACGGCGAGTGGTACCTCCACCTCTTCACCCCGGAACAGCCCGACCTCAACTGGGCCCACCCGGCGGTCCGCAGGGAACACGAGGACGTGCTCCGCTTCTGGTTCGAGCGCGGCGTCGCCGGCGTACGCATCGACTCCGCCGCACTGCTGGCCAAGGACCCGGCCCTCGCCGACTTCGTCGAGGGCGTCGACCCCCACCCGTACATCGACCAGGACGAACTCCACGACATCTACCGGTCCTGGCGGGCGATCGCCGACGCCTACCAGGGCGTCTTCGTCGGCGAGGTGTGGCTGCCCGACTCCGAGCGGTTCGCCCGCTACCTGCGCCCCGACGAGCTGCACACGGCCTTCAACTTCAACTTCCTCTCCTGCCCCTGGGAGGCGGGCCGGCTGCGCCGCACGATCGACGACACCCTGGCCGAACACGCACCGGTCGGCGCTCCCGCCACCTGGGTCCTCTGCAACCACGACGTCACCCGGACCGCCACCCGCTACGGGCGCGCGGACACCGGCTTCGACTTCGCGACGAAGGCCTTCGGCACCCCCACCGACCTGGACCTCGGCACCCGCCGCGCCCGCGCCGCCGCGCTCCTCACCCTCGCCCTGCCCGGCTCGGTCTACGTCTACCAGGGGGAGGAACTCGGCCTCCCCGAGGCCGACATCCCGCGCGACCGCATCCAGGACCCCATGCACGCCCGCTCCCAGGGCACCGACCCGGGCCGCGACGGCTGCCGCGTCCCCCTGCCCTGGAACGCCGAAGCGCCCTGGTACGGCTTCGGCCCGACCTCCGAGCCATGGCTCCCCCAGCCAAGCGACTGGGCCCGCTACGCGGTCGACCGCCAGCACACGGACCCGGAGTCGATGCTCACCCTCTACCGGACGGCCCTGACCCTGCGCCGTACGGAGGAGGGCTTCGGCGACGGCCCCCTGACCTGGCTCCCGTCCCCCGAGGGAGTTCTCGCCTTCACCCGCCCGGGGGGCCTGCTCTGCCTGGTCAACCTCGCACCGACCCCCACGCCTCTCCCGGCGCACGCCCACGTCCTCCTCACCAGCACCCCCCTCGACCCGGCGGGCCGCCTCCCGACGGACACGGCGGCGTGGCTGCGGATCTGACGGCCTCGGCTGTCCGGTGGTTCAGGCGACGGGGCGGGGTTCCACGCCTGTCAGGCGCTCCGGGGTGAGGAGTTCCGCGATGCGCTCCGCGGGCAGGAGTCCCTTCTCCAGGGTGAGTTCGGCGACGCCCCGGCCCGTCAGGAGAGCCTCCTTGGCGATCGCGGTGGCGGCGGTGTAGCCGATGTACGGGTTGAGCGCCGTGGCCAGGCCGATGGAGTTCTCGACCGCCGCCCGCAGCTCGTCCACATTGGCCGTGATGCCCACCACGCACCGCTCGGCGAGAGTGAGGCAGGCGGCACGCAGCGAGGTGATGCTCTTCGCCAGGGAGTGCAGGATGATCGGCTCGAAGGCGTTCAGCTGGAGCTGGCCGCCCTCCGCCGCCATGGTGATCGTCATGTCGTTGCCGATCACCTCGAAGGCGACCTGGTTGACGACCTCAGGGATCACCGGGTTGACCTTGCCCGGCATGATGCTCGAACCGGCCTGTACGGCGGGGAGGTTGATCTCGTTGAGGCCGGCGCGCGGGCCCGAGGAGAGCAGGCGCAGGTCGTTGCAGGTCTTGGAGAGTTTGACCGCCAGCCGCTTGAGGACGCCCGAGAGCTGGACGAAGGCGCCGCAGTCCTGGGTCGCCTCCACCAGGTTGGCCGAGGTCACCAGGGGCATTCCGGTGATCGCGGCGAGGTGGCGGCGGGCCGTCTCGGCGTACGCGGCGGGGGCGTTGAGGCCCGTACCGATCGCCGTGGCGCCCAGATTGATCTCGTGGATGAGCTCCACGGCCTCGGCGAGCCGGTTGCGGTCCTCGTCCAGCATCACCGCGTACGTGGAGAACTCCTGGCCCAGCGTCATCGGCACCGCGTCCTGGAGCTGGGTGCGCCCCATCTTGAGGACGTCGCGGAACTCGAGGGCCTTCGCCGCGAACGCGTCCTGGAGCACCGCGGTCGCCTGGAGCAGACCGTGCACGGCCGTGATCGCGGCGATCCGGACGGCGGTCGGGTAGACGTCGTTGGTGGACTGGCTGAGGTTGACGTCCTCGTTGGGGTGGAGGTGCTCGTACTCGCCCTTGGCGTGGCCGAGGAGTTCGAGGGCGCGGTTGGCGACGACCTCGTTGGCGTTCATGTTCGTCGACGTGCCGGCGCCGCCCTGGACCACGTCCACGACGAACTGCTCGTGCAGCTTCCCGCCGCGGATCTCCCGGCAGGCGGCGACGATCGCGGCCGTCTTCGCCGGGGAGAGCAGGCCGAGTTCCTCGTTGGCGAGCGCGGCCGCCTCCTTGACGGCGGCCAGCGCGTCGATCAGCTGTGGGTACACGGAGATCGGCGTTCCCGTGATCGGGAAGTTCTCCATGGCGCGCAGGGAGTGGATGCCCCAGTACGCGTCGGCGGGCACGTCCCGCTCTCCGAGGAGGTCGTGCTCACGGCGGGACACAGTCGTCATCGAGGTGCCTTCGAGGGGGAGGGGAGGAGAGGGAGGAGAGAAGCGGGGAAAGGCAGAGAGGCGGGGAAGGAGAGAGGCGGGGTGGCTCTGCGTCAGGAGGTGCCGTTGAAGCGGGAGCCGGACGCCGTCAGGGCGGGCTCCGGGCGCGCGGGGCCGTTCAGCAGCCGGTGCAGCAGCGCCGGCCGGCGGTCCGGAGCGACGTCGGAAAGGAGGGTCGCCAGGACCGCCATCCGGGCCTGCCCCGCACGCAGCGTTCCGGCCGGTACGGCTCCGGCGGCCACCAGGTCCACGGCCCCGCCGCCGGTGTAGAGCTCGGCGACCGGGCCGGCCGGTACCCGCGTGCTCAGCGCCACCAGGGTGCCCTGGGCGACCGCCGCGCCGACGGCCTCGACGATCTCCGGGGTCGCGTTGCCCGCGCCCGTACCGACGAGCACGACGCCCCGCGCACCGGCCGCGACGGAGGTGTTCAGGAAGAGGGGGTCGCCGTCGCTGTGGTGCATCACCATGTCGACCCGCGGCAGGTCCTCGACGGCGGCCGTGGGCAGGGGGAGCGGGGCGGGCCGGTCGGGGCTGCGGCGGATGTCCACGCTGCCGAAACCGACCTTCCCGAGGCTGGACTCCGACGGGTCGGCGAACGCGTCCGCCGCCAGGGTCTGCGTCTTCACGGTGCCGCGCGCCGCGTGCACCCGGCCGTCGAAGACGACGAGCACGCCCAGGTCGCGGACCGAGGCGGCCACCTGAAGGGCGTCGTACACGTTGCCGGGGCCGTCGCCGTCCCCCGTACCGAGCGGACGCTGCGCCCCGGTGAAGACGACCGGTCGCGGGTCCGTGTGGTGGAGGTCCAGGAAGAAGGCGGACTCCTCCAGGGTGTCCGTGCCGTGGGTGACCACGACGCCGTCGACGCCGGGGTCGGCGAGCGCCGCGTGGACCGCGCGCAGCAGGGTGACCTGACGGGCGGAGGTCATCCGGGAGCTGTTGACGTTGAACAGGTCGACGACCTCGACCGTCACGCCCTCGGGCAGTGCCGAGGTGGCCAGGACGTCGTCACCGGAGGCGTCGGCGGCGTACCCGACGCCCTGCCAGCGGCTGGCTATGGTGCCGCCCGTGCTGATGAGGGTGATCCGGCGCGGCCGGTCGTCGCGTGTCCACTGCATGTCTGTCTGTCCCGGAGATCGAAGGGTGTCGCCTTCGCAACGATAGGTCAGCTTGTATGGCATGTGATTGCGAGTTCGAGGCCGACCCTGCGAGATATGACGTGCATAATTGCGTCATGGATCGGATCGATCGCAGTATCTTGCGTGAGCTCCAGGAGGACGGTCGGCTGACCAACCTGGAGCTCGCCCAGCGCATCGGCCTCAGTGCCTCCGCCTGCCTGCGGCGGGTGCGGCAGCTGGAGGAGGACGGCGTGATCCAGGGGTATCGCGCCGTCATCGACCCCGCGGCCGTCGGGCGGGGTTTCGAGGTGCTCGTCTCGATCGAGGTCCGGCGGGACCGGGAGACCGTCGAGGCCTTCGAGGAGGCGCTGCGGGACATCCCCGACGTCATCGAGGCGCACCGGCTCTTCGGCAGCCCCGGCTGTCTGCTGCGGATCGCGGTCGCGGACCTCGCCGCGTACGAACGGCTGTGGATCGAACGGCTGACCTCGCTGACCGGGGTCACCGAGGTCAACTCGCAGATCATCATGAAACGGATCAAGGAACCGCGCGGACTGCCGGTCGAACGCTGACCGCACACCCGAGTCGGCTCGTGTCGCTGTTGGGCCGAACGGGTGAGTAACGGGAGGATGGGTGCATGAGTAGGTACGAGAGGTACGACGTCACCGACGAACAGTGGGAGGGCCTGGCGCAGGTCCTGCCCCTGCGAGGGCGTGACGAATGGCCGTCCAGGGTCGACCACCGCGCGGTGCCCGACCCGTACGAGGCGGCCGAGCAGCGCCGCATGATCGTCCTGCGCGTGCAGGTCTTCGCGGACGCGCGCGAGGTCGCCGACTACCTCATCGCGCAGATCCCGGTGCTCCTCGACCTGACGAGCGCTGACACCGACGTCGCCAAGCGCATCCTGGACTTCAGCAGCGGCGTCGTGTTCGGGCTCGGCAGCGTCATGCACCGGGTCGACCGCAACGTCTTCCTTCTCGCGCCCGCCGGTACGGAGGTCGAGGGCGCGTCCGACGCGGAGGCGGACGAGGACGTGGCGGGAGTCGCCGTCCCCCGATCGTAGGAAGATGGTCAGGGCGTAACGGTTCGTCATCCGCGGTTCTGCGTACGGTCCGATCATGGACTCCACCGGCGGCCCCACGCCCGACCGAATGCCTGATTCCGTCCCCTCCCCCCGCGCCGCCGGCTCCCTCGCCTGTACGACCCAGGCGCGGAGCACGCAGGCACGGAGCCCGGTCCGGGGCCCCTTACGCGGTGGCGCTGCGGCGGCCGGCCCGTCAGCGGGCCAGGCGACCGGCTCGGCCCCGGGCGTGGCGACCGGCTCGGCGGCCGTCTCGGCGGTCCGCCCGTCGCCCGGCTCGGCGGCCGGTGCTGTCCGGACCGTCCGGACCGCACGGCCCGCCGTCACCGAACTCCGGCTCTCCGCCTTCGCCGCGCACCGCGCCGCCGTCCACCCGCTCGGTCCCGTGACCCTCTTCACCGGGGCGAGCGGCACCGGAAAGTCCACCGCCCTGCGGGCGTACGAGGCGCTGGCGCGGCTCGGCGCGGGTGAGGACCTGGCCGCCGCCTTCCCCGACGCCGTCGCCTGCGTGCCCGAGCGAGCCCGGCCCGACGCCCAGGGGAGGCGGGGGTTCCGGATCGGCTGCACCGTCGACGGCCCTGCCGGGCCGGTCCGCCTCGACCTCGCCGTCCAGGTCGAACCCTCACTCCGTATCGTCGGCGAACGACTCACCTGCCGTGGCCGCACGCTGCTCACCACCGCCCTCCGCGACCCCGGGCGCAGCACCGTCCAGGCCGAATGGCACACCGCGGGCACCAGCCCCGTCACCCGCGCGCCGTTCCCCGACGGCCGGCTCGGCACCGCCCTGTTGCCCCTGCGCGTGGCCGGAAAGACGAAGGGGCAGCTGGAGGTCCTGGCCGCCGCCGAGCAGGTGGTCGTCGCCCTTCGCTCGGTCTTCCCGTGCGACCCCCGTCCGTCGCGGATGCGTGCTCCCGTGCCGAAGGGCGAGGGGCGGCTGCGGCGCGGCTGCGACAACCTGGCGGAGGTGCTGCACCGCACCGCGACCGAGTGCGCGCGTCGCCATGCCCGGCTCGCGGCGGTCGCGGGCGCCGGCTGCGCGGGTGTCGTCACGGGGCTGCGTGTGGAGGAACTGCCGGACGCGACGGTACGGGCGGTTCTCGAGCGCGGTCCGAGGGGGGCCGGGGGCGGGCCGGCGGGAGGGCCGCCTGCCGTCGGCTTTCAGGGCGGGGTGCCGGGTGGTGCGCCGGGCGGCGTCGCGGTTCCGGCGCCGCGCGGCGGCGTTCCGGTCGTGACCCCGCTGGGCCGGCTCGGCGACGGCGAGCTGCGCTACCTCGCCCTCGCCCTCGTCCTGCTCACCGGACCCGGCGTGCTGGCCATGGACCAGCTCGCCGAAGTGCCCTCCGCCATGCGGACGCTGACCGTTCTCGCCGACGGCCTGGACGGATGTCTGGACGGGCTCCAGCTCCGCGCGCTCCTCGACCTCGCCGCCGGCATCTGTGCCGACGGGCACATCCGGCTCGTCGGCACCGTCGGAGAGGCGGCGGCGGAATACGCGCGTGAGACACCGGGGGTGTCGGTGGTACATCTGGGGAGTGAGTGAACTGGATGTAGCGGGACTGCAGCGCAGATTGACCGAGTTCGCGGCGGCACGGGCCTGGCAGCCGTACCACAAACCCAAGAACCTGGCGGCGGCGCTCAGCGTCGAGGCCGCCGAACTCCTGGAGATCTTCCAGTGGTTGACGCCGGAGCAGGCGGAGCGGGTGATGGACGACCCGGACAAGGCGCACCGGGTGGAGGACGAGGTCGCGGACGTACTGGCCTATCTGCTGCAGTTCTGCGCGGCGCTGGACGTCGACCCGCTGGCCGCGCTGTCGGCGAAGATCGACAGGAACGAACTCCGCTTCCCGGCTGTGCGACCCCCGGAGGAGACGTAAACGCCACTGAAAACGGTGATCGTCACTCTTCGGAGTGATCGACTTCTCCCCATCGAGCTTCCTGTCCACAGATTTCCGAATTCCTCTGGCGTTTGGGCTCAGGCGCCTTCACTCTGGGTAATGGATTCAGTGGGCAGTAAGTCGTACGAACGGGGGCGGCGTCCATGGAAGCGGAGCGACTGATCGCGGCGGGCCGGCACGCGCTGGCGGAGAGCCGGACGGCACTGGACATCGTGGCGGAGGCCTGGCAGGCCCAGGCCCTCGCACAGGCGATAGGGAGTCATCTCGCGCTCTGCGGACCGCAGGAGCTGCGGAGCGAGGCGCGGGGGCTCAGTGAGATCGGCGGCGGGCGCGGGGTGGCGGAGCACCCTGTGCTGCGGACGGGCGGGCCGAGAGCCGCCCAGCTGACCGAAGTGACGAACGCGCGCGTGGCGTTGACCGCGCTCGGCGCGCTCCTGGGAGAGGTGGGCATCGCCCTGGTCGGCGTGGCCTGCGCGACCGACGAGGAGGGGTTGTACTGGCAGTGCATCGAGGCGATCGACGCCGCCGACGAGTCGAACGACCGGGTGCGCGGGATGCTGCGACGACTCGCGATCCGGGAGCGTGACCGGCCGCCCGATGCCGCCCGGGGCCGGGCGGGCCCGGCGGCGCCGCGATGAACGGCGACCGCGGGAGCGGGCGTGTGGGAGACGGGTGGAGGGCGGCCGGGGCGCTGTCAGCCCGCGCCGGGGGCGTCCCCGGCTCGGGACTCCTGGCGGTCCGCCGAGGACTGAAGGTCGGCGTCGAGCTGCGACAGGTCGGCGTTGAGCGCCGCCATCAGCTCCTCCATCTGCTGCAGCAGGCCCTTGGGGGTGCCCGAGCCCTTCTGCTCGGGCACGGACTGCGACTGCTGTACCGGCTGCTCGGGCAGCGCCCTTTCGGGCGCGGCTTCCTGGGACATGGCGGCCTCCTCGGCCCAGGCCCGTCCCGCGAGGGAGGGCCACCGTCGAGAACGACGCACCGGCAGCGGCCGCCGGCGCGCGGGCCGGGCGGTCCGGCTCCGCCCGAGCCAACGACGGTGCCGGGCCCCGGTCACTGGCCCGGCGGACCGCGCACTGCCGGAGGCCCGGATATTCACCCGACCGAGCCGCGGCGTCCGCGGGGCTGACGGAGAGGTTGACGGCCGCCCCGAGGTGCAGGATGGAGGCATGGATCTTCGAATCTTCACCGAGCCCCAGCAAGGGGCCGACTACGACACCCTGCTCACGGTCGCCAAGGCCACCGAGGACCTCGGCTTCGACGCCTTCTTCCGGTCCGACCACTACGTCAGCATGGGCTCCGCCGACGGGCTGCCCGGGCCGACCGACGCCTGGATCACCCTGGCCGGCCTGGCCCGGGAGACCCGGCGGATCCGTCTCGGCACACTGATGACCGCCGGCACCTTCCGCCTCCCGGGCGTCCTCGCCATCCAGGTCGCCCAGGTCGACCGGATGTCCGGCGGCCGGGTCGAACTGGGCCTGGGCGCGGGTTGGTTCGAGGAGGAGCACCGGGCGTACGGGATCCCGTTCCCCAAGGAGAGGTTCGGCCGGCTCGAGGAGCAGCTGGCGATCGTCACCGGGCTGTGGGGTACGGAGCTCGGCAAGACGTTCTCGTACGACGGCGAGTACTACCAGCTCACCGACTCGCCGGCGCTGCCGAAGCCGGCCCAGGACAGGCTCCCGGTGCTCATCGGCGGACACGGAGCGAGCCGCACGCCGCGCCTGGCCGCGCGGTACGCCGACGAGTTCAACATCCCCTTCGCCTCCCTGGAGGACAGCGAGCGGCAGTTCGGGCGCGTCCGGGCCGCCGCGGAGGCCGCGGGCCGCGGGGCCGACGCGCTGGTGTACTCCAACGCCCTGGTGGTCTGCGTCGGCAAGGACGATGCCGAGGTGGCCCGCCGGGCGGCGGCCATCGGGCGCGAGGTCGAGGAGCTGAAGGCGAACGGCCTGGCAGGCTCGCCCGCCGAGGTCGTGGACAAGATCGGCCGGTACGGAGCGATCGGGGCGTCCAGGATCTATCTCCAGGTGCTCGACCTGGACGACCTGGACCACCTGGAGCTGATCTCCGCCCAGGTCCAGTCCCAGCTCGGCTGAGCGGAGGCGCGCGATGAGGCCCGTCCGTACGCTCGCCGAGGCGATGGCCGACGAGGTGCTCGTCCTCGACGGTGGGCTCGCCCACCAGTTGGAGGCGCAGGGGTGCGATCTCCGTGACGAGCTGTGGTCGGCGCGGCTGCTCGTCGACGGACCCGAGCAGATCGGGGCGGCGCACACGGCGTACGTACGGGCGGGCGCCCGGGTGCTGATCACCGGTAGCTACCAGGCCACGTTCGAGGGCTTCGCGCGGCGCGGGGCCGGACGGGCCGAGGCCGCGCGGCTGCTCGCGCGGAGCGTGGAACTGGCCCGGGCGGCGGCGGAGGGGGCCGCGAGGCCGGTCTGGGTGGCCGGGTCGGTGGGACCGTACGGGGCGATGCTCGCGGACGGGAGCGAGTACCGGGGACGGTACGGGCTGGGTGTGCGCGAACTGGAGCGGTTCCACCGGCCCCGGATCGAGGCGCTCGCGGCGGGCGGACCGGACGTGCTGGCGCTGGAGACGGTGCCGGACGCCGTCGAGGCCGAGGCGCTCCTGCGGGCGGCCGAGGGGTGCGGGGTGCCGGTCTGGCTCTCGTACACGATCGAAGGGGAGCGGACGCGCGCCGGGCAGGGTCTCACGGAGGCGTTCGGGCTGGCGGCGGGGAACGACCAGGTGATCGCGGTAGGGGTCAACTGCTGTGCGCCGGACGATGCCGCGCGGGCCGTGCGGATCGCGGCCGACGCCACCGGAAAGCCGGTCGTCGTCTACCCCAACAGCGGGGAGGAGTGGGACGCGGGCGCCCGGTCCTGGAGCGGCGGCGGATCCTTCGACCCGGAGCGCATGCGGGACTGGCCCGCCGCCGGGGCGCGGCTGATCGGCGGGTGCTGCCGCGTGGGACCCGACCGGATCGCCGCGCTGGCCGCCGCCATGTCGGCGGCGCAGCGGCGCCCGCCCGGGTGACGACCCGCCGAGCGAAGGAGGGCCGCCGCGGGCCGAACGAACGGGAGCACGGCGGTGCGAGGCGGCGACCGCACCCGAAAATACCTGGTCGCAGTAGGGATCCCGGACCATACTCGGACGCGTGTTCCTGACGATCAGTACCACCGGCACCCCCGAACGTCCCGCGACCGATCTGGGCTTTCTGCTGCACAAGCATCCCGACAACGCGCAGACGTTCTCGACCTCGCACGGCACGGCGCACGTCCTCTACCCCGAGGCGACCGCCGAGCGGTGCACGGCCGCGCTCCTGCTCGAAGTGGACCCCATCGCGCTGGTGCGCCGTGGCAAGGGCAAGGGCAGGGGCGGTGCCCCCGACTCGGCGCTCGCGCAGTACGTGAACGACCGGCCGTACGCCGCCTCCTCGCTGCTCGCCGTCGCGCTCGCCACCGTCTTCAAGAGCGCCCTGCGCGGTGCCTGCAAGGCGATGCCCGAGCGTGCCGCCGCGCCCCTGCCGCTGCGTATCGAGGTCCCCGCGCTCCCGGCGCGCGGCGGTGCCGAGCTGGTCGGCAAGCTGTTCGGGCCGCTGGGCTGGGACACGGTCGACGCCGAGCCGGTGGCCCTGGACACCACGTTCCCGGAGTGGGGCGACTCGCGTTACGTAAGGCTCGTCCTCGAAGGGGAGCTGAGGCTCGCCGACGCGCTCAACCAGCTGTACGTGCTGCTGCCCGTCCTCGACGACGCCAAGCACTACTGGGTCGCGCCCGACGAGGTCGACAAGCTGCTGCGCGCCGGTGACGGCTGGCTCGCCGAGCACCCCGAGCAGAAGCTGATCACCAGCCGCTACCTCTCGCGCCGCTGGGGCCTGACCCGCGACGCCATGGAACGCCTGGAACTGGCTCGGCTCGCCGAGTCCGACGGGCTGGCGGCCGAAGACCTCGACAACGCGGTAGACGCGGACGAGACGGCGGACGAGACGGCGGACGAGACGACCGGCCGGACGGCGGACCGGACGACCGGCGAGGCGACGGACGCCCCGGAGAAGACGGTGTCGCTCGCCGAGCAGCGCCGCGAGGCGATCCTCGCCGCCCTGCGCGCCGCCGACGCGAGCCGTGTGCTCGATCTCGGCTGCGGACAGGGCCAGTTGGTGCAGGCGCTGCTCAAGGACGTGCGCTTCACCGACATCGTGGGCGTCGACGTCTCCGTACGGGCCCTGACCATCGCCGGACGGCGGCTGCGCCTGGAACGGCTCGGCGAGCGCCAGGCCGGCCGGGTGAAGCTGATCCAGGGCTCCCTCGCGTACACCGACAAGCGCCTGACCGGCTACGACGCGGCGGTCCTGAGCGAGGTCATCGAGCACCTCGACCTGCCGCGGCTGCCCGCGCTCGAATACGCGGTGTTCGGTTCGGCGCGCCCCCGGACGGTCCTCGTGACCACACCGAACGTCGAGTACAACGTCCGCTGGGAGTCCCTCCCGGCCGGGCACGTCCGGCACGGCGACCACCGCTTCGAGTGGACCCGCGAGGAGTTCCGCGCGTGGGCCGGACGCGTCGCCGAACAGTACGGGTACGGCGTCGGGTTCACCCCGGTCGGCCCCGACGACCCCGAGGTCGGCCCCCCGATATCGGAATCAGGACACTCATGGACGATGACGGTCACAGTAGGCGCCGCAGCGTAGTGCGAGCGGGGCTGTGCAGGCCTCTGACCTGGCCATTCGTGGGTCGCGACTCCGAGTGGCCGAGAGCCAGGAGCGTCGCCTTGGAATCGAAGGTGCGCAGCAGGGAGGGCCTGATGGGGGTTGCCTCAGGCGATAGGCACGGCAGTACCGCGCTCCCAGAGCTCGTCAGCGTGCTCTGCGAAACGGGACCACATTCCGCCGTCGCCATGCCGGCGCAGATGTAGCAGCGGCGAGTCGTGCCCCACGACTCTGGCGAGATGCGGCGTCACTAGCGCCTGATCATCGAACCGGAACACCGACAGCGACACGTGATTCGCGGCATCCTCCGCCGCACTGAAGCGAGCCTCAACGCCCTCGACGGGCCCCAGCTTGCGCAGCCCGTCCAGCGTGATCCGGATGCGGGTAGACACCGACAGCGCCACGTCTTCAATGACCTCGCGCTGCCTGGTCACCTCGCACTCAGGGTCACCTAGAAGGATCCGTACTCGGCACCCCGCTTCCGCTCGGCGCCGTACCGTCGCTGAGAAGTGAGGTACCTGCGTCCAGAGGAAGTAGTTCGTGTACCCCGCCAGGAGCATCTCGCGCTCAGCCCCACCTACGAGGTCGGCCCACACGGTCGACGGGCACGCCGACCGGTAAGGGTAGGAGGAGACGATCTCCCGGTCGGTGCCGAGCTTCAGGCGGTCACGTACTGCCTTCGGCCAGATCATCGCCTCGTCCACCTCCAGTGCCCGCGCCGTGTCGGCACGGTTTCGTGCGTGCGGTGTCAGTTCCCCGTCCGCCAGCCAGCGTTCCACCTGTTTCGCGGTCACCCCGACTCGGTCCGCCAAACCCCGAGGCGTGAGCCCCGCGTCATCCATCGCTGATCGTAAAGCCGCGTTCACTGCAACCCCCTGAGGCCGGACTTTTGGGCCTTCCTGGAGCGTAGGGGGAGACGGTCCAACTGTCCCTAGAAAGGGGGCAGATACGTCCTGCCGCTGATGCCACGCTAAGGACATGAGATACCGGCCGGGGGACGTCGTAGTCGACGGAACGAGAGCCCTCACAGGGCAAGTGCAAGCCGTGCAGCCAGGCGGCAGACTCACCCTCACCCGCCCCGGCGGCTACGCATGGACGGCCACCTCGGAGGACTGCTGGCCCGCCAGCCCTACCGAACGAGCCAGCCTCACCCTAGGCGGAGTGATCCGCATCATCAGCGCCTCCCGGCCGTCCAACACCCCCTGAGTCGCCGTCTCGCCGGGTCGCCCCCGCACCCGGTGAGACGGCCATCCCTTGCAGCCCATGTACACCGGCTCGACACCGGGCGAGGGAACTGCCCCGCCAGGCGGGGCTCAGCAAGTGCACTTCCGCTTACGAGTGAAGGAGTACGCACATGATCGACATGAACCGCTGGGTGACCGCACAGGGCGACGAGGACCAGGGCAACAAGGACATCGAGTCGGGCGACGGTGGCGGCAGCAACCCCACCCAGGGCTGCGGCGACAACCGCTAACCCTGAAGCACGGCGAGTCGCGGGCCCCGCTCTGGCAGGATCAGAGTGGGGTTCCGCACGCTAGGAGAGGCGCACCATGGCACGCGAGATCAGCGGTACTGGCAGGGTCACACTCTTCCCCCTGCTGCACATGTGGCCAGACGTCTTCGGGGTCGCCGCCTACGCAACTACCGGGCACTTCGGAGTGACAGCGGCCGTCGGATACATTCCGATTCCCGAGGTTCCGGACATGAGCCTCCTCGACGTCGGCGCGAGGCACACCGGCGCTAACGCAGACCGCTCCGCGCACGCCGAGTGGGTGCTGTGCACCGCCTGGAGTGCCCGCACAGTACTCAAGCCAGGCTCCATGGACATCGCTACGGCGGACTGGACCCTGGAGTGGGAGGCCCGCGCGGAGCCGAAGGGGAACGGCGGCAATATGTACGGGCACGGCGAGCTGTACGTAGGCCGATTTGCCCTCGCCGACGAGGTGCTGATGAAGCAGGCCCGCGAGCTGCTGCCTGAACTGGCCCGCCGATAGCCGGGCGCGGCAAAAGCCCCCTCCCGCCCGAAGGCGAGAGGGGGCTTGGTGTAGTCAGGATGCAAACAGGGGTGTACGGCAGGTGCCTTGTCAGTCCTCGTCGTCGCCGGCTGGCGGCAGGTCGGGTTCGAGGAACAGTCCCTGGTATCGCGGGGCGGGCTGCTCGGCGGGGACGTCTGCGACAGCGGCCGCCTCGCGGTAGGCAGACCGCGCCGGCAGTGTCTGATCAGGCACTCGTACTCCAGTTCTTACACGTCGATGTGATCGAGGAAGGGACGCGCCCTGACGGGGATCGGCCGCGGGGCCGGCGGTTCCATGCCAGCCTGGCGGATGTATCCGACGAGGCTGTGGCGGTCGGTGACGAGCCAGCTGATCGCTGCGCCCTGCCCGCTGATCTGATCCTGCTGGCTGGCGGCGTCTGCCTTCAGCCCATCGATCTGATGCTGGAGGCTATCGCGGATGACGGTGAAGTCGTCCCGCTTTTCTTGCCGGGGTGTCCGGCGTGCGGCTCGGGCTGCCCAGACGCCGCAGACGCCAGTGACTGCTGACACGCCGATCGAGGCCCAAGTCTCAGGACTCATATGGAGGCTCCGCTCTCTTGGGCCGAGGCGGTTCACGCCATCCGGCGACGACTAGCACCGGCAGAGTGATCGCCCCGTAGAGCGCTGCCGCTATCCACCCCCTCGGGTACAGGCCGAGCGGCCACCAGCTGATCAGATAGCCGAGCATCCAGGGGGCGGTGATGAGCGGCAGTGCGAGGAAGCCGGGCCAGTCGATGCCCTGTGGCAGAAAGGCGGACGCTGCCGCGACGAGGCCTGCGGTGATCCAGCACCAGCCCCATACCTGCAGGGGCATGACGTTCAGCAGCACGCGGAGACCGCGCTGGTCGGCCAGCGGAGTGGTGATCTGGCCGTAGCCGATCAGGGTCCACACGAAGCCGTAGCTGAGCAGGATGGTGCCGCGACGACCGAGCATTCGCCTCAGTCGCCGCAGTGCACGGCACCGCACCTACACCCCAGACGCGGTGGAGGCGCTGTGCTTGGAGCCGACGAACCGGGCGATGAGGCCCTTCACGAGGGACCCGCCGGCCGCGATGCCGGCCACGCCAACGGACTCCCAGAACGAGGCGGAGAACATGTCGCCCGGGCCGGCGGCGAGAGCCACAGCGGCGGACGCGGTCAGGCCGGTCCATATGACGCGCTCGGCGAGATCCTTCGCGTAGGTCGCGGCGGTCTTCACGACCGTCTCGGCATCGCCGATGTTGGGCAGGTTGGAGGTCATGGCTTTCTCGCTTCCATGGGGTGGGTCAGGAGTTGGTGGGGCCGGTGACGTCGACGTTGACCTGCACGACGGCATCGGCGATGGCCTGCTCGACAGCGGCCACGACGGTGGCGGTGTCGACGTCGTCACCGAGCTGGTCGGCGAGGGTCTTGACCGTGGCGGAGAGGGCCGCGACCTGGGTGGTGAGGGCCTTGGCCATCGCGTGCGTCTGCACGTCGTACCCGTAGGCGTCGGGGATGGGCTTGCCAGTGGCCTCGAGCGACGCGTCGTTGGCGGCCTTGTTGCGGTAGCCGTGGACCGCGAGCGCGATCCGGTTGGCGTCGTCGGCGGTGATCGCCACGTCGTCCTCCTCAGGTTCAGGGGTGGGTTTGGTGCCCGTGGCGTGGGCGAGCACGCGGGCGAAGTTGAGGTTGCCGGGGTCGCCGTGGTCGTTCTCCGGCACGTGCTGGTGGCCGAGCCAGCCGTAGTAGGCGTTCCACTGGGCGCCGCTCAGGCGGACGCCGTTCGCGCCGTAGGAGCCGCCGACCTGGCCCTTGTTGTAGGGCTTCCAGGTGACGGTCGACCGGAGCGGGATGCCGTGGTTGTCGTGTGACCACTTCACGAACTTGGCGAGCTCGGCGAGCGCCCAGTCCGGTGCGGCGGGCCAGAAGATGTAGTCGACGCCGACCCGCTTGCCGTCCCACGTAGACGCATTGCGCTCGTCGCAGGTGCCGACGAGTTCGATCTGCACGGCGTTCGCCGTGTTTGTGTCGACACCACCCGCCTTGTTGACCAGGGCGCGTGAGGAGACGTCGAAGTCGAAGTGCTGGTACCAGCGCAGCCGCTTGTTCGGGATGTCGGGCATGGCGGTGAAGTTGGGCGCCGAAGCCCCGCCGCCATAGTCCGGCACGGTCCGGCCTTCGGTGGTGTGGATGACGCCGACGTTCGACTCCATCGCGGTGCCGCCCCACCGGGCCTGATGCCAGTAGGAGGTGGACGCGCCCGGGTAGCGCTGTGGTCCGGTCTTGGCCATCAGGCCTCCAGGAATGACGAAAGCCTTAGAACCAGTGGTGTGGTCCCAAGGGGATTTGGGCAGTTTGGTC
>NZ_JBVHDX010000025.1:0-55613 GCF_055563155.1 Streptomyces sp. NPDC013317
CCGTCGAACGCATGATGCGCGACGCCAAGATCACCCAGATCTACGAAGGCACCAACCAGGTCCAGCGCATCGTCATGGCCCGCAACCTCCCGTAGTCGTCCGTCACCCGACCGTTTGACCGCTTGAAAGGAGCCAGGCCGTGACCCTGAGGATCGCTGTCTGTGTGAAGTACGTACCCGACGCGACCGGCGACCGCGGTTTCGCCGACGACCTGACGGTCGACCGCGACGAGGTCGACGGCCTGCTGTCGGAGCTCGACGAGTACGCCGTCGAGCAGGCCCTGCGCATCTCGGAGGAGTCCGACGACGCCGAGGTCACCGTCGTCACCGTCGGTCCGGACGACGCCAAGGACGCGCTGCGCAAGGCGCTGTCGATGGGCGCCGACAAGGCCGTCCACGTCAACGACGACGACATCCACGGCACCGACGTCATCGGCACCTCCGCGATCCTCGCCAAGGCCCTGGAGAAGACCGGTTTCGACCTCGTCATCTGCGGCATGGCGTCGACCGACGGCACCATGGGCGTGCTCCCCGCGCTGCTCGCCGAGCGGCTGAGCCTTCCGCAGGTCACCCTGCTGTCCGAGGTCTCGGTCGAGGACGGCCTGGTGAAGGGCCGCCGGGACGGCGACGCCGCCACCGAGCAGATCGAGGCTCCGCTGCCGGCCGTCGTGTCGGTCACCGACCAGTCCGGCGAGGCCCGTTACCCCTCCTTCAAGGGGATCATGGCCGCGAAGAAGAAGCCGGTCGAGGAGCTGGACCTGGACGACCTCGGCGTCGACGCCGACGAGGTCGGCCTCGCCGGGTCCTGGACCCTGGTCGAGTCGGCCACCGCGCGCCCGGCCCGTACCGCGGGCACGATCGTCACCGACGAGGGCGACGGCGGCAAGCAGCTCGCCGCGTTCCTCGCCACCCAGAAGTTCATCTGACCCACCGTCACTATCGTTCAGGAGCAAGGAATCATGGCTGAGATCCTGGTTCTCGTGGACCACGCCGACGGTGCGGTCCGCAAGCCGGCGCTCGAACTGCTCACGCTGGCCCGCCGGATCGGCGAGCCGACCGCCGTCGTGCTCGGCGCCGGTGAGGCCGCGGCGTCGATCGCCGCCACCGCCGGCGAGTACGGCGCGGCGACCGTGTACGTCGCGGACGGCGCCGAGTTCACCGACCAGCTCGTCGTGCCGAAGGTCGACGCGCTCACCCAGATCGCCAAGGACAAGGACGTCGCCGCCGTCCTGGTGACTTCCTCGGGCGAGGGCAAGGAGGTCGCGGCGCGCGTCGCGCTGCGCCTCGGCTCGGGTCTGATCACCGACGCCGTGGAGCTGGAGGCCGGTGACGAGGGTCCGGTCGCCACTCAGTCCGTCTTCGCCGCCTCGTACCAGGTGAAGTCGCGGGTCTCGCACGGCGTGCCGGTCATCACCGTCAAGCCGAACTCCGCCGCCCCGGAGGCCGCCCCGGCCGCCGGTACGGTCGAGAACGTCACCGTCGCCTTCACCGGCAACGCCGCCACCGTCGTCTCGCGCACCCCGCGCGTCTCGACGGGCCGCCCCGAGCTGACCGAGTCCGCGATCGTGGTCTCCGGCGGCCGTGGTGTCGGCGCGGCCGAGGGCTTCGAGGTCGTCGAGAAGCTCGCGGACTCCCTGGGCGCGGCGGTCGGCGCCTCGCGTGCCGCCGTCGACGCCGGCTGGTACCCGCACTCCAACCAGGTCGGCCAGACGGGCAAGCAGGTCTCGCCGCAGCTGTACATCGCGGCGGGCATCTCCGGCGCGATCCAGCACCGCGCGGGCATGCAGACCTCGAAGACCATCGTGGCCGTGAACAAGGACGCGGAGGCCCCGATCTTCGACCTGGTGGACTACGGCGTGGTCGGTGACCTCTTCGAGGTCCTGCCGCAGCTCACGGACGAGATCGGCGCCCGGTAGGGGTCGCTCTCCCGCCCTACGAAAACGGCCCGGTGGCACAGAGTGCCACCGGGCCGTTTCGTCGTGTCGCGGTCAGATCCAGCCGTCGAGGGGGACTTCCTCGCAGAGCCGGACGACGGGCTGCCCCACCGAGGCGGGGCGCGCGGAGAGCCTGACGCGGACGCCGGGGCGTACCGCGTGCGGGGGCCCGTCGACCCGGCACCGTACGACGAAGCCCTCGGTCATGTGCACCGGCCACAGGTCGTTGTCGGCCGCGGCGACCCCACGGCGTACGGAGATCACGCCCTCGCCCTCGCTGCGTTCGGGGGCGAGGTCGGTCGACCCGCAGGTCGGACAGAGCAGGCGCTGGAAGGTCGTGGTGTGGCACCAGCGACAGAGCTGGTAGTAGAGCTCGGCGTCGTCCGATTCCTCGGCGTGGACGACGGCGCTCCCGTTCCTCACTGCTACGGACCCGGTGTGGAACACGATGCGTTCTCCTTGCACTCGGCGGCTCGACCGTGCGTGGAGCAAAGATATGGCACTGAGTGCCATCAAATAAAGACCTGAGTTCCCTCAATTGAAGATACTGAGATCCCTCAGCTCTCCCTCAGCTCTCGCCGAGGCTCGACTCCACCTCGCGCACCACCCGCCACATCGGCGTGGAGCGCTTCGTGATCACCACCACGACGTCTTCGGCCTGCTCGCCCTGACCGGCGCCGCCACTCTCGCCGCGCTCCTCGCTCCAGGTGTCCCGGACGAACTCCAGAGCCCGGTCCACCTCGACCAGCGGATCGCCCTCGCCGCCCGAGCGCAGCCAGTGGCGGAGCGTGTGGTTGTGCGCGGCGACCACGGCTGCGGCCACCACGTTGGCCCGCAGGGTGCCGTCGCGCCGGTCGGCGTAGCGGGTCCGCAGATAGTCGCCGAGGGTCTTCTCGTACCGCCAGACGACCGACAGTTCGTACGTGCGCAGGCCCGTCACCTCGCGGGTGAGGCGGTAGCGCTGGACGGAGAAGGTGGGGTTCTCGGCGTACATCCGCATGACGAGGCGGGTGGCGTCGCAGACCCTGACCAGCGGGTCGTCGGTGTCCGCGCTCGCGGCGAGGAACGCGGTCATGTCGGCGAGGCTCTGTTCGTGGTCGGGGAAGACCACGTCCTCCTTGGACGGGAAGTACCGGAAGAAGGACCGCCGGCCGACCCCGGCGAGGGTGACGATGTCGTCGACGGTGGTCTGCTCGTACCCCCGCTCCAGGAAGAGCTGGAAGGCCGCGGCGATGAGGGAGTCCCGCATCGCGGGCTTCGCGGAGTTCGTCGAGGCTGTTCCCATGGCCAGAACCTAACATCCGTCCGGGGACAGCGCGGCACTTGGTGCCAGCTTTCACCGGCACCAAGTGCTCTCCGAGAGGCCGACGTACGGGTCGGTCAGCGGGCCGCCATCCGCAGCGCGCCGTCCATCCGGATCGTCTCGCCGTTCAGGTAGTCGTGCTCGGCGACCATCGTGACGAGCCTCGCGTACTCGTCCGGGCGAGCCAGGCGCTGCGGGAAGGTGACGCTCGCGCCGAGCCCGGCGCGGATCTCCTCGCTGAACCCGGCCATCATCGGGGTGTCGACGATCCCGGGCGCGATCGTGACGACCCGGATGCCGAACTGCGCGAGGTCACGGGCGGCGGTGACGGTCATCCCGGCGACACCCGCCTTGGAGGCGGCGTAGGCGATCTGCCCGACCTGGCCCTCGAAGGCCGCGATCGAGGCGGTGTTGACGACGAGTCCGCGCTGGCCGTGCTCGTCCGGCTCCTGACGGGCGATGACCTCGGCGGCCAGCCGCATCACGTTGAACGTCCCCAGCAGGTTGACGTTCAGGACCGCACGGAACAGGTCGAGGTCGTGCGGGCCCTTGCGGCCCAGGACACGGGCGGAGGGGGCGATGCCCGCGCAGTTGACGGCGAGCCGCAGCTCCGCGCCGTCGGCCTCGATCCGGGCGAGAGCCTCGCGGACCGGCGCCTCCTCCGTGACGTCGGCGGCGAGCAGGGTCACGCCCTCGGGCAGAGGGCCGGCCGCGGCGACGGCCTTGTCCAGGTCCAGGCCGTAGACGGTCGCGCCACGGGCGGCGAGTGCGGCGGCGGTGGCGGCACCGAGACCGGATGCGGCGCCGGTGACGAGCGCGGCGGAGCCGGCGATGTCCATGGAACTCCTCGAAACGTCGGGAAATCGGCGGTGGGGCGGGCGTCAGGCGGCGAGCCGGCGGCTGATGACCAGCCGCTGGATCTGGTTGGTGCCCTCGAAGATCTGCATGATCTTGGCCTCGCGCATGTAGCGCTCGACCGGGAAGTCACGGGTGTAGCCGTACCCGCCGAGGACCTGGACGGCGTCCGTGGTCACCTTCATGGCCGCGTCGGTGGCGATCAGCTTGGCCACGCTGGCCTGGCGGCCGAACGGGCGGCCGAGGTCGCGCCGGCGCGCGGCGTCGAGGTACGTGGCGCGGGCGGAGTCGACGGCGGCGGCCATGTCGGCGAGGAGGAAGCCGAGCCCCTGGTGGTCGACGATCTTCCGCCCGAAAGTGGTGCGCTCGTTGGCGTACGCGACGGCGGCGTCGAGCGCGGCCTGGGCGAGGCCCGTGGCGCACGCGGCGATGCCGAGGCGTCCGCCGTCGAGCGCGCTGAACGCGATCTGCAGGCCCTGGCCCTCGTCGCCGACGAGCCGGTCGGCGTCGAGCAGTGCGCCGTCCCAGTGGGCGGACGTCGTGGGGACCGCCTGCAGGCCCATCTTCCGCTCGGGCTTGCCGAAGGAGAGGCCCTCGGTCTCACCGGGGGCCAGGAAGCAGGAGATGCCGTGGCTGCCGGGGGCGGTGCGGGCGAAGAGGGAGTAGAAGCCGGCCTTGCCGCCGTGGGTGATCCAGGCCTTGGTGCCGGTGACGCGGTACGCGGCGCCGTTCGGGCCGTCGGTCACGCGCTCGGCCTTGCAGGCCAGGGCCGCGGCGTCGGAGCCCGCCTGGGGCTCGGAGAGGCTGTATCCGCCGATGGTCTCGCCGGCGAGCATCGCCGGGAGCCAGCGCTCCTTCTGCTCCGTGGTGCCGAAGTGGTGCAGCGGGTGGCAGGCCAGGGTGTGGACGCTGGTCGCGACGGCGACGGCCGCCCAGCGCGCCGCCAGCTCCTCCAGGACCTGCAGGTAGACCTCGTAGGGCTGGCCTCCGCCGCCGTACTCCTCGGGGTAGGCGAGGCCGAGGAGCCCGGCCTGCCCGAGCGTGGCGAACAGACCCTCGGGATACGTCTCGGCGGACTCGTGCTCGTCCACGCGGGAGGAGAGCTCCTTGTCGGCGATCTCCCGGGTGAGGGCGATGAGGTCCGCTGCCTCGGGGGTGGGAAGCAGGCGGTCGACAGCCATGGTGACTCCATTGACACTCAGCCACTCAGCACCGGGTAACGGTACTGCTGGCGGTACGGCAGTACCGCTTAGCGTAGCGCAGAAGGGTTCTGCCGTAACCCCCTGAAGGGGTGGACGGCATACTGTTCGGGTGATCGACACTCCAGCCGCCGGCGCCCCCAAGCTGACGGGCCGTGGCGCGGCCCGGCGGTCCGCGCTCTTCGAGGAACTGGTGGAGCTCCTCGTCGGCGAAGGCTTCGCCCAGCTGACCCTGGACGATCTCGCGGCCCGGCTGCGCTGTTCCAAGCGCACGCTGTACGGCCTCGCGGACAGCAAGGAACAGCTCGTCCGGGCGGCCGTCGTCCACTTCTTCCGGCGCGCGACCACCCGGGTCGAGGCGGTCCTCGCGGCGGAGCAGGATCCCGCCGAGCGGCTGGCCGCCTACCTCCGCGCGGTCGCGGCGGAGCTGGCTCCGGTATCGCCGCAGTTCTTCGACGACGTGGCGGCCTTCGAACCGGCCGCCGAGGTCTACGAGCGCAACACGCGCGCGGCGGCGGGGCGGGTCCAGCAGCTGATCGAGGAAGGCGTACGCGCCGGGGTCTTCCGCGAGGTCCATGTGACGTTCGCGGCCGATGTCATCGCCTCGGTGATGGTCCGTATCCAGCGGCGCCAGGTCGCGGCGGCGACCGGCCTGGCGGACGCGGAGGCCTACGGACAGCTGGCCGAGCTCCTGCTGAACGGCCTCCGCAAGAACTGACGACCTCCCGGCCGGGGGCGGACTGGCGCGGACGGCGCGGACGGCGCGGACGCGGACGGACGGGGCGGACGGACGGGGCGGACTGCGCGGACGGCGCGGACGGACGGCACCGGACTGGCGCGGACGGCGCGGACGCGGACGGACGGCGCGGACGGACGGCACCGGACGGCGCGGACTGGCGCGGACGGACGGCACGGACGGCGCGGACGGACGGCACGGACGACACGGACGGCGCGGGCGGACGGGCGGCTAGAAGCCGTCGTCGGTGTGCGGGAGCCTCCGCGTGCGCAGTGCCGCGTCGAACACGGCCGCCGCGCCGGGGGTGTGCTCCTCGACCAGCCCGGCGGCGACCAGGTCCACGACCTTCGTGCCGCCGAGGTAGCACGCGGCCAGGTCCCGTACGCCGAAGGAGAGGTCGACCGGGTCGCCGGTCGCCTCGTGGCGCGCGCCGTCCGGGCCCGTGGTCAGCCGGAAGCGGCCCGAGTTGGCCGGCATGCGGCTGTCGTGGACCTCCAGGACGAGGTCGGCCGCGGCGGCCCAGCTCCGGGCCGTGAGCGCCGCGCGCACGTCGACGAGCCGCACCCACAGCGCGGGGTACTGGCCCGTGACCCGCACCTGGTCGCGGTCGCCGGCGAAGAACAGCAGCGGGTCGTCGAGCGGCCTGCCCCAGGCGCGGACGGTGGAGGTCAGGTCGATCGAGACCAGATAGCGCCAGAGCGCGGCGGCGGCGGCCGGGGTGTCGGCCTCCAGTTCGTCGACCCGCACCAGGCCGGGGGTGTGGCTCTCCTCGTCCTCGCCCTTGGTGCGGTAGACGGCGTACCCGGCGACGGGATCGCCGAGCACGACGACCCGGGGCGGGGACAGTTCGTCGTCGTCCTCGTCCGGGTCGCGCAGCCACTCACCGGTCCAGCGCGCCTCGTCGCGCGGGTTCCGGCCCGCCCGGAGCGGGCGGGTGGACTCGAAGTACGGGCCGACGACGTCGGGCGCGTCGGCCGGGTCGACCAGCCGCACCGGGCGTTCGTCGGGGTCGATGCGCAGGGCGAGGGGGCGCCGGGAGTCGATCTCGACGGTGACGCCGTGGGTGGCGGCGCCGAAGCCGAAGCGGCCGTAGATGGCGTCCTCCGACGCCCAGAGCGCGGCGAGCGGCGCCCCTCGCTCCTCGTACCGCCGGAACGCCTCGGCCATGAGGGCGGAGAGCACACCGCGCCGCCGGTGGGTCGGCGCGACGGAGACGTACGTCAGTCCGGGACAGGGCAGATCGGCGCCGGGGACGGAGAGGGTGAAGGGGAAGGCCGCGAGAAGACCGACCAGCTGCTCGCCGTCGTAGGCGCCGATCCGCTCGCAGGGCAGCAGCAGCTCGCGCCGGTGCTTGCGCTCCTCCTCCTCGGGCCGCTCATGGAAGACGAGGTACGCGAGGTCGAGGGCACGGTCGAGATGCGCTTCGGGTACGTCACGAATGTCCATGTCGAGACCCTAGTCCCGGATCGCGCCGCTCTTCGGGGCGATCCGCCCGGGTCGGGCGGCGGGGACGTTCGCCGCCCCGATGCCGAGGAAGGCCGTGCCGAGGAGGAGCCAGCCGGCCACTCCCCCGTCGGTGACCAGCAGCGCGACGAGCAGCGGTCCACCGGCGCGGGCCAGGTCGGAGCCGAGGCTCCAGGCACCCAGGTACTCGCCCTGACGGGCGGGGTCGGCGAGTCCGTACGAGAGACCCCAGCCGCTTGCGGAGGAGAGCAGTTCGCCGGCGGTCAGCAGGGTCACGCCCACCGCGAGGACCACGACGGCGGCGACCGGCGGCAGGGCGGCCGTGCAGGCGAACGCGGCGCAGGCGCCGAGAAGCGCCCAGCCCGACCGGCGGCCGGCCTGTGCGGCCCCTTCGACGGTCTCGGAACCCCGGGCGGCCCGGACCTGGAGCAGGATCGCGAGCGCGGTGTTGAGGAGCATCAGGGCGGCGATGGACCAGCGCGGCGCCTGTGTGTGTTCCGAGACCCAGAGCGGGAGGCCGAGGTTGATGACGTCGGCCTGGATGTGGAGCAGACCGGAGAGGACGGCCAGGAGGAGGTACCGGCGGTCCCTGAGGGCCCCGGTCCGCGTACGGACGGCCGCCGGACCGGCCGCCGTCGGCGGCGTGCCGTCGGGCATCCGCAGCAGGAGTACGGCGACGACCGCGTACGAGAGGGAGTTGCCGAGCACGAGGGCGGCGTAGGCGGCCCGGGAGTCGGCGACGAGTGCGGCGCCGGCCCCCAGACTCCCCAGCGAGAAGCCGATGTTGAGCATGACGCGGCTGTAGGCGCTGGCCTTGATCAGGGCGTCGGGGTCGGCGATCCGGGCCAGGTAGGCGCTGCGGACGGGGCGGGAGGCGCTCTGCGCGAGGCCGATGGCGCAGACGACGGCGAGGAACGCGACGAACGAGTCCACGAGGAGGTAGCAGGCGAAGGCGGCCGCCTGGGCGATCGCGGTGAGGAGCCAGATCAGCCGGTGCCCGTAGCGGTCGCCGAGCCGCCCGGCGGGGACCGAGACCCAGGGCCCGAGGAGCGCGGAGACCGTGAGGCCGATGCCGGTCTCGGCCGGGCTCAGTCCGACGACACGGGTGAAGAAGAGGGCGGCGCCGGTGTGGAAGAGGCCGTTGCCGATCCAGTCGGCGAGGGTCGTGACGGCGTACGGGCGCAGGGGACCGCGGGGCGGCAGCACGGCTGCCGCCCCGGAGAGGATCGAGGGCATGCCCCCAGCCAACCCGCCCGCGCCGCCGGCGGACAGACATTTAGGCTGGACCTCAATGCTGAGCTACCGCCTCGGGGTCGACGACCTCGCCGACATGCGCTTCGCCTGTTCACCGCTGCTGGAGACGGCCACCAGCCTCTGGGCCCTGCGGCAACCGGAGAAGTACGTCCTGCACCTGCCGTGGGTGCGCCGGACCCGCGCCGTCGTCGACGCGTCGTCCGCCCTCGACCGCGCGCTGCTCGGGGAGTTGGTGGTGAACGGGAGCGGCTGGCTGCCGGACTTCATCACGCCCCGGCCCGACTCACCCCTGCCCGATGCGGGCGAGGAGCTGTCCCGGGTCCGCGCGACGACGCCGGAGAAGGCGCTCGCGGACGTCCGGGCGGCCTACGCACACCGCCCGTTGCCTCCTCGCCTCGCGGAACTGGCCGACGATCCGGTCAGGTTGCGGGACGCGATCGCGGAAACGGTCGAGAACTACTGGGAGTTGGCCGTCGCACCGCACTGGCCGCGCATGAGGGCCGTGCTGGAGGCCGACATGCTGCACCGCGCGCGGGCCCTCGCCCGCGACGGGGCGGCGGCGCTGCTCACCTCGCTGGATCCGACCGCGGTGTGGCGGGAGGGCGAGCTGAGCATGAACGTGCACCGGGATCTGCACCTCAGCACCGCCGTGGCGGGGCGAGGTCTGTGGCTGGTGCCGACGCTCTTCGCCCGGCACGCGATCAGCCCGGTCGGGCCGGACGAGCCGCCGACGATCTCGTATCCGGCGCGCGGGGTGGCGACCCTGTGGGAGACCGGCGCGCCGCGCCCGGAGGCGGCGCTGGCCTCGCTGGTCGGCCGGCGGAAGGCGGAGCTGCTGGCGCTCCTGGACGGCCCCGCCTCCACGACCGAACTGGCCCGCCGCACGGGTGTCACGGCGAGCGCGGTCTCCCACCATCTGGCGGTGCTGTTCACGACGGGTCTGGTGAGCCGGGCCAGGGTGGCACGTGCGGTGCTGTACGCGCGTACGGAGCTGGGCGACCGGCTCATGTGAGCTCCGCCGTCCGACTGCCGCGATGCGACCGCCGCCGCGTGTCCTGCGCCGTGGGCCCTGCTCCGTCCGACCTCCGCCGTCCGACCGCGCCGTCAGGCGACGGAGCCGATCCGGCCGGCCGGTGCGCGCGGGGCTTCGTGGTGGATCGGGGTGTGCGCGCCGGTGAGGGAGACGCCGGTGCCGCCGCGGCGGTTGGCCACGATCTCGGCGGCGATGGAGAGGGCCGTCTCCTCCGGGGTACGGGCGCCGAGGTCGAGGCCTATCGGGGAGCGCAGGCGGGCGAGTTCGAGCTCGGTGACGCCGACCTCGCGCAGGCGCTTGTTGCGGTCCTCGTGGGTGCGGCGGGAGCCCATCGCGCCGACATAGGCGACGGGCAGTTTCAGGGCCGCTTCGAGCAGCGGGACGTCGAACTTGGCGTCGTGGGTGAGCACGCAGAGGACGGTCCGCCCGTCGACCTCGGTCGACTCCAGGTAGCGGTGCGGCCATTCGACGACGATCTCGTCGGCCTCGGGGAAGCGCGCCGGCGTCGCGAAGACGGGCCGGGCGTCGCAGACGGTGACGTGGTAGCCGAGGAACTTGCCGACCCTGACGAGGGCGGAGGCGAAGTCGATGGCGCCGAAGACGATCATGCGCGGGGCCGGGACGGAGGACTCGACGAGGAGGGTGAGCGGCTGTCCGCAGCGGCTGCCGTCCTCGCCGATCTCGACGGTGCCGGTGCGGCCCGCGTCCAGCATGGCCAGGGCCTCGCCGGCCGCGGTGCGGTCCAGCTCGGGGTGGCCGCCGAGGCTGCCCTCGTACTCCCCGTCGGGACGGACCAGGAGTGCCCGGCCCATGAGGTCGGCGGGTCCGGAGACGATCCTGGCGAGGGCCGCCGCCTCCCCGGAGACGGCGGCGGCCAGGGCGGCGGGGTAGACCCCGCCGCGCACCGGGGTGACGAGGATGTCGATGATTCCGCCGCAGGTCAGACCCACCGCGAAGGCGTCCTCGTCGCTGTATCCGAAGCGCTCGACGACGGTTCTGCCGTCCTCGATCGCCTGCTGGCACAGTTCGTAGACCGCGCCCTCCACACATCCTCCGGAGACCGAGCCGATCGCCGTGCCGTCGCTGTCGACGGCGAGCGCGGCGCCCGGCTGCCGGGGCGCGCTCCCGCCGACCGCCACGACGGTGGCGACGGCGAAATCGCGTCCCTGCTCGACCCACCGGTGCAGCTCTTCGGCGATGTCCAGCATCTCGAACTCCTCGAAACGTGTGTGGAGGGCGACGTCACGGGCGTCAGCTGACGCCCAGCCAGCTCTCGATCGGATGGATGGCGAAGAACACGATGAAGATCGCGGTCAGGCCCCACATGAAGGCACCCACTTCGCGCGCCTTGCCCTGTGCCGTCTTGATCACGGCGTAGGAGATGACACCGGCCGCGACACCCGTGGTGATGGTGTACGTGAACGGCATCAGGACCACGGTGAGGAACACCGGGATGGCGACGGAGCGGTCGCTCCAGTCGACGTGCTTGGCGTTCTGCATCATCATCGCGCCGATGACGACCAGGGCCGCGGAGGCGACCTCGGCCGGCACGATCGCGGTGATCGGGGTGAAGAAGAGGCAGGCCGCGAAGAACGCGCCGGTGACCACGGAGGACAGACCCGTACGGGCACCCTCGCCGACACCGGTCGCCGACTCGACGAAGACGGTCTGGCCGGAGCCGCCGACGCCGCCGCCGATGACACCGCCGGCACCGTCGATGAAGAGGGCCTTGGACAGGCCGGGCATCCGGCCCTGGCTGTCGGCGAGCTTGGCCTCGGAGCCGACACCGATGATCGTGGCCATGGCGTCGAAGAAGCCGGCGAGCACCAAGGTGAAGATGATCATGGTGATCGTGATGTAGCCGACGTCGCCCCAGCCGCTGAACGACACCTCGCCGATGAGCGAGAAGTCCGGCGTGGAGACGGCGCTGCCGCTCAGCTCCGGCGGTCCGGCGAACCAGGACTTGGCCGGCAGGTCGCCGACGGCGTTGACGATCGCGGCGATGACCGTGCCCGCCACGATGCCGATCAGGATGGCGCCGGGCACGTTGCGGGCCTGGAGCGCGAAGATCAGCAGCAAGGTGAAGGCGAAGATCAGGACGGGCCATCCGGCCAGCTCACCGGCCGGGCCGAGGACGACCGGGCCGCCGCCGGGAGAAGGGTTCTCGTGGACGAAGCCGGCCTTGACGAAGCCGATCAGCGCGATGAAGAGACCGATGCCGATGGTGATCGCGTGCTTGATCGCCAGCGGGATCGCGTTCATGATCATCTCGCGGAGGCCGGTGACCACCAGGAGACAGATCACGAAGCCGTACGCCACACACATCGCCATCGCCTGCGGCCAGGTCATGACGGAGATGACCTGCGAGGAGAGGACGCCGGAGACGCTGAGCCCCGCTGCGAGGGCGAGCGGGACCTTGCCCCAGAAGCCCATCAGCAGGGTCGTCACCGCGGCGGCCAGGGCGGTCGCCGTGATGAGGGCGGGCTGGCTGAGGACGTTGCCGTCCACATCCTTGCCGCCGAGGATCAAGGGGTTGAGCAGGAGAATGTACGCCATCGCCATGAAGGTGGTGACGCCGCCGCGGATCTCCGTCGCGACGGTTGATCCTCTCTCCGAGATGTGAAAGTACCGGTCGAGCCAAGAGCGGCCGGCGGGGACGTTCGAGCCGGAGCCCGCGTCCTCCGAGGCGGTCTTGGGCTCCACTGACGACTGGGTCATGGGGCCTACTCCCAAGGTTCAAAGGGGCACCCGCTTAAGACTTTCCGAAGGTCAGACATGCTGCGGGATTTGGGATGCTGCGTGGGCTGCACGACCCGGGGGACGGCCCGAGACGAACTGGGGTGGATCGGGTCAATCTGGTGGTTCTCGATACTTCTAGTGCTGCTGGGTACCTCTGGTGGTGCTGGTGTTACTTGGTACCTCTGGTGATGCTGGTGTTACTGGGTGTTGCTGGTGGTATCGGTGAGCGGTGATACCGGGTTCTGCTCCGGGCGGTGCGGGCGGGGAAGTGTGACGTTCCTGGGAGGCACGCACCGCCCGGAGAGTCCTAGAGGGTGCCGGTGAGCGCCTCGGGGCGGACCGGCGTCTTGTTGAGCTCCAGGCCCGTCGCCGCCCGGATCGCCGCGAGGACGGCCGGGGTGGACGACAGGGTCGGGGCCTCGCCGATGCCCCGCACGCCGTACGGCGCGTTGGGGTCGGCCAGCTCGAGGTAGTCGACCGGGATGGTCGGCGTGTCGAGGATGGTCGGGATCAGGTAGTCCGTGAAGGAGGGGTTGCGCACCTTCGCGGTCTTCGGGTCGACGATGATCTCCTCCATCACCGCGACGCCCAGGCCCTGGGTGGTACCACCCTGGATCTGGCCGACCACGGAGAGCGGGTTGACCGCCTTGCCGACGTCCTGCGCACAGGCCAGCTCGATCACCTTCACGAGGCCGAGCTCGGTGTCCACCTCCACCACCGCGCGGTGCGCGGCGAAGGCGTACTGGACGTGGCCGTCGCCCTGACCGGTGACGAGGTCGAAGGCCTGGGTGGGGCGGTGCCGCCACTCCTCCTCCACCTCGACGGCCTGGTCCTCGAGGACGTCCGCGATGGACGCGAGGGCCTCGCCGCCGTCGGTGACGACCTTGCCGCCCTCCAGAAGGAGTTCGGCGTTGGCCCACGCCGGGTGGTACGAGCCGAACTTGCGCCGGCCGATCTCCAGGACCTTCTCGCGGACGATCTCGCAGGAGTTCTTGATGGCGCCGCCGGTCATGTACGTCTGGCGGCCCGCGGAGGTCGAACCGGCCGAGCCCACCTGCGTGTCGGCGGGGTGGATGGTGACCTGCTGGACACCGAGCTCGGTACGGGCGATCTGCGCGTGGATGGTGACGCCGCCCTGGCCGACCTCCGCCATGGCGGTGTGGACCGTGGCCACGGCCTCGCCGTTGATGACCTCGATGCGGATCTTGGCGGTCGAGTAGTCGTCGAAGCCCTCGGAGAAGCCGACGTTCTTGATGCCGACGGCGTAGCCGACGCCCCGCACGACACCCTCGCCGTGCGAGGTGTTGGACAGGCCGCCCGGCAGCGCGCGGACGTCCGCGCCCTCGCCGGCGGACTCCCACTGGCGCTCCGGCGGCATCGGGCGGGCCTTGACCCGGCGCAGCAGCTCGGCGACCGGGGCCGGCGAGTCCACGACCTGGCCGGTCGGCATGATCGTGCCCTGCTCCATGGCGTTGAGCTGGCGCAGCTCCACCGGGTCCATGCCCAGCTTGGCCGCGAGCTTGTCCATCTGCGCCTCGTAGGCGAAGCAGGCCTGAACCGCGCCGAAGCCGCGCATGGCGCCGCAGGGCGGGTTGTTGGTGTAGAGGCCGATCGCCTCGATCTCGACGTCCTCGATGACGTACGGGCCGACCGAGAGGGAGGAGGCGTTGCCGACGACCGAGGCCGTCGACGACGCGTACGCGCCGCCGTCGAGCACGATCTTGCACTTCATGTGCGTGAGCTTGCCGTCCTTGGTGGCGCCGTGCTCGTAGTAGAGCTTCGCCGGGTGCCGGTGGACGTGCCCGAAGAAGGACTCGTACCGGTTGTAGACCATCTTGACCGGCTTGCCGGTGCGCAGCGCCAGGATGGAGGCGAGGATCTGCATGGAGATGTCCTCGCGGCCGCCGAAGGCGCCGCCGACACCGGCCATGGTCATGCGGACCTTCTCCTCGGGCAGGCCGAGGCAGGGGGCGATCTGCTTGAGGTCCGAGTGCAGCCACTGGGTGGCGACGTACAGGTCGACGCCGCCGTCCTCGGCCGGTACGGCGAGGCCGGACTCGGGGCCGAGGAAGGCCTGGTCCTGCATGCCGAAGGTGTACTCGCCCTTGACGATGACGTCGGCGCGCTTGGCGGCCTCGTCGGCGTTGCCGCGGATGATCGGCTGGCGGTGCACGATGTTCGGGTGCGGGACGTGGCCGGAGTGGTGATCGTCGCGGTTCTCGTGGACCAGGATCGCGTCCGGGGCGAGCGCCGAGGCCTCGTCCGTGATGACCGGGAGCTCGCGGTACTCGATCTTGATCTTGGCGGCGGCGCGGCGGGCGGTCTCCGGGTGGTCGGCGGCCACGAGGGCGACCGGCTCACCGTGGTGACGGACCTTGCCGTAGGCGAGGACCGGGGTGTCCTGGAACTCCATGCCGTAGTTCTTCGCGGCCGGCAGGTCCTCGTGGGTCAGAACGGCGTAGACGCCGTCCATCGTGAGGGCCTCGGAGGTGTCGATGGACACGATCTCGGCGTGCGCGACGGTGGAGCGCAGGATCTGGCCCCACAGCATGTCCTCGTGCCACATGTCCGAGGAGTAGGCGAATTCGCCGGTGACCTTGAGGGTGCCGTCCGGGCGGAGCGTGGACTCGCCGATGCCGCCCTTGACGTGGTTCTGGGTGACGTCGGTGGGCGTGCCCACCGGAACGGTACGGGTGTTCTGAGCCATCGTCAGACCGCCTCTTCCTGACGCTCCTGGCGAGCGGCCGCGAGGCGGACCGCGTCGAGGATCTTCTCGTAACCGGTGCAGCGGCAGAGGTTGCCGGAGAGCGCCTCACGGATGTCCGCGTCCGAGGGGGACGGGTTGCGCTCCAGCATCTCGTCGGCCGCGACGAGCAGACCGGGGGTGCAGAAACCGCACTGGACCGCGCCGGCGTCGATGAACGCCTGCTGGATCGGGGAGAGTTCGACGCCCTCGCCGGTCTGCGAGTCCTGGCCGGGCTTGGCCTGCCAGTTCTTCGCGGAGTCGAGGCTGGTGCCGCAGCCGCCGGTGCCGCAGGCACCGCCCGGGTGGGCGTCCTCGCGGTGCTGGGCGTAGTCCGCCAGCCCCTCGACGGTGACGACCTCGCGGCCCTCGACCTGACCCGCGGCGACCAGGCAGGAACAGACCGGCACGCCGTCGAGACGGACGGTGCAGGAACCGCACTCGCCCTGCTCGCACGCGTTCTTGGAGCCGGGCAGCCCCATCCGCTCACGCAGCACGTAGAGAAGGGACTCGCCCTCCCAGACGTCGTCGGCTTCCTGCGGACGACCGTTGACCGTGAAATTGACGCGCATGGTTATGCAGCTCCCTCAAGCGTGCGGCCGGTGCCGCGGTACTGCTCCCAGGTCCAGCCCAGCTGGCGGCGGGCCATGATGCCCACGGCGTGGCGGCGGTACTTGGCGGTGCCACGGACGTCGTCGATCGGGTTCGCGGCGCCCGAGCAGAGCTCGGCGAACTGCTTCGCGATCGACGGGGTGATGATCTTGCCGCTCTCCCAGAAGCCGCCCTCCTCCAGAGCCGCGTTCAGGAAGGCCTCGGCCTCCTTGGCGCGGATCGGGGTCGGCGCGGCCGAACCGATGCCGGTGCGGACCGTGCGGGTCTCCGGGTGGAGCGCCAGGCCGAAGGCGCAGACCGCGATGACCATCGCGTTGCGCGTACCGACCTTGGAGTACTGCTGGGGGCCGTCCGCCTTCTTGATGTGGACGGTCTTGATGAGCTCGTCGGGCTCGAGCGCGTTGCGCTTCACACCCGTGTAGAACTCGTCGATCGGGATGAACCGGCTGCCGCGAACCGACTCGACCTCGACCTCGGCACCCGCGGCGAGCAGCGCGGGGTGCGCGTCACCGGCGGGGGACGCGGTGCCCAGGTTGCCGCCGACGCCGCCGCGGTTGCGGATCTGCGGGGAGGCCACGGTGTGCGAGGCGAGCGCGAGGCCCGGCAGCTCGGCCCGCAGGTTCTCCATGATCTGGGTGTACGGAACGGAGGCGCCGAGGCGGACGTTCTCCTCGCCCACCTCCCACTCGCGCAGCAGCTCGATACGGTTCAGGTCCAGGAGGTACTCGGGACGCCGGTGGTCGAAATTGATCTCGACCATGATGTCGGTACCACCCGCGATGGGCACGGCCGTGGGGTGCTCGGCCTTGGCGGCGAGCGCCTCCTCCCAGCTGGCGGGGCGAAGGAAGTCCATGGTGGCTCTCTTCTTGTGCTTCTAGTGATCGGGGGTCGGTCGGTCTTCAACGGGCCCGGGGGGACGGCCGGCCCTCGACTTCGAATTCATGTTCACGTGCTGTTAACGCGATGTGTGGCCTAGTACACAAGGCCCGCCCGCCGGGGTGCAGTCACCGAAAACATGAAGGAGTTGGCTGGTGACCTTGTTCGTCTTGTAGATTCGAACGAACGGCGGTACTCGGCAACCTCGCCGTTTCCCCCTGGAAACCGTGGCACCAGGCCACCGACCACATCGCGACAGTCTTCAGAACCGTCGGACGTGCCGTCGCTCCGGGGGAGCACGGCGGGCGAGTACCCGCGAAAGTGATGACGAGTGACGGACGAGAAGGAACGGCGGCAACGAGATGCGGCTGCGCGCACTGCTGGAAACCGACGCGCTGGGGCTGCGCCTGCTCGGTGGTGAGGACGAGCTGGACCGCACCGTCCGCGGCGTGATGACGACGGACCTCAAGGACCCCAGCCGGTATCTGTCCGGCGGCGAGCTGGTCCTCACCGGCCTGGCCTGGCTCCGGGACCCCGAGGACGCGGAGCCGTTCGTCCGGATCCTGGCCTCGGCCGGGGTGGCCGGGCTCGCGGCGGGCGAGGCGGAGCTCGGGGACATCCCCGACGATCTCGTACAGGCGTGTTCTCGCCATCGGCTGCCGCTCTTCGCAGTGAACGAGTCCGTTGCGTTCGCGACGATCACCGAACACGTTGTTCGACAGGTGTCCGGCGAACGTGCGGGCGACCTGGCGGCGGTCGTCGACCGCCACAGGCGGCTGATGACCTCCGGTCCGGCCGGCGGCGGGCCCGAGGTCGTCCTGGACCTCCTCGGCTCCGACCTGGACCTCCGGGCCTGGGTCCTCTCCCCCACCGGCCGCCAGATCGCGGGCGCGGGAGAGCCGCTGGACGCCTCGCTCGCGGCGACGCTGGCCGGTGAGCACCTGGCGGCGACGAGGACCGGCCGGCGCGGCCCGCACCGGCTCAGCGCGTCCGGAACCACCTTCTCCCTCTTCCCTATCCGCAACACCGGTCGGGGCGCGGCGCCCGCCGTACGCGACGTACGCGAGACCGTGCTCTCCGACTGGCTGCTGGCCGTCGAGGCCGACGCCGGGGAGTGGCCGGCCGCCCGGCTCGACCTGCTCCAGGGCGTCACCCAGCTGATCGCCGTCGAGCGGGACCGGCGGGACGCGGCCCGTACGGTACGGCGCAGGCTGGCGCAGGAGGTCCTGGAGCTGGTCCAGACGGGGGCCGCCCCTGCCGAGATCGCCGCGCGTCTGCGGGTCGCCGCCCCGGTGCTGCTGCCGGGCCTGGGGACCGCGCCGCACTGGCAGGTCGTGGTCGCCCGCGTCGAATGGGACCCGGAGGCAGGGCAGGGCCCGGTGGAGACCGGTCCGGTCGCCCAGGCGCTTCTGGAGGAGATCCTCGTCGACCCGGCGACCGTGGGTCCCGAGTCCACCGACCGGATCGCGGTCGCGCACCACGGGGACGAGGCCATCGCCCTGGTGCCGCTGCCGGCGGGCCCGCTGCCCGACAGCGAGGACGAGGGGACCACGAACATCGGGCTGCACGCGGACGCGCTGCTCGCGGCGGTGCGCGAGCCCCTCTCCGCCGGCCTCGACGGAGACGGCCGCCTCACCCTCGGTGTCAGCGCGGCCGTCCATTCGGCGGAGGGCCTGCGCGGCGCCCTCGAGGAAGCCAGACACGCCCGTCGGGTCGCCGCCGCCCGCCCGGGCCGCGTCTGCGCCGCCGGGCACCACGAGCTCGCCTCGCACGTGCTGCTGCTGCCGTTCGTCCCGGACGACGTCCGCCGCGCCTTCACGGCCCGGCTGCTCGACCCGCTGCGCGACTACGACCGCCGTCACCGTGCCGAGCTCATCCCCACGCTGGAGGCCTTCCTCGACTGCGACGGCTCCTGGACCCGCTGCGCGACCCGGCTGCACCTGCATGTGAACACCCTGCGGTACCGCGTGGGGCGGATCGAGCAGCTGACGGGCCGCGACCTGTCGCGCCTGGAGGACAAGCTCGACTTCTTCCTGGCGCTGCGCATGAGCTGACCGACCCGGCGGGTGGCTCCCGGCGGGTCACCCGCACGGCTCAGGCGGCCGCGGATTCCGCGGTCGTCACCCGAAGGGATCATGGCGGGATTCATCTCTTCGAGGGAACGCCGTTCCGAGCGGCAGGGCGGGCGCGGCGCCAACGCCGGCGGCCGCCGTGGCCCCCCGGCGACGCCCGGTGGCAGGCCGGAGGCGGATGGGATCGGGCCAACGGGCCGTGCCGAACGCACGCGTCCGCATAGCGGTCAAGGTCCAGCACTTGTGAAAAGTTTCACCTGACCCCTTGGCCAGCGCCACGCGTTCGTGCTGAGATGCGGGCCTGACTCAACAGCTCAATGGCGCGCTCGGGGAGGGCAATGTGGCGGACACCGCCATGTCTGGTTCCGAAACAACGGGTGGCGACGATCCGTCCCTTGGCTACGGCGGGGCGACCCCGATGGAGACGGCCATATGGCGTCTCCGCTCGCGCGGCTGCTGGACGGACGCCGCCGCACTGCTCGCGCCCCGCGCCGCGGAGCCCGCGGCGGCACTGGAACGGGCGGCCCTGCTGATCGAGCGGTGTCTGTACACCGAGAAGGGGTGGTCGGACGCCGAGGAGGCGCTCCGGGCGGCCGAGGCCGTGGCCCGGACGGACGAGGAGCGGGGGGCGGCCGCGTGCGAACGCGGCTATCTCGCCTACGCGTCGACGCTGCTCGGCGTACGCGACCGGGCCGACGAGGCGACCGCGGCGCTCGGGCGGGCGGCGGCGCTGATCAGCCCCGGGGGCGAGGGGCGTCCGCTGCTCGACTACCGGCGCGGGCTGATGGCCCAGAACCTCGGCGACTCGCCGCAGGCCGCGCGCGCCGCCTACCGGCGCGCCCACGCGGGCGCCGCCGCCCAGGGGGACGAGCTGCTGCTCTCCTCCACCTGGCGCCATCTCGCCGGACTCGCTTTACGGGAAGGCGAGTTGGCGGAGGCGCGGCACGGCTTCGCCGAGTCCCTCCGCATCCGTGAGGAGCTCGGCTATCTGGTCGGTACGGCCCCGGCCCTGACCGCCCTCGCGGACACGGAGACGGAGCCGGAGGCGGGCCGCCTCCGGGCCGAGGCGGCCCGGCTGTTCCGCCTTCTGGGCGGGGTGCCGACCTGGCTCGCGGCCCAACTGACACCCCGGCCCGCGATCTGACGGAAAGTCGGGCGGCATCAGCCGGGTGGGCGGAAGGGGCCGCCCACCCCGCACCGATCGCCGCTGGAGGGCCCGGTCGTCACGGGACCCACGGCGGCGTCGACAGCCGTGACGTACCGTCACCCGACCTGGTACGAAGGCCTGTCCAGGCAGAGCAGCACCTCGTCCATGCCCACCACCAGCGCCCCGTCCGGCGTCAGGGCCACCGCGCGGACCGGCGGGCCGGGGCGGAAGGTGCGACGGGACCGGGTGTCGAGGTCGTGGAGCTCGACGAGACCGTCCGCCCAGGCGATCGCGAGCGTCGGCCCCTCGGCCGTCTCCGCGGCGTGCAACGACACGACGGCGGCGCGGCGTTCGGCGATCGGGGCCGGGTCCGGGTCCTGGCCGGGGATCCAGCGGCGGACCGTGCCGTCGAGGCCGCCGCTGCAGAGGAAGGGCGTGGCGGTCTCGATCGCCGTCACGGCCGTGACGCGGCCGCTGTGCAGCGCGGCCTGGTGAATGCCCGTCAGACCGAAGGCGTGGACGGAGCCGAGCCGGTCGCCCACCACGACCGAGCCGCTGATCGCCGCGAGCGCACTGCCCGGGTGCCGGGTGAGGGTCGCCGCGACGGCCGTCGTGAGCCGCTCCAGGTAGGGCGGCCGGGGCGCGGGCCCGGGGACAGGTTGCAGCCGGCCCCGCTCGTCCAGGAGCAGCACCGTCCCGTCCGGCGCGGGCGCCAGCGCCTTGATCCGACCGCCCGAGGGGGTCCGCAGGGACTCGCCGGCGGGCGTGGCGTCGGCCGCGCCGAGCAGCCGCACCTCGTCCGTCGTGCCCGCGACGAGGAGGCGGTCGCCGATGGCGCCCAGGGCCGTGACCGGGCCCGGCCAGGGCGGGGTCAGGTCGCCGCGTACCCGGGTCCACCGCACCCGCCAGGAGGCGTCGGAGGCGAGGGCACGCAGCGCGGGACGGAGCCGGGGGTCCGCCTCGTCGCCGAGGGCGCCGAGCAGGACGACGGCCCGGTCCGCCGGGCTCTGGTCACGGCAGAGGGACTGTCCCGCGCGCAGCCAGGCGGACCGCAGGCCGCCGCGGTCGTCACCGGGGCCGGTCGCGTAGGCGGTGGTGACGCGCAGCGGATCGGCCGTGCACACCGCGACGGGGTCGGCCAGATCGACGGCGTGCCGTGCCTCGTACGGCACGGAGGCCTCATCCGGTCCCGACTCCCCACGCCCGGCGGCCTCCTGGGCCGTGTCGGCGGACTCGACGTCCCCGTCGAGGTCCACGATGGCGACGCGGCGGTCGGAGAGGAGGGCGTACGACGGCGTGCCCGTACAGGTCTCCACGACGAGCCGGACGCGGCCCGACGCGGCGAGTTCTCCGACGAGTCCGGCGATCGCCTCCGGCTCGGCGGCGGCGTGCAGGTCCGGCAGGACGAGGGCGGCGCGCCGCGTCTCGCTGGTGGCGACGGCCCGGACGAGTTCACCGGGCGTCCTGGCCACCACACCGAGCCGGTTCGCGATCGTCCAGGCCGCGCCGAGCACGCACTGCCCGGCGAGCGGGACCAGCTCGCGTGCCGCGCGCCGACGGCGCGCGCCGGGGCGGGTGCCGTGCGCGGCCAGCCAGGAGAGCAGGGCGGTCTTGCCCCGGCGGGGGCCGCCGACGACCAGGCAGAGGCGCGGGGCCTCCGGGTCGGTGAGCCAGCCGAGCAGGGCCGCCGCCTCGGCCTCCGTACCGGCGGGGCGGTCTCCACGGACGGATCCGGTCACAGGCACCTTCCCCGTGCCGGGGACGGAGACACGGACGGCATGCGACACCTCACGGACGGCGCTGTACGGGCGGGACGACGGCAACAGCCAGCGGCGGCAAGGGCCAAGGGCACCGGCCGACGGCAACCTTAGTCGTCACTCCGCCGATCCGGTGAAATGCTCTCTGACAAGTGACTGTACGACGGTGACATCCTGGGCGATCAGGGCGTCGAGCAGGGCGGTGTGTTCCGCGGCGTCGGCCACGAGGTCGCCGTGCCGGGTCACGGGGCCGCTCACCAGGGGCCACTGGGAGCGGCGGTGCAGGTCGTCGGCGACGGTGAGGAGCTGCTCGTTCCCGGCGAGCGAGAGGACGGCGCGGTGGAAGGCCCGGTCGGCCTCGGCGTAGTGGGCGCGGTCGCCGCGGGCGGCGGCTGCTCCGGTGGCCTCGGCGAGCGGCCGGAGCTCGGCCCAGCGGGCGGCGGGGACGGTGCGGGCGAGTCGGAGCATGATCGGGATCTCGATGAGCGCGCGGACCTCGGCCAGCTCGGCCAGCTCGCGGGGGGTGCGCTCGGTGACCCGGAAGCCGCGGTTCGGCACGACCTCGACGGCGCCTTCGACGGCGAGCTGCTGCATGGCCTCGCGCACGGGGGTCGCGGAGACGCCGAAGCGCTCGGCGAGGACGGGGGCGGAGTACACCTCGCCGGGGACCAGCTCGCCGCCGACGAGGGCCGTGCGCAGGGCCTGGAGGATCTGGCCGCGTACGGAGTGGCGCTGAACGGTGCGGGGGGCGGCGAGGCCGGACACGGGCATTTCGCAGGTCTCGCGGTCGGCGGGCGCGCCCAGGGCGGGCGTACGGCCGACCGGCGCACCGTGGACCTGGGCACCGTGCACCGGCGACCTGTGGAGGGGCTCGCTGTGGGTGTGCTCGCCGCGCGCCGGCTCCCCGCGGCCCTGCTCCGGGACCCGCGCCGCGCCGTCGTGCGGCGGGAGCGGACGGTCGGCCGCCCGCTCGCGCGCTCTGCCCTGCTCCACCCGGGTCCTCCTGCGGGGTCGTGCCGGGCCTGGCTCGCGATACCGAGGCCCCCTGTGCACCATAGGCGGACAGGGCCGCAGTTCAAACATCGATCGCGTCGGGTAAGGTAAGGCTAACCTGCTAACGATCGCGATTCGGTGGTCCCGTATGGCCCTCCCCGCTCTGCTCCCCGCCCCGTTCACCTCACCCGTCGCGGCCTCGTACGCCCGCCTCGGCGAGGTGTTCCCCGGCCTGCGGATAGAGGAGCTCGGTGATGGCGAGGACTCGCCACGCGGGGCCGGCTGGGTGGCCGCGGACGAGCTGGCGGCCGGCGGCGCCGCTCTCGACGCCTTCCTCGCCTGGGACAACGCGCAGGTGCTGCGGGACTACGGGCAGCAGGCCCGCCCCGACGTGGTGGCCGGCTTCGGACTGCACCGGTACGCCTGGCCCGCCTGCCTCCTCGTCACGGTCCCCTGGTTCCTGCACCGCCGCGTCCCTCGGCTGCCCGCCCGGAACGTGGCCTTCCAGCGGGCCCTCGGGCGGATGACCGTCCGGATCGAGGAGTTCGCCTGCCTGCCGGACGACCCCGCCGCGACCCTTCCCGGCGCCCGGGTCGTCCCGGACGAGGAGGCCCTGCGCGCCGAGGTCAGGAGCGCGCTCGCCGAGCACTTCGAGTCCGTCCTGGCCGGCTTCGGCCCGCGCATGCGGCGCGGGAAGCGGGCGCTGTGGGGCATGGCGACGGACGAGATCGTCGAAGGCCTCTGGTACATCGGGGCACTGTTCGGCGAGGAACAGCGCGCGATGGCCGAGCTGGAGCTGCTGCTGCCGGGCACGGCCAAGCCGTACGCGGGATCCGCGGGCTTCCGCGAGCTGCCCGGTGCCGAGGCGCCCGACGGAACGCCCCGCACCACCCGGGACCGCGCCGCGTGCTGCTTCTTCTACACCCTGCGCCCCGAGGACACCTGCCTGACGTGTCCGCGTACGTGTGACGCCGAGCGGGTCCGCCGGCTCACCGAGGCCGCCTGACCGTCCGACGGATTACGCCACTCGTACGGGTGACGTGAATCGAACGCAACTCCCTTGCTCCGCGTGGTCGTTCGACCAGATCGCACCTATTCGTATGCCGTCCGGCCCCATTGGCGTGCTCTTGCCGCGAAACCCCGTGAGCGGCCTCCGGGGTCGGCCAGTATGGGCGGCCGAAACGCCCTACTGCGATGCAAGGGACACCGCATGAGACTGACCGACATATCACTGGACTGGCTGCTTCCGGGTGGCGTCATGGTGGCCGGAGTCCTGACGGCGGTGGCGGTGCTCGCGCGCGGCAAGCGCGCCGGTGACCAGGCCGCGGCGGAGGACTCCTGGGAGCGCAGTGAGGAACGCCGCCGACGCAAGGAGGCCATCTACGGGACCGCCTCCTACGTCCTTCTCTTCTGCTGCGCGGCCGTGGCCGCCGCGCTCTCCTTCCACGGTCTGGTCGGCTTCGGCCGCCAGAACCTGAACCTCACCGGGGGCTGGGAGTACCTCGTCCCCTTCGGCCTCGACGGCGCGGCGATGTTCTGCTCGGTCCTCGCGGTGCGCGAGGCGAGCCACGGTGACGCGGCCCTCGGCTCGCGGCTCCTGGTGTGGACGTTCGCGGGCGCGGCCGCCTGGTTCAACTGGGTCCACGCTCCCCGGGGGCTCGGCCACGCGGGTGCCCCGCAGTTCTTCGCGGGCATGTCGCTCTCGGCGGCCGTCCTCTTCGACCGGGCCCTCAAGCAGACCCGCCGGGCGGCGCTGCGCGAGCAGGGTCTGGTGCCCCGGCCGCTGCCGCAGATCCGGATCGTACGGTGGCTGAGGGCGCCCAGGGAGACCTTCGCGGCCTGGTCGCTGATGCTCCTCGAGGGTGTGCGGACCCTGGACGAGGCGGTCGACGAGGTCCGTGAGGACCGGCGCGAGAAGGAGCAGAACCGGCTACGCAGGCGCGAGCGGGAGAAGCTCGACCGAGCGAGGATCAAGGCGATCAACCGTCAGCACCGGGCCTTCGGTCTGGGACGCGGCGGAGGACGTCAGGTCGAGGTGCCGGCCCTGAACTCCGGCGCGGGCTCCGCGACTCCGTCCGTGGGGACGGCCGTCGCGGAGCCCGCCATAGCGGACCCCGGACAGCTGCCGCTTCGACACCGGCCCTCCCTCCAGGCCGTGAAGGGTACTGAGCCCCGGACGGTGGACCTCACCGCCGAGGACGACACCCAGACGCTGCCCCGGCTCGACTCGCTGGAGCGCAAACTGAAGGACCTGGAGCAGCAGTTCGGCTGAGCAGGCCGACACGGACGGCGGGGCGGCGTGGAGGACTCACGCCGCCCCG
This sequence comes from Streptomyces sp. NPDC013317, assembly GCF_055563155.1. Classification (NCBI taxonomy): domain Bacteria; kingdom Bacillati; phylum Actinomycetota; class Actinomycetes; order Kitasatosporales; family Streptomycetaceae; genus Streptomyces; species Streptomyces sp. NPDC013317. The sequence continues at coordinate 25,038 of NZ_JBVHDX010000025.1, forward strand.
CCGTTCAGCTCGAACCACACCACCTTGCCCACGCCGTGGGCCTCCACGCCCCAGGAGTCGGCCAGCTCCTGGACCAGAACCAGGCCCCTGCCGTTCGTACCGTCGTCGGCGATCGGTACGCGCGGCTCGGGGATCTTGGAGACGAAGTCCCGCACCTCGACCCGGAGGCTGTCCGGCACGACGGTCGCGGTGACCACGGCGCCGTGATCGGTGTGGATCAGCGCGTTGGTGACGAGTTCGCTCGTGAGCAGCTCCGCGACGTCGGAGGCGCCCGGTCCGCCCCAGGTCCGCAGCAGCCTGCGCAACGCGTGACGCACCTCCGGCACCGCCGTGAGATCCTCGCATCCCACCTTTCTCAGCAGTTGAGTCGGCTGTCGCGCCTCCCCGGCCATAACCCCCACCCACATGTCGGTACACATCTCCTCGAACAGGTTCACGGAGATGCATGCCCCACCCACCGGGCGGCATTCATACGCCGCCCGACTACGAGGGTCGTCCGCCCCCGTGGCCCCGCCGGGGCCCGTTCAGTGCGGGGGTGGCATGGGGTGCAGGGCGTTGGCTGTGGAGCACCCGCCTTCGCCGGGCATGCGCTGGATCCGGGACGGCGACCACACCTCGGTGGCGCCGGGGCCCACCCGGGCGAGCAGGCAGTCCTGTGCGTCGAAGCCGTTGCCCTTGACCGACAGGAGAACGCCCACCTGGTCGCCCTCGGCCTTCACCTCCGTACGAATCGCCGGGTCCATGTCCAGGGCGGCGAGCGCGCGGCGCACCTCGGCCTCGTCCGCCCGGCCGTTCGCCGGTACCCGGGGAAGCTTCGCGCGCAGCTGCTCGTACGGCAGCCTCGGCGGTTCGGGTGCCGGGGCGAAGGTCAGCGGAGGCCCTTCGGGGCAGTCCACGCCGTCCGGCTCCGCACGCCACTCCGACCGGGGAGACACCCGTATCGAGAAGCAGCGGACCACGGTGATCCGGTCCAGGTCGAACCGCGCGTTGTACGCCGTGCCGGAGGTGCGGACGACGACGTCGACACCGTCCCCGTCGTGGGTCGAGGTACCGGTCAGCTTCAGCACCTCCACGCCGTCGAGGCCGGAGGCGGAGCGCCCGACCTCCTCCGCCGTCCGTGGACGCTGACTGTAGAGGCGATCGCTCGCCTTCTGCGCCACCTCCTGGGCGGCGTCCTCCGCTTCGTCATCCGAGTTCTGCATCAGTCCACAGCCCGTGACGAACAGCAACATCGGTGCGAGCAGCAGCAGTCGGCGCATGCGTCCACCTTTCCGGTGCCGCCCTCCGACGGCCATCCGCTCAACTACTCATATCCACGTGGGCGATTGTAAGGAGGTGCGGCGATCTCGCCGTCATGTCCCGTCCAGCAGGCAGGCCAGCCCCGCCTCGGGTCGTCCGGCCACGACCACCTGTGGTCCGCCGACGAGCGAGGCGGCGATGGCCGGCTCCAGGGCGTCGGCCGCCGCCGCGCCGGAGACCGGCGGATGACTGCAACCGAGCGCACGGAAGGCCCCCTGGGCGGTGCGCCGCCCAGGGGGGCCTCGGACCCGCCCGCGCGCGGCGGGACGGGGCGGGCTCACGCGAGGGCGGCGGCCAGCAGGGCGAAGGCGGCGACGATGACGGCCACGCGGACGTAGTGGAGACGGTCCCAGCGCCTCATCTGCTCCTTCCAGTCGGCGGGCCGGGTGTCGGGGGTCCAGTTCTTGCCCCGGTTGTTGATGGGGACGAGCAGCAGGATCGACATGATCACGCTGACGATCAGCAGGGCGCCGGCGGTGACGATCAGGCCGGTGCCGGGGGCGCTCCACGCCGCGGCGGCCCAGGCCGCGACCAGGACGAGCGAGGTGATGTACCAGACCGGCATCACGGCGCCCAGCATCCGGCCCCCGTGGGAGCGGCCGAGCTGGCCGCTGTCCTCCGGGAGCGCGCTCAGGATCGGGTTGATGACGAAGGCGACGGAGAACTCCACCCCCACCATCACGCCGACGACCACGGTGGTGACGACCTCGAGTGCGTTGAGCATGACGACCCCTCCTGGGATCTAGCGCCGCTAGATGACGTTAGCAACGCTAGCGCTGCTAACGCTCGATTGTCTAGCGGTGCTAGAATCTGAGCATGTCGGTACAGGAACGCAAGGAACGTGAACGCGCGGTCCGCGAGCGCCTCATCGTGGCCACGGCCCGCGAACTCGCCGAGGAGCAGGGCTGGGACGCGGTCACCACCCGCCTGCTCGCCGAGCGCATCGAGTACAGCCAGCCCGTTCTCTACAGCCACTTCCGCGGCAAGCGCGAGATCATCGGCGCCGTCGCCCTGGAGGGCGCCGCCGAGATGGCCGCGGCACTGCGGGCCGCGACCTCGGCGGCGGACGGTCCGCGCGCCCGGGTCGCCGCGCTCGCCCGTGCCTACCTCGCCTTCTCCGAACGCAACCCGGCGGTCTACGACGCCATGTTCCAGCTCGACGGCGGGCTGGCGTTCGCGAAGGAGGACACCCCGGAGCCCCTGAAGGACGCGTTCGCCGCCCTCGTGGAGAGCCTCGGCGAGGTCGCCGGTGACGGCGTCCGTCCGGCGATGTTCACCGAGGTGTTCTGGGCCGCCCTCCACGGGCTGGCGACCCTGACCCAGGCCGGCCGTCTGCCGCCGGAGGACGCCGACCGCAGGGTGGAGCTGCTGGTGGCCCGGCTCCCCGTGCTCTGACGCACCGCGGTCGCCGGGAACACACGCGCTAGGGGCGCGGGACGTTCCGCAGGTTGGAGCGGGCCATCTGGAGCATGCGGCCCACTCCGCCGTCCAGGACGATCTTGCTGGCCGAGAGGGCGAAGCCGGAGACCATCTCGCGGCTGATCTTCGGGGGGATCGAGAGCGCGTTGGGGTCGGTCACGATGTCGACGAGCGCGGGGCCCTTGTGCCGGAAGGCGTCCCTGAGGGCGCCCGCGAGGTGCTTGGGCTTCTCCACGCGCACTCCGTAGGCGCCCGCCGCGCGGGCCACGGCGGCGAAGTCGGGGTTGTGGTTGGTCGTGCCGTACGACGGAAGGCCCGCGACCAGCATCTCCAACTCGACCATGGAGAGCGCGGAGTTGTCGAAGAGCACGATCTTCACCGGCAGGTCGTACTGGACCAGGGTGAGGAAGTCGCCCATCAGCATCGAGAACCCGCCGTCGCCGGACATCGAGATCACCTGACGGCCCCGGTCCGTGAACTGCGCGCCGATGGCCTGCGGCAGGGCGTTCGCCATCGAGCCGTGCGAGAAGGAGCCGATGATCCGGCGGCGACCGTTGGGCGAGACGTAGCGCGCGGCCCAGACGTTGCACATGCCCGTGTCGACCGTGAACACCGCGTCGTCGTCGGCCAGTTCGTCGAGGACCGAGGCGACGTACTCCGGGTGGATCGGGACGTGCTTCTCCACCTTGCGGGTGTACGCCTTGACGACGCCTTCGAGCGCGTCGGCGTGCTTCTTGAGCATCTTGTCCAGGAAGCGGCGGTCCGACTTCGCCCGTACCCGCGGGGTGAGGCAGCTCAGCGTCTCCCGGACATCGCCCCAGACCGCCAGGTCGAGCTTGGAGCGGCGGCCGAGCCGCTCGGGCCGGACGTCCACCTGGACGATTCTGACGTCGTCCGGCAGGAAGGCGTTGTACGGGAAGTCCGTGCCGAGCAGGATCAGCAGATCGCACTCGTGGGTGGCCTCGTAGGCCGCGCCGTAACCCAGCAGCCCGCTCATCCCGACGTCGAACGGGTTGTCGTACTGGATCCACTCCTTGCCTCGCAGCGCGTGCCCGACGGGCGCCTTCACCCGCTCGGCGAACTGCATCACCTCGGCGTGCGCCCCTGCCGTACCGCTGCCGCAGAACAGCGTCACCCGTTCGGCCTCGTCGATCATCCGGGCCAGGGCGGTGATCTCGGCGTCGCTCGGACGGACGGTGGGCCGGGAGGTGACGAGCGCGGTCTCCCACGTCTTGTCCGGGGCCGGTTCGGAGGCGATGTCGCCCGGCAGCGAGACGACGCTGACCCCGCCCTGCCCGATGGCGTGCTGGATGGCCGTCTGGAGCAGCCGGGGCATCTGGCGGGGGTTGGAGATCAGCTCGCTGTAGTGGCTGCACTCGGAGAAGAGCCGGTCCGGGTGGGTCTCCTGGAAGTAGCCGAGGCCGATCTCGCTGGAAGGGATGTGCGAGGCGAGCGCCAGGACCGGGGCCATCGAGCGGTGCGCGTCGTACAGGCCGTTGATCAGGTGCAGGTTGCCCGGGCCGCAGGAGCCCGCGCACGCCGCGAGGCGACCGGTGATCTGCGCCTCGGCTCCCGCGGCGAAGGCGGCGGTCTCCTCGTGCCGGACCTGGATCCAGTCGATGTCGGGCGTACGGCGGATGGCGTCGACGACGGGGTTCAGGCTGTCGCCGACGACTCCGTACAGCCGCCGGACGCCCGCCCGGACGAGGATGTCGACGAACTGTTCTGCCACGTTCTGCTTGGCCATGGATCCATCAACCCATGGGGCGGACCGTTACGCCTCCCAGACGGCCACGCCCGTACGGTCGTCGGCGTATCCCTTCACCCGGAGCTGGGTGTCGGCCAGAAAGGCCGCGAGCCCGGGCGGCTCGGGGGCCGCCCAGCGCTCCGCGAGCTCCTTGGCGAGGGCGGGCTCGCCGCGCATCGGCTCGGCGAGGCCGTTCGAGGCGAGGAGGAGGGTGTCACCGGGGCGGGCGACGGAGGCCCGGAAGCGGAACGGTTCGGCGGGCGGCGCGGGCGCGCCGGGGCCCGAGTCCCCCCAGGAGGGGGCCGGCGGCGCCCCCTCGGCCGAGGGGGCGCCCGGCGGGCCGGTGACGTGGAGTCTCATGGTCGCGCGATCGCCCTCCGCCGTCTCCGCGGGAGGTGAGCCGAAGCCGACCACGGGCGCGCCGACGAGCGTGGCGGGCTCCGGGAGCAGGGGCTCGATGTCCTGCCAGGCGCCGTCGCGGAGGCGGAAGAGACCGCCCGCGCCGATACCGAAGAAGACCCGCGTGCGGCAGGCGGGGTCGGCGGAGAGCAGCAGGCAGCGCAGTCCTGCCGTGTACTCCTCGGTACCCACGCCCAGTTCGGCGGCGCGGGCCCGCAACTTGCCGTAGGTGCGGTCGGTGAGCCGGTGGAGCCCCGACTTCAGGTCGCCGCGCCGGCCGGAGCGGATGTCCTCGGAGAGCCGGACGTGGCTGCGGCCGACGGCCTCGCCGATCCAGCGGCAGGTGTCGGCCGCGGCGAGGTGGGCGGCCTCGGCGGTGCGGGCGCCGCTCGCCACGGCGACGAGGACGAGCGCCGCCTCCTCCTGACCGAACCGAGCGGTGAGCAGGGCGTCCTTGCGGGGTTCGCCGCGGTAGCGGGCGGAGTCGCCACGCTGCGAGGCGGCGCGCAGGGTGTACGAGCCGTAGCGCGCGCCGTCGAGGACGGTGTCGGCGACCAGTTCGCCCAGCTCGCCGGGCCGGGCCGGGGGGAGAGCGGTGGGTTCGGCCTCGTAGGTGGGCGGGCGGTTGCCGATGTGGGCGGTACGGGGGCGGGGCACGGGCACGGCGTCCGCCTGGGGCGGGGCGGGCGGCTGCACGTCCGGCGTCGCGTCCGGCGTCTGGTCCGGCGTCTGGTCCGTCCGGGGAGCCGTCCTCGGGTCCGGCGCCGCCGCTCGGGGCGGGGGCGCCGCGAAGGAGCGTGGTTCAGGAGTGGCGCCGGGGTCGTCGAGCGGCTCCCAGGGGGCCCGGGGCGGCAGCGGCGCCGGGCTCGGCGCTCCGTCCGCCGTCCGGGGGGCCGAGGGCGGGGCCTGCGTCGTGGGCGGGAACTCCGGGGCCGGTGCCGTGACCGGGAACTCCGGGGCCGGAGGCGCCGGGGTCGGGAGCTCCGTCGTCGCCTGCGAGGCGGAGTCGAAGCGGTCGTCGAGCGTGTCGCCCGTCGTGGTCGGCGCCGTGTCCGGCGCCGACTCGTCGTAGAGCTTGTCCCACCAGTTGTCCCCCTGCTGAGTCATGCCCTTATTGTCCACCGCGCGGGCCGCCAGAAAACGGGACATGACGAAAAAGGGGTCCGCCGGGCGACCCCACCCCCCACGGGAAGGACGCCCGGCGGACCGGCGTGATCAGCGCACGTCGTAAGCGCGGACCACGGTCTGGGTGACGGAGTTGCCGTTGGCGTCCGTCAGTTCGGACTTCAGGGTGACCGGCTTGCCGGCCGCGCCCGCGTGGTTCACGGTCGCGGTCCAGGCGCCGTCCTGCCGCGAGACCTGCGCCTCCGTCCAGGTCGCGCCTCCGTCGTAGGAGTACGAGAGCCTGGCCGAGGTGAGCGCGGCTGCCTGGTAGCCCGCGTGACCCGTCGCGCTGAGGCCGATCTTCTGGCCGTCGGTCGCGGCGAGGGTCTTGAGTCCGTCCTCCGGAAGGGTGTACCGGGGGAAGAGAATCGGGATGCCTTGAGAGTAGACGCTCTCGTCGGCCTGGGAGGTGAATTCCCACACCGAGTTGACGGATGTGGAGCGGTCCCACACCTTGCTGCCGATCTTCATGGTGTTCTGTTCGAGCGTGTACGCACCGCGCTCGGACGGAACTTCGAAGACCCCGAACGGCCATCCGGTCTCGCCGAGCAACTCCCCGTCCCTGCTCAACCGGAGGTTGCCGATGTCCCCGAAGGACCCGGGCTGGGAGTAGTGGGTGCCGTCGCCCCACAGGGAGTCCGCGAAGCCCATCAGGTCGCCCTGGCGTTCGGCGACGAGGACGGGCTCACCGGACGCGTCCTGCGGCGCGGTCGGCGCGACGACACCGTCGTACCAGCGCTCGGTACGCCTCTCCCCCGCCGTGTAGGCGCGCTGGGCCCCGATCATGAACTCGCCGAAGGGGAAGCTGGAGGAGAGCATCTGGTCCCACCGGGTGTCCCCGGGCGTGTAGTACTCCGTCCGGGTGCCGGGGGCCGGGACCGGCTCGATGGCGCCGAAGTAGACGGCCGTGCCGTTGGGGCGGTAGGCGGCCGCGTTGTCGATGAAGTCGGTGGCCACGCCCATCGAGCCGTAGGTGGACTCGGTGCGGCCCAGCCGGCCGTCGCGGACCCGGTAGGTCCTGTCGTCGCGGATCGAACCGGTCTCGGGGAAGGCGAGGTTGTAGAGGTACGGACTCTTCGCCGTGGCCTTCCAGGAGAGGGTGACCTCGCCGGCGGAGAGCTTCCCGAGCAGCGCGGCGGCCTCCGCGGAGTCGACGGCGAGGACCGGGAACCCCGCTCCGGTGAAGCCTGCGGTCGGGTACCAGCGGGCGGTCGAGGTGCGGTGGGCGAGGACCGCGACGGCTCCCTCGGCCTTGGCGTTCCGGGCGACCGTGCTCGCGTTGGTGGAGGTGTCGGGGAAGCGGACCAGGGCCACGCGGCCGCGGACGCCGGCCGCCTTCAGCTCCTCCGGGGTTCCGTCGCCCGCGTCGACGAGCCGGGCGGAGCCGGTCCCGTCGAGGTTGTCGGAACCGAGGGAGCCGGTGACCGGGTGCAGGACGGTGCCGTCGCCCGTCTTCAGCTCGGCGATCTGCGGGGCGACGGTGCGCCAGTAGCTGCCGAACTCGAAGTCGCCCTCGTCGGCGCGGCCTTCGACCGAGGCGTAGTAGCCGCGGATCGAGCGCACACCGGCGGCCGAGCCGGAGTGCAGCCAGGTGTCGTCCCAGGATCGGGCGAACGCCAGGGTGGTGCCGCGCTGTTCACCGGGCTTGTCGGTCGTCACCGAGAGCCGGTGGGCCTTGCGCGCGTCGAGGACGACGGTGGTGTCCTTCGTGACCTCGATCTGCGGGCGGGCCAGGTAGCTGAGCGAGTCGTTCAGCGTGGCGCCCTCGCCGGCGTCGGGGGTGGTGACGAAGGAGGTGAGGAAGTAGCTGCCGGGACGGACCTGGAAGACCTGGTCGGTGGCGCCCTCGTTGAAGCGGCGCTCGCCGCTCGCGGTGTCGGTGCCGATGAGGTCGAGGGACGAGGCGCCGCCGGCGGGGCTGCCCTGACGGTCTATCAGCTTGACCCGCAGGGTGACGGTCTCGGGCTGGACGTAGAGCGAGAACGGCGTCGAGACGTGGACGCCGCCGGGGGCTGTGGCGACCACCCTGCCGGTGACGTCCCCGTACTGGGCGCGCTCCAGGTGGGCGGCCGGGTCCAGGTGGAGCGGGGCCTCGACGGTCGCGCCGGCCGGGACGGTGACGGTGCGCCTGGCGAGCCGGGCGACGGAGGACCGTACGCGCGATCCGTCGTTGCCGGTGACCCTCTCGACGTCGAGCGTCAGGGTGACGGCCTTCGTGGAGGTGTTCGTGTACGGGACGGAGACCGAGGTGCGGTCGCTGCCGTCCTGGGGCCAGTTGAAGGTGCCGCCCTGGACGGCGTCGGCGCCGAGGACCGTCTGGTCGACGGCGGCCTTGACGTCGAGCCGGCCGCCGCCGACCTCGCGTACGTCACCGGGGACGGAGCTCTCGGCGGAGGAGACGAGAGCGGCCTTGATCTGCTGGGCGGTCCAGTCGGGGTGGCGCTGCTTGACGATGGCGGCGGCGCCCGCGACGTGCGGGGTGGCCATCGACGTACCGGACATGGCCTGGTAGGCGTAGACGCCCCGGCCGCCCGCCGCCGCGGCGGAAATGCCGACGCCGGGGGCCGCGATCTCCGGCTTGAGGGTGTGACCGAGCGTCGTCGGGCCGCGGCTGGAGAAGTACGCGGTGGAGTCGTCCCGGTCGGTCGCGCCGACGGTGAGGACGCTCGGCGCGCAGCCCGGCGAGGAGACCGTGTTGAGGGAGGGGCCGGTGTTCCCGGCGGCCACGACGAACAACGTGCCCTCGTTCTGGGCGAGTTTTTCGGCAGCGATGCTCATGGGGTCGGTGCAGTCGGTCTCGGCGGGGTTGCCGAGGCTCATGGAGACGACGTCGGCGCCCTGGGCGACGGCCCACTCCATGCCGGCGATGATCCAGGAGGTGGCGCCGGAGCCGGAGTCGTTCAGGACCTTGCCGTTGAGGAGGTCCGCGCCGGGCGCCACACCCTTCTTCTTTCCGCCGCTCGCCGCGCCGGAGCCGCCGACGGTGGAGATCGTGTGGGTGCCGTGGCCCTGGCGGTCGCCGGCGGTGTCGGAGTCGGTGAAGTTCTCCGAGGCGACGACCCGGCCCTTGAGGTCGGGGTGCTCGACGTCGGCGCCGGTGTCCAGGACCGCGACCCTGGTCCCCTTGCCGTCGAAGCCGGCGGCCCAGGCCTCGGGCGCGTGGACCTGCTTCGTCGAGCGCTCCAGGGTGGCCTGGACCTTGCGGTCGAGCCAGAGCTTCTTCAGACCGGAGGCGGACCGGGCGGCGGGGGTGTTCACGTCCGCCCAGAAGGCGGAGGCCTGCCTCTTGTCCGCCGTGAGCGCGACGCCGTCGACGGTCTCGAGGACCTGGCCGCGCCGCGCGCCGCGCGGGGCGGCCGGGACGGAGCGGGCGAGGTCGGAGCCGTAGACGGCGATCAGGGGGAGCCAGGTGGTGCCGGCGTCGTCGTACCCCTGCCGGATCAGGCCCGTGACGTTGAAGAGCTCCTCGTCGACGCGGCCCGCGGCGAGGGCGCCGGTGGCGCCCTCGGGGTAGACGTACAGGTCCGGGCCCGAGCGGCGCGTCTGGACGAAGGGCACCGTCCCGTCCTCGCGGGGCAGCGCGGCGGCGGCCGGGTTCCCGGCGGCGTCACGGGTGACGACGACCCGGTCGCCCGTGACCAGCGTGACGGTGGCGGCCCGCCCCCCGGCGCGGGCCTGGGCCTCGCTGCCGACGAGCGGACGCTTGCCGGTCGTGTCGTCCTGCGGCGCGGCCGCCGTGGACGGCGCGACCGCGGTGACGGCCAGGACGGCGGCGGTCGCCGCCCCCAGGGCCGTACGCGAAATCGGGCGCATCACTCTCCCCATCTGAATCCGGACCAAGGCAGGCAAAATCCCCCGACCCGGAGGCTGTTGGTGCTGCGGTGACGCCACATTGGCAGAGGTGAGGGTGGTGCAGGGATGATGTGCGCGGCGGGAATACGTCGTGGCCGATTTCCGCCAGAGCACCAACGGAACGAATGCGTCCGGTGAACGTCCCGGGAATGTCCGGGACGCCCCAGGACGTCCCGGGCGAGGGGTGGGCAGCGATGCTGGGAGCGATAGGTCTCGACGAACGGCAGGAGTCGGCGTACCGCGCGCTCGTCGCGCTGGGGGCCGCGGAGGTCGCGGACCTGGCGCACCGCCTCGCCCTGCCCGAGACGGACACCGAGCGGGCGCTGCGGCGCCTGGAGTCCCAGGGCCTGGCCGCGCAGTCCTCGGCACGGACCGGGCGGTGGGTCGCGGCCCCGCCGGGGGTGGCCCTGGGCGCGCTGCTGACGCAGCAGCGGCACGAGCTGGAACAGGCCGAGCTGGCGGCGGCGCTCCTCGCGGAGGAGTACCGGGCGGAGGCGGCGGAGCCGGCCGTCCACGACCTGGTGGAGGTGGTGACCGGCGCGAGCGCCGTCACCCACCGCTTCCTCCAGCTCCAGCTGGGCGCGACCGACGAGGTCTGCGCGCTGGTGACCGGCAAGCCCATCGCGGTCTCCGGGATGGAGAACGACGCGGAGGAGCTGGCGGCGGGGCGGGGCGTCTCCTACCGGGTCGTCATCGAGCGGGAGGTGCTGAGCCTGCCGTCGGGGATCGTCGAGCTGTCGGCCGCGCTCGGCCGTGAGGAGCAGATCCGGGTGGTCGACCGGGTCCCGACCAAGCTGGTGGTCGCGGACCGCGCGCTGGCGATGGTCCCGCTGACCGGCCGCGGCGCGGAGCCCGCGGCGCTCGTGGTGCACGCGAGCGGGCTCCTGGAGTCGCTGATGGGCCTCTTCGAGGCGGTCTGGCGCGACGCGCTGCCGCTTCGGCTGGGGGCGGGCGCGCAGATCACTCAGGCGGAGGTGCCGGGCCCCGACGTGACGGATCTGGAGATCCTCTCGCTGCTCCTGGCCGGCATGACGGACGCGAGCGTGGCCAAGCAGCTGGACCTGGGCCTGCGGACGGTTCAGCGCCGGGTGAAGGGCCTGATGGAGCTGTCGGGTGTGACGACCCGGCTGCAGCTGGGCTGGCACGCCTACGAGAAGGGGTGGGTGGCCCGCAGATAGGACGGGGGGCGCCGAGCGGGGCGGGGGCCGAGCGGGGCGTGCGCACGGGCGCCGCGCCCCCCGTACGTACCCTGCGACCTGCGCGGAGATCATGGGTCCTGCACGCTGGGCAGATGGGTGTGTGGCAGCTGTTGCTCGTCGCGATGGTGATGCTGCTCGGCCTGTTCGGGGTACTGGCTCCCGGCGTGCCGGGGCCGTGGCTGGTGTGGGCGGCCATGCTCTGGTGGGCGCTGCACGAGCAGAGCGGACTCGCCTGGATCCTGCTCGTCGCCTCGACCGCGCTGCTCCTGCTCACCCAGGTGGTGGTGTGGCTCCTGCCGCAGCGCCGGATCCGGGGCGTCGGCATCACCCGGCGGATGGTGACGTACGCCGGGGTCGGCGCGTTCCTCGGCTTCTTCCTGATCCCCGTGATCGGCGCCGTCCCCGGTTTCATCGGCGGGATCTACCTCTGCGAACGGCTCCGCCTGGGCGGGCACGGCCAGGCCAGGGCGTCCACGAGGACCGTCATGCGGGCGGCCGGGACGAGCATCCTCGTGGAGATGTTCGCCTGTCTGCTGATCGTCGGCGCGTGGGCAGGCGCGGTGATCTGGGGCTGAACGCGGGACCGGGGCCTCGGACCTAGGTCCGCGGACCCGTGCGCGGTCGGCCGGATCGCCGATGCGCCGCCCGGAGTCCGGGCTCGATGCTGGCCGTATGAGGGATTTCGAGGGATTCAGCGTCGCCGAGCTCGCCTACCTCCGCACGCAGCGCCTCGGCCGCATGGCCACGGTCGACCCCACGGGTCAGCCGCAGGCCAATCCGGTCGGCTTCTTCCCCCAGGAGGACGGCACGGTCCTGGTCGGCGGACTCGCGATGGGCCGCTCGAAGAAGTGGCGCAACCTCCGCGCCAACCCCAAGGTGGCGCTGGTCGTCGACGACCTCGCGAGCGTCCGGCCGTGGCGGGTGCGCGGGGTGGAGATCCGGGGCGTGGCCGAGCTGCGGGTGGGGCCGCACGAGCTCGGCCCGCACTTCAGCGAGGAGGTGATCCGGATTCACCCGCACCGGATCCACAGCTGGGGCCTTCCGGAGGTCACGGACCCTTCGGAGGTCACGGACCCTTCGGAAGATCGATCTGGTACTTGATGAAGCCGGTGTCGCGGGCGACCTTGTCGTAGAGCCGCCGGGCGGTGGTGTTGGACGCCTGGGTGTTCCAGTAGACCCGGTCGCAGCCCTGCTCCTTCGCCCACTCGGTCACCGCCGCGATCAGGGCGCGCGCCACGCCCCGGCCGCGCGCGTCGGGGTCGGTGAACAGGTCCTGGAGGTAGCAGACGTCCGGACCTGAGGTGCTGGGGTGGACGAGGAAGTGGGTGAAACCGACGAGGCGCCCGTCGAGCCGTGCCGCCCGCGCGTGGACCCGCGCGCCCTCCCGGAAGGCGTTCCACGCCCGCTCGTACAGGGCGTCGGGCTCCGTACGGCCGTAGAAGTCGATGTAGGCGCGGAAGAGACGCTCCCAGGCGTCGCGGTCGTCGGGTCCGAGCAGGTCTGTTTCGATCATGCGTTCATTGTGGCGGAACGGGCGCGAGCCTCCGGTAGTGGTGTGCGTACGACCGCCAGGGCCGCCAGGCGTCGGACCCGGACCGGGCGTCCGGGTCCGTCTCCGGGCACATGTCGGGGTGCGCGTCGGGGTCCGCTTCGGGGGCCGCCTCCGGGTCGACGTCGGGGTCGCCGAGGGCCCGCGCACGGATCACGGCCGCGTGGGTGGGGGTCACCCCGGGGACGGCGCGCAGAGCGCGCTCGGACTCGTCGCGGTCGGCGCCCGGATCGAGGCGTACGGTCCCGGTGGCGAGTGCGGTGGCCAGCGGGCCGGCCTGGGGGTGGCCGGTGAGCGCGGCGGGCTCGGGGAAGAGGTGCGTGAGGGCGCCGCAGGCGTTCTCCAGGGGGGTGCCCAGGGCCGGGACCAGCCGCGCCGCCTCGTCGGGGCCGACGACGGTCCGGAGCGCGAACTCGTCCGGGTCGGCCGCGCCCGGCGACCGCAGTCCGGGGCGGGCGGCGACCCGCTCGGCGAGGACCGGATCGGCGCCGAGGCGCTCCGCGACGGCGTAGGGGTCGGCGTCCAGGTCGAGGAGCCGGCGCAGCCGCTGGACGGCGGTGGTCAGGTCGCGGAGGTCGGAGAGGTGGATCCGGGCCTCCAGCCAGGGCCCGGCGGAGCGCTCGTCGACGGAGACGATGCCGGTGCCGTACGGGAGGCGGAGCGTACGGCGGTAGGTGCGGGCTCCGGGGGCGCCGAGCACCTCCTCGACGCCCGGGAGGGCCTCGGCGGCGAGCAGGTCGAAGACCTCGCGGGCGGCGTACGGGCCCCGGTGCGCGAGCCGCAGCGGCACGCCGGCGGCCAGCGCGGTACGGGGTCCGGCGCCGGTACCGGACTCGGCGCGCAGCTCGGTGGGGGTACGGGCGTAGATGCGGCGGATCGTGTCGTTGAACTGACGCACGCTGGCGAAGCCGGACGCGAAGGCGATCTCGGTGACGGGCAGCCCGGTGGTCTGCAGGAGCAGCCGGGCGGTGTGGGCGCGCTGGGCGCGGGCGAGGGCGACGGGGCCCGCGCCGAGTTCGGCGGTGAGCTGGCGCTGCACCTGGCGGGGGCTGTAGCCGAGGCGTCCGGCGAGGCCTGGGACGCCTTCGCGGTCGACGACGCCGTCTCCGATCAGCCGCATGGCGCGCCCGACGACGTCGGCGCGGACGTTCCACTCGGCGGAACCGGGCACGGCGTCCGGCCGGCAGCGCCGACAGGCCCGGAATCCGTGGCCCTGGGCGGCGGCGGCGGTGGGGAAGAACGTGACGTTCTTACGCTTGGGGGTGACGGCGGGGCAGCTGGGCCGGCAGTAGATCCCGGTGGTCTCGACGGCGAAGAAGAACGCCCCGTCGAACCGCGCGTCCCGGCTGCTGACCGCCTCGTACCGCGTGTCCTCTGCCGCGGCGGTCCCGGTTTCCTGATGCCTCACACCACCCAGTGTGCGGGACCACGTCGCCCGGGTCTGGCGGCTTTCGGACACCACGCTGGGTCCCGGGGCAGCCCAGCGGCAGGCAAGCGCACCGCGAGCTCGCGGGGGTGCGGCCGCCGGGCCGGGTGGCCGCCCAGGGGGCTTGCCCCCTGGGCGGCCCCCCGGCTCCAGGCGCTTCGCACGTGGTGGCTAACGGGACGTGTTCCGGTGGCCGGTGCCGCGCTTCGCTTCCATGGCCGCGCGGCCCTCCGCGCCCTTGCGCTTCCAGTCCTTGAGCATCTCGGCGCGCACGCGGGCGTCCGTCTTGGCGACGATGCGCTGGTTCTCGCGCAGGAGCTTGCGGTAGCTCTCCAGGCGGCGCACGGGCAGGGTGCCGTCGTCCACCGCCGCCGTCACGGCGCAGCCCGGCTCCGCCTCGTGGGCGCAGTCGTGGAACCGGCACTCCTCGGCCAGGGCCTCGATCTCCGAGAAGACCTGGCCGACGCCGGTCTCGGCGTCCCAGAGCCCGACTCCGCGCAGCCCGGGGGTGTCGATGAGCACACCGCCCTCGGGCAGCACGAGCAGGTTGCGCGTGGTCGTGGTGTGGCGGCCCTTGCCGTCCACGTCACGAGCCGCCTGGACCGTCATCACGTCCTCGCCGAGGAGCGTGTTGGCGAGCGTGGACTTCCCGGCGCCGGAGGCCCCGAGCAGCACGCTCGTCCCGCCCGACACCAGCTCGCGGAGCACGTCGAGCCCCTCGCCGGTCGCCGAGCTGACGGGAATCACCTGGACGCCCGGCGCCACGGTCTCCACGTCCTCGACGAGGTACGAGAGCCCGACCGGGTCGGGTACGAGATCGGCCTTGCTGAGCACCACGAGCGGCTGGGCGCCCGACTCCCACGCCAGGGCGAGGAAGCGCTCGACGCGACCGAGGTCCAGTTCGACGGCGAGCGAGACCGTGATGATCGCGTGGTCGACGTTGGCCGCGAGGATCTGGCCCTCGGACCGCTTGGACGACGTGGACCGCGCGAACGCCGTGCGGCGCGGCATGAGCGTCCGTACGTAACGCGGGTCGCCGTCCGGGTCGACGGCCGCCCAGTCACCCGTGCAGACGACCTTCAGCGGGTCGCGCGGCACGACGAACTCGGTGTCGGCCCGCACGGTGCCGATCGGGGTGACGAGGTCGCACTGACCACGGTCGACCCGGAGCACCCGGCCGGGCAGGAGCCCCTGCTCGGCGTACGGGGCGAACGCGGCCTCCCAGCCCTCGTCCCAGCCGTACGGGGCGAGCGGGTGCGCGGGAGAGGAAGAGGAGGAGAGCGAAGAGGAGGAACGGACAAGAGAGGAGAAAGACAAGGGGAACCCTTCGAGGGGTGGCCCCGGCACGCGCCGAACGGCGCGGAAGAAAGGAGGAGTCAGCCGGCGGCCACGGAGGTGACGTGGAGGTCGTACGCGAAGCGGGCAGCGCCCGACGTGACAGCAGCCATCGGTCACACCTCCTGAAGAGAACACACTCGACTGACACCGGCGGCCGTCAGTCGGCCGCCGAGGAACACGAGGATCGTAACTACGGCCCCTCGAGGCGCGCCACCTCTTTCCGCCCAAGGAGCGCGGTCTACATGACTCCCCATCAGGAACCGCATGACGCGTCGCGGGACGCGATCGCGCGGGGCTTCAAGGACGAGCTGTACGAGCGTTCGGCACGGACGAGGCCGAACGCTTCTCCGGCCGGGAGGCACTGATCCACCGGATCATGGAGCGGCTGGAGCTCGGCCGAGCCGCTCACGGCGCTCGCCTCGGCTCTGGCCGGGCTCACGGGGGTGGGACCGGCCCGGGTCGGTCCCCGGCAGGCGGCCGGGAGGGCTCAGACCACGACCACCTCGACCGTGGACACCGGGTTGCAGCCGTAACCCTGGGCGTTCCACGGGGCGCGGTCGGGCTGGGTGGCGCCGTGGGAGTCGGTCGCGCGGGCCAGCAGGCGGTACCGGCCGGGGCGGCGCGGCGTCCACCGGTACGACCAGGCCGTCCAGGCGTACGGGCCGGTGGGCGGCTCGAGTTCGGCGTCGTGCCACTCGGCGTCCGGGACGCCCTCCCCCGGGCCGGTGCCGTCCTCGTCCTCGGCCCGGACCTCGACCCGGCCCACGGACCGGCCGGCGCCCGACCAGGCCCGGCCGCGTACGACGGTCTGCGTGCCGCGGCGCAGGTCCTCGTCCGGTTCGGGCGCGGTGATGAGCGACTTGACGCGGATGGCGGTGACGGGCCCGTCGGGGGTGCCGTCCGAGGCGATGTAGACGTACTCCTCGGTCTGGAAGACGCCGGTGAAGGGTTCGGTGACGGCCCGCGCCCCGACCAGCCACTTCACGTCGGCGACCGCGTACCGGCCGGGGACCACGAGCCGGACGGGGGCGCCGTGCCCGGGCGTGAGCGGTTCGCCGTTCAGGTGCGTGGCGAGGAGGGTGTCGGGGTGGAGCGCCTCGGCGAGCGGGAGGGCGCGCTCGAAGGCCGTGGGGCGCCCGTGGACGGTGCCGGTGTCGGCTCCCGCGAAGACGAACTCGACGGTCGCCGGGTCGAGGCCGGCCCGCTCGGCGACCCGGCGGAACGGCACGCCCGCGAACCGGGCGCAGCCGACGGCGCCGCGACCCCACGGCAGCCCCGGCGGGCGCGGGTTCATCAGGGCGCGTCCGTTGCCCGCGCACTCCAGGACGACGTCGAACTCGCGCCGGCCGGGGCGGCCGAGGGCGATGAGTTCCTCGTAGTCGAGGGTGAGCGGTGTGGTCACGGCGCCGTCGACGCGGAGCCGCCAGTCGGCGGTCCCGGTGGGCGGGACGCCGAAGTGGTCCCGTACGAAGAGGGCGTCGGCGGGCGTCACCGGACCGGCCAGCGCGGCCAGCGGCGTCTGGGCGTTGTACGGCTCGGTGGTCACCGTCTCGGGGGCCCAGGCGGTCGCGCCCTGCCCTCGCGGAACGGCCGATGCGGTCATGACGCCGACACCTCCGTGGGCGCGGTCCCGGTGGGCGCCGCGCCGGTGGGGCGCGGTCCCGCTCTCAGCGTACGTCGAGCACGACGGGGCCACCCGACGGGCGGCGGCGTCCGATTCGTCCAAGACCCCGCCTCCCCCGCCCGCCTAGCCTCGTCCCATGAACACACCACGACTGGACGTCATCGGCCTCGTCGTCTCCGACATGGCCGCCTCGCTCGCCTTCTACCGGCGGCTCGGTCTCGACATCCCGGCCGACGCCGACTCCGCGCCGCACGTGGAGGCAGCCCTGCCCGGGGGGATGCGGATCGCGTGGGACACGGAGGAGGTCATCGCCTCCTTCGACGCCGGCTGGACCCCTCCCGAGGGCGGCGACCGGATGGGGCTCGCGTTCCTCTGCGGCTCGCCCGGGGAGGTGGACGCCACGTACGAGTCGCTCGTCGCCGCCGGGTACCGCGGGCATCTGAAGCCCTGGGACGCCGTGTGGGGGCAGCGCTACGCCGTGGTGCTCGACCCTGACGGCTGCGCGGTCTCCCTCTTCGCCCAGGCCGACGCGTAGGCGGTCAGGGTCGTTCCGGCCAGCGCCCTGGTCTCGCGTGCCAGGTGGGCCTGGTCGGCGCAGCCCGCGCCGAGCGCCGCGTCGGCGAACGGAACCCCTGCCCTGACCAGGGCGAGGGCACGCTGGAGCCGGAGGACGCGGGCCAGGGTCTTGGGGCCGTAGCCGAACGCGTCCAGGGACCGCCGGTGGAGCCGGCGCGCGCCGAGACCCACGGCGTCGGCGGTCTCCGCCACAGGGCGTCCGGCGGCGAGGCGCCGGACGACGGCGCGGAGCAGGGGGTCGGGGTCCGGGGCGTCGGCGGCGCGGCGGACGGCGAGGTCCTCCAGGGCGGCGGCGGGGTCGGGCGCGGCGGAGATCCGCTCGCCGAGCCGCCGGGCACGTGCCTCACCCCACAGCGCGCCCAGCCCGACCCGCCGGTCGCGCAGGGCGCTCGCCGGTACGCCGAGCAGTGCGGGCGCGTCACCGGGGGCGAAGCGGATCCCGGCGTACGGCCCGGGGCCGGCCTCGGGGAGGTGCGCGACGGTGTCGGGGCCGGCGACGAGCAGCCGGCCGTCGCACCACAGCAGGTCCATGCAGCCGTCGGGCAGCACCGGCACCGGGCCCTCGTCCGCGGTCCGTGGCGTCAGGGTCCAGACGACCGCGCCGTCCAGGCGCGCCGGGCGTTCGTCGTACACCCTTCCGAGGGTAGACGGCCCTGCGGGGGGGACCTTCTAGTCCTTCTCCCAGCCCGAGTGGAGGCGTGACTTCACGTCGTCCGGAGGCAGGAAGCGGGACCAGCGTTCGGGGAACTCCGACGGCATGTCCGGGTCGTCCTCGTCCACCTCCTCCGCCTCCGCGCGCAGCCGGGCGACGAGGTCGGCGGCCTGGGCGGCGCGGGCGCGGTCGCTGGCCTCGCGGGCGGCGGCGGTGGCGACCGAGGGCCAGACCCGGTCGATCGCCGCGTTCACCGCCGCGCCGACGAGCACGGCGAAGGCCGAGATGCCGATCCAGAGCAGGACGGCGATGGGGGCGGCGAGGGAACCGTAGATGGTCGGGCCCTCGACCTGGCTGGTGAGGTAGATCCGGAGCAGGAAGCTGCCGAGCACCCACATCCCGAGGGCGACGAGCGCACCCGGGATGTCCTCGATCCACGGCGATCTGACGGGCACGGAGACGTGGTAGAGCGTGGTGAGGAAGGCGACGGAGAGCAGGATGACGACCGGCCAGTACAGGACGGAGACGACTTCCGTGCCCCAGGGGATCAGCTCCACCACCCGGTCGGGACCGACCACGGCGAGCGGCAGCACGACCGCACCGATGAGCAGGGCCACGATGTAGAGCAGGAAGGCGAGGAGCCGGGTCTTCACGATGCCGCGGTGGCCGTCGAGTCCGTACATCACGGTGATGGTGTCGATGAAGACGTTGACGGCGCGCGAGCCGGACCACAGGGCGATGGCGAAGCCGAGCGAGACGAGTTCGGGGCGGGTGCCCTGGGTGACGTCGTCCAGGAGCGGTTTGGCGATCTCGCGTACGCCCCGGTCGGAGAGGACCGTCCGGGCGGCGTTGAGGATGTTCTCCTCGATGCTGGCGACCGTGTCGGTGTTGGTCCAGTCGTCGGCGTAGCCGAGGAGGGCGATCATGCCGAGCAGCAGCGGGGGGAGGGACAGCAGGGTGAAGAACGCGGCTTCGGCGGCGAGACCGAGGATGCGGTACTCGATGCACGAGTTGACGGTGTCCTTCAGGAGCAGCCAGACCATCTTCCGCTTGGATACGTTGCGGTAGAGGACGCGCGCCCGGTGGAGTCTGTTCCCGGGCCGCCGCTCGGGTGTTTCGTTTGCTGCCTGCACCTCCTTACCGTATCGGCATGGCACCCACCACCCACACCGTGACCAACCAGCCTCCGCCCCTGGTCGGATACGACGTGTTCACCGCGGACCGGGCACTCGCGGAGGCCGTGGAGCGGCATGTGCCGCCGGAGGTCTTCGCGGACGCACGGGAGGAACTGGCGGACTTCGGCCGCTCCGCCGGGTCGGCCCAGGCGGCGGAGTGGGGGGCGCTGGCGAACGAGTACCCGCCGCGGCTGCGGACGCACGACCGGTACGGCAACCGGCTCGACGAGGTCGAGTTCCATCCGGCCTGGCACCGGCTGCTGGGCCGGGCCGTGGGCGCCGGGCTCACGGACGCGTGGGGCCGCCCGGGGGGCCATGTGCGACGGGCGGCCGGCTTCGTGCTGACGACCCAGATCGAGGCGGGGCACGGCTGCCCGCTGTCGATGACGCATGCCGCG
Organism: Streptomyces sp. NPDC013317; assembly: GCF_055563155.1. Taxonomy (NCBI): domain Bacteria; kingdom Bacillati; phylum Actinomycetota; class Actinomycetes; order Kitasatosporales; family Streptomycetaceae; genus Streptomyces; species Streptomyces sp. NPDC013317. Next base: position 44,855 of record NZ_JBVHDX010000025.1, read on the forward strand.
GTGCCCGCGCTGCGTGCGGATCCGGCGCTGGCCGCGGTGTGGGAGCCGCTGCTGACCTCGCGCCTGTACGACCAGGGGCTGCGGCCCCCGGAGGAGAAGGGCGGGGTGCTCCTCGGGATGGGGATGACGGAGAAGCAGGGCGGCAGTGACGTCCGGTCGAACACGACCCGGGCGCGGGCGCTCCCGGGGGCGGACGGGGACGCGTACGTGCTGACGGGGCACAAGTGGTTCTGTTCGGCGCCCATGTCGGACGGCTTCCTGGTGCTCGCGCAGGTGTCCCCCTCGGCCGGACAGGGTGGTCTCACCTGTTTCCTGGTGCCGCGGGTCCTGCCGGACGGGACGCGGAACGCGTTCGCGATCCAGCGGCTCAAGGACAAGCTCGGCAACCGGTCCAACGCCTCCGCCGAGGTCGAGTTCGACGGGACGACGTGGGCGCGCCGGGTCGGGGAGGAAGGACGCGGGGTCCGCACGATCATCGAGATGGTGGCGGCGACGCGACTGGACTGCGTGCTGGGCTCGGCGGCGCTGATGCGGCAGGCGGTCGCCCAGGCCGTGCACCACACGGCGTACCGCCGCGCGTTCGGGGGCGAGCTGATCGACAAGCCGCTGATGCGCAACGTGCTGGCCGATCTCGCCCTGGAGTCGGAGGCGGCGACGGTCCTGGGGATGCGGCTGGCGGCGGCGTACGACGCCGGCTCGGAGGCGGAGCGGGCGTTCGCCCGGATCGCGGTGCCGGTGGCCAAGTACTGGGTGACGAAGCGGTGCACGCCGGTGGTGGCGGAGGCGCTGGAGTGCCTGGGCGGCAACGGCTATGTGGAGGAGTCGGGGATGCCGCGGCTGCTGCGCGAGTCTCCGCTCAACTCGATCTGGGAGGGCTCGGGCAACGTCCAGGCCCTGGACGTGCTGCGGGTCCTGCGGCAGGAGCCGATGGCGCTGAACGCCCTCCTGACGGAGGTCGGGAAGGCGCGGGGCGCGGATCACCGGCTCGACCGGGCGATCAAGGGGATGCTGACCGAACTGGCCGACCTGGACGGGATCGAGGGGCGGGCGCGGCGCCTCGTGGAACGGATGGCGCTCGTCCTGCAGGGGTCGCTGCTGGTGCGGTGGGCGCCGTCGGAGGTGGCGGACGCTTTCTGCGCCTCGCGGCTGGGCGGCGACTGGGGCGCGGCGTTCGGGACGCTGCCTTCGACGCTGGATCTGGCCTCGGTGGTGGAGCGGGCGCGCGCGGAGGTCTGATCAGGTACGTCGCCGGGCGGACGGGCGCCTGCCACCGTGTTCCGCGGGGCGCCGGGCACGCGAAAAGCGGTGGGTGGTGCTGCGCCGACACGGCACCACCCGCCGCTCGCACCACCCTCATGCACGACAGCGGTTGCTTCCAGAGTTGCAAAGGGTTGCAGGATTACCCGAACCGCCCTTCGCGGGGCAGTCCGGGACGGCACGATGGGCACCAGCACTGCGCAGTGCAGCAGAACCGATACAGCGCCTCGGTTGGTGGCTGGGAGAGACCGATGACGAACACTCGGCTGAACAACACGCGTCTCGACATGAAGCGGCTGGCCGCGATGGACGCGGCCCAGGCGACCCGGCTGCTGCATCGCGTACGGGAGGAGACACTGGCCGGCCGGACGCCGCCGATCGCTCCCAGACCGGTCATCGACGCCTCGTGGCAGCGGATGTTCCGGCTCGGTCTCGACCCCGACCAGGGCACGAGCACGGTGCTGCTCCAGCGGGACGAGCTGGAGGAGCGCCGGCGCACGACGGTCCTCGGCGAGGTGATGCGCACGCTGAGCACGATGCTCGCCGGGATCGCCGAGGCCTCCATGCAGATCATGGTGGTGACCGACGAGCAGGGCCGGGTGCTCTGGCGCGAGGGCAACCTCGCGGTGATGCGGCAGGCCAACGGCATCTGTCTCGAGGAGGGCGCGGCCTGGACCGAGCACACCACCGGGACGAACGCCGTGGGGACGGCGCTCGCGATGCGGCGGGCGGTCCAGGTCCACTCGGCCGAGCACTACGTCCACACGCTGCACAACTGGACGTGCGCGGCGGCCCCGGTCCACGATCCGCGCGACCAGCGGCTGTTGGGGATCGTGGACGTGAGCGGTCCGGCGTCCAGCTTCCATCCGTCGACGCTCGCGCTGGTCGGTTCGGTCGCCCAGCTCGCGGAGGCGGAGATGCGCGACCGTCATCTGCGGTCGATCGAGCGGCTGCGCTCGGTGGCCGCGCCCATCCTGTGCCGGGTGGGCGGTCGGGCGGTCGCGGTGGACGCGCACGGCTGGACGGCGGCGGTCACGGGGATGGCGCCGGTGGACCGGATCGTGCTGCCCAAGTCCTTCCGGGCGGGTCGGGTGTGGCTGCCGTCGCTGGGGATGTGCGCCGTCGAGCCGCTGCCGGGGGGCTGGCTGCTGCGCATCGAGGACGAGGACCGGGCGGGCGCGGCTCCGGCCGGGGAGGCGGCGAGCCGCGTGGTGCTCGACCTGAGCCGGCCGCGCCGGTGGTCGGTCGCGGTGTCGGGGGCGGCGGGGAGCTGGTCGCAGGAGCTGAGCCCGCGCCACGCCGAGCTGCTGTACGTCCTGGCGCTGTACCGCGACGGCCGTACGGCGGCGGAGCTGGCCGAGGACGTGTTCGGGGACCGGACGAGGACGGTGACGGTACGGGCGGAGATGTCACGGATCCGCCGGAACCTGGCGAGCGTGCTGGCCCACCGTCCGTACCGCTTCAGCGAGGAGGTGGAGGTGGCGATCCTGACCCCGGACCACCCGGCGGACCTCCTCCCCCACTCGACGGCCCCGGCGGTCCGCTCCGCCCGGCTGGGGCGGGCCTAGGGCGTGCCCCCCCGGGCCGGGCCAGAGGGTCTCTCCCCGGCGCCGGCGGCTCGGGTTCGCGGGCCGCTCCGTGAGCGGCCTGCCCACATGCTGGACAGCCCGCTCACGGCGCCCGCCGCCGCGCCCGCCGGGTCGAGCTCGCCCCGGGGCCCGCCACCGGGCTCGCCCCCGGGCCTGCCCCCGGGAGCGGTTCCGTGCGCGGGCATGATGCGATGGAGCGATGAGCACCATCACTCTCACCACCTGGTCCCTCGAGCAGACCTCGCCGTCCGATCTGCGTCCCGCGACGCCGCCGGAGGGGGACGACGTCACGATCCGGCGCGCCGAGGTGCCCTCGCCCGAGTACAGCCGCTTCCTCTATACGGCGGTCGGCGGCGACATCCGCTGGAACGACCGGCTGTCGCTGACGTACAAGCAGTGGCAGGAGATCGTCGAGAAGCCCGGGGCCGAGATCTGGGTGGCGTACGAGAAGGGGACGCCTGCCGGATACGTGGAGCTGGACCCGCAGGAGGACGGAGTGGTGGAGATCGTCTACTTCGGGCTGATCCCCTCCTTCCGGGGCCGCCGGATCGGCGGACACCTGCTCTCGTACGGTGTCCAGCGCGCCTGGGACCTGGCCGAGCGCTGGCCGGAGCGGGAGGCGACCCGGCGGGTGTGGCTGCACACGTGCTCGCTGGACGGACCGCACGCGATGGACAACTACCGGCGCCGCGGCTTCCGGCTCTTCGACACCAAGGTGGAAGAGGTCGAGGAGTCCGAGACGCCCGGCCCCTGGCCCGGCGCGCACTGACCGGCCGCTGACCGGCCGCCGACCGGCCGCCGACCGGCCACTGACGTCCTCGGCACGCAGTTCGAGACGTATCCGGCAGTTTCCCGGCACAGACCCCGGGCCCGCGGGAGGGCCCGGGCGTGACCCACACCACACTGTCTCGCGATGCGGGACACTCGTGTCCACATTGCGGACGAAGCTGGACTGAGTCCAAAGCCCCGTGACACGCTTCCGTCATGTCTGGAACTGGAATTGCCTTGGTGAGTCGGCGGCACGTCGACCTCGGCCGCATGTCCAGCGCCATGTGTTCGGCGCGCTGAGAGAACCAGCACCTCCCCGAGCACCTTTCAGACCGACCCTGCTGCGCACCGTTGCGCCATCTCCTGACCCACGTACGAGTGTGCAGGTCAGAGCCGCCCTCCCGCAGTCCCGAAGGACATATCGCCATGGCCGCCACCCCGGAAAACCCCGCACCCGCCACGCCCCGCCGCAAGGTGAGCCGTCACCGTGGCGAGGGCCAGTGGGCCGTGGGGCACTTCACCCCGCTGAACGGCAATGAGCAGTTCAAGAAGGACGACGACGGTCTCAATGTGCGGACACGCATTGAGACGATCTACTCCAAGCGCGGATTCGACTCGATCGACCCCAACGACCTGCGGGGGCGCATGCGCTGGTGGGGTCTCTACACCCAGCGCAAGGAGGGCCTCGACGGCACCAAGACCGGCGTTCTGGAGCCGGAGGAGCTGGACGCGGAGTACTTCATGCTCCGGGTCCGCATCGACGGCGGCCGGCTGACGACCGAGCAGTTGCGCGTCGTCGGCGAGATCTCGCAGGAGTTCGCGCGCGGCACGGCCGACATCACGGACCGGCAGAACGTGCAGTACCACTGGATCCGGATCGAGGACGTCCCCGAGATCTGGAACCGGCTGGAGGCCGTCGGCCTGTCGACCACCGAGGCCTGCGGCGACACCCCGCGCGTCATCCTCGGCTCCCCGGTCGCCGGCATCGCCGAGGACGAGATCATCGACGGCACCCCCGCCATCGACGAGATCTACCGCCGGATCGTGGGCAACAAGGACTTCTCCAACCTGCCCCGCAAGTTCAAGTCGGCCGTCTCCGGCTCGCCGCTGCTCGACGTGGCGCACGAGATCAACGACATCGCCTTCGTCGGCGTGGACCACCCGGAGCACGGCCCCGGCTTCGACGTCTGGGTCGGCGGCGGGCTCTCCACCAACCCCAAGCTGGGCGTCCGCCTGGGCACCTGGGTCTCCCTCGACGAGGTCCCGGACGTCTACGAGGGCGTCATCTCGATCTTCCGTGACTACGGCTACCGCCGGCTGCGCACCCGCGCCCGGCTGAAGTTCCTCGTCGCCGACTGGGGTCCGGAGAAGTTCCGCCAGGTCCTGGAGGACGAGTACCTGAAGCGCAAGCTGACCGACGGCCCCGCCCCCGAGCAGCCGGCCGGACAGTGGCGCGACCACGTGGGCGTCCACCGGCAGAAGGACGGCCGCTTCTACGTCGGCTTCGCTCCGCGCGTCGGCCGCGTCGACGGCACCACGCTCACCAAGATCGCGGACATCGCCGAGGCGCACGGCTCGGGCCGGGTCCGTACCACCGCCGAGCAGAAGATGATCGTCCTGGACATCGAGGAGGCGCAGGTCGAGTCGATCGTCTCCGCCCTCGAGTCCCTGGACCTGCGGGTCAACCCCTCGCCGTTCCGGCGCGGGACGATGGCCTGCACCGGCATCGAGTTCTGCAAGCTGGCGATCGTCGAGACCAAGGCGCGCGGCGCCTCCCTGATCGACGAACTCGAGCGCCGGATCCCCGAGTTCGACGAGCCGATCACCATCAACATCAACGGCTGCCCCAACGCCTGCGCCCGCATCCAGGTCGCGGACATCGGCCTCAAGGGCCAGCTGGTCCTGGACGACGACGGCAACCGCGTCGAGGGCTACCAGGTCCACCTGGGCGGCGCCCTCGGCCTCGAGGCCGGCTTCGGCCGCAAGGTCCGCGGCCTGAAGGTCACCTCGGCCGAGCTGCCGGACTACGTCGAGCGGGTCCTCACGCGCTTCCAGGAGCAGCGCGAGGACGGCGAGCGCTTCGCCGCCTGGGCGGCGCGCGCCTCCGAGGAGGCACTGTCGTGAGCGAGCGCGCGGCCCCGTTCTACTGCCCGTACTGCGGCGACGAGGACCTGTTCCCGCACGAGAGCGGTCACGGCGCCTGGGAATGCCGGGCGTGCAGTCGAGCCTTCCAGTTGAAGTTCCTGGGGCTCCTCGCCCCTGGAACTTCGAGCGACTCCACTGGAGGGGAACCGATATGACGACCACTCAGGTGATCACCGAGGACACCGACCTGAAGGCGCTCGCCGAGCGGGCCGGCCGCGAGCTCGAGGACGCCTCCGCGCTGGAGATCCTCCGGTGGGCGGCGGAGACCTTCGGCAGGCAGTTCTGCGTCACCTCCTCCATGGAGGACGCGGTCGTCGCCCACCTCGCCTCCCGCGCCATGCCCGGGGTGGACGTGGTCTTCCTCGACACCGGCTACCACTTCCCCGAGACCATCGGCACCCGGGACGCGGTCGACGCGGTGATGGACGTCAACGTCATCACCCTGACCCCGCGTCGGTCCGTCGCCGAGCAGGACGCCGAGCACGGCCCGAAGCTGCACGACCGCGACCCCGACCTGTGCTGCGCGCTGCGCAAGGTCAAGCCCCTGGAAGAGGGCCTGACCGCGTACCGCGCCTGGGCGACCGGCCTGCGCCGCGACGAGTCCCCGACCCGGGCGAACACCCCGGTCGTCGGCTGGGACGAGAAGCGCCGGAAGGTGAAGGTCTCCCCCATCGCCCGCTGGACCCAGGACGACGTCGACGCCTATGTCGCCCAGCACGGCGTCCTCACCAACCCGCTCCTCATGGACGGCTACACCTCCGTCGGCTGCGCACCCTGCACCCGCCGCGTCGCGGAGGGCGAGGACGTCAGGGCCGGCCGCTGGGCCGGCCGGGGCAAGACGGAATGCGGACTGCACGGCTGATGACGACACTTGAGAACTCCCAGGAGAACGACGTGACCGGTGCCACCATCTGGCTCACGGGCCTGCCCAGCGCCGGCAAGACCACGATCGCGTACGAGCTCGCCGCCACGCTGCGCGGCGAAGGCCACCGGGTCGAGGTGCTCGACGGCGACGAGATCCGCGAGTTCCTCTCCGCGGGTCTCGGCTTCAGCCGCGAGGACCGGCACACCAACGTGCAGCGGATCGGCTTCGTCGCCGAACTGCTCGCCTCGAACGGCGTGAAGGTCCTGGTCCCGGTCATCGCCCCTTACGCGGACAGCCGAGAGGCCGTCCGCAAGCGCCACGAGTCCGAGGGCACCCCCTACGTCGAGGTGCACGTCGCCACTCCGGTGGACGTGTGCTCCGTGCGTGATGTGAAGGGGCTGTACGCCAAGCAGGCCGCGGGCGAGCTCAGCGGCCTGACCGGGGTCGACGACCCGTACGACGAGCCGGCCGACCCCGATCTGCGGATCGAGTCCCAGAACCAGACCGTGCAGGAGTCCGCGGCGCAGCTCCACGCGCTGCTCACCGAGAGGGGCCTGACGTGAGCACCACCGTTGCCCATGTTCATGAGGAGACCGACAGCCCGTTCGCGCTGTCGCACCTGGACTCGCTCGAGTCCGAGGCCGTCCACATCTTCCGCGAGGTGGCGGGCGAGTTCGAGCGGCCGGTGATCCTCTTCTCCGGCGGCAAGGACTCCATCGTCATGCTGCACCTGGCGCTCAAGGCGTTCGCGCCGGCGCCGGTCCCCTTCACGCTGCTGCACGTCGACACCGGGCACAACTTCCCCGAGGTCATCGAGTACCGCGACCGGGTCGTGGCCGAGCACGGGCTGCGCCTGCACGTCGCCTCCGTCCAGGAGTACATCGACGCCGGGAAGCTGCGCGAGCGTCCCGACGGGACGCGCAACCCGCTCCAGACGGTGCCGCTGACCGAGGCGATCCAGCAGCACCGCTTCGACGCCGTCTTCGGCGGCGGCCGGCGCGACGAGGAGAAGGCCCGCGCGAAGGAGCGGGTGTTCTCCCTGCGTGACGAGTTCTCGCAGTGGGACCCGCGGCGCCAGCGCCCGGAGCTGTGGCAGCTCTACAACGGCCGCCACGCGCCCGGCGAGCACGTCCGCGTCTTCCCGCTCTCCAACTGGACCGAGCTGGACGTCTGGCAGTACATCGCCCGCGAGTCCATCGAGCTGCCGGAGATCTACTTCGCCCACGAGCGCGAGGTCTTCGCCCGCAACGGCATGTGGCTGACGGCCGGCGAGTGGGGCGGCCCCAAGGACACCGAGACGGTGGAGAAGCGGCTGATCCGCTACCGCACCGTCGGCGACATGTCCTGCACGGGCGCCGTCGACTCCGACGCCTCCACCCTGGAGGCCGTCATCGCCGAGATCGCCGCCTCCCGCCTCACCGAGCGGGGTGCGACCCGCGCCGACGACAAGATGTCCGAGGCCGCGATGGAAGACCGCAAGCGCGAAGGGTACTTCTAGCCATGACGAGCACGACCGAGCAGTTCGCCGACGTCTCGGCGACCACCCTGCTGCGTTTCGCGACCGCCGGATCCGTCGACGACGGCAAGTCCACGCTGGTGGGCCGGCTCCTGCACGACTCCAAGTCGGTCCTGACCGACCAGCTGGAGGCCGTGGAGGCCGCGTCCCTCAAGCGCGGCCAGGAGGCCCCGGACCTGGCGCTGCTCACCGACGGTCTGCGGGCCGAGCGGGAGCAGGGCATCACCATCGACGTGGCGTACCGCTACTTCGCGACCCCGCGGCGCCGGTTCATCCTCGCCGACACCCCCGGGCACGTGCAGTACACCCGGAACATGGTCACCGGCGCCTCCACCGCCGAGCTGGCCGTGGTCCTGGTCGACGCGCGCAACGGCGTGGTCGAGCAGACCCGCCGCCACGCGGCCGTCGCGGCGCTGCTGCGCGTGCCGCACGTCGTCCTGGCCGTCAACAAGATGGACCTCGTCGACTACGCGGAGCCCGTCTTCGCGGCGATCGCCGAGGAGTTCACGACGTACGCCTCCGAGCTGGGCGTCCCGGAGATCACCGCGATCCCGATCTCCGCGCTGGCCGGCGACAACGTGGTGGAGCCCTCCGCCAACATGGACTGGTACGGCGGCCCGACGGTCCTGGAGCACCTGGAGACCGTGCCGGTCAGCCACGACCTGACGGCCTGCCACGCGCGTTTCCCCGTGCAGTACGTGATCCGTCCGCAGACCGCCGAGCACCCGGACTACCGCGGCTACGCCGGTCAGATCGCGGCCGGCGCCTTCCGGGTCGGCGAGCAGATCACCGTACTGCCGTCGGGCAAGACCTCCACGATCACGGCGATCGACGCGCTGGGCGAGTCGGTGGACATCGCGTGGGCGCCGCAGTCGGTCACGATCCGGCTGGCGGACGACATCGACATCTCGCGTGGCGACCTGCTCGCTCCGAGCGGCGACGCCCCGGCCACCAGCCAGGACGTCGAGGCGACGGTCTGCCATGTGGCGGACCAGCCGCTGACCGTGGGCCAGCGGGTGCTGCTCAAGCACACCACCCGCACGGTCAAGGCGATCGTCAAGGAGATCCCGTCCCGGCTGACGCTGGACGACCTCTCCCAGCACCCGGAGCCGGGCCAGCTGGTCGCCAACGACATCGGCCGGGTGAAGGTCCGTACCGCCGAGCCGCTCGCGCTCGACTCGTACGCCGACTCGCGTCGCACCGGTTCGTTCCTGCTGATCGACCCCGCGGACGGCACCACGCTCGCGGCGGGCATGGCGGGCACGTCCTTCGCCGACGCCAAGGCCGTGGCCGCGGTCGCGGACGACGAGGGCTGGGACTTCTGACATGACGTACGACGCCTACGGCACCTTCGCCAAGGAGGGCGGCCGCGTGGGTTCCGGCGCCCTCGGCGCAGGCAGCGGAGGGGTCGCGCGATGTGCGTGCTGATGCCGGCGCGCCGCGTACGCGGCGCCGCCCCGCTCCGCCCGTTCCAGGCGTTCCACGAACGACACAGCCGAACAAGCCTTCGAAGACCCTGAGGGGACCACCTCCGTGCCTGCCTTCCGTACGACTCCGCGCCGCACACTCGTCGCCGCCGCGGCCCTGCCGCTGCTGATCGGCGTGCTGGCCTCCTGTGGCTACGGGTCGCAGGCGAAGAGCGACGAGAAGAAGGTGGCCGCCGAGGGCGCGAAGCTCTCGGCCGACACGGTCCGGCTCGGCTACTTCCCGAACCTGACCCACGCCACGGCCCTGGTGGGCGACGAGGAAGGCATCATCCAGAAGGAGCTGGGCGGAACCCAGCTGAAGGTCGCCACCTTCAACGCCGGCCCCTCCGCGATCGAGGCGCTGAACGCCGACTCGGTCGACATCGCGTACGTCGGTCCCTCCCCCGCGATCAACGGCTACACCAAGTCGAAGGGGAAGAACCTCCGCATCATCTCCGGATCCGCCTCCGGCGGCGTGAAGCTCGTCGTGAACCCGGAGAAGATCAAGACCCTCGACGACGTCAAGGGCAAGCGGATCGCCACCCCGCAGCTCGGCAACACCCAGGACGTCGCCTTCCTCAACTGGATCTCCGAAAAGGGCTGGAAGGTCGACGCCCAGAGCGGCAAGGGCGACGTCTCCGTCCTCCGCACCGACAACAAGATCACCCCGGACGCCTACAAGACAGGCTCCATCGACGGCGCCTGGGTCCCCGAACCCACCGCCTCCAAGCTCGTCGCCGAGGGCGGCAAGGTCCTCCTCGACGAGTCCACGCTCTGGCCGGACGACAAGTTCGTCATCACGAACATCATCGTGTCGCAGAAGTTCCTCGAGCAGCACCCGGACGTCGTCGAAGCCGTCCTGCGCGGCTCCGTCACCACCAACAAGTGGATCAACGCCAACCCCGACAAGGCCAAGGCCTCCGCCAACGCCAAGCTCGAGGAACTCACCGGCAAGCCGCTCGGCGCGAAGGTCATCGACGGCGCCTGGCCCTCCATCCGCTTCACCGACGACCCGCTCGCCGCCACGCTCCGGGCCCAGGCGGGACACGCCGTGGAGACCGGACTCCTCAAGCAGCCCGACCTCGCCGGCATCTACGACCTGAAGCCCCTCAACAAGGTGCTGAAGGCCGCGGGCAGCCCCGAGGTCTCCGAC
>NZ_JBVHDX010000026.1:0-9035 GCF_055563155.1 Streptomyces sp. NPDC013317
GCCGGGCGGGGGGGGCGCACTGGGCGGGCGGGCCCGCGGGGGGGGGGGGGGGGGGGGGGGGCCCCGCCGGGCCCGCCCCCCCCCCGCGACCGCCCCATCAGAATCCCGTCAATACGGCTCGTCACCCTTGCCCCTTGTGCGGAATGTCCGATTCGCTGGACGTAAGGTCATGGCATGGGACGGGGCAAGCTACGGATCTACCTCGGCGCGGCACCTGGTGTCGGCAAGACCTACGCGATGCTGTCCGAGGGGCACCGCCGGGTCGAGCGCGGCACGGACTGCGTCGTCGCCCTCGTCGAGCACCACGACCGGCCGCGTACCGAGGTCATGCTGCACGGCCTCGAACAGGTCCCGCGCCGTACCCTCGCGTACCGCGACACCTCCTTCACCGAGATGGACGTCGACGCGGTCCTCGCGAGGAAGCCGGCTGTCGCCCTCGTGGACGAGCTGGCCCACACCAATGTGCCGGGCTCCCGGCACTCCAAGCGCTGGCAGGACGTCGAGGAGCTGCTCGCCGCGGGCATCGACGTCATATCGACGGTCAACATCCAGCACCTCGAATCGCTGGGCGACGTCGTCGAGTCGATCACCGGCGTACGCCAGCAGGAGACCGTCCCCGACGAGGTGGTGCGGCGCGCCGACCAGATCGAGCTGGTCGACATGTCGCCCCAGGCCCTGCGCCGCCGCATGGCCCACGGCAACATCTACAAGCCCGACCGGATCGACGCCTCGCTCGCGAACTACTTCCGCCCGGGGAACCTCACGGCCCTGCGCGAACTGGCGCTGCTCTGGACCGCGGACCGGGTCGACGAGTACCTCCAGCAGTACCGGGGCGAGCACGGCATCCGCTCCACCTGGCAGGCCCGCGAGCGGATCGTCGTCGGGCTCACCGGCGGACCTGAGGGCCGCACGCTCATCCGGCGGGCCGCGCGGCTGGCCGAGAAGGGCGCGGGCGGCGAGGTCCTCGCCGTCTACATCGCCCGCAGCGACGGCCTCACGGCCGCCTCGCCCAAGGAGCTCGCGGTCCAGCGGACGCTGGTCGAGGACCTCGGAGGAACGTTCCACCACGTCATAGGCGACAACGTCCCCTCCGGCCTCCTGGAGTTCGCGAGGGGCGTCAACGCCACCCAGATCGTCCTCGGCTCCAGCCGCCGGAAGACCTGGCAGTACGTGTTCGGCCCCGGCGTCGGCCAGACCGTCGCCCGCGAGTCCGGCCCCGACCTCGACGTCCACATCGTCACCCACGAGGAGGTGGCCAAGGGACGCGGACTGCCCGTCGCCCGCGGCGCGCGCCTCGGCCGCTCCCGGATCATCTGGGGCTGGCTCGTCGGCGTCGGGGGCCCCGCCCTCCTCACCGTGCTCCTCACCCATGTCGACGCCGACCTCGGCCTCGCCAACGACATGCTGCTGTTCCTGGCGCTCACCGTCGCCTCCGCGCTGCTCGGCGGCCTCCTGCCGGCCCTCGCGTCCGCCGCCTTCGGATCGTTCCTGCTGAACTGGTTCTTCACGCCGCCGCTGCACAAGGTGACGATCGCCGACCCCAAGAACATCGTCGCGATCGCCGTCTTCTTCGGCGTCGCCGTGGCCGTGGCCTCGGTGGTCGACCTCGCGGCCCGCCGCACCCACCAGGCCGCCCGGCTGCGCGCCGAGGCCGAGACGCTCTCCTTCCTCGCGGGCAGCGTGCTGCGCGTGGGGGTCTCCCCGGCCGAGCCAGGAGGAGCGTCCAGCCTGGAATCCCTGCTCGAACGCCTCCGCGAGACGTTCGCCATGGAATCCGTGGCGCTCCTCGAACGGGAGAGCGACGTGGAGCCGTGGACCTGCGCCGCGAGCGTGGGGGCACGCCCCGTCGTCCGGCCCGAGGACGCCGACGTGGACATGCCCGTAGGGGAACACCTGGCCCTCGCCCTGACCGGACGGGTGCTGCCCGCCGAGGACAGGCGCGTGCTCGGCGCGTTCGCCGCGCAGGCGGCGGTGGTACTGGACCGGCAGCGGCTCGTCGGCGAGGCCGAGGAGGCCCGCAAGCTGGCCGAGGGCAACAAGATCCGCACCTCCCTGCTCGCGGCCGTCAGCCATGACCTCCGTACCCCGCTCGCCGGCATCAAGGCGGCCGTGTCCTCCCTGCGCTCCGACGACGTCGAGTGGTCCGAGCAGGACCGGGCGGAACTCCTGGAGGGCATCGAGGAGGGCGCCGACCGGCTCGACCACCTGGTGGGCAACCTCCTCGACATGTCCCGGCTCCAGACCGGGACCGTCACCCCGCTGATCCGCTCCATCGACCTCGACGAGGTCGTCCCGATGGCGCTCGGCGGGGTGCCCGACGGCAGCGCCGAGCTGGACATCCCCGAGACGCTGCCGATGGTCGAGGTCGACAAGGGACTCCTGGAGCGCGTCGTCGCCAACATCGTCGAGAACGCCGTGAAATACAGTCCGGAGCGGGTGCCGGTGGTCGTCTCCGCCAGCGCGCTCGGCGACCGGGTCGAGCTGCGGGTCGTCGACCGGGGACCCGGGGTGCCGGACGAGAGCAAGGAGGGCATCTTCGAGCCGTTCCAGCGCTTCGGCGACGCCCCGCGCGGCTCCGGCGTCGGCCTCGGGCTCGCGGTCGCCCGCGGCTTCGTGGAGGCCATGGGGGGCACCATCACCGCGGAGGACACCCCCGGCGGCGGCCTGACCATGACGATCACCCTCAAGGCGGTGACGGGGCGGAGGCCCCCGGCGCCACCCGCCGCCGACGTGCCGGCCCGGGTCACCACGTGACGCCCGGTGGCACCGAGGGGCGAGTGACCTGATGGTCCTACGCCCAGGAGATCCCCGTACCCCCCGACGTACGCAGCAGAGAGAAGGAAGCCCTCGATGACCCGGGTTCTCGTCGTCGACGACGAGCCGCAGATCGTCCGCGCGCTGGTGATCAACCTCAAGGCGCGCAAGTACGAGGTGGACGCGGCGCCCGACGGCGCCACCGCCCTTCGGCTCGCCGCCGAACGCCATCCCGACGTGGTCGTCCTCGACCTCGGCCTGCCGGACATCGACGGTGTCGAGGTCATCAAGGGCCTGCGCGGCTGGACCCGCGTGCCCATCCTGGTGCTCTCGGCCCGCCAGACCTCCGACGAGAAGGTCGAGGCCCTCGACGCCGGAGCCGACGACTACGTCACCAAACCCTTCGGGATGGACGAGCTCCTGGCCCGGCTGCGCGCCGCGGTCCGAAGGGCCGAACCGGTCGGCGGCGACGACAGCGTCGTCACGGTCGAGACCGAGGGCTTCACGGTCGACCTGGCCGCGAAGAAGGTCCACCGCGACGGCCGCGACGTACGGCTCACGCCCACCGAGTGGCACCTGCTGGAAGTGCTCGTCCGCAACAGCGGGCGCCTGGTGAGCCAGAAGCAGCTCCTCCAGGAGGTCTGGGGCCCGTCGTACGGCACGGAGACCAACTATCTGAGGGTCTACATGGCGCAGCTGAGGCGGAAGCTGGAGGTCGACCCCTCGCACCCGCGCCACTTCGTCACCGAGCCGGGCATGGGCTACCGCTTCGAGCGCTGAATCGACCCGCGGACGTGACCGAAGGCGCGCGCGGAGGCGCCCGACGGAGGTTGGGGAGTGCCCGACGGAGCGCGGGGGTGCCGGAAGGGGCGGGCGGGGTGCCCGAAGGGGCAGGCAGAGGTGCCCGGAGAGTCGGGCGGAGGTGCCCGGAGAGGGGGGCGGGCGTGCCCGGAGAGGGGGGCGGGCGTGCCCGGAGAGGCGGGCGGGCGTGCCCGGCGAGGCATGCGGGAGCGGTCGGAGAGCATGAGGGCGAGCGGTCGAGGGAGCGTCCGGAGAGGCCCGTGGAGAGGCCGTGACGGGGCCGTGAGCAGCCCGTTCGGAGGGCCGGTTCCGCAGTCGGTGGGGGCCGGTACGCTTTCTGTATGAGTGCTGCACCGCGTACAGAGAAGCCGGCCGGACGGTTCCGCCGGATGCTCGACCGGCTGTCCACCTCGCAGGAGGAGCTGGAGTCCGTCGAGCTCCAGGAGGACGCCGAGGCGACGGGCTGCACGCGTATCTGCGACTGCTCCGACCGCCAGATAGTCAAGGTGACTGGTACCTTGCGCACGGTCACGCTGCGCCCCCGGGCGGGTGTGCCCGCCCTCGAGGCCGAGCTGTTCGACGGCACGGCCCCGCTGGACGTGGTGTGGCTGGGCCGGCGGTCCATCGTGGGCATCGAGCCGGGCCGCAAGCTGATCGCCTCCGGCCGGATCTCCATGAGCCACGGTCGGCGGGTCCTCTTCAACCCCAAATACGAGCTCCGACCGCTCGGACAGGAGTAGCCGGTGACGTCGCTCGACAAGCCGACGACGGATCAGGACGCCCCGGACAGTCAGGGCGCTCCGCAGGGACAGGCCGCGAAGGAGGTCACCGAGGCCGCGCTGTTCGAGGCCTTCGGCGGCCTGCGGGGCATGATCGAGACGGTCCTCCCCGGCCTCCTCTTCGTCACGATCTTCACGATCAACAAGGATCTGCACGTCTCGGCGATCGCGGCGCTCGGGGTCTCCCTGGTCCTGGTCGCCGTCCGGCTGATCCGCCGGGACACCGTCAAGCACGCCTTCAGCGGTGTGTTCGGCGTGGCGTTCGGTGTGGTCTTCGCGATGATGACCGGCAACGCCAAGGACTTCTACCTGCCGGGCATGCTGTACACGCTGGGCCTCGCCCTCGCGTACCTCGTCACCGCGCTCGCCGGCGTCCCGCTGATCGGCCTGATCCTCGGCCCGGTCTTCAAGGAGAACCTCTCCTGGCGGACACGTAACCCCGGCCGCAAGAAGGCCTACACGAAGGCGAGCTACGCGTGGGGGTTCATCCTCCTCGCCAAGTGCGCCATCCTCTTCCCGATGTACTGGTGGGCCGACACGACCAAGTTCGGCTGGGTCCTCGTCGCGCTGAAGATCCCGCCCTTCCTGCTCGCGGTCTACCTGACGTGGGTCTTCCTGGCGAAGGCCCCGCCGCCGATCGACGTCTTCGCCGAGATGGAGGCGGAGGAGGAGGCCGAGAAGGCCCGCAAGGCGGCCGCGACGCGAGAGCGGGAGTCGTAAAACCCCCGGAGCCGTACGAGACGCGGGGTGAGGGCACCAGAAGGGTGCTGTGAGCCGCACGCGGCAGCCGCGGGCAGGCTCGCACGCACCACAGGCACGCGCGAGCCGTGAGCCTCACCACCGAAACGGGAAGGGCCCGGGACCTCTCAGAGGTCCCGGGCCCTTCCCGTACGTCCTGCGCACCTCGCGGCGCGGCGCGTCAGTCCCTCGGCGCGCCCTCTTCGCGGCGGACCGACAGCAGGTCCTCCAGCTGCTCCTCGCGCGCCTGGGCGGCCACGAAGAGGAGCTCGTCGCCCGCCTCCAGGGTCTCCTCGGGGCTCGGGGTCAGCACCCGCGAGCCGCGGATGATCGTCACCAGGGAGGTGTCCTGCGGCCAGGCGACATCACCCACGGCCGTCCCCGCGATCGCCGACTCCGGCGGAAGCGTCAGCTCCACCAGGTTCGCGTCACCGTGGCTGAAGCGCAGCAGCCGGACCAGGTCGCCGACGCTCACCGCCTCCTCCACCAGGGCCGACATCAGGCGCGGCGTCGACACGGCGACGTCCACGCCCCAGGACTCGTTGAAGAGCCACTCGTTCTTGGGGTTGTTCACCCGGGCGACGACGCGCGGCACGCCGTACTCGGTCTTCGCGAGCAGCGAGACGACCAGGTTCACCTTGTCGTCACCGGTGGCCGCGATCACCACGTTGCAGCGCTGGAGCGCCGCCTCGTCCAGGGACGTGATCTCGCAGGCGTCGGCGAGCAGCCACTCCGCCTGCGGCACCCGCTCCACCGAGATGGCGGTGGGCGCCTTGTCGATCAGCAGCACCTCGTGGCCGTTCTCCAGGAGCTCGCCCGCGATGGAACGGCCCACCGCACCCGCGCCCGCAATTGCGACACGCATCAGTGACCGCCCTCCTCGGGACCCTCGGCGAAGGCCTCCTCGACCTTCGCGATCTCGTCCGTGCGCATCATCACGTGAACGAGGTCGCCCTCCTGCAGCACGGTCTGCGAGGACGGGATGATCGACTCGCCCAGCCGGGTGAGGAACGCCACGCGCACGCCGGTCTCGTCCTGCAGCTTGCTGATCTTGTGGCCGATCCACGCCGGGGAGGTGTGCACCTCGGCGAGCTGTACCCCGCCGCTCGGGTCGGTCCACAGCGGCTCGGCGCCGGACGGCAGAAGGCGCCGCAGCATCTGGTCGGCGGTCCAGCGGACCGTCGCGACGGTCGGGATGCCGAGACGCTGGTAGACCTCGGCGCGCCGGGGGTCGTAGATCCGGGCGGCCACGTTCTCGATGCCGAACATCTCGCGGGCGACCCGGGCGGCGATGATGTTCGAGTTGTCGCCGCTGCTCACCGCGGCGAAGGCACCGGCCTCTTCGATCCCCGCCTCGCGCAGCGTGTCCTGATCGAAGCCGACGCCGGTGACACGCCGTCCGCCGAAGCCGGAGCCGAGACGGCGGAAAGCCGTCGGGTCCTGGTCCACGACGGCCACGGTGTGCCCCTGCTGCTCCAGGGTCTGCGCGAGAGCGGCTCCCACTCGCCCGCAGCCCATGATGACGATGTGCACGTCCCCTTACCCCGCACTCCTGATCGTCTTACTGACCTGCGAATACACCCTGCTCACAACTTTCCTCACCCGACTGGCCCGGGCCGTGGCGGGCAGCGCTCTGCCGAGCTGCCCGATCCGAGCTTATGCGGCAACACCTTGGGGGACCGCATCCGCGGTCCCCGCCAGGGAGATTCCGTGCGGATTGGGGGTCGCGGTGAGCATGGCTGTTTTCGAACGCTTACGATCCTCTCCGTGTCCAAACTGACCGACCTGCCCAAACGGATCTTGATCGGACGGGCTCTGCGCAGCGACAAGCTCGGGGAGACCCTGCTCCCGAAGCGCATCGCCCTCCCCGTCTTCGCCTCCGACCCGCTGTCCTCGGTGGCGTACGCACCCGGCGAGGTGCTGCTCGTCCTGTCGATCGCGGGTCTGTCGGCCTACCACTTCAGCCCGTGGATCGCGCTGGCCGTCGTCGTACTGATGTTCACGGTCGTCGCGTCCTACCGGCAGAACGTCCACGCCTATCCGAGCGGCGGCGGCGACTACGAGGTCGCCAACACCAACCTCGGCCCGAAGGCCGGACTGACCGTCGCCAGCGCCCTGCTCGTCGACTACGTCCTGACCGTCGCCGTCTCGATCTCCTCCGGGATCGAGAACCTCGGCTCGGCCGTCCCCTTCGTCGTCGAGCACAAGGTCCTCTGCGCCGTCGGCGTCATCGTGCTGCTGACGCTGATGAACCTGCGCGGGGTGAAGGAGTCGGGCAGCCTCTTCGCCATCCCGACGTACGTCTTCGTCGCCGGCGTCTTCATCATGATCGCCTGGGGCGCGTACAAGGGGATCGTCCTCGACGACACCATGAAGGCCCCCACCGCCGACTTCGAGATCAAGCCCGAGCACCAGGGTCTGGCCGGCTTCGCGCTGTTCTTCCTGCTGCTGCGCGCCTTCTCCTCCGGCTGTGCCGCCCTCACCGGCGTCGAGGCGATCTCCAACGGCGTCCCCGCCTTCCGCAAGCCCAAGTCGAAGAACGCCGCCACCACGCTCGCCCTCATGGGCGCGCTGGCCGTCACCATGTTCTGCGGCATCATCTTCCTGGCGCTCGCCACCGACGTACGGATGGCCGAGAACCCCGCTGTCGACCTGCTCCGCGACGGTGTGCCGGTCGGCGAGAGCTACGTCCAGGACCCGGTGATCTCCCAGGTCGCGGCCGCCGTGTTCGGCGACGGAACGTTCTTCTTCATCCTCCTCGCCGCGGCCACCGCGCTCGTCCTCTTCCTGGCCGCCAACACGGCGTACAACGGCTTCCCGCTCCTCGGCTCGATCCTCGCCCAGGACCGGTACCTGCCGCGCCAGCTGCACACCCGCGGCGACCGGCTCACCTTCTCCAACGGCATCGTGCTGCTCGCCGGCGCCGCTGCCCTCCTGGTCTGGGTCTACGGGGCCGACTCGACGAAGCTGATCCAGCTGTACATCGTCGGCGTCTTCGTCTCCTTCACCCTCAGCCAGACCGGCATGGTCCGGCACTGGAACCGCCACCTGCGGACCGAGAAGGACCCGGCCAAGCGCCGCCACATGATCCGCTCCCGCGCGATCAACACCTTCGGCGCCTTCTTCACCGGCCTGGTCCTGGTCGTCGTCCTCGCCACCAAGTTCACGCACGGCGCCTGGGTCGCCCTGCTCGGCATGGTGATCTTCTACGGGACGATGACCGCGATCCGCCGGCACTACGACTCCGTGGCGGACGAGATCGCCGCCGCCGAGGAGCGCCCCGACGAGTACGTGCGCCCCTCGCGCGTCCGCTCCGTCGTCCTCGTCTCCAAGCTGCACAAGCCGACACTGCGCGCGCTCGCGTACGCCAAGCTGCTGCACGCGAACGAGCTGGAGGCGCTGAGCGTCAACGTCGACCCGGCCGAGACCAGGGCGCTGCGGGAGGAGTGGGACCGGCGCGGGATCAACGTACCGCTGAAGATCCTCGACTCGCCGTACCGCGAGATCACCCGGCCGGTGATCGAGTACGTCAAGAACATGCGCCGCGAGAGCCCGCGCGACGCCGTCTCCGTCTACATCCCGGAGTACGTCGTCGGCCACTGGTACGAGCACCTGCTCCACAACCAGAGCGCCCTGCGCCTCAAGGGCCGGCTCCTCTTCACCCCCGGCGTGATGGTGACCTCCGTCCCGTACCAGCTGCAGTCCTCCGAGGCGGCGCGGAAGCGGGCGAGGAAGCGCCAGGACTGGAACGCGCCGGGTTCGGTGCGCCGCGGCCCCGTCGAGAAGCGCACGAAGGAACCGACCGGCAAGGGCACGTAGACTGGTGGGGGGGGGGGGGGGGGCCCCCCCCCCCCCCAAAAAACGAAAATAATTGTATGGCCCCCCGCCGCGACCCCCCCCCCCGGGGGGGCTGGGGGGGGGGGGGGTGGGGGGGGGGGGGGGCGGGGGGCCCCGCCGGGGCCC
>NZ_JBVHDX010000026.1:9045-20283 GCF_055563155.1 Streptomyces sp. NPDC013317
TTGGGGGGGTTGCCCGCGCCTGTACTTCCCGGGGGGGGTTGGGGGGCCCCGCCCCCCCGTGTAATCGCCCCCCCCCCCCCCCCCCCCCGGGGGGCCGGGGGGGGGGGGGCGCCCGCCCGCCCCCCCCCACCTCTCTCATTCTCTGGAGTCACCCCGTCATGCAGAACGCGCCCGTTGCTTCGTTGGTCGGGGAAGAGTACGAGGTCGAGGTCGGCCCGGTGGCCCACGGAGGCCACTGCATCGCGCGTACGGAGGGCGGCCGGGTCCTCTTCGTCCGCCACGCGCTGCCGGGTGAGCGGGTCGTCGCGCGGGTCACGGAGGGCGAGGAGACGTCCCGCTACCTGCGCGCGGACGCGGTCACGATCCTGGAGGCGTCCAAGGACCGGGTGGAGGCGCCCTGCCCGTTCGCGGGCCCGGGCAAGTGCGGCGGCTGCGACTGGCAGCACGCCAAGCCGGGCGCCCAGCGCCGGCTCAAGGGCGAGGTCGTCGCCGAGCAGCTCCTGCGCCTGGCCGGGCTCACGCCCGAGGAGGCCGGCTGGGACGGCACCGTCATGCCGGCCGAGGGCGACAAGCTCCCGGCGGGCGAGGTCCCGCAGTGGCGCACCCGGGTCCAGTACGCCGTGGACACCGAAGGCCACGCGGGCCTGCGCAAGCACCGCTCGCACGAGGTCGAGGTGATCGACCACTGCATGATCGCTGCGCCGGGGGTCTCCGAGCTCGGCATCGAGAAGCGCACCTGGGAGGGCATGGCCTCCGTCGAGGGGATCGCGGCCTCCGGCTCCGGCGACCGCCAGGTCATCCTGACCCCCCGCCCGGGCGCCCGCCTGCCCCTCGTCGAACTGGACAAGCCGGTCTCGGTCCTCCGCGTCGACGAGAAGGACGGCGGTGTCCACCGCGTCCACGGCCGCCCCTTCGTCCGCGAGCGCGCCGACGACCGCACGTACCGCGTCGGCAACGGCGGCTTCTGGCAGGTCCACCCGAAGGCCGCCCAGACCCTCATGCTCGCCGTCATGCAGGGCCTCACCCCCCGCAAGGGCGACACGGCCCTGGACCTCTACTGCGGCGTCGGCCTCTTCGCGGGCGCGATCGCCGACCGCGTCGGCGACCAGGGCGCGGTCCTGGGCATCGAGTCCGGCAAGCGCGCGGTGGAGGACGCCCGCCACAACCTGGAGGCCTACGACCGGGTCCGCATCGAGCAGGGCAAGGTCGAGACCGTCCTCCCGCGCACCCGCATCTCCGAGGTCGACCTGATCGTCCTCGACCCGCCCCGCGCGGGCGCCGGCAAGCAGACGGTCAAGCACCTCGCGGGCCTCGGCGCCCGCCGCATCGCCTACGTGGCCTGCGACCCGGCGGCCCTGGCCCGCGACCTCGCCTACTTCAAGGACGGCGGCTACCGGGTACGGACGCTGCGCGTGTTCGACCTCTTCCCGATGACGCATCACGTCGAGTGCGTCGCGATTCTGGAGCCGGTGAAGAAGGACGCCTGAGCCGGGGCTTCTCGGACTTCACCGCCCCGCACGTGGGAGCGGTCAGGCGAAGAGCTGATCCAGCATCGCCTCCCCGGCCGGTACCCGCCAGGCCGGCAGCCGGATCGTCCGGGTCACCGGTGCCGGCTTCGCTCCCCGGCCGCCGGACGGCAGCCCCATCAGCAGGTCGCCGCGCGCGTGGGCGAGCCGCAGACGGCGGGCAGGATCCTGCCCGGGGAGGGGGCCCGTGTCGATGAGCACCGCCGTGTTCTCAACACCGCCCGTGGGTCCGCGGCGAACGCGGGGCGCCCGTCGGCCCTGTCCTCGACCAGGCGAACAGCTCGCTCAGCATTCCGTCCGCGCCCTCCGGGGCGCGGACGGTGAGTTGGAGCGATGACGGGGTCAGGTGCAGGGTGAAGTCGAAGAACGGGCAGCAGCTCTGTTCGGCTGTGGCCAGGGCGGCCATGCGGGCGGCGAGGTCCTCGTGGGGTGGGAAGGAGAGGCGTACGCCGTCTTCGGTCCGCTCCTGGTGGTGGGCCTTCGAGACGAGGTCTCGCCATCGCCCGGTGCGTTCGTCCAGGGACGGGCCGTCCAGGGTGCACATGACGGGGGTGTGCCGCCGTGCCTCGTGCTGCGGGGACTCCGGCGGGCCGGTCCGCGTGCAGCCGCAGTCCGGGCCGCACGCTCCCGCCGGGGCGGGGCCGGACAGGGTCGTCCGGGCGCCGGTCAGCCGGTCCGAGAAGGCGCGCAGGTCCGCGACCCGGTCGTCCGTGTCCCGGATCCGGCTCGTGACCAGGGGCAGCAGCCGTGCCCGTACGGATGCGCACACACCCTCCTCGCGTGCGTCGAGGAGCTCACGGATCTCGTCGAGGGCCAGGCCGAGGAGTTTCGCCGAGGTGATGAAGGCCAGCCGGTCCACGGCTTCGTCGTCGTACACCCGGTACCCCGACGCGGTCCGCTCCGCCGGCAGCAGACCGGCGGTCTCGTAGAAGCGCAGCGTGGTCGCCGGTACACCGGAGCGTGCGGCGAGCTGCGAGATGCGGTAGGTCGCCATGTCTCCGACGGTAGACCTTCGACCCGACTCGAAGGTCAAGCCCAGGGCCCGAGCCGGCGCCCGGGCCCCGCGGGTCAGCGGACCAGGACCGGCCTCGAGCGGGGGGTGGGAGTGGGCTCCTCGTGGAGGATCACGCGGAGCGTGTCCTTCAGGCGGCGGGAGGGCTCGATGCCCAGGTGGTCGGTGAGCTGGCGGCGGGCGCTGTGGTAGGTCTCCAGCGCCTCGGCGCGGCGGCCGACGTGGTAGAGGGAGAGCATCAGCATCTCGGTGATCTTCTCGCGCCACGGGTGGACCACGCTGATCGCGCGGAGCTCCCCGATGGCCTCCTCCGTGCGGCCGCAGTGGAGCTTGAGTTCCAGGCGGGTCTCTTGGGCGGTGAGGTACTCCTCCTCCAGCTGGACGGCCATGCTGTGGCAGAGCGGGCTGTTGCCGACGTCCTGGAGGGGCTTGCCGCGCCACAGGGCCAGGGCGGAGTCCAGGAGATCGACGGCGCGGCCCGGGTCGGTGGCGGCGACGCGCCGCGCCTCCGCGGTGCGGCAGCGGAAGGTGTGCATGTCGACGGCGCTCGGATCGACCTTCAGGACGTAGCCGGCCGAGTGGGTGACCACGGGCGGGGTCGCGTCGGAGGAGTCGGACAGCCGGCCGAGCGTGCGGCGGAGGCGGGACACCTGGGCCTGGAGGGCGTTGTGGGCCGTGTGGGGCGGATCGTCGCCCCAGAGCTCGTTGTAGAGCTGCTCGTTGGTGAGGAGCCGTCCGTCCGCCAGGAGCAGGGAGGCGAGGAGGATGCGCTGCCGGTGACCGGCGACAGGGGTCAACTCGTTGTTCGTGACGATTCCGACCGGTCCGAGGATGGTGAATCTCATGGGGGAAGCCTCACACGGCCCCGGTTGCCGGTACTTGAGACGCGTCTGATGCCCCTCTGGGCTTTCGCTGGAGTCGAGATTCAGCCAAAGCGATCACGTTGCCGTTCACGGCCTATTGGTGACCGGATCACTACTGGAATTTGATCGTCCCTGCCAGCATCGAAGTGCTTACTGGTCGGGGGGGAGTTGGCTCAGTGGAGATCAAGTTGTTGGGTACGTTGACCGCTGATCTGGGCGGTACGACGTGGACACCGAGCGCCGCCAAGCACCGGCAGGTGCTGGCCCTGCTGGCGCTGCGGGCGGGGCACACGGTGCCGATGTGGGAGCTGATCGACGAACTGTGGGGCGACAGCCCGCCGCGCAGCGCCCAGGCGACGTTGCAGACGTACATGATGCAGCTGCGCCGCGCGATCACCGCCGCCGGCGTCAAGAGCGGGACGGAGTGCCGGGTCAAGGAGATCCTCGCGACCACGCACGGCGGATACGTCCTCAACATCCGTCCCGGGTACGTGGACGCGCTGGAGCACGAGAGCCTGGCCGCGGCCGGTCTGGCGGCGGCGCGCCGCGGCGACCACCCGCGCGCCTCCGAGCTCCTCAACCAGGCCATCTCGCTCTGGCGGGGCAACGCCCTCTCGGACGTCGCCCAGGGCCCGCCGCTCAAGGTCGAGACGCTGCGGCTCGAGGAGTCGTGCCTCAGCGTCCTGGAGACCTGCGTCGCCGTCGACCTGGCCTCGGGGCACACCGCCGAAGTCCTCAGCAGGCTCACGGAACTGACGGCCCGCTACCCGATGCACGAGCGGTTCCATCTTCAGCTGATGGTCACCCAGTATCAGGTCGGGCGGATCTGGCAGGCCCTGGAGACGTACCGGAGGCTGCACACCCGCCTCGTGACGGAGCTGGGGCTCGAACCGTCCGAGGCCGTCCGCGACGCGCATCAGCGCATGCTCCGCCGGGACCCCACCCTCACCCTCGACGTGGCCGGAAACGGGGGCTCCGTGGTACGGGGAGAGTCGCCCTTCGGCCAACTGCGCAGCGCCTGAACCTCCGACTCCGCCTCGCCCCGTCTTTGCACCCGCGTCCACGCGTGTGATCGTGCACGCGATCGTGGACGCCTCGGCGGGCGCGTGCGGTCGGCACCCGGAGACGGGCCGGTGGTGCCCACCGGCCCGTTTCGCCGTCCCGTCGCCCCGCCGTCGTACCGCGCCCGTCCGGGCTCCGCCGCCGGCCGGTCAGCGCACCGTCAGTGGCGTGTGACCGGCCTGGCCTAGCGTGCCGGGCGCGGCGGAACCTCCCGTCGTACGGGGACCCAGGAGGTGGCGGATGCCCGCCGGTCGCATGCTCGCCCCGCACGGACCGTACGCCCGGCCCACCGTACGTGCGGCGGGACCGGACGGGGCGGCCCTGCTCCTCGTGGCCCACGGCAGCCGCGACCCCCGGCATGCGGCGACCCTGCGCACCCTCGCCGACGGCGTCCGGTCCCTCGCCGGCCTGCCGACCGGGATCGCGTTCCTGGAGTTCGACCGGCCGGGTGTCGCCGACGCGCTGGGCGCCGTCGTCGCCGCGGGCGCCGACCGGGTCGTCGTCGTCCCCCTCCTGCTCTCCCGCGCCTACCACGCCATGACGGACCTCCCCGCGGCGCTGGCCGGAGACCCGGGCGTGCCCGTGCACACGACCGACGTCCTCGGCGGATCGCCCCTGCTCGTCGCCGCGCTCGAACGGCGGCTCGCGGAAGCCGGGGTGGGGGCCTCCGGACGGGACTCGACCGGTGTCGTCGTCGCCGCGACCGGTTCGCGCGACGCCGGCGCCCGCGCGTCCGTCGCCGCCGTCGCGCGAGCGCTGCGGCGGGCCGGGCGGCGCGACGTCCTTCCCGCGTACGTCACCGGTCCCGGTCGTCGCCCCGGCGAGGCCGTACGCGAGCTGCGTGCCCGAGGGGCGCGGCGGGTGGCCGTCGCCCCGTACGTCCTCGCCCCCGGGCTCCTTCCCGACAGGATCGCCGCCGAGGCGGCCGAGGCCGGGGCGGACGTCGTGGCCGCGCCGCTGGGCGCCGCCCCTGAGCTCGTACGGCTCGTCGTCGAGCGGGGGGTGGGGGCGGTCGCCGGGTGAGGCGTACGCCTCCGGGGCCGCGCGCTCGTCCGTACCTTCACCGGCAGGCAGGACGCGTTCTCGGCCGGAAGAATTCAGACGCTTGTCGGCAGGGCTCAAGGGACTGGTCCCACAGTTCCCCGTGGAGAGCCACGGACACGCCGTGCCCTTTGTTGTCGGGCGGAATTCATCAAGGTCTATTCCAATGGGTCCGAGCAGGCGCGGCCGGAATTTTTTACTTGTCGGACCCTCGGATGTCACCGCAGTCGCCATCGCATGTGACAGGGCGCGACCGAATTACCGGGACATGCCCGCGCCGGCCGGTGCACGGTCTGTCCGGCGGGCGATTCGGAGCATGTGAGGGCGAGGTTAATTCTCCATGGAATTCCCTGCGCCCTTTCCCATCGTACGAAACCGCCCGGACGGCGCGCTGAGCGGCCTCTGACGCGCCGCTGACATCCGGAAAGAGCTTCGGACCAGGCTCGATGGGGTCACCAAGGCTGTTTCCGCCGGGTCGTCTGCGCACGGCGGGGTGCGGCACGTGGGTGCGCGGGGCGGAATCCCCGTGTCGTTCCTGGTCGGCCCGGCTGTCATGGGCCGCTGTCGTCGCCGCGCCGGCCATGGACGGCGCACCGGAAATGGGAAGGCGTTTACCAAAGGGTGTGTTGCACAATCGGTGACGCTCTCCCTAGGCTTTCGAACTGCGAGCGGAGGCCTGACCGCTCATTGTTCTCTCACGTAGACCTGTGCACCCCGGAAGCCCAATTCAGCGGCGTCCGGGGTGGCAGGTGCGTGCAGGTTCTAGAAAGGAACAGGTAATGGTCAAGGTCACGGCCGGCGAGGTTCAGGAATGGCTTGTGCAGAAGATCGCGGACCGGTTGGGTGAAGACCCGTCGAGTATTTCTCCCGGACAGTATTTCGACGAGCTCGACCTCGACAGCACCGAGGCGCTCGTCATCGCCGGCGAGATGGAGAACTGGCTCGGGTTCGAGCTGGGCACGACGGCGCTCTGGTACCACCCGACCATCGAGGCCCTGTCGGCACACATCGCCGAGGAGAGTGCTCAGCGTGGCGCCGCGGCCTAGCAGAGCGGCCGCCGCACAGGTGCTGGTACGTCACCGGGCGACCCCGCCCGGTGGCCGTACCGTCTACGCCGTCCACCCCGGCGCCCTGCCGGTCGTGACCTGGGCCAACCTGGCCGGGGCACTGCCGCAGGACACGGGGTTCGTCGTGCTCGACGTCGGCGCGGTCCCCGCCTATCTGCAGGCGGCGATGGATCCCGGCGCGTCCGACCTGACCGTCGACCGCCTGATCGACATCCTGATCGACGCCTACCGCGCGGACCGCGCCGACGTCGGGCACCACGGGGCCGCCGGTGGTCCGGCCGGGCCCGTCACCTTCGTCGGCTGGTCCTTCGGCGGAGTCCTGGCGCACGGGATGACGGAGCGCCTGAAGCCGGAGGAGAGGCCGGACGGCATCGTGCTGCTCGACAGCATCGCGCCGACGGAGACGTACACGTACGCGGAGGACGACTACGTCGACCCTGTGATCGTCCTGCGCTGGTTCGCGATGTTCCTCGGCGCCAAGCGCGGCAGGGAGGTGCCCTTCCAGGCCCCGCCGGTCTCCCCGGACTCCGCGTCCGCCGCGGTCCCGACCTCGACCGTCGGCGCCGACCACGTCGTCGCCGGCCTCGAGCGGCTGCTCAGGTCCGCCGTGACGTGCGGCGCGCTGCCCGAGGGGACGCCGGTGCAGAGCATCCGGAAGCTGTTCGACGCCTATATGGCGGGGCTCCTGCGCAACAACAGGCTGACCTCCACCTACCGTCCGCAGCCCGCCACCGTGCCCCTCACCCAGATCAAGGCTCAGCACAGCCTGATCCCCTCCGACCCGACCCTCGGTTGGGCCGACCTGGCCGATCGCACGGTGGAGGCGCACTCCGTGCCCGGCGACCACTACACCATGCTGATCCGCCCGGACGCCTCGCGGGCCATCGCCGGTCTGATCCCGGCCGCCCGGCCTCCACAGCTCGTCACGACCCGGAGGGACACCCAGTGAACGAATTCCAGGAACGGATGCTCGACCGCAGACTGGCCAGGGACCCCATCGCCATCGTCGGCCTGTCCGGGCTCTTCCCGAAGTCGCAGAACGTACGGGAGTTCTGGGCCAACGTCGTGGCCGCGGCCGACTGCACCACCGACGTGCCCGCCGGGCACTGGGACGTCGACGAGTTCTACGACCCCGACCCTTCGGTGCCCGACAAGACCTACGCCCGGCGCGGCGGCTTCATCCCCGACGTGCCCTTCAACCCCCTCGAGTTCGGCCTCCCGCCGAACACGCTCGAAGTGACCGACGTGCTCCAGCTGCTGAGCCTCACGGTCACCCGCGACCTCCTCAAGGACGCCGGCTCCGACCAGGGGTGGTACGACCCGAAGCGCACCGGCGTGGTGCTCGGCATCACGGGCGCCAACCAGCTGACCCAGCCCCTCACCGCCCGCCTCCAGAGCCCCGTGCTCAAGGAGGTGGTCAGGAGCTGCGGACTCTCCGAGCGTGACGCCGAGGAGATCGCCGCCAAGTTCCGCATGGCGTACGCCCCGTGGGAGGAGAACTCCTTCCCCGGCATGCTCGGCAACGTCGTCGCCGGCCGGATCGCCAACCGGTTCGACCTCGGCGGCATCAACATGACGATCGACGCCGCCTGCGCCAGCTCGCTCGGCGCGGTCCGCACGGCCGTCAGCGAGCTCCTGGAGGGGCGCGCCGACACGATGCTGACCGGCGGCTGCGACGCCGAGAACACGATCTTCATGTACCTCTGCTTCAGCAAGACGCCCGCGCTCTCCAAGTCCGGGCGGATCCGCCCGTTCGACACCGAGGCCGACGGGACGCTGATCGGTGAGGGCATCGGCATGCTCGCGCTGCGCCGCCTCGCGGACGCCGAGCGCGACGGCAACCAGGTGTACGCGGTCATCCGTGGCCTCGGCACCTCCAGCGACGGACGCTTCAAGTCCATCTACGCCCCCCGCAAGGAGGGTCAGATGGAGGCGCTGCGCCGCGCCTACCAGGACGCCGACGCGGCCCCCGACAGCATCGAGCTGTTCGAGGCGCACGGCACCGGCACGGCGGTCGGCGACGCGACCGAGCTGAGCGCGCTCACCGAGGTGGTCGCCAAGGACGGCGGCGAGCGGGGCTACGCCGCCATCGGCAGCGTGAAGTCCCAGATCGGCCACACCAAGGCGGCGGCCGGCGCTGCCTCGATGATCAAGCTCGCCTTCGCGCTGCACCACAAGGTGCTGCCGCCCACCATCAACGTGGACCGGCCCAACGCGGCCTTCGGCACGGACAGCCCCTTCTACGTCAACACCAAGACCCGGCCGTGGATCCGCGACCCGAAGCGCCCGCAGCGGCGGGCGGCGCTCTCCGCGTTCGGCTTCGGCGGCACCAACTTCCACGCCGTGCTCCAGGAGCACGGCGACGGCGACGACCTGGAAGTACGCTTCCCGGTCGCCCGCGTCCACCTCTGGCACGCGGCCGGACCGGAGGCCCTCGCGGACGCCCTCGCGGCGAAGACGCCGCCCACCGGGGGACCGGTCCCCGCGACGCACGCCCGGGTGGCGTTCGTGGCCCGCGACGAGGCCGAGGCCGACGCGCTGCGCGAACTCGCCGTCGGCGAACTGCGCGCCCGTGCGGACCGCGACGCCTGGTCCCACCCCAAGGGGGTCCACTACCGGCGCTCCGCCGGCGAGACGGGCCGGGTGGCCGCGCTCTTCGCCGGACAGGGCAGCCAGTACGTCGACCCGGGGCTGAGCGCCGTACTCGCGCTGCCCCCGCTGCGGTCCTCCTTCGACCGCGCCAACCGGCACTTCCGTGAGGACACCCCGCTGTCCCGGGTGGCGTTCCCGCCGCCGCTCGTCGACGACGAGGGCCGGGCGGAGCAGGAGGCCGCGCTGCGCGCCACCGCCTACGCCCAGCCCGCGATCGGCGCGCTCTCCGCCGGACACTTCCGGTACCTCACCGAACTCGGCTTCGAGGCCGAGGGGTTCCTCGGCCACAGCTTCGGCGAACTGACCGCCCTGTACGCGGCCGGAGCGTACGACGAGGACACCCTGCACCAGCTGGCCCGCGCCCGCGGACGTGCCATGTCGCCCGCCTCCGGGCACGCGGCGGAGGACACCGGCGCGATGGCCGCCGTGTTCGCCCCCGAGGAGCGCGTCGCCGAACTCCTCGCGGACCGCGCGGACCTGCGGGTCTGCAACCGCAACGCGCCCGACCAGATCGTGGTCGGCGGAGCCACCGCCGAGATCGACCGTCTGGTCGAGGCCGCCGGCCTCGCCGGGGTGCGCGCCCGGCGGCTGCCGGTCTCCGCGGCCTTCCACACCCCCTTCGTCGCCCACGCCGTCGACGACTTCCGGGCCGCCGTCGACACCGTCGACATCGGTGTGCCGCGCGGGCGGGTCTACGCGAACAGCCCCGGCGCCGCCTACGGCACGGACGTCGCCGACAACCGCCGGGTCCTCGCCGAACAGCTCGTCAACCCGGTGGAGTTCGCGACCCGCGTGGAGGAGATGTACGCCGACGGCTTCCGGGTCTTCGTCGAGTTCGGCCCGCAGTCCGTCCTCACGGGTCTCGTCGGGCGCATCCTGGGCGACCGGCCGCACACCGCGATCGCCCTCGACGGCGGACCCGGCAAGGACGCCGACCTCACCCTCAAGCAGTCCGTGGCCCGGCTCGCGGTGCTCGGCCTCCCGGTCGCCGTCACCGACCGGTACGCCGCCGCCGTCGAGGAGCCCGTCGTCACCAAGGGCATGTCGTTGATGCTCAACGGCATCAACTACGTGTCCCCGGAGCGCCGGGCCGCCTACCAGGACGCCCTGTCCAACGGCTACCGCGTGCCCGTGGCCGCCGCGGGCGCCGTGGCGACCGGGGCCGTCGCACCGAGCCCGTCCGCCGTCGCACCGAGCCCGTCCGCCGCGCCTCCCGCCGTACCGGCGGCGCGCCCGGCGGAGGCGGCGGTGGTACGTGCGGAGCTCCCGGCCCCGAGCCTCCCGCAGGCCGCCCCGGTGCGGGCGACGGAGCAGCCCCTCCCCGAACCGGCCCGGGCCGCGCCGCCGGTCACCGGCACCGCGGCGGGGAACGCCCGTATCCCTTCGGATGCCCTGCCCCCTGCTCAGGAGAACGAGCACATGCCCAGTGATCGCTTCACGGAACTCCTCTCGGACCATCTCTCCCTCCACGACGAGTACCTCAACGGCCAGCTGCAGAGCGTCGAGCGCCTCACGCACATCCTGGAACGCGCCGCCGATCAGGGGCAGTTGGATCAGGTGCTGCCGGGTGTGAGCTCCGTCAAGGAGCACGGCCTCGCGATCGGGCGCACCCACGCGCACGCCAACGACGTCCTGCGGCAGCTGGCCCAGCTGGAGATGGGCGGCGCGGCCACCGCGGCCCCCGCACGTCACGCCCCCGTGCCGTCCGTGCCCGCGCCGAGGCCCGTCGCGGAGGCGCCGGCCCTGCCGGAGCCGCCGGTCCTGCCGGAGCCGCCGGTCCTCCCGGCGCTGCCCCCGGGCTGGACCCCGCCCGTGCCGGTCGCCACCCCGGCGCCGGAGGCCGCTCCCGCTCCCGCCCCGGCTCCCGCGCCCGCTCCCGAGCCTGCCCCGGCCGCCCTCGCGCCCGCCACCGCCTCCGCTCCGGCTGTGTCCGCTGGTGTGGATGCGGGGACGGTGCGGTCGGTGTTGTTGGAGGTGGTGGCGCAGAAGACGGGTTATCCGGCGGAGATGCTGGA
>NZ_JBVHDX010000026.1:20381-54714 GCF_055563155.1 Streptomyces sp. NPDC013317
TGATTCGATCAAGCGTGTCGAGATCATGGGGGTGATTCAGGAGCGGTTCGGTGTGGTGTCGTCGGCTGGTCCTGAGCAGCTCGCTGAGCTGCGGACTCTCGGTGACATCGTCGATTTCGTGGCGGGTTCGGCGGGTGCGTCTTCCGCGCCGGCTGTCGCTGCGGTCCCTGCTTCGGCTGCTGCTTCTGTTCCGGCTGTGTCCGCTGGTGTGGATGCGGGGACGGTGCGGTCGGTGTTGTTGGAGGTGGTGGCGCAGAAGACGGGTTATCCGGCGGAGATGCTGGAGCTCGACATGGGTGTGGAGTCGGATCTGGGGATTGATTCGATCAAGCGTGTCGAGATCATGGGGGTGATTCAGGAGCGGTTCGGTGTGGTGTCGTCGGCTGGTCCTGAGCAGCTCGCTGAGCTGCGGACCCTCGGTGACATCGTCGACTTCGTGGCCGGCCCGAGCGGCGGCACGGCGACCGAGGGCACGGCCGACGAGGCCACAGCGGCCGAGGCCGCTCCCGTCGCGCCCCTCGCCTCCGAGCCCGTCTCGCCCATCGGCCGCGCGCACGCCGCCCTCGTCACCCTCCCCGCCGCCGACCCGCTGCTCGACGACTCCTCCGCCGACCGCGGCGCCCTCGTCGTGGACGACGGCTCGGACCTGGCCGCGCGGATCGTCGAGCGGCTCACCGCCACCGGCCGTCCGGTGCACGTCCTGCGGCTCCCCGGAGTCCCCGCGCGCCTGTCCGGTGTGCACGACCACGCCCTGACGGGGTGGGGCACCACCGAGCTGGCCTCCGGCGTCGAGACCGTCTTCACCTCCCGGATCGGCCTCGTCGTCGACGTGACCGCCCGCACCGACGGCGACTGGAACGACGGCGTACGCAGGCTGGCGCACTCCCTCCTGCTGGCACGGCACGTCGTCCGCCCGCTGACCGACATGGCCGCGCACGGCCGTGCCGCGTTCCTCGCCGTGACCCGGCTCGACGGGGCGTTCGGTCTCACCGGGGTCGCCGAGGAGGCCGCCCCCGCCGGCGGTGTCGCGGGGCTCGTCAAGACGCTGGCCCTGGAGGCGCCCGAGCTGTTCTGCCGGTCCGTGGACCTCGCCCCCGGCATCGACCCGGCCGCCGCGGCCGCCCTGGTGCTCGACGAGGCCGCCGACTCGGCCGTGGAGCCCGTACAGGTCGCCCACGACGGCACCCGCAGGGTCGGGCTCGCGGTGTCCGGCGAGCCGCTCACGGCCGGCGACGCCGACGCCGCGCCCCTCACCGCCGACGACCTGCTGGTCGTCACCGGCGGCGCCCGGGGCATCACGGCGGACTGCGTCGCCGAACTGGCCCGGCGCCACCGGCCGCGGCTCCTGCTCCTCGGCCGGACCCCGCTCGACGACGAACCCGCCTGGGCGCAGGGCCTGCCCGAGGAGAACCTGAAGGCGGCGGCCGCCGCTTCGCTCACCGCCGCGGGCGAGAAGCCGACGCCCCGGCGCGTCGGCCAGCTCGCCGCCGCCGTCGCCGGCGCCCGGGAGATCCGCGCGACCCTCGACACGCTGCGGGCGGCCGGGAGCCGCGCCGAGTACCTGGCCGTCGACATCACGGACCAGGCCGCGACCGCGGCCGCCCTCGCCCCGTACAAGGACGAGGTCACGGGCGTGGTGCACGGCGCCGGAGTGCTCGCCGACCAGCTGATCGCGCAGAAGAAGGCCTCCGAGATCGAGCGGGTCTTCGCCCCCAAGCTGACCGGACTGCGCTCCGTCATGGCGGCCCTGGCCGGTACCGACCTGCGCCACGTGGTGCTCTTCTCCTCGGTCGCCGGATTCTTCGGCAACCAGGGGCAGTCGGACTACGCGATGGCCAACGAGGCGCTCAACGCCTGGGCCTCCTCCCGCCGTCGTGCGTTCCCGCGGACGCGGGTCACCTCGATCAACTGGGGTGCCTGGGACAGCGGCATGGTCTCCCCGCAGATCAGGAAGGTGTTCCAGGAGCGGGGCATCGCCCTGATCCCGGTCGCCGACGGCGCCCGGATGTTCGCCGACCAGTTCGCTCCCGAGCGCGCAGGCGACGTGGTGACCGTGCTCGGCCCGACCACCCCGCTCAGCTCCCGGGACCGCACCGGCGCGACCGCGGGCGGCACGGTGACCCGGGGTCTGGCGGACCTGGCCGGTTCCACGCTCGTCACCGACCACGTCATCGACGCGACACCGGTCCTCCCCGCGGTCGTGGCCATGGGATGGGCGCTCGGCGCGGTCGAACACGCCGACGGGCGACGGGCCGTACGCCTGCGTGACTTCGCCGTCCACCGCGGCATCGTCTTCGACGGCACCCAGCCCGCCGAGTGCCGGCTGGTCATGACGCCGGCCGACGGCGACGGCGGCGACGTCAAGGTCGCCGTCCAGTCGCTGGCCGACGGCGCCGTGCGCCCGCACTACGCGGCCACGGTCGTCGCGGGCGCGCTCCCGCCCGCCGCGCCGGTGACGGGCCTTCCCGCGCCGGGCACCGGCACCGAGGCCGCCGGGCTCTACACCGACGGCACGCTCTTCCACGGGCCGGCCCTGCGCGGTCTGCGCCGGATCCTCGCCGACTCCGAGTCCCGTCTGGTGCTGGAGTGCGAGGCCGTACGGACGGACACCGACAGCGGTTCGTCCGACTGGTTCGCGGCCGGCTCCGCGGACCTGCTGCTCCAGGCCGCGCTCGTCTGGGTGCGCCGGTTCCGCGGCACCGCCGGGCTGCCGCTCGCGGTGGGCGGGGTCGAACTGTACGGCCCGCTGACGGCCGGTGAGGTGTTCCTCGTCGTGGTGGAGCCGGTCGGCCAGGGCGGCCCCGACTCCCGGCTGGACATCACCGCCTGCACCTCCGACGGACAGGTCAGGGCCAGGTTCACGGCCGTCTCCGTCGTCTCGGCCCCGCAGTTGGCGGCCAAGTTCACGGGCTGACGGTAGCCGCACCGGAAGCAGTGAGCGGGCGGCGGCTTGCCGCCGCCCGCCCCACAGGATCTCCCGCTTGGGAAGGAACCTCACCCAGTTATGAGCAGATACGCGATCGTCGGCATCTCCTGCCTGTTCCCCGGAGCGCGAACGCCCGAAGAGTTCCGGCAGAACCTCCGCGGTGGCACGGACAGCCGTCGGGAAGGAGGCGTGGAGGTCTTCGGGACCGAACCGGACGAGCGTGACCTCGACCCCCGGCACGGCATCGTGTCCCGCCGTGGCGGGTTCGTCACCGGCTTCGAGTTCGACCCCACCGGCTACCGGATCGACCCCGACCGTCTCGCCGGCCTCGACCGGCTCTTCCACTGGTCGCTGTACGCCGCCAGGGAGGCCCTGCGGGACTGCGGCGCCGACGACCGGCCCGAACTGCTCGCCAGGACCGGCCTGGTCATGGGCAACTACTCGTTCCCCACCACGACATCGGCGAAGGTGAGCGTCCCGCTGGCGCAGGAGGCCGTCCTCGCCGGACTGCGCCGCTCCGGCGCACCCGAACTCGACTCCCTGCCCGGGGCGGTCCCGCTCGTCGACCGAGCCGGGATCGTGCCCGAGAACCTCCGGGTCAGCGGCTCGCCCGCCGCCGTCGCCGCCGGGGCGCTCGGACTCGGCGGGCCCCGTTACTGCCTGGACGCCGCCTGCTCCTCCGCCCTCTACGCGCTCAGCCTCGCCTGCGGTCATCTCGACTCCGGCCAGGCGGACCTGGTGCTCGCCGGTGCGGTGTGCGCGCCCGACCCGACGCTGATCCACCTGTCCTTCTCCGATCTGCACGCGTACCCGGAGAACGGGTTCAGCCAGCCCTTCGACGACCGCTCCGGCGGCATCGTCACCGGTCAGGGCGCGGGCATGGTCGCCGTCAAGCGGCTCGAGGACGCCGTACGCGACAACGACCGGGTGTACGCGGTCGTCGACGGCATCGGCCTCTCCAACGACGGTGCCGGACGCCACCCGCTGGTCCCCCGCAAGAGCGGACAGCTGGACGCCCTCGCGCGCGCGTACGCGGACGCCGGAGTGGACCCCGCGAGCGTCGACTACCTGGAGTGCCACGCCACCGGCACCCCGGTCGGGGACACCACGGAGGCGGAGTCGGTCGCCGAGTTCTTCGGCGCCCACGGTGACGTACCCCTGCTCGGGTCGGTGAAGGGCAACATCGGCCATCTGCTGACCGTCGGTGGTCTGAGCAGCCTCCTCAAGGTCGTCCTGGCCATGGAGGACGGCGTGATCCCGCCGACCATCGGGGTGGACCGGCCGGTCTCCTCGCCCGACGGGAAGGTCGGGGACGCGACGCTCGTCCGCACCGCCCGCCCCTGGCCGGATACTCCCGGGCCCCGCCGCGCCGCCGTCTCCGCCTTCGGCTTCGGCGGTACGAACGCGCACGTGGTGCTCTCGGAGGCCCGGACCGTCACGGATACGAGCCCCGGCACCGACCCCGCGCCCGCGGCCGAGACCGCGTCCGCCGCCGACCCCGCGCCCGCGGCCGAGACCGCGCCCGGCACCGACCCCGCGCCCGCCGCCGGCAGCCCCCGGCAGCCCGCCGGGCTGCCCGCGCTCGATGTCGTCGGCCTCGGCGCGCACTTCGGCTCGCTCGACTCGATGGACGCCTTCGAGCAGGCCGTGTACGAGGGCGCGCACGACCTGCGGCCGCTGCCCGAGCGGCGCTGGCGGGGCCTGGACCGTACCGACGGCGGAACGCTCGAGGCGGCCGGTCTCACCGGCCCGCCGCTCGGAGCGTTCGTCGACGGCGTCGAGGTCGACCCCGCCGACCTGCGCGTCCCCCCCGCCGACCTGCGGATCTACAACCCACAGCACGCGCTGATGACCAGGGTCGCCGACGAGGCGCTGCGCGACGCCGGCTACCGGCTCGACCCCCACAGCCGCGACACCCCCGAGGCCCGCCGCATCGCGGTCGTCGTCGTCACCGAGATCGAGCCGTACTCGCACGCCCGGCTGAGCCGGTACGGGCTCGGGACCTTCCTGCGCGGCGAGCTCGACAAGGCCGGGGTGAAGCTGACGCAGGAGCAGCGGGCCGCCCTCAACGAGGTCGCCCGGGACGCCGTCGTCGACCCCATCGGGGCCAACGAGGTGCTCAGCTACATCGGCAACGTGATGGCCGGCCGCATCTCCTCCCGCTGGAACCTCACCGGCCCCTCCTTCACGCTCTCCGCGGAGGGCGCCGGCACCGCCGAGGCGCTGGACGTCGCCCGGCTGCTGCTGCTCGACCCGGACCTGGAAGCCGTACTGATCGGCGGTGTCGACCTGGCGGGGGCCGCGGAGAACCTGCTGGTCCAGCCCGCTCCCGGCACCGAGCCGGGCCTCACCTTCAACGAGGGCTCCCGCGGCCGCCGTACCGGCGAGGGCGCCGGAGCCCTGGTCCTCACCCGCCCCGACGCCGCCCCCGGCCGCGTGCACGCCCGGATCGACGCGGTGGCCGTGCGCTACGCCGGGGCCGACGCCGGCTCCCTCACCCCCGTCTCCGGCCCCGCCCTCGCCGAGGCCGCGCGGGCGGCGCTCGACGCCGCCGGGATCGACGCCTCCGCCGTGGACTACCTGGAGGCCCACGCGGGCGGTACGGAGGCGGCCGACCGGACCGAGATCGCCGCCCTCGCCGAGGTGTACCCGGCGGGCGGCGCCACCGTTCTCGGCAGCGTCAAGGCCCAGATCGGCGACGCCGGCTGCGCGGCCGGGATCGCCGCCCTGATCAAGACGGTCGTCTGCCTCCGGCACGCCTATCTGCCCGGCACGCGGGGCTGGCGCCGCCCGGCCGACGACCTCGCCGAGTCCTTCGCCGCCTCCGCCTTCCAGGTGTCCGAGACCTCCTTCCCGTGGCTCCGGGAACGCCCGGACGGCCGCCGTCACGCGAGCGTCAGCATGCTCGGCGCGAGCGGCTCGCACGCCCATCTGGTGCTCTCCTCCGTGCCGTCCGCCGACCGGCCCCGCCCCACGGCCGACTGGTCGCGGGCCCGTGGCCCGCTCCTCCTGCCGCTCGCCGCCGACACCGTCGACGCCCTGGTCGCCGAGGTCCGCCGGCACGGCGCGCTGCTCGCGGACGGAGCCGATCCGTCCGCGCTCGCGCGCGAGGCGGCAGGCGGCCTCGACGGCCGGCGGCTGCGCGTCGTCCTCGTCGGCCGGGACCGGGAGGCGCTGATCCGTCAGACGGAGCTCGCGGCACGGGACCTGCCCGCCGCGCACGCGGCCGGAACGGACTGGAACACCCCCGCGGGATCGTTCTTCACCCCGCGCCCGATCGGGCCCGAGGGCCGCGTGGCGCTGGTGTACCCCGGGGCGTTCAACACCTACCCGGGCCTCGGCCGGGGCCTGTTCAGGACCTTCCCCGGCCTGCTCGACAGCTATGAGCGGCAGGCGGCCGAGCCCGCCCGCATGCTGCGTTCGGCCCAGCTCTACCCCCGTGGGACCGAGACCCCGGACCGCCGCGCGATGATGCGGCTGGAGGAACGTCTCGCCGACGACATCCCGTTCATGCTCGCCACCGGGACCAGCTTCGCGATCCTCTACACCGAGCTGATCCGCGAGATCCTCGGGATCACCGCGCACGGCGGCTTCGGCTACTGCCTCGGCGAGGCGAGCATGCTCTTCGCCACCGGGGGCTGGGACCCCGGCAGCCGCTCCGACGCGCTGATCACCGGGAGCCCCGTCTTCCAGGACCGGCTGTGCGGGCCCCGGCGTACCGTCCGCGAGCTGTGGAAGCTGCCCCCGGAGACGCCCGACGGGGACGTGTGGTCCACGCATGTGCTGCTCTCGCCCGCCGAGCCGGTCACCGAGGCGCTCACGCGCTACGACCGGGTCCACATCACCCACATCAACACGCCGAACGAGCTGGTGATCGGCGGGGACCCGGAGCAGTGCCGGGCGCTCATCCGCGAACTGGGCTGCCCCGCCGCCCGGTCGCCCGCCAACGTGGTCATGCACTGCCCGGTCGTGGACAGCGAGTTCGACGGCCTGGCCCGGCTGAACGACTACCCGACGGGCTCCTTCGGCGCCCTCGAACTCCTCAGCGCGTACGACTACGAGGTGCTGCCGGCCGAGCGGCTCGCCGACTCCCCGCAGCGCATCGCGCAGACCCTGCGCTCCACGATCGACTTCCCGCGCCTGGTGCGGGGGGCGTACGACCGCGGATACCGCTACTTCATCGAGGCGGGACCGGGGGCCACCTGCACCCGCTGGATCCGCGACACGCTGGGGGACGCGCCGCACGTGGCGGCCGCCGTCGACCGCCGGGGCGCGTCCCCGGCCACCAGTCTCGCGCACCTGGCGGCCCGGCTCGTCGGACACGGTCTGCCGGTCGACCTCACGGTCCTGTGGGGCGAGGAACCGGCCGTGGCACGCGGTTCGGCCGCGCCGCGGGCCCGCCGTCTTCCGCCCGTACGCGTCGGCGGCGGTGAGCCGATCCCGGACCGCGTCGCCCGCGAGGCCGCCAGGACCCTTTCCGCCGTGCGGTCCCGCCCGGCCGCCATCGACCCGCCCGCCCCGCCGGAGGTGCCCGCCGTCATGTCCGCCGCCCTGCCCGCCGCCATGCCCGCCGACCCCACGCTGGAGTCGCCGGAGGCCATCATGTTCGACGGCGGCCCGGTCACCGCCGTGACGTGGGCGGGTGCCGCTCCCGCGACCCCGGCACCGGCCGGCGTCGCCGTCCCGGCGCCCGCTCCGGCGCAGGCCCCCGCGCCTGTCCCGGCCGCCGCCGCTCCGACGGCGCCCGCGCCGGTGCCCACGGCCTCCGGCGGCACGCCGGCCGCCGATCTGGTGCGGGACCTGCGGCGGGAGATCGTCGCCGCGCACGGCGTCGTGATGGAGACCCACCGGGTACTCCAGGCCGCCACGCTCGACCGCACCGCCGCCCTCCTGGACACGCCCGCCACCGCCGCCGCGCCTCCCGCGCCGGTGGCCCCCGCCCTGCCCGCCGTCGCGGCGCCCGCGCCGCTCCCGCCCGTGCCCCTCCCGCCCGCGGCCGTGGGTGTCGCGGCGCCCGCGCCGGCGCCGGTCGCGCCCGCAGAGCCCGTCACTCCGGCCCCGGCCCCGGCTTCCGGGTCACGTGACCGCGGCGGTGTCGTCTTCGACGAGGCGGACCTGCTGGAGTTCGCGACCGGCTCGGTGGCGAAGGCCTTCGGCCGACCGGAGTTCGCCGAGATCGACGCCTTCCGGGCCCGCGTGCGGCTGCCCGCGCCGCCGTACCACTTCGTCACCCGCGTCACCGCGCTCGACGCGCGCCCCGGGGTCCTCGAACCGGCGCGTATCACGACCGAGTACGACGTCCCCGAGGACGCCTGGTACGCCGTCGACGGGGGTGTGCCGCCGGCGGTGACCGTCGAGGCCGGCCAGTGCGACCTGCTGCTCGTCAGCTTCCTCGGCATCGACTTCCGCAACAAGGGCGACCGCGTCTACCGGCTGCTCGACAGCTCGCTGATCTTCCACGGCGGCCTGCCCCGCACCGGACAGACGCTCCGTTACGACATCTCCATCGACCGCTTCGTCCACCAGGGCGACACCACGGTCTTCTTCTTCAGCTACCTCTGCTACGCCGACGGCGAGCTGATCCTCGAACTCAAGGACGGCTGCGCCGGCTTCTTCAGCAAGGCCGAACTCGACACCCCGCTCGGCATCGTCATGACCGACGCGGAGCGGGCCCGCCGTGCCGCGCTGCCCCGGGCCACCTTCAAGCCGCTGGCCCGCGCCCGCAAGGACCGGCTCGACGCCGCCGACCTGGAGCTCCTCGCCCAGGGCCGCCCCGGGGACGTCTTCGGCCCCGACCACGCCCAGGACCCGGGCCTCAACCCGGCGCTGCGCCTTCCCGACTCCATGCTCCGCATGATCGACGAGGTCACCGTCGACCGCACCGGCGGACCGCGCGGCCTCGGGAAGATCGGAGCCGTCAAGCACCTGGAGCCGGACGCCTGGTACTTCACCTGCCACTTCCCGGACGACCCGGTCCTCGCCGGATCGCTGATCGCGGAGGGCGCCGTCCAGCTCCTCCAGGTCTACCTCCTGCACCAGGGCATGCACCTGACGCTGCCCGACGCCCGGTTCCAGACCGTCACCGACCGCCAGATCGACGTCAAGGTGCGCGGCCAGGTCACCCCGCGCGACCGCGAGATCCGCTACGAGCTGGAGATCACCGAGCTGACCCTGCTGCCCCGGCCCACCGTGGTGGCCGACGTCCTGGTGTACCTGGGCGACAAGCCGGTCGTCCGGATGGAGAACCTCGGTCTGCAGATCGTGGAGAAGCCGGGCACGCCCTACCGCCCCGAGACCGGCGGCGTGCCGGCCTTCCTCGGCCGCCGCAACCGCTCCGGCGAACCGGCCATGATCAACGAACTGCACCTGGCGCACGCCGCCCAGGGGCTCCTCGACATGGCGATGGGCCCCGAGTTCGAGATCTACCGGGAGAGCCGCGCCCCGTACATCCCGAACGGCGACTTCCAGTTCGTCGACCGGGTCATGTCCCTGACCGGCACCCGCGGCGACCTGAGCCCCGGCTCGGAGATGGTCACGGAGTACGACTCCCCGGACGACGCCTGGTACTACCGGGAGAACTCCTCGCCGTACATGCCGAACTGCGTCTACATGGAGTCCTCCCTCCAGGCCGCGATCTTCCTCGGCTACTACCTGGGCGCGACCCTCACCCGTCCCGAGGAGCAGTACCGCATCCGGAACCTCGACGGCCGGGCCACCCTCGTCCGCGACGTCGACCTGCGCGGCAAGACGATCCGCCACCACTCCAGGCTGTTGAGCACCAGCGTCGTCTCCGGGGCCGTGCTGCAGAACTTCAGCTACGAACTGAGCGCGGACGGCGAGGTCTTCTACACGGGCGAGTCGCTCTTCGGCTACTTCAGCGACGCGGCCCTCGCCAACCAGGTGGGACTCGACAGCGGTACGTACCGGGAGCCCTGGATCGCTACCGAACGGCCCGCGG
The DNA here is from genome assembly GCF_055563155.1 of Streptomyces sp. NPDC013317. Taxonomy (NCBI): domain Bacteria; kingdom Bacillati; phylum Actinomycetota; class Actinomycetes; order Kitasatosporales; family Streptomycetaceae; genus Streptomyces; species Streptomyces sp. NPDC013317. The sequence goes on from NZ_JBVHDX010000026.1 coordinate 30,266, forward strand.
CCGAGCGGGTGCGCAGGATCGAACTCCCCGACGACGCACCGTCGTTCACCGACCCGACGGGCGGGGCGCTGCGCCTGCCGGCGGGCCGCTTCCACCTCGTGGACCGCGTCGACCTCGTCGAGGACGGCGGCCGTCACGGCGCCGGCTACCTCCACGGCCACCGGAGCATCCGCCCCGAGGAGTGGTACTTCGACCGGCACTTCCACCGCGACCCCGTCATGCCGGGCTCGCTCGGAGTCGAGGCCGTCCTCCAGGCGATGCGCCTCTTCGTGCAGGAGCGGAACCTCGCCGACGGCATGACCCGGCCCCGCTTCGCCATGGCGACCGGTGTCGAGATGGCGTGGAAGTACCGCGGCCAGATCCTGCGCGAGGACGACGAGCTCTTCTTCGACGTGCACATCAAGGAGGTGCGCAGGGAGGCCGACCGGCTGCTCGTGATCGCCGACGCCGACCTCTGGAAGACGCGCCTGCGCATCTACGAACTCACCGACGTGGCTATCGAAGTCCGTCCGGAAACGGACTGACCGCATGGACAGCCGAGGAGCCGAATTGTCCACGAGCACCGCACCACACACCCTCCGCTGGTACGGGGAGGGGTATCCGAGCCCTGATCCCGCGGGCATCCACCAGGCGCTCAGCCAGCTGGAGCAGCCCTGCTACGTCGTGTCGGGACCGCAGGGCATCGGCGCCGTCGCCGGGGGGACCGCGGTCGCCGGCGGTGACGGCCCCGCCGTGCTCGCCGCCGTCCCCGCCCTGTCGCCGCAGCGACTCGGCTCGGCGGAGTTCCGCGCCGCGCACGGGGTGCGGCACGCCTACATGGCCGGGGCGATGGCAGGCGGCATCGCCTCCGTCGAACTGGTCGTCGCGCTGGCCCGGCAGGGCTTCCTGGCCTCCTTCGGGGCCGCGGGCCTGCTGCCCGACGCCATCGCGCAGGCGCTGTCCCGGTTCCGTGAGGAGATCCCCGGCCTCCCGTACGCCGTGAACCTGATCCACAGCCCCAGCGAGCAGCGCCTGGAGCGCGACGCCGTCCAGCTCTTCCTGGACCACGGGGTGCGCTGCGTGGAGGCGTCCGCCTACATGGACCTGACCCCGCACCTGGTCCGCTACCGGCTGGCCGGACTGCGGACCGACGCGTCGGGGCGTGTGGTGGCGGAGAACCGGATCATCGCGAAGATCTCCCGCGGCGAGACCGCCGAGCGCTTCATGCGCCCGGCCCCCGCCGCCCTCGTGGAGAGCCTGGTCGCCGACGGACTCGTCACCGCCGAGCAGGCCCGCCTCGCCCATCTCGTGCCGCTCGCCGACGACATCACGGCGGAGGCCGACTCGGGCGGCCACACGGACCGGCGGCCGCTCCCGGCCCTCCTCCCGGTCATCCTGCGCAGCCGCGACACCATCCAGCGGGAGTACCGCTACGCCCGGCCCATCAGGGTCGGCGCCGCGGGCGGGCTCGGCACCCCGGTGGCCGTCGCCGGAGCCTTCGCCATGGGCGCCGCCTATGTCGTCACCGGCTCCGTCAACCAGTCGTGTGTGGAGTCCGGAACGTCCAAGGCGGCCCGCGAGGTCCTCGCCCAGGCGGACATCGCCGACTGCGTGATGGCCCCGGCCGCCGACATGTTCGAGATGGGGGTGGAGCTCCAGGTGCTGCGCCGGGGCTCGATGTTCCCGATGCGCGCCGGGCAGCTGTACCGGCTCTACCAGACGTACGACGGGATCGAGGCGCTGCCGGAGGTGGAGCGCCGCCGTCTGGAGACGCAGACCTTCCGGCGGCCGCTGGACGACGTCTGGCAGGAGTGCGTCGAGTACTTCAGCCGTCGCGACCCCGACCAGCTGAGCCGGGCCGCCGACAACCCCAGGCGCCGGATGGCCCTGGTCTTCCGGTGGTACCTCGGCATGTCCTCGCGCTGGGCCGTCTCGGGCCAGACCGAACGCAGCGCCGACTTCCAGATCTGGTGCGGCCCCGCGATGGGCAGCTTCAACTCCTGGGTGTCCGGCAGTTATCTGAACACTCCGGGGAACAGGACGGTCGCCGACGTGGCCCATCACCTCATGCGCGGCGCCGCGTACCACACGCGGACCGCCCAGCTGCGGGCGGCGGGGCTGACCCTGCCGTCCACCGCCGAGTACGTGCCCGTGCCCCTGGACACGGTGGGCCTGACGGGGGTGGCCTCATGAGCGGCCTGACGCCCGAGGCGGTCGAGGAGCTCCTCGGCGACCCCACGGACCCCGAGAACCCGTACGGGTTCGCCGCGGCCGTGGCGAGGGACGAGGAGGACGCCGCCCCCGACGACCTCTGCCGCAAGCTGGTATCGGCCGGCTTCCACCTGAACTACCTGCCCGAGGCCTGGGGCGGCGAGTTCCGTTCCTTCGACCGGAGCCTCACCCTGGTGCGCGCCGCGGCCCGCCGCGACGTGAACGTCATGCCGGGCACGATGTTCGGCATCATCGCCGCCACCTGCCTCCAGCTGCACGGCAACGAGGAGCAGCGGAGCCGGGCGGCGGAGATCCTGACTGGCGGCGGCACGGTGGCGTTCGCGCTCACCGAGGCCGGGCACGGCAGCGACATCCTCGCCAACGAGGTCCGCCTCGCGCCGGACGGGACCCTGCACGGCGAGAAGTGGATGGTCGGCAACGGCCTGGGCTGCGACGCCGTCTACGTGGTCGCCCGCACCGGCGAGCGGGGACCGGGCGCCTTCACCGCGTTCCTCCTCGACCTGGACCCCGAGCGGGGCGGCGAGGGCGCCGGCCTGGAGCGGCTCCCGGCCGCCCGGACCAACGGCATGCGCGGCATCGACACCGCCCGGCTCCGCTTCACCGGTCTCCCCGTCCCGGAGAGCGCCCGGGTCGGCCGCACCGGCGAGGGTCTGGAGATGGCCGTACGCGCCCAGCAGGCGGTCCGCGTGATGAGCATGGCGGGCAGCCTCGGCTGCGTGGACACCGCGGTGCGCCTCACGTTCGACTTCGCCGCAGGCCACCGGGTCGCGGGCACCCCGGTCCTGCGCACCCCGTACGCCCGCCGGGAGCTCGCGGCCACCTCGGCCGCGCTGATCGCCGCCGACGCGACGGCCCTGGCCGCCGCCCGGGGTGTGCATGCCGTCCCCGGCGCGTTCAGCGTGTGGGCGCTCGCCGCCAAGCACGTGGTGGCCGAGACGGCCGACGCCCTGCTGCGCCGCTGCGCCCGGCTCCTCGCCACCCGTTCCGTCCTGCGCGAGGGCCCGCCCGGGGCCGGCCTGTTCCAGAAGCTGCAGCGGGACAGCGCCGTGATCCGCGTCATCGACTCCGGCCCGATGGCCAACCTCCGTTCCTACGCAGGGCAGTTGCCAGGTCTCCTCGACGGAACCCGGACCGCTCCGGCCGGGATCCTCGACGGAGCCTTCCGGCTGGACGAGGAGCCCGCGCCGTACGACCCGGCCGGGCTCGACCTCGTCGTCCGCGGCGCCGATCCGGTCCTCGCCGAACTTCCCGCCTCGGTCAGGGAGTTCACGAGCGCTCCGGAGACGGCGGCCGACCCGTTCACCAGGGCCCGCGTCGTCCGGCTCGCCGAGGCCGTGGACGGGCTGCCGGCCCTGGCGTCGGCGGCCCGCGTGCGCGGCGCCGACCCGAACGCCCTGGTCGACCTCGCCGAGCGCCACGCCTGGCTGCACGGCGCGGCGGCCTGCCTCCACCTGTGGCGCGACAACCGGCACCTCTCGCTCTACGGGACCCCGCCGGGCTCCACCGGCTGGCTCGGCGCGGCCCTCGCCCATCTGCTCGCCCAGGCCGACGGCGCGGGTGTCCTGCGCCATGCCGAGGGCCTGTACCCCGCCCTGGACGCCGTCGAGGCGTTGTGGGAGGGGAACCGGATGCTGACCGCCCTGCCCGTCCGACTCGCCCCCACCACCGCACACCCGACACCGATGGAGGACGACTGATGTCCCAGGCCGAGTTGATCGAGCTCGCCGAGCGGCTCGAAACCTATCTGGGCGACCCGCACGACCCGGCGAGCCGGATGTCCTTCGCCACCGTGCTCGACCACGACGAGCGCGACGCCTTCCCGTACGCCCTGATCGGCATGCTGCGCCGCTGGGGCTTCCTCGACTACGGCCTGCCGGCCGAGCAGGGCGGCAAGGCGGGCAGCCCCGAGACCGGGTTCGTCCTCATGCGGCTCATCGCCCGCCGTGACGGCGCGACGGCCATCGCCGCCGGGCTCTCCCAGGCGGCCTTCGCGCCGGTGTGGATCGGCGGCACCGACGAGCAGAAGCGCCGCCAGATCGCGGACATCCACAACGGCGTCTCGCTCGCCTGGGGACTCTCCGAGGCCGCCCACGGGAGCGACCTTCTCGGCAACGAGGTCGTCGCCGAGAAGGTGCCGGGCGGCTACCGGCTCACCGGCGAGAAGTGGCCCATCGGCAACGCCACCTTCGCGGACCGGATGGTGGTCTTCGCTCGCACCGGCCCCCGCCGGGGCCCGGGCGACTTCTCCATCCTCGTCGTCGACAAGTGGACCGCCGAGCCCGAGACCGTCCGGGAGATGCCCCTGGTCAAGCTCCACGGCGTCCGCCCCCTGGACCTCAGCGGCCTGCGCTTCGACGGTGTCTTCGTCCCCGACGACCTCCTCATCGGGGCCGAGGGCCAGGGCCTGGAGATCGCGCTCAAGACCAGCCAGACCGCCCGTCTCGTCATCCTCAGCCTCGCCCTGTCCGCCGTGGACACCTCGCTGCGCACGGCCCTGGAGTTCGCCCAGGGGCGGGTGCTCTTCGACCGCCCGATCGTCGAGGTCCCGTACACCGGAACCCAGCTCGCCGAGTCCTTCGCCGACCTCATGGCGGCCGACGCCATGTGCATCGGCGCCGTCCGCAGCGTCCAGGCCTCCCCGAACCAGGTCAGCGTCTGGTCCTCCGCGGCCAAGTACCTGGTGCCCACCCTCCTCGAAGGGGCCCTGTCCCGGCTCAACGTGGTGCTCGGCGCCCGGGTGTTCCTCCGTGAGGACCCCCGCTACGGGATGCACCAGAAGATGCTCCGCGACATCCTCGTCACCAACATGGCCGACGGGAACACCGTGGTGAACCTGCGCAACATCGGCCACGAGCTGGACTCGCTCCTGAAGAAGGCGCGCACCGCGACCCCGGAGGAGCGGGAGGAGGCCGTCGGCCGGGCGGCCGTGCTCTTCGACATGGACGCCGAACTCCCGCACTACCGGCCGTGGGAGCAGGAACTGTCCAGCCGGGGACGCGACGACGCGATCCTGGCGTCGGCCGACGGCCTGGCGCGGCTGCGCGCCCTCGCGGACGCCGCCGCCGACAAGGACAAGGACCGGCTGCTGCTCGCCGCCGACATCGCCGGGGAACTCCTCGGCAGGCTCGGCCCGCTGGAGGAGCGCGCCGCCGGACTGCGACAGGAACTCGGCCGCGGATACGCCCAGTCGGCCGAACTCTTCGAGCTGGCCAAGGAGTACTGCGTCGTCCACGCGGCCGGCGCCTGTGTGCTGACGTACGTCCACTCGCAGAACTGCCTGGCCGACCCTCTCCCGAGCCCCGCGGTCCTCCTCCTCCAACTGGAGCGTCTGCGCAAGCAGTTCCACCCGTTCGAGCCCTACCGCGACCCGACCGCCGCCGACGAGGTCCTCGCCGTCCTCACCCGGCTGCACGCCGAGAACCGGCTCCTGTCGCACTGGCCGATCACCCTGGCCGGAGCGGCGGACCAGGCGTCGCACGCGGAGTCCACGGAGGGTGCGGCCCCGGAGGGGAGCCCCGCGTGAACCAAGGCCCGGACGGGCCCGTTCGCGAGGACGGGCCCGTGACGGACCTGTGGACGCTCTCCGAGCGGCTCGTGCCGGAGCTGGCGGAGCGCGCGGGCGGTGAGACGGCGGCGCTGACCCCGGACGAGCGCGCCCGCCACGCGCGGCAGCGCTCGGACGGGGCACGCCGTCGCTTCCTGGGCGGCCGGCTGCTCTGCCGGCTCGCGCTCAGCGCCCGCACCGGACTCCCGCCGGGGACCTGGCGTTTCACCGAGGGCGTCCACGGGCGCCCGGAGCTCGTCCCCGGCGGGCACGACCTGCGCTTCAACGTGTCCCACACCGACGGCCTGATCGCCTGTGTCGTCACCGAGGGGTACGCGTCCGGCGTGGACGTGGAGCGGGTTCCGTTCGACGACGAGACGGTCCGGCTGCTCACCACCCAGTTCGACGAGGCACAGCGGGCCGTGCTCGCCGGGGCACCGGACCCGGCCGCGGCCCTGCAGGAGATGTGGGTCCTCAGCGAGGCCTACCTCAAGGGGGTGGGCATCGGCCTCGTGCAGGGCCTGGGCGAGCTTCGGTTCACCCGGCGCGCCGGGTCGGCCGGGGTGACCGTCGCCGACGGACGCCGCCCCGAGACGTGCGGCCGCTGGCGGCTCGACCTGACCCGCCACGGCTCCGGCCATCTCCTCGCCGTGGCGGTCGACGACGGGGGAGCGGGCCGGCTGCGCCGCCACGACCTCGCCGTACCCGGCGACCTCCTCCGCCCGGACGTGCCGCCCGGCCCGTGGCCCGCGGCCGACGAGGGCGCAGCACCGGCCTCTCCCTGACCCCGATCCCGTCTTCACCCGCCCAGTCCCGCCCTGCCCCGCCCTCATCCGTACCGCTCTCACCGTGATCTGGAAGGACCCACCATGCCCGAGAACGACTCCCCGCGCGTCGCCGTCATCGGCGCCGGCCCCGCCGGGATCTCCGCCGCCTACCGACTGCGCGACCGCGCCCGGATCACCGTCTTCGAGCGCGAGCCGCGGCCCGGCGGCCACGCCAACACGGTGGAGGTCGAGGAGGACGGCCGTGTCATCGGCCTCGACACGGCGTTCATCGTCTTCAACCCGCGCTTCTACCCGCGCCTGTGCGCCTTCTTCGGCGAGCTGGGCGTGGAGGCCATCCCCCACCCGGGCGGCTTCGAGTTCTTCGACCTCGACAGCGGACTGGAGTACGGCACCGAGGAGATGGAGCTGGACGAGGCCGCGATCGAGGCGCGCTACGGTGCCGCGTACCCGGAGTTCCCCGAGGTATGGCGGGAGGTGCGGCGCTTCCACGCGGAGAGCCGCCGGGACTTCTCGCGCGGCCGCGCCGACATGTCGCTGGGCGAGTACCTGGACCGCAACGGCTACAGCACCGCGTTCCGTCACTCGTACCTGATCATGCTCTGCTCCGCGGTCTGGTCGGTCCCGGCCGAGCTGATCTGGGAGATGCCGGCGGCCACCGTCATCGCCTTCTTCGTCGGTCACGACGAGGGCGGCCTCGGCGGCCGACGGGTCGACTGGCGGACCGTGGGCGGTGGTTCCATCTCCTACGTCCGCAAGGCACTGGCCGCGATCGGCCCCGACCTGCGCGTCTCCGAGCCGGCGGTCGGGGTCCGGCAGGAGGAGGACGGTGTCGTCGTCACCACGGCGAACGGCAGCGCCACGTTCGACTACGTGGTGCTCGCCACCCACGCGGACGAGGCCTTCGCGCTCCTGGAGAACCCGACCGAGGCGCAGCGCGCGGCCGTCGAGGGGGTGCGCTACAGCTCCTCGCGCGTGGTGCTGCACCGGGACGCCTCGCTGATGCCCGGCGACCACGAGCGCTGGGGGGCCTGGAACTACGGCAAGAAGACGGTCGACGGGGAGACCCGCTGCTTCGTCACGTACTACCTCAACCGGCTGCAGGACTTCACCGCGAGCCAGGACTACTTCGTCACCCTCGACCCGCCGCGGCCGCCTGCCGAGGAGCTCGTCATCGCCTCGTTCGACTACACCCACCCGGTGATCGACATGGCCCTGCGCGAGCGGCAGTCCGTCATCCACGCGGCGAACGAGGGCGCGCGCGTGAAGCTGTGCGGGTCGTACTTCCACTCCAAGGAACTGGGCCCCGACCTGATCGGCTCGCACGAGGCGGCGTTCTCGGCCGGGGCGGAGGCGGCGGCCAGGATCCTCGACGAACTGTCCTGACGGTCCGTCGGGTCAGTCGCCGACCGGCTGGCCCTTGGGCTTTCCCTTCGGGGCGCTCCGCGGCCTGCCGCCCCGCGTCCCCCGCGTCTTCTGTCCCTCCGGCGTCTCCTCGTCCTCCTCCGGCTGTCCGCCGAACACGTGGGCGGACTTGTCCTCCTGTGCGAGCCGGCGGAGGGCGAGGAGCGCCGGTTCCAGGAGAACCGACACCAGCACGGCACGCTCCGCCTGCTCCAGCAGGCCGGACGTGCCGTGCATCTGTTTGATGTCCAACTCGGAGGTCTTGTCGGCCAGTTCGGCGTACGGCAGCAGGGTCTCCCAGTCGATGTCGGAGCCGAGGCCGCTCAGGGCGTCCAGTACGTCGCCGAGCGTGTGGATCGCGGCCGTGTGGTTCGCGACGTCCCACCCCATCGCGGAGACGAGTCTGCGCGCGTCCACGACGCCCTCGGTCTCCCGCTCCGCCGCCTCGGCCTCCTGCTCCTGCTTCTTCTTCAGGGCGGCGGGGCGCGCCTCGGTCACGATGCCGAAGATCTGGTGCAGGTCGCCCTCCTCCGTGATGGCGCCCAGGATCTCGCGCACCGAGTTGACCGGCAGCTTTCGCACTCCGATCAGGACGCGGATCAGCCGGAGCCGGTGGAGGTGGTCCTCGCCGTAGGACGCCTGATTGGCCGCGGTGGCGAGCCCTGGGGGAAGCAGGCCGTCCCGCAGGTAGTACTTGATCGCGGGGATGGAGACCCCGCTGCGGCGGCTGAGTTCCGAAATCTTCATCTTGCTCCCACTCACTGGATAACGGATGGCGCTACTGTCTATTATTGTAGTCGTTGGCCTCTTCAGGAAGGTGGGCGCCGTCATGCCGACTCTCGGCTGGATCACCCCGAACCCTGCTCCGCCCCGCACGAACACGTACGTCATGGCTTCCCGCTTCGAAGTGAAGACCCTGGCCGATGTCCCGACGTTTCTCCTCAAGTCGCTGAGCTCCTGGAGCCAGGTCAAGACCGCTCGCGGGGCGTACGGCGCCTCGCTGATCGCGCAGCCCCTCAAGCGGACGTTCTGGACGTTGTCCGCCTGGGAGGACCGCGACGCCCTGTACGCCTACGCGAAGTCGGACCCGCACGGTGCGGCGATGCGTGCCATGGCGCCGAAGATGAAGTCGTCGACCTTCATCTTCTGGGAGGCGGACACCGCGACGCTGCCGATCGACTGGGCCGATGCCAAGCGCCGCCTGGCCGAGAAGGCGCGCCAGGACGCCGCCGGCGGCGGTGGGCACCGGGCCTGACGGCCGGGTCACCCCGCCCCCCTTGTCCGGCCGGGGGCTCACCACCCCCGGAGCCCCCGGCCCTCCCTCCCCCCACCCCCGAGCCGCGCTCCGCCGGGACGCTGTTCGTCCCCCGTCGGTGCTCCCGGCGGAGCGCGCACCACTCTGCTCGTTCTCTTCGTGCGACCCCCTGTGTGTTCGATCCCGGCGTACGCCGGATGGAGGCAATTGTCATGAGCACAATCAGAAGCGGCGAGGGCGGCGGGACGGCCCCGCGTCTCGCCCCCGACTCACGGCAGGGCCGTTTCCCCCTCTGGGTGACGATCCTCGCGTGCAGCCTGCCCATGTTCATGGTGGCGCTGGACAACCTGGTCGTCTCCACGGCCCTGCGCTCCATGGCCGTGGACCTCCAGGCCTCCACCACGGACCTGCAGTGGTTCGTCAACGCGTACGTGCTCAGCTTCGCCTGTCTGCTGCTGACCGGCGCCGCCCTGGGGGACCGGTTCGGCCGGCGCCGCGTCTTCGTCCTCGGCATCGCCGTCTTCACCGTCTCGTCCATCGCCTGCGGCCTCGCCGACAGCAGTGGCCAGCTCATCGCGGCGCGCGCGCTCCAGGGCCTCGGAGCCGCGGCCGTCATGCCGCTCTCCCTCACGCTCCTCGCGGAGGAGGTGCCCGACCGGAAGCGGAACCTCGCCCTGGGTCTGTGGTCGGCCGTCAGCGGCATGGCCGTGGCCCTCGGCCCGGTCGTCGGCGGCGCGGTCGTGGAGGGTCTGGACTGGCAGTGGATCTTCTGGATCAACGTCCCGGTCTGCCTCGTCGCCATTCCGCTGATCTTCGTCGTCCTCGGCGAGAGCTCCGTGCCCGCCTCCCGGCTCGACCTGCCCGGCATGCTCCTCGTGACCGCCGGACTCGTCTCCGTCGTCTGGGCGATCGTCAACGGCGAGTCGGAGGGCTGGAGTTCCGGCGTCATCATCGCGGCCTTCGCGGCCGGCGCCGTCCTGCTGGTCCTCTTCGTCCTCTGGGAGCGACGCGCACGGCAGCCCCTGCTGCCGCTGTCCTTCTACCGCAAGCGGGCCTTCGTCTTCTCCAACCTGGTCTCCGCCAGCATGTACTTCGGCGTTTTCGGGTCAATCTTCCTGCTGGCCCAGTTCTTCCAGATGGCACCTGTCAGGACCCCTCTGGAAGCCGGTGTGCTCACCCTGGCCTGGACCCTGATGCCGATGTTCGTGGCCCCGGTGGCCGGTGCGCTGACCGACCGTCTCGGCGGCGGCCGGCTGATGGCGGCGGGCCTGCTCCTGCAGGCCATCGGCCTCGCCTGGATCGACCTGGTGGCCACTTCCGACACCCCGTACTCCCGCATGGTCGGTGCCATGATCGTCGCCGGATTCGGCATGGGCCTCGTCTTCGCGCCGACCGCCGCGGTGGTCCTGGCCTCGGTCGGACCGCAGAACCGCGGCAAGGCGTCGGGCGCCAACAACACCGTCCGCGAGATCGGCGGCGCCCTCGGCACCGCCATCCTCAGCAGTGTCTTCGTCCACTACGGAAGCGACCGCACCGCCGAGGAGTTCGTCGACGGGATGCGCCCCGCGATCTGGATCGGCGTCGCCGTCGTCCTCGTCGGAGCGCTCTGCGCCCTGGCCATTCCACGGCACGTCGCCACCGCCTCCGCTGAGGAGGAGGACCCCGTCGCCGAACGCGAGCGCACCTCGGTAACTCCCTGAGATTTCAGCCGCCGTTCCCTCCGGGAACGGCGGTTCGGTGCTGAAATCCCCCTGCGGGATCTGTGGCCGTGTCGATGAGGCAGAGGAAAGAGGACCTGTGATGGAAATGTGGGCGGAACACCGCGACAGAGCCGCACGGCACGGCTTCATCCAGGTCATGGCACTGCTGGGAGCGAGCTTCGTCGCGCTGGAGGTGATCGTCTACAACGCGGTCGGAGGGCGGGCCGGGTTAGGCCACTCGGGCCTGGTCCTCCTCCTGGTCGTCGCGCAACTGGCCCTCCAGGCCTGTGTCATCGCCGCGCGACCGGTCGAGCCCGGCGCCGGCCCCACCCGCGGGGCGCTCCTCGCCCTCACCGCACAGCTCGCCGTCGTGCTGCTCGCCACCGAACTCGTCCACGAGGCCTGCGGCGTCCTGGCCGGCACGCTCTCGGGATCGCTGCCGCTCATCCTGCGCGCCCGCTACGCGTGGCCGCTCTTCGGCCTCGTCATCACCCTGGTGTCGATGCTCTGCGCCAGGGGTGCGCAATCGCTCTCCCAGGCGTTGCCGCACCTGCTGGTCATGGCCGGGGCCATCGTCGTCGTCGGCCTCATGTCCTACACCCTCACCCAGGCCGTCCTCCTCATCCACCGGACCCGCTGCTCCCGCCACAGCATCGCCAAGGCCGTCGTCGAGAGCGAGCAGAACCGCCTCGCACGTGACCTGCACGATCTCCTCGGACACACCTTCTCGGCCGTCGCCATGCGCGCCGAGCTGGTGAACCGGAGCTTCAAGGTCTCCCCGGAACGGGCCGCCACCGAGGCGCAGGAACTGGTACGCACCTCCCGGCAGGCCATGGCCGAGTTCCGGATGGCGGTACGCGGGTACCAGGGCGTGTCCCTGGCCGCCGAGGTGCCGACGGCCGCCGCACTGCTGCGCGCCATGAACATCGGGGTCTCCCTCCGCATCGACGCGCTGCCCGAGGGGGAGGACGTCTCCCTCGCCCTCGCCGCCGTCCTGCGCGAATCCGTCACCAACGTGCTGCGCCACAGCAAGGCGACGCACTGCACCATCGCCCTGACGGGCGGGCTCAAGACCGTACGCCTGGAAGTCTCCAACGACGGGGCCGCCGCTTCCGCCTCGCGGCTCTGCGGTACCGCGCCGGGCCAGGGTGGCGCCGGGCTCGGCAACCTCGGCCAGCGGGTGAGCGAGCTCGGCGGTTCCTTCCACACCGAGATCCGGCCCGGCGGAGCCTTCCGCGTGGTCGCCGAGATTCCGGCCCGGGCGGTCGACGCCCCGCGGACCGGCGACGCCGCGCCGGATGTTCACACCCCTGCCATCCGGGGTTCCGACATCCGCCGATGGGCCGCGCGCATCGCGGTTCCCGCCGCCGCCGGAAAGTGATCCCGCGAGGCCCACCGCGCCGACCCACGGTGTTCACGCCATGACGCACACGAATGTGCGAAACTCGCCCCCTGGCATGGCCGGGTCGGGGACATCGCGGGGGTGTGTGCGTGATACGTGTGCTCTTGGCAGAGGACGTACAGATGGTGCGAGAGGCCTTGGCCTCCCTCCTCGAACTGGAGGAAGACGTTCAGGTCGTAGGAGAGGTGGGAAACGGGGAGGACCTCCTCGCCGTCGCCGAGAAGACCCGGCCCGACATCGCGATCCTGGACGTCAACATGCCCGGCCTGGACGGGCTCACCGGAGCGGAGCGGCTGCGCGAGCAGCTCTCCGGATGCCGGATCCTGGTCCTCACGGTGCTCGACGCACCGAACGTCGTACGCCGCGCGCAGGACATCCGTGTGGACGGATACATGGTCAAGAACGCACCTGCCGAGCAACTCGTCCACGCCGTCCGACGGGTCATGGCCGGCGAACGGGTGATCACCCCGGAGCTGGCCCTCGCCGCCTGGGAGGGCGAGCCGAGCCCCCTGACGGCCCGCGAGGCCGATGTGCTCCGGCTGGTCGCCGCCGGTGCGGAATCGGCCGAGATCGCCGAGCTGCTCCACCTGTCGCCCGGCACCGTCCGCAACTACCTCACGGCCGTTGTCGCCAAGCTGGACGCGCGTAACCGCACCGACGCCGTGCGGATCGCCCGCGACGCCGGGTGGCTCCTCAGCAGCTGAAAACCGACGCCCCGAGAGCGCCCGCCCCACCGGAGAAACGGCCGGAGGCGTGCGCGATCGGGGCGTCAGTGGCACGTCAGCGAGTTCTGCGAAGGTACCGGCGCCCAGTTGGACCCCACAGACAGCTCCGTGAGAGGAGCGTTCGCGACGTGCGACGCATCAGTCTCCGACGGCCGGGCGGAACGTCCCGCCTTGCCGCGTGCCTCACCGCGGTCGGCGTGGTCGCCGCCCTGCTGACGACTTCGGGAGGCGCCGCGGCGTCCCCCGAACCCGAGCGGGTGACCTCGAAGTTCACCGCCACCGACGGTGTGACCTACACGGCCACCAACCACATGCTGCCCGCAGCCCAGGGCCGCGGCCGGGAATGGCTCCTGACCTGGGCGGGCTCCGCCGACCCCGCCAAGCCGGACTTCCTCGCCGTGGTCGACGCGACCCGCAACTCGCCGACGTACGGCGAAGTGGTCAACACCGTCACCCTCGGCCCCAACCACGCCAACGAGGCCCACCACATGCAGTACGTGTGGCACAAGGGCGACCGGCTCTTCGCGGGCGCGCTGCTCCAGGACACGGTCTTCGTCTTCGACACGAGCAAGCTGCCCGCCCTGAGCCTGGCCGGTGTCAACTCGACCGTCGACACGCCGTGCGGAACCGCTCCCGACGCCTTCCAGGTGCTCCGTGACGGCACCGCGTACGCCAGCTACCTCGGCGGACCGGACGTCCCCGGCCCCTGCACGTACACCAACGGCGAGGTCCGCGAGGGCAACGGCGCGGCCGGCTCGCCCGGCCAGATCGTGCGGATGGACAAGGACGGCAAGACCCTCGCCGAGATCCCGGCCGCGCTGGCCGAGGGCGAGGACCCGAAGCAGTGCGGCAACGTGCCCGCGCTCAAGAAGGCCACCTGTGCCAACCCGCACGGGATCATGGTCAACGAAGAGAAGAACATCATGGTGGCGAGCGACTTCGTCGAGGCCCGCCACTTCCTGAGCCCGAAACTGCCCGACCAGGCCAACCTCGCGCGCCAGACGGTCCGCGTCTGGGACATCGAGGACCGCCAGAACCCGAAGCTGCTCTCCGTCAGCAAGATGCCCGACGGTCCGCGCGCCGGCCTGGAGAAATCCGCGATGTGGCACGAGTCGCGCGTCGTGATGGAGCCCGCGCTCCCCAACAAGAAGAAGCACAAGGGAGCGTTCGCCTCCTCCATGCTCGGTGGCGCGATCTTCTACGCCCCCGACGTGACCGTGCCCAACCCGAAGTGGCGCGAGGTCTTCGACGACACCACGGCGTACCGCGCGTGGGGCGCGCCGAAGGACGTCACGGGCGGTGGCGACGCCGGAAGCTGGCTGATGGTCAGCCCCGACGACCGCTACCTGTTCCACACGGTGATGGGCCAGTCGACCGCGTACGGCAAGCCGCTCGACAGGACCACCGGCATGCTCTACGTCCTCGACATCCAGAAGCTGCTGGCCGCGGGCGACAACCCCAAGTGCAACATCGACCGGCTGAAGGAGGTCTACCGGGGCGGACTGGAGAAGGACTGCCCGGCCGTCACCTCCGCCATGCCGATCCGTGACACCACGGACGGTGGCCCGCACTGGGGTGCCATGGACAACTTCGAGCAGACGTACGGCGGAAAGTTCCGTGAGACCGAGCAGATCCGCCGTCTCGCCACCTCGAACTACTTCATCGCCGGCTCCTTCAGCGGCGACGGCAACCACGACGTCTGCATGTACGACCTCGACCGCAAGGGCAAGCTGAAGCAGGACAGGTCGTTCCGCGACGAGCGGAGCGGCAAGCCCTGCGTCGACTTCGACCGGACCTCCTGGCCGCACGGCGAGACCGGTCCCGCCCGTCCGCACGGCATCCTGTTCACCGTCAGTGACAGCGTCCTGAAGTGACCGGAACCATCGGTACCCAGGTGACCGCGGCCCTCACCCCGGGCCGCGGTCACCTGGCCGCGCTGGACGGGGCGGCGCCGGGGGAGACCCTGGTGCCGATCGCCGTCGCGTCCGTCATCGGCATCCTCGTGGTGCTGGTCATGGCGCGGCGGAACCTGCTGCCCCGCAGATACCTCGGCGTCTCGTTCACCGTCTTCGCCGTGGCGCTCGGCCTCGTCGCCGTCGCCGCGCTCGGTTCCGGGAACGACGACCGAGGAGCCCTCGCCGCCCAGGACACCCTCGCCGCGCAGGAGCGGACCCCGCCGGGCACACCCGTCCTGCGGACCCTCGTCCTCGGAGGGAAGAAGGTCGGCGTCCTCGTCGTACCCGGACGGCCCGGAACGAACCTGGTCGCCGTCGGAGCCGAGAACGCGCGGGCCGGCACCACCGCCGCCGCTCTCCGCCCGGGCGAACGGCGGCCGGGCAGCGCCCAGTCCTGGATTCCGGTGGACCTCCCCGAGGGCCGCAGCACCCTGCGGATCTCCGCGGGCGGAGCCGCCGGCGAACTCTCCGTCGACACCGGCACCGCGGCCCAGGCCCCGCTCGCCGCCCTTGCCACCGCCGACGGAGCGGAGTGCGCGGAGGTCGCCCTCGGCGCCCTCGTCGCAGGCGAACGCGCCCCGCTCACCTCCTGCCCCTCCGACCGGCTCGCCGAACGGGACGCCACCGCGCTGCGCGCCACCGTCCACTTCCTCGCCGCCCGCGGCATCCGCTCCGTGAGCCTCGTCTCCGACGACTCGGAACGCGGCAGGGCCGCGGCGGCCACGGTCCGCGCCGCCGCCGCGCGCGAGGGCATCGGCGTCACCGCGCCCGGCCGGACCTCCCAGCCCCTGATCGTCACCACCGGCTGGCCCGGCGCGACGGACGCGACCCTCGCCGTCGAGAGCGGCAGGACCACCGCCCAGGGCGTCTACCTCGCGCCCTGGCTGCTCGCCCGGTCCGTCATCACACCCGGCGCCGGCCAGTTGATCCCGCTTCGGTACACACCGAGGCGGGCCGACGCCATGGAGTACGTCAAGGCGCTCACGGCCCGGATGCCCGGCGCGTACCCGACGGGCGGCGGCTACGAGGCCTGGCAGCGCGTACGGGAGGAGAAGCCCGAACCGGCACCGCGGCTCTTCGCGGTCTCCGTCGCGTACGTACCCGGAGGCATGGTCTCCGCCGACGGCGAGGGCCGCAGCGCCGGGCACCACCACGGCGGTGCCGAGACGGCGGAGTGGCTGCCCTCGGGAATGATCTCGCCGATCAGCGGCCCCCTGAAGGAGAGGACCAACGATGACCCGGGAGCGTAGGCGCGACGAGGGCCAGTGGGCGCTCGGATCGCGGGAACCGCTGAACGACAACGAGCGCTTCAAGGCGGTCGAGGATCCGCTGCTGGTGCGCGAGCGCGTCGAGAGGATCTACGCGCGCGAGGGCTTCGCCTCCATCCCCGCCGAGGACCTGCGCGGCCGGCTCCGCTGGTGGGGCCTCTATACCCAGCGGCGCCCGGGCATCGACGGCGGGCGCACCGCGACCCTGGCTCCGGAGGAGCTCGAGGACGAGCACTTCATGATGCGGGTACGCGTCGACGGCGGTGAGCTCTCCGTGGCGCAGCTGCGGGAGATCGCCGCGCTCTCCACCGAGTTCGCCCGCGACACCGCCGACATCACCGACCGGCAGAACATCCAGTTCCACTGGATCCGGATCGAGGACGTCCCCGAGATCTGGCGCCGCCTGGAGGCCGTCGGACTGTCCACCACCGAGGCCTGCGGCGACTGCCCCCGGGTCGTGCTCGGGAGCCCCGTCGCCGGGATCAGCCCCGACGAGGTCCTGGACGCCACGCCCGCGATCCGCGAGATCGTCGACCGGCACGTCGGGGACCCCTCGCTGTCCAACCTTCCCCGTAAGTTCAAGTCCGCGGTCAGCTGGCTGCCGGACGTGCCCTTCCAGATCCACGACATCGCCTTCCTCGGGGTGGAGCACCCCGTGCACGGACCGGGCTTCGACCTCTGGGTGGGCGGCGGCCTCTCCACCTCCCCCCGGCTCGCCGAACGCCCGGGCGCGTGGGTGCCGCTGGCTGAGGTGCCCGAGGTCTGGGCGGCCGTCGCCGGGCTCTTCCGCGACCACGGCTACCGCCGGCTGCGCAACCGGGCCCGGCTGAAGTACCTCATCGCCGACTGGGGCGTGCAGAGGTTCCGCGAGGTCCTGGAGACCGAGTACCTCGGCCGGCCGCTCGTCGACGGCCCCGAGCCTGTCCTTCCGGCGGCTCCGGTCGACCACGTCGGGGTCCACGAGCAGCGGGACGGCAGGTACTACGTCGGTGCCGCGCCCGTCGTCGGGCGGGTCTCCGGCACCAGGCTCGCCCGGCTCGCCGACGTCGTCGAGGCCCACGGCTCCGGCCGCATACGACTGACGCCCTATCAGAAACTGCTCGTCCTGGACGTGGTGGACCCCGAGCCGCTCGTCCGCGACCTCGAGGCGATCGACCTGATCGTCCACCCTTCCCGCTGGCGCCGCTCCACCATGGCCTGCACCGGCCTGGAGTACTGCAAGCTCGCCATCGTCGAGACGAAGGACCGGGCCGCCGAACTCGTCGCCGAGCTCGAACGGCGGCTCGCCGGCCAGGACACGGACATCACCGTCAACATCAACGGCTGCCCCAACGCCTGCGCCCGCACCCAGGTCGCCGACATCGGCCTCAAGGGCCAGATCGTCGTCGGCGCCGACGGCACCCAGGTCGAGGGCTTCCAGGTCCACCTGGGCGGCGGTCTCTCCCTCGCCAAGAACGACGAGGCGGCCCTCGGCCACAAGCCCCGGGGCCTGAAGGTGGCCGCGACGGACCTGCCCGACTTCGTCGAGAACCTCGCCCGCGGCTACCAGGAAGGCCGTACGGACGAGTCGGAGACCTTCGCCCAGTGGGCGGTCCGCACCCACACGGGCCAGGACTGACACCTCTTCGCCTCCCCAAGGTGCCCGAGGCCCACCGCCCAGGTGGACCGCGGGCACCTTCGTCGTACGAGGGAGTGGGAGCGAGCCCCGGCCGGGCGACGGCACCGGGCGGCACCGGGCGGCACTGGGCGGCACTGGGCGGCACCGGGCGGCACCGGGCGGCACCCGGGGCGCCTCCTGCCCACCTGTGCGCGGTACGCCGAAGACCCCCGTACTCCTCCTCACGAGGGGTACGGGGGTCTTCGGGTCTTCACACGGGTGGGCCGGAGGCGGACGCGGGCCGCACGGTGCATCCGGTGCACCGCGGCTCCCGCGCCGTGTATGAGGCACCGAGCCCGCCTCCGGGCTCAGGGACGGCACCGGCCCGTCAGGCCAGACCGCGGTTGCGGAGCACGCGGCGCTCCAGGGGGCTGAAGACCAGGAGGTCGATCAGCACGCCCACCGTCAGGATGAGCAGGATGCCGAGGAAGACGCCGGGCATGTCGATGTTCTCGCGGGAGTTCTCCAGGTAGCGGCCGAGGCCGATGCCCAGCTCCGGGGAGGACGCGATGAGTTCGGTCGCCATGAGGGAGCGCCAGGAGAAGGCCCAGCCCTGCTTGAGCCCCGCCGTGTAACCCGGCAGGGACGCCGGCAGCAGGATGTGACGGGCGCCGTTCAGGCCGGTGGCGCCGATGACGCGTCCCGCGCGGAGGTACAGCGGCGGCACCTGGTCGATGCCGGAGACCAGACCGATGGCGATCGAGGGGACCGCGCCGAGCAGGATGACCGCGTACATGGCGCCGTCGGTGAGGCCGAACCAGATGACGGCCGCCGGTACCCAGGCCACCGACGGCAGCGACTGCAGTCCGGACAGGACGGGCCGGACGGCGGCCCGGACCAGCGCCACCCGGGCGACGAGCAGGCCCAGCGGCGTACCGATGGCCACCGAGGCCAGGAAGCCGAGGAGGCCGCGCTCCAGACTGGTCCAGACGATGTCGAACAGGGTGCCGCGCAGCCAGAGCGTGCGCAGGCTCTCCCCGATCGCCGCGGGACCCGGCAGCCGGTCCTCGGTCACGAGGCCGCTGAGGTGCAGCGTCTGCCAGACCGTCAGGACGAGGACGATGCCGAGCAGCGGCGGCGCCACCGTACGTCGCAGGATCCGCCCGACGGAGTCCCGGCGTTCGGGCTTGGTCTCCAGGGAGTCCAGGCCCGCCTCCAGCCGGGCGAGATCGGCGTCGTCGCGTGCTCCGGCCTCCACCGCGCGGGCCTCAGTCTCGGGCATGGCGCCGGATCTCCTCGCGCAGCTGGTCGGTGATCTCCACGGACAGCGTGGCCACGTCCGGGTCTTCGGGGCGGCGCGGCTGCGGCAGGTCGATCTTCCACTCGTGGGCGACCCTGCCGGGCCGGCAGGACATCAGCAGGATGCGCTGGGCGAGCCGGACCGCCTCGCGGACGTTGTGGGTGACGAAGACGACGGAGACCCCGGTGCTCTCCCAGATCCGGGTCAGCTCCTCGTGCAGGACGTCGCGGGTGATGGCGTCGAGCGCGGCGAACGGCTCGTCCATCAGCAGCACCTGGGAGTCCTGCGCCAGGGCGCGGGCGAGCGCGACCCGCTGCCGCATACCGCCGGACAGTTCGTGGGGCCGCTTGCCGTACGCGTCCTGGAGCCGTACCAGGCTGAGGAGCTCCTCGGCACGCGTCCGGCGTTCGGCCTTGGGCACCCCCCGCAGCCGGAGGACCAGTTCGATGTTCCGGCCGGCCGTGAGCCAGGGGAACAGCGCGTGCTCCTGGAACATCAGGGCGGGCCGGCCGGAGGGCACCTGGATCTCGCCCGAGGTCGGCTGGTCGAGGCCCGCGATCACGTTGAGCAGGGTGGACTTGCCGCACCCGGAGGAGCCGAGCAGGCAGACGAACTCGCCGGGCTGGACATCGATGTTGATGTCCTGGAGCACCGTCTGCACGCCTTCGGCACGGCGGAACGTCTTGTGGACCCCCGCCACGCGGACAGCGGGCCCGCGGGGCGCGAGGGAGGTCGCACCGGGATCGGCGACCTGTTCCGTGGTCATTGTCGGATGCACTCGAGTCAACTCCTGGGTGCAGTACAGGACGGGCGGACGGCGGGCAGGGCGTCGTCCCCCGTGGTGTCGTCGCTCATGGCGTCGTCCGTCACGTCGTCGTCCCTCATGGCGTGCCGAGCCCGGCGTCGTCGACCGGGGGCCGGCCCGCGGCCTCGCGGACCCGGTTCAGGGGGCCGAGGTCGTAGATGCCGCGCAGCACGGGGCGGTCGAGAAGACCCGCCGCGGTGGCGTGGGCCGCCTGGGCGTCGAGGGTGGCGGCCAGCGGGTCGTCGGTGAACGTGAGGGACGGCCAGGCCGCCTCGATGATCTCGGTCGGCAGCGGCTTTCCCGTCAGGTCGCGCAGGGCCTCGTTGACGGACCGTCTGGCCCGCTCCGGTTCCGCGGCGATCCACGCGTTGGCGGCCGCGGCCCCCTCGACGACCGCGTCGACGACGTCGGGGTGCCGGTCGAGGAAGCGCTGCGACACGATGAGATGAGTGGTCACGAACCGCCGGTCGGGCCAGAGGTCCGCCTCCTCGACGAGGACGCGCGCGCCCTGGGCGACCAGCAGCGAGGCGGTCGGCTCGGGGACCCACGCCCCGTCGATGGAACCGGACTTGTAGGCGTTGGGCGTCATCTTGGTGTCGGTACGGACGACGGACACGTCGCCGCGCCCCGACAGCGGGTCCACCTTCCAGCCCTGCTCGGCGATCCAGTGCAGCAGCGCCACGTCCTGGGTGTTGCCGAGCTGGGGGCTCGCGATCCGCTTGCCCCGGACGTCGGCCGGCGTACGGATCCTCTCCGGGTCGACGACCAGCTTCACGCCGCCCGACGCGGCCCCCGCGACGATGCGCAGGCCCTTGCCGCCGAGCTTGGTGTAGCCGTTGATCGCCGGCGACGGGCCGACCCACGCGAGGTCGACCGAACCGGCGTTGAGCGCCTCGATGGCGGTGGGCCCGGCGTTGAAGGTGGCCGTGGACAGCTTCGTACCGCCGAGTTCCTTCTGGATCATGCCCTCACGCACGCCGACCAGGGCGGTGGCGTGCGTGAGGTTGGGGAAGTAGCCGACCCGCACCTCCGAGGCGGAGAGCGCGGCGCCCGTCGGCACCACCTTCGCGGTGGTGCCGACGCGCTGCGAACCGTAGCCGCACGCGCTGAGCGTGGCGCAGAGCGCGAGCCCCGCGAGGGCGGCGCCGAGCCGGCGGACCTGCCTCATGCGCCGGTCTCCCACGGAGCCCCGGTCACGAACGAGTCGCCCGCCATCCCCGCCGTCAGCGTGGTGCCGTCGGCAGGGTCGATCAGCAGAAACGATCCGGTGCGGCGCGAGACCGCGTACGGGTCGAGGGCGAGCGGAGCGGCCGTACGGATCCGGACACGGCCGATGTCGTTGGCCGTCAGCCGCTCGGGGGAGCCGTGCTGGGACAGCGGGTCGAGTGTCACCCGGCTGACCAGCTCCTTCACGACCGCCTGCACGGTGCGCGTGGTGTGCTTGAGCAGGACCCGCTGGCCCGGAACGAGAGGCCGGTCGGCGAGGTGGCAGACGGTGGCCTCGATGTCCTGGGAGGGGGTGGGGGCCTGGTCGGAGGGGACCAGCAGGTCCCCGCGCGACATGTCGACGTCGTCCGCGAGCAGCACGGTCACGGACTGGGGCGCGCGGGCCGTCCGCACCGGATGGCCCAGCAGGTCGATGGCGCTGATCACCGACGTACGACCGGAGGGCAGCGTCGTGACCTCCTGACCGACGTGCAGCGATCCGGACGAGATCATGCCCGCGTAGCCCCGGTAGTCGGGGTCCTCGGCCGTCTGCGGGCGGATGACGTACTGCACGGGCAGGCGGGCGGGCGCACCGACGGGCTCCGAGCTCACCTGGACGGTCTCCAGGTGTTCCAGGACCGTCGGCCCGCCGTACCAGTCCATGCTCGCCGACGGGCCGACGACGTTGTCGCCGTTGAGCGCTGACACCGGGATCGCGGTCACCTCGGGGACGCCGAGCCCCCTCGCGTACGCGATGAAGTCGTCGGCGATGCCCGCGAACACCGTCTCGGCGTGGCCGACCAGGTCCATCTTGTTCACGGCCAGGACCACGTGCGGCACCCGCAGCAGCGCGGCCACCGCCGCGTGCCGGCGGGTCTGCTCCACGACCCCCTGCCGCGCGTCCACCAGGATGATCACCAGCTCGGCGGTGGAGGCCCCGGTGACCATGTTCCGGGTGTACTGCACGTGCCCCGGGGTGTCGGCCAGGATGAAGCTGCGGTTCCCCGTCGTGAAGTAGCGGTAGGCCACGTCGATGGTGATGCCCTGCTCGCGCTCGGCCCGCAGGCCGTCCGTGAGCAGCGCCAGGTCCGGCGTCTCCTGGCCCCGCGCCAGCGACGCCCGCTCGACGGCCTCCAGCTGGTCGGCGAGCAGCGACTTCGAGTCGTGGAGCATCCTGCCGACCAGCGTGGACTTGCCGTCGTCGACGGAGCCGGCCGTGGCGAACCGCAGCAGGCTGGAGTGGTGCTCGGTTCCGCTCGGCCTCGTCGGCATGATCGGCATCAGAAGTATCCCTCGCGCTTGCGGTCTTCCATGGCGGCCTCCGACATGCGGTCGTCGGCCCGGGTGGCGCCCCGCTCGGTCAGCCGGGAGGCGGCGATCTCCTCGATGACGGCCTCGGGGTCGGCGGCGGAGGAGTCGACGGCGCCGGTGCAGGACATGTCGCCGACGGTGCGGTAGCGCACCGTGCGGATCTCCAGCGGCTCGCCGTCCTTCGGGCCGCCCCAGTCGCCCGGGGTCAGCCACATGTTGTCCCGCAGGAAGACCTCGCGCCGGTGCGCGTAGTAGATGGACGGGACCTCGATGTCGTGGCGGGCGATGTACTGCCACACGTCCAGCTCGGTCCAGTTGGAGAGCGGGAAGACCCGGACGTGCTCGCCGGCGGCGTGCCGGCCGTTGTACAGCTGCCACAGCTCGGGACGCTGTCGGCGAGGGTCCCAGCCGCCGAACTCGTCGCGCAGACTGAACACCCGCTCCTTGGCGCGGGCCTTCTCCTCGTCCCGGCGCCCGCCGCCGAACACCGCGTCGAAGCGGTGCGTGCGGATGGCCTCGACGAGCGGCACGGTCTGCAGGGGGTTGCGCGTGCCGTCCGGCCGCTCGCGCAGTTCCCCGCTGTCGATGAGTTCCTGTACGGACGCCACGTGCAACCGCAGCCCGTGGCGGGCGACGGTGCGGTCGCGGTAGTCGAGCACCTCGGGGAAGTTGTGCCCCGTGTCGACGTGAAGGAGCGAGAACGGCACCGAGGCGGGTGCGAAGGCCTTCAGCGCCAGATGGAGCATGACGATGGAGTCCTTGCCGCCCGAGAAGAGGATGACGGGGCGCTCGAACTCGCCCGCCACCTCGCGGAAGATGTGCACCGCCTCGGATTCGAGCGCCTCCAGATGCCGCAGAGGTATGTCTGTCTCGGTCGTCATGTGTGGATCCCGCATTCCGTCTTGGCGCTCCCCGCCCAGCGGCCCGCCCGGGCGTCTTCGCCCGGGAGCAGGCGCCGGGTGCAGGGGGCGCAGCCCACTGAGCCGTAGCCGTCCGAGAGCAACGGGTTGACCAGCACCCCGTGCTCGGCGATGTACGTGTCCACGTCCTCGCGCGACCACCGTGCGATCGGGGAGATCTTCACCTTGCCGCGCGCCTCGTCCCAGGCGACGACCGGGGTCGTGGCGCGCTCGGGCGAGTCGAACCGGCGAAGCCCCGTGACCCAGGCGGTGTACGGGGCGAGCCCCTCCTCCAGCGGCTGGGTCTTGCGCAGACTGCAGCACAGGTCGGGGTCGCGGCGGTGCAGTTCGGGACCGTACTCCGCGTCCTGCTCGGCCACCGTCCGGCGGGGGAGCAGGGTGATCATCCTGACGTCGCCGACCGCCTCCAGCGCGTCCCGCGTCCCGATGGTCTCGGGGAAGTGGTAGCCGGTGTCGAGGAACACGACGTCCACTCCGGGCAGTACGCGCGCGGCGAGGTGGGCCACGACGGCGTCCTCCATCGAGGAGGTGACGCACATGCCGGAACCGAAGGTGTCGGCGGCCCAGCGCAGGATGTCCAGTGCCGGGGCCTCTTCCAGCTCCCGCCCGGCCCGGGTGGCGAGTTCTCTGAGTTCGTTCATCCGAAGTCCTCTCGATGTCTCTTCGCGTGAGCGCCGAGAAATGACAGGGAAAGAGCGCGTTGCACCCACCTGATTGCCGAACGGCAGGCGCAGGCTAACGGGGCCGCCGTACACGACGCTGACGAGGCGCTGACCCGGCAGCGGTACGGGCGAGGGCCGGCCGGTTCTCACGGGCGACGCTCAGTCGTCCGTCAGCGGACGGTAAGCGGCACCTGTCACGATCGGCCGCACAAGGCGCCGACGAGTCCATGGGATTGAGGGTGCGGAGATGGGGTCCGAGACAGGGACGAGCACGCGCACGCGTCCGGAGGAACCGGGGAAAGAGGTCCGTCGGCTCGATCGGGTGATCATCCGGTTCGCGGGTGATTCGGGTGACGGTATGCAGCTCACGGGTGACCGGTTCACCTCGGAGACGGCGTC
>NZ_JBVHDX010000027.1:0-49463 GCF_055563155.1 Streptomyces sp. NPDC013317
CCGGACTCCTCAAGCAGCCCGACCTCGCCGGCATCTACGACCTGAAGCCCCTCAACAAGGTGCTGAAGGCCGCGGGCAGCCCCGAGGTCTCCGACGCCGGCCTCGGCGTCAAGTGAACACGTCCGCCGCTCATACCCAGGAGGTGACGACCATGGCCACGACCGCGACGCTCGCCAAGGCCGAGGACCGTGCGACGGTGACGCACGCCGCCCGCATCGCCCATGTCTCGAAGTCCTTCGGCGGTCCCGCCGGAGGCCAGCTCGTCCTCGACGACATCTCGCTCGACGTCGCCCCGGGCGAGTTCGTCACGCTCCTCGGCGCGTCCGGGTGTGGCAAGTCGACCCTGCTCAACCTGGTCGCCGGACTCGACCGGCCGTCCACGGGGTCCATCGAGACCCCCGGCGGCCGTCCCGCCCTGATGTTCCAGGAGCACGCCCTCTTCCCGTGGCTGACCGCGGGCAAGAACATCGAACTGGCGCTGCGGCTGCGCGGCGTGCCGAAGTCCGAGCGGCGCCCGGAGGCCGAGCGCCTGCTCGACCTGGTCCGGCTCGGCGGCTCGTACCGCAAGCGGGTGCACGAGTTGTCCGGTGGCATGCGACAGCGCGTCGCGCTGGCCCGTGCGCTCGCCCAGGACAGCGACCTGCTGCTGATGGACGAGCCGTTCGCGGCGCTCGACGCCATCACGCGGGACGTGCTGCACGACGAGCTGACCCGGATCTGGCGCGAGACGAACCTCTCGGTGCTGTTCGTGACCCACAACGTGCGCGAGGCCGTGCGCCTGGCCGAGCGCGTGGTGCTGCTGTCGTCCCGTCCCGGGCGGATCGCCCGGGAGTGGACCATCGACATCCCGCAGCCGCGTCGTATCGAGGACGCCGACGTGGCGGAACTGTCCGTCGAGATCACCGAAGAACTGCGTGGGGAGATCCGCCGCCATGGCCAGCACTGACACGACGGGCCCGAAGGCCACGACGGCCTCGAAGGCCGACGACCTGGCCGGTCTGGAGGCGGGCCTCGACGCGCTGGACGCGGTGCAGGTGCGCCGTACGCCGGTGCGCGAGGTACTGCTGAAGAAGGTCCTGCCGCCGGTCCTGGCCGTGGTCCTGGTCCTCGCGGTCTGGCAGCTGCTCGTCGTGGCCGAGGTCACCGACGAGTCCAAGCTGCCCGCGCCGAAGGCCGTCTGGGACAGCCTGACCACCATGTGGCTGGAGGGCACGCTCCTCGGGGTGCTCTGGACGAGCGTGTCGCGGGCCCTGCTCGGCTTCCTGATGGCGCTCGCCATCGGTACGCCGCTGGGTCTGCTGGTCGCCCGGGTGACGTTCGTGCGCGCGGCGATCGGGCCGGTGCTCGCGGGCCTGCAGTCGCTGCCGTCGGTGGCGTGGGTGGCGCCGGCCGTGCTGTGGATCGGCCTCAACGACTCGATGATGTACGCGGTGATCCTGCTGGGCGCCGTGCCGTCGATCGCCAACGGCCTGGTGGCCGGTGTCGACCAGGTCCCGCCGCTCTTCCTGCGGGCGGGGCGCACGCTGGGCGCGACCGGACTCAAGGGTGCCTGGCACATCGTGATGCCGGCCGCGCTGCCCGGCTATCTCGCGGGCCTGAAGCAAGGCTGGGCGTTCTCCTGGCGCTCGCTGATGGCCGCCGAGATCATCGCCTCGTCGCCCGACCTGGGCCTGGGCCTCGGCCAGTTGCTGGAGAACGGCCGGAACAACTTCGACATGCCGGGGATCTTCCTCGCCATCATCCTGATCCTGCTGGTCGGTGTCGCCATCGACCTGCTGATCTTCAGTCCGCTGGAGCGCGCGGTGCTGCGCGGTCGTGGGCTACTGGTGAAGGGCTGACCATGAGTGCGCCTGTCCTCCTCGTCATCGCCCACGGCAGCCGCGATCCGCGGCACGCCGCGACCGTGCACGCGCTGGTGCGCGAGGCGGGGTCGCTGCGACCGGGGCTGCGCGTGGAGACGGCCTTCCTCGACTTCAACCTGCCGTCGGTGCCCGGGGTGCTGGACCGGCTCGCGGCCGAGGGGGTACGGGACGTGGTGGCGCTGCCGCTGCTGCTGACCCGTGCCTTCCACGCGAAGGCCGACATCCCGGCCGTACTGCGGCAGGCCCCGGCGGGCCTGCGGATCCGCCAGGCGGACGTGCTCGGCCCCTCGCCGCTGCTGGTCGCGGCGGTGCAGCGACGGCTGTTCGAAGCAGGCCTGAAGCCCGCCGACACAAGCTCGACGGACCTCTTCCCGCCCTCGGCGGGTTCCACGGACCCGGCAGCGACCGCCGCGTGGCGCCGGGCGGTCGACGAGATGAAGCGCACCACCGGGGTCGTCCTGGCCTCGGCGGGCTCCACAGACCCGGAGGCGATCGCAGCGATCGCAGAAACGGCGCGGGAGCTGCGGCGCACCGGTTGGTGCTCCGTGCGGCCTGCGTTCGCCTCCGCATCTCTCCCGCGGACCGAGGACGCGGTCCGCGCGATGCGTGCCGACGGCGTGCGCCGGGTGGCGGTGGCCCCCTACGTCATCGCCCCCGGCCGCCTGCCGGACCGCATCGCGGCCGGCGCGGCGGACGCGGACGTCCTGGCGGACGTCCTCGGCCCGTCGCCGGAACTCGCCCGCCTCCTCGTCGACCGTTACGAGGAGTGCCACGCATCGGCTCGGACGCGCCTCGCGAACCGCGCCGCGGGCTAGGCAGGGGCGGTCCGCCCCTGCCTGGCCCGCACAGGCGGCGGGTCGTCGTCGACGCTCGGCGGGCAGTCCTCAGGCGGCCAGCGCGCGTCGCACGACGGCGGCGAGTTCGGCCATCTGACGCTGCGAGACCTCGGCGGAGAGGATCGCCTGCGAGCCGTGGAAAGTGCCGGGCCACTGGTGGAGTTCGACCGGGACGCCCGCCCTCAGCAGACGCAGCCCGTACTCGACGGCCTCGTCGCGGACCGGGTCGAACTCCGCGGTGCCGACGTAGGCCGGCGGCAGGCCGGTGAGGTCGGCGGCGCGTGCCGGGGCGGCGTACGGAGTGGCGGCCTGCGCGCCGAGGTAGTACCGCCACACCGTGGCGAGCGTGTCCCGGTCCACCCAGGGGGTGTCGGTGAAGTTCCGCTGCGACCAGGTCTCCTGCCGGTCGTCGAGCGCGGGCTGGTTGAGGAGCTGGAAGCGGATCGGCGGGCCCTGCTCGTCACGTGCCCGGAGCGCCGTCGCCGCGGCGATGCAGGCGCCTGCGCTGTGCCCGCCGACCGCGATCCGCTCCGGGTCGATGCCGAAGTCGGCCGCGTGCTCGGCCGTCCAGTTCAGGACGGCGTACGTGTCGTCCAGGGCGGCCGGGAACGGGTGCTCGGGAGAGAGGCGGTAGTCGACCGAGATCACCATCGCGCCGGAGCCGAGGGCGATGCGGGTGGCCCACGGGTGCTCGGTGACCAGGTTGCCGAAGACGAATCCGCCGCCGTGCAGCCAGATGACGGCGCCTTGTGCCTGCTGCGGTCGGTATATCCGTACGCCCACGTCCGGATCGCCGGGGACCGTACGGTTCTCGACCTCCATGCCGGAGGTGTCCGGCACGGGGAACGTTGCGGCGCGTTCCGTGAAGGCCTTGCGCGTGGCGACCGGATCGGAGTAGTCCGGCTTCGGGACGAACGGGAGGAATGCTTCGAGTTCGGGATCCATGACGGCCATCCTCGCCCCCGTCCCCCGCCGGGCGTCAGCGCCTTTCGTCGCGCTTCCGGCCCCGTTCGCGCGCCGAACGGCGCACCCCGTCCTCCTATCCTTCTCCCATGGAGGCACTGGCCGTTCGTCTGTCAGGACTTGATCCGTACGTCGAGGGTGCGCTCAGGGTCGTCGCGTTCTACGACACGCTGATGCGCCGCCGGGTGGATCTCCCCGCCCTCGCCCGGGCCTCGGCCGGCCTGGCGGAGTGTGTGGCGGGCGTACGGCTCCACGGTACGGACCGGACGATCCGGGTCGCGCCCGACGGCGCGGAGGCGTCCGCCCGGACCGTGCCCGCGTCCACCTCGGTGCCGATCACCCTCGACGGGGAGGAGGTCGGCGTGGTCTGGCTGGAGCGGCCCGGCCCGCCGGGGCCGCTCGACGCGGTGCTGCTCGACCGGTTCGCCCTCGCCGCCGCGGCAGTCGTCGAGCGGTACGGCCCGGCCACGACCACGATGGCGGACCCGGCGCTCGTCGAGCTGGTCGTCAGCTCGGACACCGACGAGGCCGCCAGGGCGCGGGCGTTGCGTCTCCTGGGCTTCGCCGCCGATCAGCCGGTGCGTGTCGCCGCCGTACGGTCCCGGCTTCCGCTCGACCGGATCGGCGGCCTGGTC
Organism: Streptomyces sp. NPDC013317; assembly: GCF_055563155.1. Taxonomy (NCBI): domain Bacteria; kingdom Bacillati; phylum Actinomycetota; class Actinomycetes; order Kitasatosporales; family Streptomycetaceae; genus Streptomyces; species Streptomyces sp. NPDC013317. The sequence continues at coordinate 4,297 of NZ_JBVHDX010000027.1, forward strand.
TGCCCGGCCCGGCTGGTGAAGGCGGCTCCGCTCGCCGATGTCGGCGTCGTCCTGGCCACGACCGTGGACCCCGAGCGGTTTCCGGAGGGGGTACGGGCGGGGATCGGCGGCGCCGGGAGCCCGGACCGTTCCTGGCGGGAGGCCCGCACCGCCCTCCGCTTCACCACCGGGCGTGAACCCGTCGTCCACCACGACGACCTGGGCGCCCTCGCGCTGTTGGCGGAGGTGCCCGAGGACGTGTCCCGCGGCAATGCCGACGTGTGCGCGATGGCGCGCATCACGGGCAACTCGGACGATGTGGAGACTCTGGAGGCGTACGTCGCCACCGGCTCGCTGCGTCAGGCCGCCGACCTGCTCCATCTGCATCACAGCAGCGTCGCCCGCCGGATCGAGCAGATAGGGCGGACGCTGGGCGTCGACCTCGCCACGCCGTCGGGGCGGACGCGGGCCGGCATCGCGCTCGTCGCGCGCCGGCTGCTCGACGACGGCCGGGCGGCCGAGGAGCCCACCGGCTCCCCGGTCAGCCGAGGTCGAGCCCGCCCGTCCGGGTCCGCTTGATCTCGAAGAGGTCGGAGTGGCCGGCGAGCACCCGGAAGCTGTCGAAGAGGCCGGCCGCCTCCTCACCGCGCGGGATGGCCCGCAGGACCGGTCCGAACCAGACCGTGCCGTCGACGTGCAGGGTCGGCGTGCCGACGTAGCCCTCCGCGTCGGGGTCCTTCCCGGCGTCGTGGCTGCGCCGGACCGCCTCGTCGTACGACGGGTCGTGGGCCGCCGCGGCGAGGTCGGCGGGGAGGCCGGTCTCCGCGAGGGACTCGGCGACCACGGCGTCGAAGTCCGTCCTCTTCTCCCGGTGGATCCGGGTGCCGTAGGCGGTGTAGAGGTCGCGCAGGACCTCCTCGCCGTGCCGCTCGGCCGCCGCTGCCGCCACCCGTACGGGCCCTATGGACGCGTCGACCAGCTCCCGGTACCAGTCGGGGAGTTCGTTGCCGAGGTTGTGGAGGTACAGGCTCATCACCCGGAAGCGCAGCTCGATGTCGCGGTGCCGCTCGACCTCCAGCATCCAGCGCGAGGTGATCCACGCGAAGGGACAGACGGGGTCGAAGTAGAGGTCGACGACGGGCCTGGGCTCGGTCTCGGTGGTCATGCCGGGAAGCCTAGCCAGCCGCCGACGGCGCCGTCCGGGCCATTCGGGGCCCGTCCGTCCGGGCCATTTCGAGGGGGTGGAAGAGCCCTCCTGGCCGGGCTCAGGCCCGGGTCATCTCCGCGAGCTTGACCACGGTGTTCCAGTTGCGGCTGGTGGCCACGATCCCCTTGAAGAGAGCGGGACGGGAGAGCGCCTCGCCGAGCTTGGACCGGCCGAGCCCTTCGGGGGCGTAGAGGTAGAGCGCCCGGTCTCCGAGCCGGAACTCCTCCGGCAGGAAGGCGTCCTGGTCGATCGAGGCGAACCGCTCGGGGGTGACGGGCTCGGAGAGGTAGGTCACGTGGAGCTGCTTGCCTTCGAGCTCCGCGGCCGGGAACGGGCAGGCGTCGACGACGGCGGCGAGGTAGTCGGCGTCGCGGACGAGGCAGTCGACGCGGAAGCCGAACCGTTTCTCGACGGCCTCCTCGATCGCGGTGGTCTGCTCCTGCTCGGTCGGCCGGTCGGTGTCGGTGGTGAAGACGGCGTTACCGCTCTGCAGATAGGTCCGGACATCGCGGTGGCCGAGCTCTTCGAGCAGTGAACGGAGGTCCGCCATCGGCACTTTGCGGTGTCCGCCCACGTTGATTCCGCGCAGCAGCACGGCGTACGTCGTCGTCATGGCCCCACGATAGGGCGGCCGCCGTGCCCCGTGGGGGAGGGCACGGCGGCCGCCGGGATGCGGAGCCGCCGCTACCGGGCCGCTGGATCGCGCGGCCCGGTAGCGGCATGGTGGCTCGGCTACTCGACGATCTTGAGCAGCTTGTTCGCGGTGCCGGCGGACGGGTTGCTGATCTTGTCCGCGGTGGCGCCGTCGACGAGCGCCTTGGCGACCTGGTCCGGCGTGGCGTCCTTGTGCGCCGCGAGGTAGACGGCGGCGGCGCCGACCACGTGCGGGGTGGCCATCGACGTGCCGGAGATGGTCTTCGTGCCCTCGTCGCTGTCGTTCCACGCCGAGGTGATGTCCGAACCCGGGGCGTAGAGGTCCACCACGGAGCCGAAGTTGGAGAAGTCGGACTGCTGGTCCTCCTTGGTGGAGGAGGCCACGGTGATGGCTTCCTTCACGCGGGAGGGGGAGCCCTGGCCGGCGTCCGAGGACTCGTTGCCCGCGGCGACACCGAAGGTGACACCGGCGGCGATGGCCTTCTGCACGGCCTCGTCGAGGGCGGGGTCGGCACCTCCGCCCAGACTCATGTTGGCGACCGACGGGCCCTGGTGGTTCTTGGTGACCCAGTCGATGCCGGCGACGACCTGCTCGGTCGTGCCCGAGCCGTTGTCGTCGAGGACACGGACGGCGACGATCTTCGCCTTCTTGGCGACACCGTGCGCGGCGCCGGCGATGGTGCCGGCGACGTGCGTGCCGTGGCCGTTGCCGTCCGAGGCGTCGTCGTCGTTGTCGACCGCGTCGAAGCCCGAGGCGGCGCGACCCTCGAAGTCCTTGTGGGTGATGCGGACCCCGGTATCGATGACGTAGGCGGTGACACCCTCGCCCGCGCCGTCCGGATAGGTGTACTTGGAGTCGCCGGCCGTGTCGGCCTGGTCGACCCGGTCCAGGCCCCAGGACGGCGGGTTGTCCTGGGTCGCGTTGATGGTGAACTTCTTGTTCTGGACGACCTTGGCGACGGCCGGGTCGGCGGCGAGGCGCTTGGCCTCGGTCTCCGAAAGGCCGTTCACCGAGAAGCCGTTGACGGCGGAGTCGTAGCTGCGGCGCAGGGTGCCGCCGTACTCCTCGGCCAGATCGCCCTTGTCGGCCTTCTCGTCCAGCAGAACGATGTAGCTGCCTGCGACGGCGCCTTCGACGCCGAGTCCGTGGACCGTTCCGAGGGCGGGTGCGGGGGCCGCGCCGGCGAACGGGCTGACGATGACGGTGACTCCGGCCGCTGCTGCGATCGCGGTCGAGACGGCGATGAGCTTGGTCCGGCGGACACGCTTGTGTATTGCCATGAAGAGGGGTCTCCTCGTCAGGATTTGTGGGGGGTCGAGCCTCCGGAAGGAAACTCTCCGGCGGCTGCCTCGAAACCCTTGCTCATTGACGAGTGCAAATCAAGACCTTCATACATCTGTGATTTACACAACAAGTCTTCGTAATAATCAATGGGGCATCTCGCCCCAACTCGGCTCACACGTAAGGCCCCTGGGACTTTCCCAGGGGCCTTCATCAGAGTTTCGTCACAGCAGTTCGGCCTCGATCAGGTCCGCGGCACGGTGCGTTCCGCCCTCGTTCGCCATTCGCTCCTGGACCTCCCTTGCACGGAGGGCCACTTGGGGATCGCTCACGAGGCCGAGGACGGCCTCGCGCAGGCGCCCGGGAGTCACCTCCGCCATCGGCAGGTGCCGCGCCACGCCCAGCGACTGGAGCATGTCGGCGTTGCCGAACTGGTCGGTGGCCAGCGGAACCGCGACCATCGGGGTGGCGGTGGCCAATCCCTCCTGGCTTCCGCCCGCCCCGGCGTGGGTGATGAAGGCGTCCGCCTGCCTCAGGATCGCCAACTGGGGTACCCAGGGGTGCACTTCGACGTTGGCGGGAAGCTCCCCCAGCTCGGCCGGGTCGACGAACGCGCCGATCTGGAGCACGACGTGCCAGCCCGGCAGGTCGCCGAACGCGGCGACGCACGCCCGGTAGAAGTCCGGCTGCTTGGTGAAGGCCGACCCCAACGAGACCAGGAGGACCTTCTCCGCGTCCGCCGGCCGCCGCCACTCGCCCTGGTCGGCACGGTCGCCCTGACAGGCGCCGACGAAGGTGAAGACGGACTCGTCGACGCGGTCGGCGTACGGCTGGAGGGCGCGCGGGATGAGGACGATCGCGCGGCGGGGGTGGGCGACGAGCCGGTCGGGGTGGGTGTCGATGCCGTGCTCGGCCAGCCAGTTCTCGAAGCGCGCGTAGTACGCCCTGCCCCGCTCGGAGGCCTTGAGCTCGGCGAACATGGGCTCGGCCACCTCCTCCTCGTACCCCTTCCATGGGACGAGATTCGGCCAGAGTCCCACGACGGGCACACCCCACCCGTGTGCGAGGACGGGTGCCGGGTAGGCGGTGATGTCGTGGAGGACGAGGTCCGGCCGGTCACCGTCGAACGCGGCGGCGAGCTGGGGCAGCGCCTGGATCGCGTCGCGGAGGAAGGGCTCGATGTTGTCGATGAGTTCGGTGCCCCATGCGTCCGGGTCCTCGTCGGTCGGGAGCGTGGAGGTGTAGACGACGGGGGTGGCACCGGTGGCGGCGACCTTGTCGGCGAAGGAGGCGGGGATGGCGTAACTGACGCGGTGCCCGCGGGCGACGAGCTCGCGGATCACTTCGAGGCTCGGGTTCACATGGCCGTGGGCGGCGATCGAGAACATGGCGATGTGGGCGGGGCGCGGGGTCGTGGGCATGCCCTCACATTAAACGAGACGAGACGTCTCGTCCATTCTGAAGGGCGCGCGGAGGCATCTCAGGGTCAGGTGTGACTCAAGACGGACGCCCTGGGGCCAGGCGTCGGCTCAATCGCGCTGGTAGCGGGCGAGAACGAGGTTCCCGTCCTCCTCCAGACGTTCGCGCAGCTCCGCCGCGTCGATCGCCCCGCTGTAGTACTCCTGGTAGGCCGGGGTGGCCACCTTGTCCTTCCACTCCGGGTAACCGCGGACCGACTGCGCGGGCGCGGAGCGCAGATGCTCGGCCACGGCGGCGCCGGTCGCCCAGCCGTCCTTCGGGGTGTGGAGCGAGGGGTCGGCGAGGGCCGCGGTCCCGGTGGGCAGCATCCAGTCGCCGCGGGCGAGGCGGACCATGTTCGCCGGATGGAGGAAGAAGTCGAGGAACCGCGCCGCCTCCTTCTTGTGCGGGCTGTCCTCGGCGAGGGAGAGCGTCTGCGGGCTGACGCCCTGCGCGAGTCCGCTCGCACCGGCGGGCGCGGGCAGGACGATCCACTCGAAGCCCTTCGGCGCCTGCTGGGTGATCTGCTGGCGGTACGAGAAGCCGAGCGGCACCATCGCGTACTTGCCGCCGAAGAACCCCGGCAGCGCGTCGGAGCCGCCGGTGCCGAGCGTCGAGCGCGAGGCGCTGAGGTCGGTGTTGACCTGGTCGTGGACGGTCCCGGGCACGATGTCGTCCTGCTCGGTGAAGCGGATGGTCACCTTGCCGTCCTCGCCGCGATGGAAGAGCTGTCCGCCGGCCGAGAGGCCCAGGTTGAGGCTGACCGAGACCGGCTCCTTGAGCGGCCAGGCGACCGCGTACCGCCCCTTGCCCATGACGGCCGTCAGGTCCTTGGCTATCTGCCGGAACTCCTCCCAGCTCCAAGGCTGTTCGGGCGTCGGCAGGCGAACGCCCGAGGACTCCAGGATCTGCTTGTTGGCCATGATCACACGCGGCTCCTGGAGGAACGGCACGCCGTAGATCCCGCCGCCGAAGGTCGTGGTCTCCCAGCTGCGCGCCGGGATGTCGGCCTTGAGCCGCCCAGGCAGGAGGTCGGTCAGATCGGCCAGATAGCCGCCGTACGCGAAGTCGGCGAGGTCGTCCGATGCGTCATGGATGATGTCGGGAGCCTCGCCGCCCTCGAAGGAGGTGAGGAGCTGGTCGTGGACGGAGTCCCAGCTGCCCTGGACGTAGTCGACCTGGATGTCGGGGTGGGCCGCGTTCCACTCCGCGACCAGCTCCCTGTTGGCGTCGACGGACTCCTGCTGCCAGGCCAGGGACTGGAACCGCAGCCGTACGGTTCCGTCATCGGGCTCGTCCCCTGCCGAGCAGCCGGTCAGGAGCAGCGCGACGGCGGCGACGGCGGCCGTGAACGTCCGTACGCGCATCAGGACTTCACCGCCCCGGCCAGCATCCCGCCCGTGATGCGCTTCTGGATGACCGCGAAGATCACGAGCGAGGGGATCGTGGCGAGGAAGGCGGCCGCGGCCAGGGGCCCGAGGTCGGCCACCCCCTCCGCGCCGAGGAAGTGGGTGAGGACGACCGGCAAGGTCTGCTTCTCCGGGGTCTTGAGCAGGACGAGCGCGAAGAAGAACTCGTTCCACGCGGTGATGAAGGCGAAGAGCGCGGTGGCGACGATGCCAGGGGCGAGCAGCGGGGCGGTGACCGAGACGAGCGTGCGGAGCCTTCCCGCGCCGTCGACGGCCGCGGCCTCCTCCAGTTCGGCGGGCACGGCCCGGACGTAGCCGGTCAGCATCCAGAGCGCGAACGGCAGCGACCAGACGACGTAGACCAGGACGAGCCCGAAGAGGCTGTTGATCAGGTGGAGGTTCTTCAGGACGAGAAACAGCGGGATGATCACCAGGACGAACGGGAACGCCTGGCTGACCACGACCCAGCCGGTCGCGGCGGTGGAGAGCCGGCCGCGGTGCCGGGCCATCACATAGGCCATGGGCGTCGCCACGACGACGGCGATCAGGGCCGCGGCGAGGGCGGCGGTCAGGCTGTTCGCGGCGGCCCGGAGCAGCGGCTGCTCGTCGAAGGCCTGCCGGAAGTTGGCGAGGGTCGGATCTTCGGGGATCCAGGTCGGATGGAGCGAGCCGAGCTCGGTCGCCGGCTTGAAGGCGGTGGAGATCAGCCAGAGGAACGGGAAGGCGAGGAAGACCAGGTACGCGAGGAGCGCGAGGTACTGGCCGAACCGCGCCGGTCCGCTGGTACGGAGCGTGCTCACCGGTCCTGTTCCCCCTTCAGCCGGCCGACGAGGTAGAGGGCGAGGAGTACGGAGACGACGGCGACCATGACGCAGCCCATCGCGGCGGCGTAGCCGAACTGGCCGTAGCGGAAGGCCTCCTCGTAGGCGAAGAGCATGGGGAGCCGCGTGCGGCCGCCGGGTCCGCCGTTGGTCAGCACGTAGACCAGGGCGAACGAGTTGAAGTTCCAGATGAAGTTGAGGGCCGTGATGGCGAGGGCGACCGGCTTGAGGGCGGGCCAGGTGACGGTACGGAAGCGGCGCCAGGCGCCCGCGCCGTCGAGGGCGGCGGCCTCGTGGAGTTCGTGCGGGGTGTTCTGCAGGCCGGCGAGGAGGGCGACCGTGGTCTGCGGCATTCCGGCCCAGATGCCGACGAGGATCACGGCGGGCAGGGCGGTGGCGAGTCCGGTGAGCCAGTCACGGCCGTCGCCCAGGCCGAGGTCCCGGAGGGTCTCGTTGAGGATGCCGGCGTCGGGGTTGTAGACGAGCCGCCACATGATGCCGACGACGACCTCCGGCATGGCCCAGGGGATGATCGCGAGCGCTCTGGCCAGCCAGCGGAAGCGAAGGTTCTGGTTGAGCAGGAGCGCGAGGCCGAGGGCGAGCAGGAACTGCGGGACGGTGACGCCGACGGCCCAGAGCAGGCCGATCCGGAACGAGTCCCAGAAGAGCGTGTCGTGGAGCAGGTCCTGGAAGTTGAGCGTGCCGACCCATCGGGTGGCCTGGGTCCGGCCGGACTGCGCGTCGGTGAAGGCGAGCGCGATGCCGTAGAGCAGGGGGCCGACGCTGAGGACCAGGATGGGCAGGAGCGCGGGCAGTACCAGGAACCAGGCGCCGTGGTCCCTCCCGGCTCCGGGTCTCCTGCCGGCGGCCGCTGTTCCGCCGGATCGCTTCACCGCGGTCGCCACACTCACGCTTCGACCCCTTGTGTGCCTTTTGCCACGCCGAACCGGCCTCCGTCATGGTCCTGACAGGCCGTCGGTCCGTCAAGACAACCTGCGGGGATGCGAGACTTTGGCTGATTCGCCACAGGCATCGGGGACAGCTGGGAGAGACGGATGGACGAGGCGCGGGCACGGGAGATCCTGGCCGCCACGGGGCTGTCGACGGACGCCGCGGGGATGTCGACGGACACCGCCGACGGCGCCCCGGGCGGCCGCCCGGACAGGTCCGGCGCGCGGCTCCTCGCCCTCGGGGAGAACGCGGTCTTCGCCCTGGACGAGCTCGTGGTGAAGATCGGCCGGGACGCCGACCTGCTCCCCCGTGCCGAGCGAGAGCTCGCGCTCGCGGACTGGCTGGCGGAGACCGGCATTCCGGCCGTACGGGCGGCGGAGCCGAAGCCCCGTCTGGTCGACGGCCACCCGGTCACCCTCTGGCACCGTCTCCCCGAGGCCGTGCGCCCGGCCGAACCGCGGGACCTGGCACCCCTGCTGCGGCGGATCCACGCCCTGCCGGAGCCGGAGGGCCTCACCCTGCCGCACCGCGACCTGCTGGGCGGGGTCGAGCGGTGGCTGCGGCTCGCGGGCGACGCCGTCGACCCGGCCGACGCGGCTTTCCTTCGCGAGCGGCGCGACGCCTTCGCCCCTGCGGCCGCCGCGCTCACCCCGCACCTCACGCCCGGCCCGATCCACGGCGACGCCCTCCCCCGCAACGTCCATGTCGGCCCGGACGGGCCCGTCCTGGTGGACCTGGAGACCTTCTCCTCCGATCTGCGCGAACACGACCTGGTGGTGCTCGCCCTCTCCCGCGACCGGTACGGGCTCGACCCCGCCGCCCACGACGCCTTCACCGAGGCGTACGGCTGGGACGTGCGGGAGTGGGAGGGGTGTGCGGTGCTCCGCGGGGCCCGGGAGACCGCGAGCTGCGCCTGGGTCGCCCAGCACGCGCCGACGAACCCCAAGGCGCTGGCCGAATTCGAACGACGGGTGGCATCGCTGCGAGAGGGTGACACCGAGGTGCGGTGGTACCCCTTCTGACCTCAGGGGCCCCACCACACGAATTCCCACTCACGATCGGGGTGTTGTGATGCGTGTGGAACTGTCCGAGGTGACGCTCGATGTCGAGGTGAGCGGCCAGGGTCCGGCCGTTCTGCTGGTGCACGGCTTCCCCGACAGCCACCGTCTCTGGCGCCACCAGGTCCCGGCCCTGACCGCGGCCGGATACCGGTGCGTCACTCCCACTCTGCGGGGCTTCGGCGCCTCCGGACGGCCGGAGGGCGGGGCGGAGGCGTACCACCCGGCCAAGCACGTCGGCGATCTGCTGGAACTGCTCGCCCGGCTGGAGATCGACCGGGTCCATCTCGTCGGGCACGACTGGGGCTCGGGCGTGGTCCAAGGGCTCGCGCAGGCGGCACCCGAGCGGGTCGCGAGTCTGAGCATCCTGTCGGTCGGGCACTTCGGCGCCATTCGTGACGCGGGCTTCGAGCAGAAGCAGCGGTCCTGGTACATGATCCTGTTCCAGTTCCCGGGGCTCGCCGAGGACTGGCTCGCACGCGACGACTTCGCCAACCTCCGGGAGATGCTGACCGAGCACCCGGACGCGGAGGCGGTCGTCGAGCCGCTGCGGGAGCCGGGCGCGCTCACCGCTGCCCTGAACATCTACCGGGCGGGCCTGCCCGCCGAGGTCCAGTTCGGTCCCGCCTTCCCTCTCCCTCCACTGCCGGGGCCCGTCCTGGGCGTCTGGTCCAGCGGCGACCACTTCATGACGGAGCAGTCGATGTCGGGCACCGGCAAGCACGTGGACGGCACCTGGCGCTACGAGCGCCTGGAGAGCGCGGGCCACTGGCTCCAGCTGGACCGCCCGGACGCGGTCAACAGCCTGCTCCTGGAGTTCCTGGCGGAGAACCCGATCGGCTGACGGGCCCGGCCGCGCCGGGAGGTCCGTCAGCCGGCCACGGGCGCGAGTTCGCGCAGCGGCCAGGACGGGTCGACGACCGCCTCCGGGGTGCCCTTGCGGCGCAGGAAATCCTGGAAGTCCTCAGCCCAGACGCGGTACCAGCCGATCTGGCGCTCGTGCAGCTCCGCCGGGGTCAGCGTGGCCACGCGCGCGTGCCGCTCGGCTATCGCGACCGCCACCCGCACGGCGGCGAGCGCGTCCGCGGCCGCCTGGTGGGCCGCGTCGAGGACGACGCCGTACTCGGCGCAGACCGCCTCCAGGGTCCGCTTCCCCCGTCGGTACCGGTCGACGGCCCGGTCGATCGTGTACGGATCGACGACGGGGCCTATCGGGGCGCCGCCCAGCCGCTCGCTCAGCGAGGGGAGCCCGTGGCGGCGCAGCTCGGCGGAGAGGAGCGTGAGGTCGAACGAGGCGTTGTACGCCACGACCGGGACGCCCTGGGTCCAGTACCCGGTGAGCGTCTCGGCGATCTCGTCGGCCACCTCGACGACCGGCCGGCCCTCGGCGGCCGCCCGCTCGCTGCTGATGCCGTGGATCGCGGACGCCTGCGCCGGGATGCGGATCCCGGGGTCGGCAAGCCAGTCCCGCTGCCGCACCACCCGTCCGCCGTGGACGCCGACGACCGAAGCCGTGACGATCCGCGCCTCCAGCGGTTCGGTGCCGGTCGTCTCCAGGTCGAATCCGACCAGCTCTTCCCCGTGCCAAGCCATCGGGTCCTCCTTTACGTGATCTCCCCCGTGGTGCTGAACACCCTCGCACGGGCCACTGACAACGCCCCTCGGGCAGCGGCCCCCGCTCTCAGGAGACCGGGCGGGAGTCGAGCCAGACCGACTCGAACTCCTCGCGATATGTTGCGAAAAGTCCGTATTCGCCGTCACGCGCCACCTGCCCGGAACGCACCACGTTCCGGCCGCCCCCGCGCAGCACGAGCACCGGCGCCTCCATCCCCCGCGCCTTCCTCAGGTACGACTGGACGACGGCGAGCCCGTCCGGGCCGTCCCCGTCCACCAGGTACGCCGTGAACCGCGGCGTCTCGTCGAAGACATGGATCTGGAAGGCGTCCGGGTCGCGCAGCCGGGCCCGCACCCGCCGCATGTGGAGGATGTTCATCTCCACCGAGCGGCTCAACTCGCCCTTCTTCAGACCCAGCTCCCGCTCGCGGCGCTTGACGGCACTGCTCGCGGGATTCAGGAACAGCAGGCGTATGCGGCAGCCGGACTCGGCGAGCCGCACCAGCCGCCGCCCGGAGAAGTTCTGCACGAGGAGGTTCAGGCCTATGCCCGTGGCGTCGAGGCGGCGCGCCCCGCCGAAGAGGTCCTCGGCGGGCAGCTGGCGCTGCAGCCGCACCCGGTCGGGGTGGACGGAGACCACGTCCGCGTACCGGTCGCCCACCAGGTCCTCGACCGCGTCGACCGGCAGCCGGTCGGCGGACGGGACGCCCGCTCCGCTGCCGAGGATCTCCAGGAGCCGCGCGGAGGCGCGTTCGGACTGGGCGAGGACGGTGGTCGACAGGGCCCGGTTGCGGGAGACGACGTTGCGCGTCACCTCCAGCTCGTCCAGGGCGAGTTCGACCTCGCGCCGGTCGTCGAAGTACGGCTCGAAGCAGGGCCAGTGCTGCACCATCAGCTCCCGCAGCTGCGGGAGCGTGAGGAAGCTGAGGACGTTGTCGTCGGCAGGGTCGAGGAGATAGCCCTTGCGCCGCGAGACCTCACGGACGGCGACGGCCCGCTGCACCCACTCCTGCCCCGCCGGCCCCGCCGCGGCCACGACCCAGTCCTCGCCGTGCACCGGTTCGTACACGGGCCGCAGCACGGCGGCCACCACGGCGCGGAGCCGCTGCTCGACGAGATTCAGCCAGATATAGGCCCGCCCGGCCCGCTGGGCGCGGGTGCGCACCTCGCTCCAGGCCTCGGCGCCCCAGTCGAGCTCCGCCCCGATCTCCATCGGCCTGGCGACGGAGACCGCTCCGGGCGGTACGTCCACGGGGTCGGGCGAACCCCCCTCGTGACCCGCGTCACCTGGGGGCAGCTCCAGACCTCCCGAGCTCACCCGCGCACCGCCTTCTGCTGTTGGACGCCCGATCCCACCGTCTGTCGACGATCAAGGAAGGGTACTCCCCGAGCGGGAGGCGGTGCAGCAGGATCGGCAGGCTGCTTGCTCAACTCCCGCCGATCCGAGCGTCGTTCCGCTTGACGTGATGGACCGGAGTGAGCGGATTCATACCGGTGAGGCCCCTGCGCGCGAGTGCGCTTCCCCGCCGGAGGAGCACCCGCGGGCACCGGACCCCGTCCGGGGCAGCGGGAGGGAACCCCAGGTTGACCGGGAAGCGGGCACGGGCGCCGAGCCCTCCGTAAACCTTTCGACGCGTCACACATCCGAGCTGCGATCGAACACATTACCGATGAACGCGCACCCGGCAGGGCCGGGGCGAAGTCCTAGGAGGTTGCCCCTCTTTCGGGCAGGATCTGGCCGGAGTGCACCCCCACACCCGGATCAGAATGGAAGAGTCTTACCTATGCAGGTCTGGCCGGGACAGGCGTATCCCCTGGGCGCCACCTACGACGGCGCCGGAACCAATTTCGCGGTCTTCTCGGAGGCCGCCCACAGGATCGAGCTGTGTCTGATCCATGACGACGGCTCGGAGACGGCGGTGGAGCTGCGCGAGACGGACGCCTTCGTCCGGCACGCCTATCTGCCGGGAGTGATGCCGGGTCAGCGCTACGGGTTCCGGGTCCACGGTCCCTACGCGCCGGAGCACGGGCAGCGCTGCAACTCGGCGAAGCTGCTCCTGGACCCCTATGCCCGTGCGGTCTCGGGCTCGATCGGCTGGGGCGAGGCGGTGTACGGCTACCACTTCGGACGGCCGGACTCCCGCAACGACCTCGACTCGGCGCCGCACATGATGACCTCGGTCGTGGTGAACCCCTACTTCGACTGGGGCGACGACCGGCGCCCCCGCACCGACTACCACCGGACGGTGATCTACGAGGCCCATGTGAAGGGCCTGACCATGCTCCACCCGGAGCTGCCGGAGGAGCTGCGCGGGACGTACGCGGGGCTCGCGCACCCGGCGGTCATCGGACATCTGAAGGAACTGGGCGTCACGGCGCTCGAATTGATGCCGGTGCACCAGTTCGTCAACGACCACCGGCTGGTGGACGCGGGGCTCTCCAACTACTGGGGCTACAACACGATCGGCTTCTTCGCCCCGCACAACGCCTACGCCTCCTGGGGCGACCGGGGCCAGCAGGTCCTGGAGTTCAAGTCGGCGGTACGGGCCCTGCACCAGGCGGGGATCGAGGTCATCCTCGACGTCGTCTACAACCACACGGCCGAGGGCAACCACCTGGGCCCCACCCTCTCCTTCCGGGGCCTGGACAACCCCTCGTACTACCGCCTCGCGAACGACCAGCGCTACTACACGGACACCACCGGCACCGGGAACTCGCTGCTCATGCGCTCGCCGCACGTGCTGCAGCTGATCATGGACAGCCTCCGGTACTGGGTGACGGAGATGCACGTCGACGGCTTCCGCTTCGATCTGGCGGCGACACTGGCCCGCCAGTTCCACGAGGTGGACCGGCTGTCGTCCTTCTTCGACCTGGTGCAGCAGGACCCGGTGGTCAGCCAGGTCAAGCTGATCGCCGAGCCGTGGGACGTCGGCGAGGGCGGCTACCAGGTGGGCAACTTCCCACCGCTGTGGACCGAATGGAACGGCAAGTACCGGGACTGCGTACGCGACTTGTGGCGCGGCGAGCCGCGCACGCTCGCCGAGTTCGCGTCCCGGCTCACCGGTTCGTCCGACCTGTACCAGGACGACGGCCGCCGGCCGCTGGCCTCGGTCAACTTCGTCACCTGCCACGACGGCTTCACGCTGCGCGACCTCGTCAGCTACGACGGCAAGCACAACGAGGCCAACGGGGAGGGCAACCGGGACGGCGAGAGCTACAACCGGTCCTGGAACTGCGGGGCCGAGGGCGACACGGACGACATCGGGATCCGGGAGCTGCGGGCCCGGCAGATGCGGAACTTCCTCGCGACGCTGATGCTCTCGCAGGGCGTGCCGATGCTCAGCCACGGAGACGAGTTCGGCCGGACGCAGGGCGGCAACAACAACGCGTACTGCCAGGACAACGAGGTGTCGTGGGTGCGCTGGCCCGAGCCGGGCGCCTCGGAGGAGGGCACCCTGCTGGAGTTCACCCGGGCGATGGTCCGGCTCCGGCGGGACCATCCGGTCTTCCGCCGGCGCCGCTTCTTCCACGGGCGCCCGGTGGAGGGAACGCACGACGAGCTGACCGACATCGCCTGGTTCACCCCCGAGGGTGAGGAGATGACGGCCCGGGACTGGCAGGCGGCGCACGCGCAGGCGCTGTCGGTCTTCCTGAACGGCAACGCGATCTCGGAGCCGGGGCTGCAGGGGGAACGGATCGCGGACGACTCGTTCCTGCTGATGTTCAACGCCTCGGCGCAGGAGCTCGATTTCGAGGTCCCGATCAACCACGGCGAGAGCTGGCGGGTGGTCGTCGACACCTCCCACCCGGAGGGCATCCCACCCCAGGAGGGGCCCAAGGTCGCGGCCGGCGAACGGGTGACGCTGGCGCCGCTGAGCCTGACGGTACTGAAGCGGCCCGCGTAGCCGGGCACGGCGGACCGGTGCCGGGCAGGGCCGTACAGGCCCCGCCCGGCACCTCTGTCAGGCCCGCACGCCGGTCGTCAGGCCTTCACCCCGACCTCCGTCACCGCCGGACGGGTGCCGGCCGCCGGAAGCCGGGTGCGCACCGACCAGGACAGGACCGCGCACAGGGCCGCCGCCGCGACCATCACCGTGAAGGCCGCGCCCGGGCCGTGACGTTCCGCCAGGTTCCCCGCGAGCGCCAGGGCCAGCGCCTGACCGCCGACGATGCCGCTCGTCAGGAAGGCCATGGACTCGGCGAGCCGGGCCGCCGGGACCGTCCGTTCCGTGAGGCCGAAGACCGTGATCAGGTGGGGCGCGTAGGCCGCGCCGAGGACGACGACGACCGCGTACAGCGCCACGAGCGAGTCGACGAACAGCAGGGGCACGGAGAGCACGACCAGCGCGGCGGTGGCGGTCCGCCAGCGGGTCGGCAGTCCGATCCGCGCCGGAACGGCGGCCATCGAGAGGCCGACGGCCGCGCTCATCACGCCCATGGCCGCGTAGACGAGCCCCGCCTGCTCCGGCGCCCCGAGCCTCTCGGTGAGCGCGGTGATGCCGGCCTGGGACGCCCCGAACATGGCGCCCTGCAGCACCATCGTGATCCGGAGGGCGTACGCGGACCTCGGCAGCCTAGCCCGTTCGGCGGCGCCCGTACGGGTGGTGACGGCCGTGTCTCCGCCCTCGGCCACGCGCGCGGACGGGTGCAGCGCGAACGCGGTGCCGCAGGTCGCGAGAAGGGCCGAGGCGGTCAGGAGCGCCGCCGCCGGGTGGGTGAGGGCGGCGGCGAGGCCCACCAGGGCCGGACCCAGGACGAAGGACACCTCGTCGAGGGTGCCTTCGAACGAGAGGACCGTGCCGACCAGCCGGTCGTCGGCGCCGGAGCGCCGGGCCAGGGCGACCGAACGGGTCCGGGCGAGCGGTCCGACCTGGGGCACGGTCGCGCCGGCGAGCGCGCCGAGGGCGATCAGCCAACCGGTCGCCGCGTGCGCGAGGGCCGCGAGGACCAGCGCGGCGACGGCGACCGCGTTGGCGAGGGACGCCGCCAGGACCACCCCGCGCTGCCCGCGCCGGTCGGCGAGCCTGCCGATGACCGGCCCCGCGACCGTCTGCCCCGCCGCGAGCGCACCGCCCGCGAGCCCCGCCGTCGTCAGGGATCCGCTCGTCTCGGCGACCAGGATCAGGCTGCCGAGCTGACACATGGCGGTGGGCAGCCGCCCCAGGAACGAGACGACCGGCAGCACCGGCCCGAGCAGGGACAAGGTGTCGCGATACATACGGAGCATCGCCTGAACGTAACGCGATGCACCCGAACGGACGCATGAGGCGATGACACAGAAGGCTCCGCGCCGGGTACGTACGTTCGCATGACGTCCTCGCTCCCGTCCTCGCCCACCGCCCGGACCGTGCCCACCGCCACCTATCGGCTCCAGCTCCAGCCGGAGTTCCCGTTCGCGGCCGCCGAGCGGGCCGTCCCGTATCTCGCCGGACTCGGGGTGTCCCACCTCCATCTCTCGCCCGTCCTGGAGGCCGTGCCCGGCTCGACGCACGGCTACGACGTGACCGACCACCGTGCGATCCGCGCCGAGCTGGGCGGCGAGGAGGGGCTGCGGTCCCTGGCCGCCACCGCCCGGGCGCACGGCCTCGGCCTGGTCGTGGACCTCGTGCCCAACCACATGGCCGCGTCACCCACGCACAATCACGCGCTGCGCGAGGTGCTCCGCGAGGGTCCCCGGTCGCCGTACGCCCGCTGGTTCGACATCGACTGGGAGGCGGGGGACGGCCGGCTCCTGCTGCCCGTGCTACCGGGGCGGCTCCCGGAGGTACGGGAGCGGATGCGGGTCGCCGACGGCGCACTGCACCTCGACGGTCAGACGTTCCCGCTCCGCGCGGGTACGGAGGGGCTGCCCCTGCCCGAGCTGCTCGACGCCCAGTGGTACCGGCTCGCCTGGTGGCGGCTGGCCCGTACGGAGCTCAACTACCGCCGCTTCTTCACCATTTCGGAGCTGATCGGGGTTCGCGTCGAGGACCCCGAGGTCTTCGAGGCGACACACGGCACGATCGTGAGGCTGGTCGGGGACGGGGTGATCGAGGGGCTGCGGATCGACCATCCGGACGGGCTCGCCGATCCCGAGGGGTACCTGCGGCGACTGCGGGAGGCGACCGGCGGACGGTGCTGGACGGTCGTGGAGAAGATCCTCACCGGCCCGGAGCCGCTGCCCTCCGCCTGGCAGGTCGCCGGCACGACCGGCTACGACGCGCTGCGGCAGGTGGACGGCGTCTTCGTGGACGGTGTGGGAGCGGCCGAACTCTCGGACGTCTACCGGACGTTCGCGGGTCGCGCGGCGGACCGGGGCGGCGCCTGGGAGGCGACGGCCCGCCGGGCCGCGTACGAGGTGGTGACACACGATCTGGCGGCGGAGACCGCCGCCCTGACGCGGATCGCGGAGCGGATCTGTGCCGCCGATCCCGACCTGCGCGACCACGCCCCCTGGGCTCTGACGACCGCGATCCGTGAACTCCTCGTCCGTGTCCCGGTCTACCGCTCCTACCAGGAGGGCGACGAGACGGTGCTGACCCCCGAGGCCGCCCGGGGCGCGACCGCCGCCTTCGCCGTGCCGGAGGAGGCCGCGGCCGTCGACACCGTGCGCGACCTGGCGCTGGGTCGGCTCGGCGACGGCCCCGAACACCGGTCGTTCCGGGACCGTTTCGCGCAGACCTCCTCGGCCCTGCGTGCCAAGTCCGTGGAGGACACCGCCTTCTACCGCTACACCCCGCTCCTGTCGGCGAACGAGGTGGGCGGCGACCCCGGGCGTCCGGCGATCGCGCCCGAGGAGTTCCACGCGTACTGCCGGCGGCTCTCCCGGGACTGGCCCGCGACCGGGACCGTGCTGTCCACGCACGACACCAAGCGCAGCGCGGACATCCGGGCCGGGATCGCGGTCCTCTCCCAATGTCCCTCCGTCTGGCTGGAGTTGTTGGAGGAGGTGGCCGGAGTTCCGGCGCCGGATCCGCACCTGGCGTGGACGGCGTGGCAGACCGCGTTCGGCTTCGGTACACCGGACCCGGTGCGGCTCGGCCCCGCGGTCCTGAAGTCGGTACGGGAGGCGGGGCTGCACACGAGCTGGACGGAGCCGGACCCGGCGTACGAGCGGGCGGTCACCGAGTTCGTGGCGGCCGGACCCGGCCGGATCCCGCTCCGGGCGGCCTCGGAGGCCGCCTTCGCCCTGGAGCCGCACATCCGGGCCCACCAGCTGGGGGCGACGCTGGTCCAGCTGACGATGCCGGGGGTGCCGGAGCTCTACCAGGGGACGGAGCGGGAGTACCGGGCGCTGGTCGACCCGGACAACCGGGTGCCCTTCGCGGCCGGCGAGGACGACGAGAAGACGGCGGTGGTCCGCGCGGCGCTCGCGCTGCGACGACTGCACCCCGAGGCCTTCGCCGCGCCCGACTCGTACACCCCGCTGACGGTGACCGGGAGCGCGGCGCCGCACTGTCTGGCCTTCGCCCGGGGCGAGGGCTCCTCGGCGGAGGCGGTCACCGCGGTCACCCGGCTGCCGCTGCGGCTGGCGGAGACGGGCGGCTGGCAGGACACGGAACTCATCCTGCCGCCCGGCACCTGGTTCGATCTCCTCGACGGCGTACGGCGGTTCACCGGCGGGGCGGTGAAGCCGGCCGAGCTCTTCGACGCGCGTCCGGTGGCACTCCTGGGGCGCAGCCCCGCGCGGGAGGAGTGAGCCGGACGGATGAGGGGAGGGTCAGCCGCCGGGACGGACGAGGAGGCTCCGCGGGGCGCGGGTGATCAGGCCGGTCCGCTCCGGCCGGAAGCCGTGGGCGAGCCGCAGCCGGGGCATGGCTTCGAGGAGCGCCCGCACGGAGTACTCGGCTTCGAGCCCCGCGAGCAGCACGGCGGGGCAGGCGCCGCTGCCGTAGGTCAGCTGGCCCGGGTCGTCGCGCAGCGGGTCGAAGCGGTCGGGGTCCCGGAAGCGCTCGGGGTCCCGGCAGGCGGCTCCGATGAGCAGGGCCACGGGCTCCCCCGCCGGGATCGTGCCGCCGCTGACGCGCACCTCGGCGGCGGTGCGGCGGACGGCGATCTGCACGGACGGGTCGTGGCGCAGCGACTCGGTCCAGGCGCGGGCGATCTCCTCCGACGGCGCGTCGCGCAGCTGTCTCGCGCGCTCCGGGTCGGCGAGGACGTGGGCGAGGAAGGAGGCGAGGGCCTTCTCCCGTATGGAGATCTGGCTGGTGCACTGGCCGGCGAGCGCGGAGGCGGCGCGGCCGCGGACCAGGCGCATCATGTCCCGGTAGGGCACGCCGACGGCGGCGGCGACGGTACCGGCGGGAAGCCAGTGGCAGAAGTCCGCGACCAGGTCCGCGTTCGGCCGGTCGGCGATCCGGCGGGCGAGGACATGGGCGGTGCGCGCGGTGACGCTGCGCAGCTCGGCCTCGTCGACGTCGACGTGCGTCTGGGCGCAGGGCGGGTCGCCGGGCCGGTGGCCGTGGGTGAAACGGTTGTCGGTGAGGGCGGTGGCCACGTCCGCGTACCGGCTGAGGACCCAGGCGCGCAGCAGCGGGTCGAAGGTGAGCGGGAACTCCTCGCGCAGCACCCGGTGGACGCGGTACGGGTCCCGCGTGGCGCCCGGGTCGAGGGGGCTGGGCGCGACGGTGCGGCTCCGCGACGGCCCGGTGGGGGGCTGCGCGGTCCCCCGCGCGCGTCCGCCGGGCGCCTCCGCCCGGGCGCGCGGGGCGGGCCCCGGTTCCATGGGCGGCAGCTCCGCCCAGGCGTGACGCCGTATCCCCGAGTTCGACTCGTCGCTCATCGCGTCCCCTGTCGGTCCACCGTGAGTGCGTCTCCCCACCCCACCACCGAGTGGCCCCCGTCGCAGCCCGCATACCGCCGTACGGGTGAATTCGGCCTCATCGCCCGGTGAGGCGAGCGAGCAGCAGGGCTATGTCGTCGTCGGCCGACCCCGGCACGAGCATCGTGAGGAGGCTGTCGCACAGTCCGGTCAGGGACGGGTGCGGTTGGGCGAGGAGATGGACGAGTTCGGCGAGGCGTTCGTCGATGTCGCTGCCTCGGGATTCGATGAGGCCGTCCGTGTACAGGACGAGAACGCTGCCCGGTTCCAGAGTGGTCTCGCTCGTGGTGAAGCGCGTGCCGCCCACGCCGAGCGGGACGCCGGGCGGCAGGTCCAAGAGGGCGGCGGTGCCGTCGGGGCCGACCACGGCGGGCGGCGGGTGGCCGGCGCGGACGACGCGGCAGCGGCCGGTCGCCACGTCGATCACGGCGTAGAGGAACGTGGCGAGCATCGGCTCCGCGAGGTCGTCGAGCGCCGCCTCCAACTGGTGGAGAAGTTCCTCGGGTTCGAGGTCGAGCCTGGCGAGCGCCCGGACGCTCGCGGAGAGCCGTCCCATCACCGCGGCTGCCGGGGTGCCGTGGCCCATGACGTCGCCGATCAGCAGGGCCGCCTTCCCGTCCGGCAGGCTGAGCACGTCGTACCAGTCGCCGCCGACCTCGTTGACATCGCTCGCGGGCAGGTACCGGTGGGCGACCTCGATCCCCGGCGGCGGGGTGATGTGCTGGGGGAGCATGCTCCGTTGCAGGGTCAGAGCGGTGTCGTGTTCGCGGTGGTAGAGCCGCGCGTTGTCGATGCTGAGGGCGGCCCGGGTGGCGAGCTCGCCGACCAGACTCAC
Source organism: Streptomyces sp. NPDC013317 (assembly GCF_055563155.1). Lineage (NCBI taxonomy): Bacteria > Bacillati > Actinomycetota > Actinomycetes > Kitasatosporales > Streptomycetaceae > Streptomyces > Streptomyces sp. NPDC013317. Next base: position 24,365 of record NZ_JBVHDX010000027.1, read on the forward strand.
GTCGTCGGACGTGAACGGGCCGGCCGGACGGGTCCGGTAGAAGGTCGCCACGCCGAGTACCAGGTCCCGCGCGAAGAGCGGGACCATCATGAACGAGTGGACGCCGAGCCGCAGCAGCTGCGCGGGCCTGTTCGTATGGCGGGCGGCGGGGGCGATGGCCGCCTCGTCGAGGACGGCCAGCAGGAAGGGCTGACGTCCGGCGAGGGCCCGGGTGTAGGGCGCCGTGGCCGGGAACTCGAGGGTGCGGCCCAGCGGGGCGAGGACGTCGGTGACCACGGAGCCGGTCAGCGGGGCCTTGCCCAGGCGGCGCAGGGCGACACCGCCGGTCAGGCCCATGCCGGGATCGTCGCCGCGGGCGAGGGAGTCCAGGACGTCGACGGTGACCGCGTCGGCGAGGCCGGGAACGGCGAGATCGGCGAGCTCCTGGGCGGTGCGCTCCAGGTCCAGGCTGGAGCCGATCCGGACGGACGCCTCGCTCAGGAGGGCGAGCCTGCGCCGCCCCGCCTCGGCCTCGGTGTGGGCGCGCTGCTGGTCGGTGATGTCGAGCAGGGAGGCGATGACTCCGATCGGCCGGCCCGCCGGGTCCTCCACGCGCACGTAGGAGCACGACCACACCCGGTCCCGGTCGCGGTCGGCCGGGGTGCGGCCGATGCGGCGGCGGTCCAGTACCGGCTCTCCGCTGTCCAGCACCTGCCGCATCGCCGCCTCCATGTCCTCGGCGTTCACCTGGGGCAGCAGCTCGGAGAGGCGCCGGCCGACATGAGCCGACTCCGACAGGCCGTTCATCTTCTCCAGGGCCCGGTTGACGCGGAGGAACCGCAACTGTGTGTCCAGGACGGCGATACCCACCGGAGAGCGTGCGAACAGCCCGTCCCAGACCGCCGACGATCCCCGGATCCGCCGTGCGGCGTGGGCTTCGGCGGCGAAGAGCAGGACCGCGGAGGCGTCGTCGTGCCGGTCGGGGACCGGGCTCGCCCAGATCTCCACCTCCACCGGGTGCCCGTCGCGGTGCCAGGCGGTGACCGTGCCCATGACCCCGCGCCCGCCGGCGGCGGCCTCCCACAGGGACCGGCCGAGACTCCTGTCCGCGCCCGGGTGCAGCAGCTCGGCGATGTGCCGGCCGATCACCTGCTGCGGCTTGAAGCCGAGCAGCTCTTCGGCGGCCCGGTTCCACCGCACGATCGTCCCGTCGGCACTGGTGGCCACCTGTGCCACGGGCAGCGCGCCCAGCCAGCCTCCGGCGTTCTGGGCGGCGCCGCTGACAAGCTCCTCGACCGGGTTCGGCTCGCTCATCACGCGCCTCTCCGTGGAGCGCGCTCGCCCCGCACCGTCGCGTCGAGAGGGCTGCGCGTCCTCCACGCTGTCCATGGTCACACCGGCGGCCCCGGACCGCTCTCGCACATCTGCCCGCGATCACCGCACGAGGCCGGCCGGTCACTCACCGACGTGCGTGCGCGCGAAGGTGCCCGGGGGCGCGGACGAGGACCTTCCCCTCGGCCACCGCGCCGGGCGGCGCCGTCGGCACCGGCGCCCCGGCCGGCCGCTTCGGCCACCACACACGGTCGCCGAGCAGGGCCATCGCCGAGGGGAGGATCACCGCCCGGAGCACGATGGCGTCGAAGAGGACCGCGACCGTCAGACCCACCGCGATCTGCTTCATCTCCACACGGTCGATGAAGAGGAAGCCGGCGAAGACCGAGACCATGATCACCGCCGCACTCGTCACCACGCTCGCCGAACCGGCGATCCCGTCGACGACCGCCTCCCGCGTCGGCACACCCCTCCGAGCGGCCTCCCGGATCCGGCTCACGACGAAGATCTGGTAGTCCGTGGAGAGGCCCACCAGGATCGCGAAGACCATCAGCGGTGTACGGGAGCCCACGAAGCCCAGCGACTCGAAGCCCAGCAGACCCTCCGCCCACGTCCCCTGGAAGACCAGGGTCAGCACGCCCCAGGCGACGAGGACCGCGGCAAGGTTGAGGACGGTGCCGAGCACCGCCGCCACCACCGAGCGGAACGCTCCGTACATGATCGCCAGCGTGGCGAGCGAGACGAAGAGGATCACCCAGGGGAGCCGCCGCTCCTGGTGCGCCGCGTAGTCGGCCCCGGCCGCGATCTCTCCCGAGACGGCCCACTGGAGCCCGGGCGTGCCGTCGACGGCGGCGGGCAGCAGGCGGTCGCGGACCTGGGCCAACGACCGGGCGGCCTCGGGCGAGTTCGCCGCGTACGGGACGGGCAGCGCGAGCAGCGCCGTGCGCCCGTCCTCCGCGATCCGTACGACCGGCGCCCTGTCCTGCGCGAAGAGCGCGTCACCGCGCGTCGCCGCGCCCAGCTTCCGCAGGGGCGCGGCCGGATCCTCACCCCGTACGAGTACGAGATGCGCGGGCCCCTCGGACGGGAAGGCCCGCACGAGCCGGTCGTACGCGGCGACGGCCGGGATGCTGTCGGGGAACGTCTCCTTGCCCTCGGTGCCGAGCCGCATGCCCAGCGCGGGCGCGGCCAGCGCGACGGTCGCGGCGACGCCCGCCAGCAGCGCCACGAGCGGGCGGCGCACGACCGGGCGCAGCAGCGCCGCCCACACGCGCCCTTCGCCGCCTCCGCGACGGCGGCGGGCGAGCCGGCCGCCGTCCGTCCGGTGGCCGAGCGCGGCGAGCAGCGCGGGCAGTACGGTCAGCGAGCCGCCCACCGCCACCAGCGTCACGAGGATGGCCCCCGTGGCGATCGACGAGAAGATCACGTCCCCGACGAGGTACAGCCCCGCGAGGGAGAGCGCCACGGCGAACCCGGAGTCGACGACGGCGCGTCCCGAGGTCGCGGCGGCCAGCTCGACGGCCCGGGCGTGCGAGAGCGTGCCGCCGGAACGCTCGCGCTCCTCACGGGCCCGCTTGAGGTAGAAGAGCGAGTAGTCGACGCCGACCGCCATGCCCATCATGAAGATCACGCTGAGCGCCGCGCCGCCCGCGTCCGGGAAGACCCAGGAGGCGAGCCCGTACAGACCGACCGCGCCGGCGAAGGAGAGGAGCGCGAGGAGGACGGGGATTCCGGCGGCGAGGATCGCGCCGAAGACGACCAGGAGGATGAGGAAGGTGACCGGGAGGCTGATCATCTCGGTCCGCCGGAGCTCCTGGCCCTGCCGGTCGTTGACCGCGACGGAGACGGAGGCGCTGCCGGTCTGTTCGATCGACAGACCGGGGTGGTGGCGCCGGACCTCGGCGGTCTGTGCGAGGAGCGAGTCGACGTCCCTCTTCGCGGTCTCCCGGTCGCCGCGCAGGGTGACCGCCACCCGTACCGCCTCGCCGCCGCGCGAGACGACCGGTGCGTCGACCTTCTCGACGGCCGGGAGCACCTCCATCCGCCGGCGGATCTCCCCGGCGGCGGCCGAGGGTTCGTCCCCGGCCGTCCGGGCCGTGCGCTCGATCAGCACCTGCTCGACCGGCGGCGGGGTCAGTCCGCTGCCCGAGGCCATCGCCTCCGCCCGGCCCGCCTCACCGATCCAGAAGTCGGCGAACGTCCCCTTGTTCGTGCCCACGGCCGCCCCGGCGCCGATGCATACGGCGAGGAGGAGCACCCAGCCGGCGATGGCCTTCCCCGGGTGCGTCGCACACCACCGGGCGGTCCGGACCGTGACCGGCACCGTGCCGCCCTGGGACCTCGGGGCCGTCGGGGGCTGCTGACCTGTTCTTCTCATGGTGGTCAGCCTCCCGTCGGAGGTGCCGTGCGGTCACTGGTGGACTCCGGTGGACCGCAGGGGGGCTAGCCCCACCCGTAGGGGAATTCCCCGACGGACAGCGGGGAGTTCAGGGACGGAGGAGGTTCGGACGGGCTGCGACCGTCAGCGCAAGGAGAGCCGGAAGGACATCTGTCCGAAGCCGACCATGTCCCCGGCACGGACGGCCACCGCGCCCGTGACACGGCGCCCGTTCACGACGGTGCCGTTGGTCGAACCGAGGTCGCGCAGCACCCAGAACCCGTCCTGGAGGGAGAGTTCGGCGTGCATCCGGGAGACCGTCTCGTGGCTGAGCCGGAGCCCGTTCACCGGATCACGGCCGATCCGCAGCGGGTACGGACCCGGCTCGGGCAGCAGCAGCTTCGGCAGCCGCTCGGCGTGCCAGGCCCGGCCGAGCCTGGCCGTGAACGCGGACATCTTCTCCACGGCGCCCACCACCCGCCGCGTCCAGCCGGACTCGGTCCTCAGATCGGCCGTGAGGAGGGCGAGTTCGTCCGGGCTCTGGGCGACGAGCGCCCGCTCCATCCGGAACACGAAGGTGTCGTGCGAGATCCTGCCCTGGGCGGCACCCTCACGGAGCAGCACCAGCGCACGGTCCCGCTCGGCGTCGGAGAGCCGAGCGGGGTGCGTGGAGAACTCGAAAGGCGTCGTCACAACGTGATTGTCCGTCCGACGGGCCCGAAGTGTCCAGAACGGCGCCGCAGCGGACCGCGGAGGCCCCGCGGACACCCGCTCCACCACCTGTGACCTGGGCCGGACCCGCCCGAGAAACCTCGTACCGACTCGGCCGGGATCGCTGCTACGGTCTGCGGACTCGACTCCCAGGGGGAACCATCACGTGACCACGTCACCGACCCGCACGCCCGACGGCGTGACCCTGCGCCCGCTCTCCGGACCGGAGGAGCTGGACCTCTTCCGCCGGCTGAGCTATGTCCTCGACCACGAACTCGAGGACGACCTCGTCGCCGGCCGCCGCCGGCCCTCCTGGATGTGGGTCGCCCTGCGCGGCGACCGCGTCCTGGCCAGGATCGCCTGGTGGACGAAGAAGGAGGGCGGCGAACCGCTCTTCCTCGACTTCTTCGACCTCGACCCCGAGCTGCCCGAGCAGGAGCGCGCCGAGACCGGACTGCGCCTGCTGGAGGCGGCGACCGCGGCGGTCGTCCCGGCGGGGGCGGCCCGCCCGGAGTTCGGCCGTTTCCTGCCGGCGGACTGGCGCGAGGTTCCCGAGACCCGCGCCCGGCTGGAGACGCTCTTCGGCGTCCTGGAGGCCTCGGGCGCCCGCCCGCTGGTCGAGCGGCTGCGCCTGGAGTGGCTCCCCGGCACGCCCGTGCCCGAGCCGACAGGCCGGCTGGAGTTCCGGCCGGTGCGGGACCGCGAGGACCTGGTCGCGCTGATGACCCCGGTCATGGAGGACACGCTCGACGCGCACGGGCAGGCCGACCTCGCGTCCGGTCTCACGCCCCGCGAGGCCGCGGAGCAGCACTACGACGAGGAGTTCGCGCACTACGCCTCGCCCCGGGAGTGGTGGCAGGTCGCCCAGCTGCCGGAGACCGGCGAGCCGGTCGGCTTCGTGGTGCCCGCCCGGAACAACTACAACCACACGATCGCCTACGTCGGTGTGCTCCCGGCACACCGCGGCCGGGGCTACATCGACGACATCCTCGCCGAGGGCACGCGCATCCTGGCCGCCCAGGACGTGCCGCGCATCCGCGCGGCGACCGATCTGGGCAACGTACCGATGGCGAAGGCCTTCGCCCGGACGGGGTACGCGACCTTCCAGCGGGCGATCGACTTCATCTGGGACACGCCGGGCGCGGCCCCCTCCTGACTGCCAGGATGGACGCCGGAGCCGCTGCGCCAGGGTCGCGGCTCACGTTGCGTGTGGTACCCATCGACGAGGGGATCGGCCGGTGCTGTTCGAGGTGTGGGCCCCGCGGGCCCGTGACCGGGTGACGCTGGAGCTGAACGGAACCGGACATCCGCTGGAGCGGGACGCCGAGCGCGACGGCTGGTGGACCGGAGTCGTCGCGGCCGGGGACGGCGACCGGTACGGCTACTCCCTGGACGGCGGGCCGGTGCTCCCCGACCCCCGGTCCCGCCGTCAACCGGACGGCCCGGACGGTCTCAGCGCGGTCGTCGACCACTCCGCGTACGTCTGGTTCAACGAGGCACCGAGGCTGCGGCTGCGCGCCGCCGTCCTGTACGAGCTGCACGTCGGGACCTTCACCCCGGACGGCACCCTCGACGCGGCGGCGGAGCGGCTCGGGGAGCTGGCGGGGCTGGGGATCACCCATGTGGAGCTGATGCCGCTCTGCCCGTTCCCGGGGCGGCACGGCTGGGGGTACGACGGCGTGGCGCCGTGGGCGGTCCACGAACCGTACGGCGGGCCGACGGCGCTGAAGAGGTTCGTCGACACGGCGCACGGGCTCGGGATGAGCGTGCTCCTGGACGTGGTCCACAACCATCTCGGCCCCTCCGGGAACCATCTGCCTTCCTACGGCCCGTACTTCACCGACACCCACCACACACCGTGGGGCGCGGCGGTGAACCTGGACGCGCCGGGCTCGGACGAGGTCCGCCGCTATCTGCTGGACAGCGCGCTCGCCTGGCTCCAGGACTACCGGATCGACGGGCTCCGCCTGGACGCCGTGCACGCGCTGGTCGACGACCGGGCGCTGACGTTCCTGGAGGAGCTGAGCGAGGCGGTGGACGAGCTGGCCCGCGAGCAGGGCCGCCAGCACTTCCTGATCGCCGAGTCGGACCTCGCCGACCCGCGGACGACGACCCCGCGGGTCGCGGGAGGGCTGGGCGTCCACGCCCAGTGGAACGACGACTTCCACCACGCCCTGCACACGGCGCTGACCGGCGAGGACCAGGGCTACTACGGCGACTTCGCGCGCGAACCGCTGGCCGCGCTCGCCAAGACGCTGACCCATGTCTTCTTCCACGACGGCACGTACTCGAGCTTCCGGGGCCGTCACCACGGGCGGCCGGTGGACCGGGTCCGCACTCCCGCGCACCGCTTCCTGGGCTACGCCCAGACGCACGACCAGATCGGCAACCGGGCGCAGGGCGACCGGCTCTCGGCGACCCTCTCCCCCGGGCTGCTCGCCTGCGCGGCGACGCTGGTCCTGACCGGGCCCTCGGTGCCGATGCTCTTCATGGGCGAGGAGTGGGGCGCGACCACGCCCTGGCAGTACTTCACCGACCACACCGACCCCGAACTGGCGGAGGCCGTACGGCAGGGCAGGCGGCGGGAGTTCGCCGAGCACGGCTGGGCGGAGGAGGACATCCCCGACCCGCAGGACCCGGCCACCCGGGACCGCTCGGTCCTCGACCGTACGGAACGCGAACGGGCGCCGCACAACCGGCTCGTGGCCTGGCACCGTGAGCTGATCGCGCTGCGCCGTACGCTGCCGGACCTGACCGACCCGGACCTGGCCGCGGTGCGGGTCGCCTTCGACGAGGAGGGCCGCTGGCTGGCGTTCCGCCGCGGGGTGCTGCGGGTCGCGGTCAACCTGGGCAAGGAGCCGGCGGAGATCCCGCTCGGCACGAACGGCCGCGACCGGGTCCTGGCCGCCTGGAGCCCGGTCGACGCCCCGGGCCCCGACGGCGTGCTGCGCCTCCCGCCGGAGTGCGCGGTGGTACTGACGGACGGCTGAGGGTCGTCCTGCGCGTCGGGGACGGGGGACGCGACCGGTCAGCGGGGCTCCTGGCCGCCGTGTCCCGGCCCCTGGGCGATGAGGCGTTCGAGCAGTTCCTGGAAGTCCTCGCCGACGACGATCCGCAGCTCTCCGCCGTCCTCGTCGTGGTCGCTGAGCTGGGTGAGCCTGCCGCCGCGCCACCAGAAGACGTACGGGCTGATGGCGCCGGGGGTGTCCTCGTAGCCCGAGGCGGCGAACGAGGCCATGGCGCCGAGCGCGGGGACGATCGTGGTGTCGCGGATCGGGTGGAAGGCCAGCTGGTGCCGGAACGGAAGGGCGACCAGAGCTCCGTGCTCGCCGAGCGGCCGCCCGGTCACGCGCCGGACCACGGCGTCCAGGTCGAGGACGCGGCTCGCGGTGTAGAAGGAGTCGCCGAGGATCACCTCGAAGCACATGCCGTCGGCGTCCCGTACCGTCTCGTGGCCCTCGACGGGCAGCCCGCGCAGGTTGGCGAGCGCCCGGTCGCGCAGCTCCCCGACGTCGCCGAGCGGTTCGAGCGCCTCGTCCGTCAGCATCATGACGCTCTCGGGGAGGTCGAGGGCGAGGATCTCGTAGAGTCCGGGCGCGACGCTGCGGGCGTACCCGAAGGTCCCCGGGTCGATGCCTTCGCCGCTGACCACCCGCGGGTAGAGCTGGGCCCGGATCTGTTCCGGCCGGAGGGTGTCGAGCGCGGAGGGGCCGTCCATGGTGCGCAGCACCAGGCCGACATGGCGGCGGATCAGCGTGGGCCAGACGCGTGGTCCGCGCCGGTCGTTGTGGCAGACGGCGGCGAGGTTGCCGAGACCGAAGGCACGGCCGTCGGAGTCGCGCACCGAGTCGGCGTAGACGGTGACTTCGAGCCCGAGTTCGGCGAAGGCCTCGCGGACGCGGCTGCGGAAGAGAGCGGCCTCGCGCTGCGAGAAGTACGAGAACTCGGGGTCCCTGGGCGCCTCGTCACCGTCACGCCTGGGTCCTCGCCGGAACAGCCCCACGTCTGCCCGCCTTCCTGCTCGCCGTGGGTCCAGCCTAGGGGGTGTGTGCGGTCACGGGGCGAGCTGTCCGGCCAACTCCGCCGCCGGACCGAAGGGTTCGGTGCCGGTGTGGAGGAGTTCCACGCGATGGACGAGGCGCGGCGCGCTCAGTGGTACGGCGACGGCTCCGGCGATCGTCGCGGCGAGGGAGACGGGGAGCAGGGTCAGGCCGTGTCCGGCGGCGGCCAGGGCGCCGATGAGCCGTGAGTCGACGCCCTCGTGGCGCAGGGCGGTGCGGAAGCCGTGGCCGGAGGGGCCGCCGTGCGCGGAGCGCAGCCGGTCGAGCGGGAGGCCCGAGTCGGGGGCGTCGAGCCAGCGGGCGTCGACGAGGTCGGCGAGCCGCAGGCCGGGGCGGCCGGCGAGCGGATGCCCGGCGGGCAGGACCACGGCGACCGGTTCCTCGGCGACGCGGACGGCGGTGAGCGGCGCGACGTCGGGGAGCCGCAACGGGTCGCTGGGGGCGGCGAGTCCGTCGACGAGGCCGAGGTCGGCCGCTCCGGTAGCTACGGCGACGGGCACCTCGTCGCGGGCCAGGGTGCGCAGGGTGACTCCGGCGGCGGGCAGAGCGGCGAGGGTACGGGGGTGCAGGGCGAGCGGGGAGGCGGCGAGGGTGAGCGTCTCGCGGGGCGCGGCGGCGAACCGGGCGAGGTCGGCGCGGGCGGCGTCGAGCCTGAGGAGGAGCGAGCCGGCGTGTTCGAGCAGCCGCTCTCCCGCCGCCGTGGGGACGACGGGCCGGCGCCCGAGGAGCGGCCGGCCGAGGTCGTGCTCGAGAGCGGCGATGTGCTGGGAGACGGCGGACTGGGTGTAGCCGAGCGCGCGGGCGGCCTCGGAGAAGGAGGCGAGCCGGACGACGGTGACGAAGGTTCGGAGGTGGTGCGGGTCCATGGGGTTCCGAGCGTAGACGTGCCCGGCGCCGGGAGCCGAACCACCGGCGCCGCATGCGCCCGCCCCGCCACCCCTCATAAGCGATCGCGATCGGGAGTGCAGGAATCATCGTTGGACGTGAACCCGCGGCTCCGACCAGCATGGTCGGCATGACGCACACCCCTTGCGTCGCCCTCGTCGGCGACCGTTCTCCCCATGTGAAGTCCCATGTCCGCGTCCCCGTCCTGCTCGACGCGCTGGCCGAGCGGGACGGCCTTGTGCTCGACGCGTACTGGATCCCGACGGGCGACGCGGAGGCGCCGGGCGCGGTGAAGGACTTCGACGCGGTGTGGCTGCTGCCGGGGAGTCCGTACGCGAGTGAGGCGGGCGCGCTGGCGGCGATCCGCACCGCCCGTGAGGAGTCCATCCCGTTCCTCGGCACCTGCGCCGGATTCCAGCACGCACTCCTGGAGTTCGCCCGGGACGTCTGCGGTCTGACGGCCGCCGCGCACGCCGAGAACGATCCGGCGGCGGCGGGCGACGACCTGCTGATCGCGCCCCTCGCCTGTTCGCTGGTCGGCCACGAGGGGCCGGTGCGCGTGACGCCGGGATCGCTCGCGGAGTCGGTGCTCGGCGCCGAACGGACGACGGAGCGCTACCACTGCGACTACGGACCGGACAGCCGGCATCTGGAGACCCTGCGCGCCCACGGCCTGCGGTTCACGGGCGAGGACGAGGACGGCAAGGTCCGCATCGCGGAACTGCCCGGCCACCCCTTCTTCCTGGCCACGCTCTTCCAGCCGGAGCTGGCGAGCGACGGGACGCAGCCGCACCCGATCGTCCGGGCACTGGCGAGGGCGGCCGCGGACCACGCCCGCCGGCCTGGCGGCTCCTCCCGCTAGCTCATGGGGACGAGGAGGTGGGCGCGGCCCCTGCCCCGGGCGACGAGGCGGGCGTTGGACTCGTCGGAGTCGCGGACCCAGCGCTCGGCATGGGCGCGGTCCTTGCCGAAGCGGACGTGCCGTTCGACGAGCCGGGGCACCCGGCGGTCGTCGTCGAGCTCCAGGAACCAGGCCTCGTCGAGCAGGGGGAGGACACCGGCCCACGCCCCCTCGTCGTGGAGCAGGTAGTTCCCCTCGGTGACGACGAGCGGGACCTCCGGCGGGACCGGGATCGCTCCGGCGACCGGCTCCTCCAGGGCTCGGTCGAAGGCCGGGGCGTAGACGGTGGTGCCGCGCTCGGGGGTGCGCAGCCGGCGGAGCAGCGCGGCGTAGCCGGCGGCGTCGAAGGTGTCCGGCGCCCCCTTGCGCTCCGCGCGGCCGAGCCGCTCCAACTCCTGCTGGGCCAGGTGGAAGCCGTCCATCGGCACGAGGGCGGCGAGCCCGTCGAGCCGGGCGACGAGCCGGGCCGCGAGCGTGGACTTCCCCGCTCCGGGCGCCCCGGCGAGCCCCAGGATCCGCCGCTCGCCGGGGACGGCGAGGAGCAGGGCGCGGTCGGTGAGCTCGGCGAGCAGCTGGGCGTCCATGCGGGGCATTGTCGCACCGCGTGGCACCCCGCCGGTCATACGTATAACCTTGAGGTATGTCCCTCATCGCACTCGTCACCCTCGTCGTCCGTGACTACGACGAGGCCCTTGCCTTCTACACCGGCCCCCTCGGCTTCGGCCTCGTCGAGGACACCCCCCGCGACGACGGCTCCCGCTGGATCGTCGTCCGCCCCGCCGGAGCCGCGGCCGGCACGGGCCTGCTCCTGGCCCGCGCGAAGAGCGCGGAGGAGGAGTCCGCCGTGGGCCGCCAGACCGGCGGCCGGGTCGGCTTCTTCCTCCACACCGACGACTTCGCCCGCGACCACACCCGCATGACCGCCTCCGGCGTCCGCTTCCTGGAGGAGCCCCGCCACGAGCCGTACGGCACGGTGGCGGTCTTCGAAGACCTCTACGGCAACCGCTGGGACCTGCTGCAGCCGAAGGACTGACCAAGCGGGCACCCGCCGACCAGGTTCCGCCACCCGGGGCCCGCCGGCTAGGCGTTCGCGCGGGCCTTGGTGAGCACCTCCGTCAGGGCCGCGATGCTGTGGTCCCCGTGGCCGGCCTCGACCGCCCGTGTCAGCAGGTCGTGGAAGGGCTTGTGCCACTCCACGTCGAGGCCCGCCTCCTCCCCGAACCGGGCGTCGTCGGCTGCTCCGGCGAGGAAGATGTTCACCGAGGACCCCGATGCCCCGTAGTCACCACGGTCGATCTCGTCGGCGAAGAGGGGCAGCACCGAATTGATCATCTCGAACCACTTGACGCTGAATCTCACCATCGAGGAGACCTCGAGCCCCCGCGCCCGGAGCGCCGCCGCGCCCTGGAAGAATCCGACGAGCGCGGGCAGGAGCGTGCCGCCCACCGCCATCTCGTACAGCGCGGCGAGGTCCGGCTCGGCGCCGAGGTAGACGGTGTCGCCGCCCAGCACCCGCAGGGTCGGCTCGAACTCCTCGAAGACAGCGCTGTCGCCGCCGTAGTAGAGGAGGGTTCCCTCCGCCCCGACGGCCGACGGCACGTTCTTGATCGCCCCGTCAAGGTACCGCACCCTGTGGGCCTCGGCCCACGCCGCCGTCCGGCGGGCACCGGCCGGGGAGCCGCTGTTGAGGGTGACCAACGCCCGCCCACCGAGGGCGACGGCGGCCGGCTCGAGGGCGACGAGGGTGTCCTCGTAGGTCGTCAGGCAGGCGACGACGAGCCGGCTCGCCGCGACCGCCTCCTCGACCGTCCGCGCGTGAACGGCCCCCTTCGCCACGAGCGGTGCGGCCTTCGACGCGGTCCTGTTCCACACGGTCGTCGGGTGCCCGGCGTCGACGAACGCGTCGGCGAGCGCGCTGCCCATCGAGCCGAGCCCGACGACGGTCACGGAAGTGGGGTGGTGCTGCCCGGCCATGTGTCGCTCCTGTCCGCGGTGTCGGTGCGACCTCGGTGCGAGGTCCGCTCCATGCTGCGGGGGCGCGAACCGGCGGACAAGTACTGACATTTTTGTCAGGTACCCACAACTTTGTAAGGAACGGCCGCACGGCCGGGGGCGGTAGGAGAGGTCAGCGTCTGCCCCTCCGCAGCCAGTTCTGCACCTTGCCGGGCTCGGGAAGCACCTCGGGGAACCTCGCCGGGCCGCCTGCGCCGTACGACGGCCCGGCGCTGTGCGGCTCGAGGTCCTTCAGGCGCGCCTGCCACGGACCGTCCGCCATCATCAGGTGGACGACGACCGGCCCCTCCGGCAGCGGCACCGTCTCCCGCCGCTTGCCGATCTCGTTCACGGAGGACCCCACGTCCGGAAGCGTGGTCGGGTCGTCGTGCCCGGCCAGTTCGTAGACGTAGATGATGAGGTTCTCGCTGCCGCGGTAGCGGATGGCGAAATCGGCCGTCCCACCGGTGTGCAGCAGGACGTCGGGGCCGAAGCCCTCCATGTCCGCCTCCGTCAGACGCCGGGCCGCCGCCAGCGGCTGCACCTGGAGCCGCCAGGGACCGTCGGCCCTGAGCCTCAGTCTGAGCCGCCCGCTGTCGGGGACCATGGCGATCACCCGGCCCCGGAAGTTGTCCTCGGTGCTGTTGATGAGGCTCGATTCCTCCTTGTTGAACCGAGTGAGGGGCCACAGGCCGGTGTACGCGTCCTTCGCGTCGACGGCCAGGTCGACCACGACCGGGCCCGGCGGGAGCCCGTTCACCGTGATCACCTCGCCGTCCCGGCCGGTCTGCGTGTACGGCTCGAAGACGGGACCGAAGGTCCGGTCCGGCGCGGGAGGCTGAGCCGCGGGCTGCGGGACAGGCTGCGGCGCGGGCTGCGGGATCGCCGCCGCAGGTGCCGACGCGGGCGCGGGCGGGGGAGGCGGCGTGAAGGCCGGCGGGGGCACGACGGGCGGCGTGCCGACCGGTGGTTGGAACGGCACCGGAGCGGAGGGCTGCGGAGCCCCGGGAACAGGGGCCTGGAACGGCACGGGGCCAGGGGCCTGGAACGGCACGGGGCCAGGGGCCTGGAACGGCACGGGGCCAGGGGCCTGGAACGGCACGGGGCCAGGGGCCTGGAAGGGCACGGGGCCAGGGGCCTGGAAGGGCACGGGGCCAGGGGCCTGGAAGGGCACCGGGGCCGGAGACCCCACCGGCGGCTGGAAGGGCACCGGAGCCGGAGGGAACGCCTGCGGAGGCTGGGCCGGGGCCGCCGGGGCGTGGTCCGCGACGTCGACGCCGTGGTCCGTCGCCAGGCCTGCCAGACCGTTCACGTAACCCTGGCCCACCGCACGGAACTTCCAGCCCCCCGCCCGCCGGTACAGCTCCCCCAGGACCATCGCCGTCTCACCTCCGGCGTCCGTCACCTCGTACCGCGCGACCGATGTGCCGTCCGGAGCGAACGCCTCCACCGACAGCCCCGGCAGGTCCCGCATCGAACCGGTCTCCGTCGACCCGACCACCAGAACCCGGGTGATCTCCCCCTCGACCGCCGTGAGCCCGGCCTCCAGCCAGACCGTGCCGCTCTCCTCCCCCAACAGCCGCACCGCGCCCGAAGGATGGACCGGCGCCCCGTGGAACACGATGTCGCCGTCCCCCCGGACCCGGCCCTGCTCCGTCAGCAGCAGGACCGCGACGTCGACCCCGTTCCGCACCGCGATCCGCAGCGGCACCGTCGGAACGAAGGCGTTGCCTCCCTTGATCATTTCCCCTCCCCAAAATGGATCACTCCTGGATCTTGCGGCCACCGTGGCCCACGGGACAAGGCCTGTGGAAAACTCACTGTGGCCGGGCACGCGCGATGTGCCACGATTCCCCGGCCATGGCTTTCCTACGACACGTCCAGTCCGCCGCGCCGGTCTCCGCCGTCGCCGCCGGCTTCCTCGCCGTACTCATCGGCGTCACCAGCTCCGTGGCCGTCGTCTTCACGGCGGCCAAGGCGGCCGGGGCGACGTCCGCCCAGCTCACCTCCTGGGTCTTCGCCCTCGGCATCGGCATGGGCGTCACCTGCATCGGTCTGTCCCTGCGCCATCGGGCTCCGGTCGTGACGGCCTGGTCCACCCCCGGCGCCGCACTGCTCGCCACCGGGCTGCAGGGTGTGACGATGGCACAGGCGGTGGGGGCGTTCCTGCTGTCCGCCGTCCTCATCGTGATCAGCGGGGTCACCGGCTGGTTCGAGCGGATCATGAACCGGATTCCCGTGCCGCTCGCCTCGGCGCTGCTCGCCGGGGTGCTTCTCCAGTTCGGCACCGAGCTGTTCACGCAGATGGAGAAGGACGGTGCCATCGCCGTCCCCATGTTCCTGGCGTATCTCGTCGGCCGGCGCTGGTTCCCCCGGTACGCGGTCGTCGCGGCGCTCGCCGCTGGTGTCGCCGCGACGGCGTGGCAGGGGTCCTGGAAGCTGGACGGCTTCGCCCTCACCCTCGCCGAACCGTCATTCGTACGCCCCGAGTTCGACTGGCAGGTTCTCGTCGGCGTGGGTCTGCCGCTCTACGCCGTGACGATGGCGTCGCAGAACCTGCCGGGGGTCGCGGTGCTGCGCAACGCCGGCTACTCCACGCCGGTCTCACCGCTGCTGACGTGGACGGGCGCGGTCAACACCGTGCTCGCGCCCTTCGGTTGCTTCGGCCTGAACCTGGCCGCGATCACCGCGGCGATCTGCAGCGGCGAGGCCGCTCACCCCGATCCGCGGAAGCGGTACGTCGCCGGTGTCTGGACGGGCGTCTTCTACCTGCTGGTCGGCCTCTTCGGCGGAATGGTCGGCTGGCTGCTGACCGCGATGCCGCCCGCCCTGGTCCTCGGGATCGCGGGCATCGGCCTGCTGGGCACGATCGGAGGCTCCCTCACCTCCGCCCTGAAGGACGACCGCCTCCGCGAGCCCGCCGTGGTAACCCTGCTCGCGACGGCCTCCGGGTTCACGCTCTTCGGTATCGGCTCGACGTTCTGGGGGCTCCTGGCGGGCGTCCTCACCCTCGCGGTGGCCGACCTCGCCCGGCGCGGGAAGCCACCCGAGGAGCCGTCGCCGGTCGCCGCCGAGGAGGTCGCCGCCGCCGATGAAGCCGCCGCCGAGGAGGCGCCGACTTCCGCGAAGACCCGCTGAGGCCCTTAGCAGCCGCGGACGCGCGCTCAGATCCCCTGGGCCTCAGAGCGAGCGCGCTCAGATCCCCTGCGCCTCAGAGCGAGCGCGCTCGGATCTGCTGGCGGCCTCAGAGCGAGCGCGCCAGCTCCGCCGCCCGTGCCAGGTGCGCGGCTCTGAGAGCCGGCCATTCCCCCGCGCCCGCGGTCGCCGAACCTCCAAGGACGACGAACTCGCTCGCCCTGGCCCGCCCGCCGATCCGGTCGGTGAGCATGACGGTCCGCATCGCCTCGTAGCAGCCGGAGGCGTCGAGTTCGGCGATGTCGTACCCGGCCGTGCAGAGCACCAGCGCCTTGTCGGCCACCATGGGGGGTCCGGTGGTCTTCCGGGCGAAACCCACGGTCCACACCCGGTCGAACCAGCCCTTGAGCCGGGCCGGACAGTCCGCCCACCACACGGGATAGACGAACACCCATGCCCCGGCGGCGGCGAGCGCGGCCTGCTCGGCGGCGACGTCGTCGGGCACGGGTGCGTCGGGGCGCCGTCCTGACTCGCGCTCGTACTCGGCGTGGGTCAGTTCCGAGCGGAACTCCATCGCGTACAGGTCCGAGACCGTGTACGTGTGGCCGGCGTCGGCCAGCCCGCCCAGGAACGCGTCGAGGACCTCGCGCGTGAGGCTCTGCTCTCCGGGGTGCGCGTACACGACGTGCACGTGGGTCCTCCGCGGACCTTCCTCACCGCCTGCGTACGTCCGCATACCGATGGCGTTCTCGCCGCACGCCAGGCCGGTCTCCGCGCCCACCCGGCGGATCACCGCCTCGGTCCGTCCGGGATCGGCGCCCGCACCCTCGGCCGGCTCCGGAACTCCGCCGAACGACACAGTCCCAGCGAGGTGTGCGGCTCCCTCGGGAGCCGCTCGGCGTGGTGCGACGTCATGCGTCACACCCTGTCACCGCCTCGCCGGGACCTCCACCGGTTATCCGGCGGCGCCCGCTCAGCCCTCGTCGGGCGTCAGCTTCAGCGAAATGCTGTTGATGCAGTACCGCTGGTCCGTCGGGGTCGGGTAGCCCTCGCCCTCGAAGACATGGCCCAGGTGCGAACCGCAGCGCGCGCAGCGGACCTCGGTGCGGACCATGCCGTACGAGCGGTCCTCGATCAGCTCGACCGCCGCGCTGTCCTTCGGGTCGTAGAAGGACGGCCAGCCGCAGTGGGACTCGAACTTCTCGGTCGACGTGAAGAGCTCGGCGCCGCACGCCCGGCAGGAGTAGACGCCCTTGGTCTTCGTGTCCGTGTACTCACCGCGGAACGCGGGTTCCGTGCCCGCCTGCCGCAGCACCTGGTACTCCGCCGGGGTCAGCTCCGCGCGCCACTGCTCGTCGGGCTTCTCGACCTCGTACGCCGTCATCACATGCTCCTCAGCTCGAAAGACGGGCCAGGATCAGAGGACCGAGGTCCGTGACGTCACCCGCGCCCATCGTCAGAACGAGATCACCGGCCCTGGCCATTCCCGCGACGACGTCGGGCACCGAGGCCTTGTCGTGGACCGGGGTGACGTCCGCGCCGGCCGCGCGCGCCGCGTCGATGATCAGCTCGCTGGTGATGCCGGGGATCGGGTCCTCACGCGCCGGGTAGATGTCCAGGACCACGGAGGCGTCGGCGAGGGCCAGGGCGTCGCCCATCTCCGTGCCGAGCTCCTGGGTGCGGGAGAAGAGGTGCGGCTGGAAGACCACGAGGAGGCGGGCCGCACCGGCGGCGCCGCGCATGGCCTCCAGGTCGGCCGTCATCTCGGTGGGGTGGTGGGCGTACGAGTCGATGACCTGGACACCGGCCGCCTCGCCCTTGAGCTGGAGGCGGCGGCCGACACCGGTGTACGCGGTGAGGGCCTGGGCCAGCTCCGCCGGGTCGATGCCCACGCGGGAGCCGGCGGCGAGGGCCGCGGCGGCGTTGTGGGCGTAGTGGCGTCCGGGCACGGAGACCGTGAAGGTGTGCTCGACGCCGTCGAGGACGACGACGACCTCGCTGGTCATGCCGTTCGGGACGATCGAGCGGATCCAGACGTCGGAGGTCTCGGACTCGCCGACGGTGATCACGTGCAGGTCGCGGTTGCCGGAGACGCGGGCGGCCAGCTCACGCGCGCCCGCGTGCTCCCCGACGACGAGGGTGCCGCCGGGGCGGATCTTGGCGGTGAAGGCCTCGAAGGACTCGTAGATCTCGTCCATGGAGGCGTAGTTCGCGTGGTGGTCCAGCTCGACGTTGAGGACGATCGCGACCTCGGGGTCGTACTTCTGGAAGCTGCGGTCGCTCTCGTCGGCCTCGGCCACGAAGACCCGCCCGTCGCCGTGCCGGGCGTTCGTGCCAGGTCCCGCGAGGTCGCCGCCGATGGCGTACGAGGGGTCGAGGCCGAGCTCGGTGAGCGCGACGGCCAGCATGGACGTGGTCGTCGTCTTGCCGTGCGTGCCGGCCACGGCGATCGCCCGCAGGCCGTCCATGAGGGAGGCGAGGGCGTCGGAGCGGTGCACGACGGGGATGCCGAGCTCGGCGGCGCGGGCCAGCTCGGGGTTGTCGGCGCGGATGGCGCTGGAGACGACGACGGCGGAGGCGTCGTCGGCGAGGTGGGCGGCGGCGTGCCCGATGTGCACCGTGACCCCGAGCGCGCGGAGCGCCTCGGCGGTCGCGGACTCCTTCGCGTCGCTGCCGGCGACCTTCGCTCCGCGCTGGGCGAGGATCTTCGCGATGCCCGACATTCCGGCACCGCCGATGCCGATGAAGTGCGGCCGTTCCATGGCGGCAGGGATGGCGGGTGCCATGAGTGTTCTCCCCGGGGGACGACGTACAGGAGGTCCCCAGCCTAGTGGCTCCCTACGACACCCCCGGGCCCCGGCGTGACGGTGTCGGCGCGCACGGTCCGCCCGGGGCCCGCGCCGCCACGGCAGGACGCCGACGGCGGTAGGGGGCGGCTGCCCGGCCGGGCAGCCGCCCCCTACCGCCGTCCTCAGGCGGGCTCCGCCTCGCTGTGGGCGAACAGCTTCAGGACCGGCACGCCGACCTTGTGGCGGGCCCGCGACGCCCAGTCCCGGTGGAAGAACTCCTCCACGTAGTGCGGTGCCGTCAGGACGATCACCTCGTCCGCGTCGGACTCCTCGACCACCGACTTCATCTTGTTCAGGGGGTGGTCCTCGACCACCTGTCCGACCGCCTCGCAGCCGGCGTTCCGCAGTGCCTGCAGTGAGTACTCCAGGGCCTGCTCGGCGGGGACACGGGCCGCCTTGCCCTCCGGTTCCTCGCCCTCGCGGGTCGCTTCCTTGAGTTCGCCCATGGCGACGTCGTCGATGGCACGCAGCAGGACATCGGCCTGGTCACCCCGGGGCTGCATCAGCACGATGAACGACACGTTCTCCTCGCCGTGCAGGGTGGTGACGAACTCCACGTCGACGGACGTGAGGGGCTTCTCGATCATCAGAACGCTTGTGAACACCTCAGGAGCCCTTCTGCGGAAACCATCCTTCCCCGTGCCCGCACGGGGTCTACGGGGGTAAGTGTGCCCAGCGGAAGCTAACCGGAACGACAAATTCCGCCGATTGTCAGATCCGACGGTAGCGGGTGAAAAGGAACCCGGCCTCCTCCAGCACGGACGCCACGGCGAACCGTTGCGGCACGGCCACCGACGGCCCTCCGGCGATGCGCTGCGCGGCGCCCGCCGTCATCGTCGGCGAGACCGTCAGACACAGCTCGTCGAGGACCCCGGCCGCCACGAACTGCCCCAGGAGCCGGGGACCGCCCTCGGTCAGCTGACGCCGCAGGCCACGCTCCGCGAGCGCCGCCACCGCACGGGCCGGCTCGACCCCGGGCCCGTCCCCCGCGATCACCACCTCCGCCCCCGCCTTCCCCGCCTCGGCCACCCGGTCGGCGGGTGCCGCCGCCCCGGTCAGGACGAGGGTCGGGACCAGCGGCTCGGTGAACAGCGGCGCGGAGAAGTCCAGGTCGAGCGAGGCGCTGACCACCGCGATCACCGGCGCGGGGCCCTGCCCGGCCGCCTCCCGGCGGGCCGCGAAGGCCTCACGCGCGCGTGCCGGGCGGTACCCCTCCTGCCGTACCGTCTGCGCCCCCACGACGATCACGTCCGCAAGACCCCGCAGCGTGCCGAAGATCCGCATGTCGCTGTCGGAGGAGAGGGGCTGGGAGCGGCCGTCGTGCTGTCCGGCGCCGTCGAGGGAGGAGACCATGTTGGCGCGCAGCCAGGTCTCATCCGGGGCGAGAGCGGGGTACGCGTAGGCGTCGGCGAGCTCGTCGAGTGACCACTCACTGTCACCGAGCGCGTGCCGACCGGCGTCGTCGGTGGCTGTCATGTCCGTCACAGGGAACAGGCGTCGCATCCTCGCAGTCTGACACGGCGCATAGAGTGGGGAACTGTGTCGACCCGTGCCTCCCACGCCTCCCGCGCCATAGCCGAAGCGGCTTCCACCGAAGCCGCCCCGGTCTCCCTCTGTGCCCGGGAGCCCCGTGTCCCCGCCGACCGCCTCGTCGCGGAGATGGTTCCGCCGCCCCGGTTCGACTCGGTGCGCTTCGACACGTACATCCCGGACCCGAACCAGCCGAGCCAGACCGACGCGGTCAGGGCCCTGAGCTCGTTCGCCGAGGGGCTCGGCGGCGCCCACGCCACCGGCGCCGGCAAGCGCCCTGCCCTGAGCCGCTGGTTCGCGAAGAAGCCGGCCGCCCCCAGCGGGCCGCGCGGCGTCTACCTCGACGGCGGTTACGGCGTCGGCAAGACCCACCTGCTCGCCTCCCTCTGGCACGCCACGCCCGCCGAGCCCGGGCTCAAGGCCTTCGGCACCTTCGTGGAGCTGACCAACCTGGTGGGCGCGCTGGGCTTCCAGCAGACCGTGCGCACGCTCAGCGGCCACCGGCTGCTCTGCATCGACGAATTCGAACTGGACGACCCGGGCGACACCGTCCTCGTCTCCTCGCTCCTCAGCCGGCTCGTCGAGGAGGGTGTGGCGCTCGCCGCGACCTCCAACACCCTGCCGGGCAAGCTGGGCGAGGGCCGGTTCGCCGCCGCCGACTTCCTGCGCGAGATCCAGGGCCTCTCGGCCCACTTCCGTCCGCTGCGGATCGACGGCGAGGACTACCGCCACCGCGGGCTGCCCGAGGCGCCCGCCCCGTACTCCGAGGAGCAGGTGACCAAGGCGGCGTACGCGACGCCGGGCGCCTCGCTCGACGACTTCCCGCACCTCCTCGACCACCTGGCCAAGGTCCACCCCAGCCGCTACGGCGCGCTCACCGACGACCTGACGGCGGTCTGCCTCACGGACGTACGGGCGGTCCCGGACCAGTCGACGGCGCTGCGGCTCGTCGTCCTCGCCGACCGTCTGTACGACCGCGAGGTCCCGGTGCTCGCCTCGGGACTCCCCTTCGACCGTCTGTTCAGTGAAGAGATGCTGAAGGGCGGGTACCGCAAGAAGTACTTCCGGGCGATCTCCCGGCTCACGGCCCTGGCACGAGACGCGAAGGCCTTGGTCGAGCAGTAGGTTGGGGGCCATACCCGATCGAAGGGATACACCATGGCCACCGTCCGCCACGCCCACACCGTCTGGGAGGGCGACCTCCTCAAGGGCAAGGGCGTCGTCACCCTCGACTCCTCCGGCCTCGGCGAGTACCAGGTCTCCTGGCCTTCGCGCGCCGAGGAGCCGAACGGCAAGACCAGCCCCGAGGAGCTGATCGCGGCCGCGCACTCCTCCTGCTTCTCGATGGCGCTGTCCCACGGCCTGGCCGGGGCGGGCAACCCGCCCACCCGCCTGGAGACCAAGGCCGATGTCACCTTCCAGCCCGGCGAGGGCATCAAGGGCATCCACCTGACCGTACGCGGCGAGGTCCCCGGCCTGGACGCGGAGCAGTTCAAGGCGGCGGCCGAGGACGCCAAGAAGAACTGCCCGGTGAGCCAGGCGCTCACCGGCACGACGATCACGCTGGACGCCGATCTCGCCTGATCGCGCCCTGCCTGCTGCCCGGGGCTGATCGCACGCCGATCGCACGTCGATCGCACGTCGACGTCCGACCGATCGCAGACCGGTCGGACGCTGATCACCCGCGCCACATGAGGCCGTTGTGGCCCGCATGGTTCACCTGTCACCACCTTGCGTGGTACACACATGCGGGTCACACGTCACAGCACACACCTGTCCGCCAACAGGAACAGTGGGTTGCCTCATGTCCGCAACACGACGTCAGATCCTGTCCCGCACCGGCGCGTCCGTCGCCGGCATCGCCTTCGCGGGCTCCTTCACCGAACTCTTCGCCGGTACGTCGGCCGCTCGCGGCCACTCCGGCTACGGTCCGCTGGTCCCCGACCCCGACGGCCTCCTCGACCTCCCCGAGGGCTTCCGCTACACCGTCCTCTCCCGCGAGGGCGACCTCCTCCGCTCCGGCGAGGGCCCCGTCCCGAGCAACTTCGACGGCATGAGCGCCTTCGCCGGCCGTCGCGGGCGGGTCCATCTGGTCCGCAACCACGAGAACCGGGCGACCGGCCGCATCGGGGTACCGACCGTCGCCGGGCTGACGTACGACCCCGCAGGGAAGGGCGGCTGTACGGCGCTCACGCTCGACGGCCGCGGCAACGTCCTCGGCGAGCGCGTCGCGATCGCGGGCACCGCGGTCAACTGCGCCGGCGGGCCCACCCCTTGGGGCACCTGGCTCACCTGCGAGGAGACCGAGGACAGGGCCGGGACCAACGGGTACACCAAGGACCACGGCTTCATCTTCGAGGTCGACGGAGCCGACCCGCACCGCACCGGAGCCGTACCGCTCACGGCCATGGGCCGCTTCCAGCACGAGGCGATCGCCGTCGACCCGCACAGCGGGATCGTGTACGAGACGGAGGACGCGTTCGAGCGGCCGTTCGGGCTCTTCTACCGCTTCCTGCCCGAGGTGCCGATGGGCGGACACGGTTCGCTGCGCGCGGGCGGGGAGCTGCAGGCGATGCGGGTGCCGGGAGTGCCCGACCTCTCGGTGATCCAGGAGACCGGGGCGAGCTTCGACCGCGTCGAGTGGGTGCCGGTGCCGGACCCCCTGGCCGTCGAGACGCCCATCAGACACCAGGACTTCGGGCCGAGGGGCATCACGCACGCGCAGAAGCTGGAGGGCTGTTACTGGGGCGGGCGGTCCGTCTACTTCGTCTCGTCCTTCGCCCGCACCGGCGACGGCTCCGGCGCGACCCACTTCGGCCAGGTGTGGAAGTACGAGCCGCACCGGCGCCGTCTGACGCTCGTCGTCGTCTTCGGTCCGAGCACCGACATCCAGCTGCCCGGCGAGTCGCCGGACAACATCTGCCTCGCCCCGAGCGGCGGGCTGATGGTCTGCGAGGACGGCAACGGAGCCCAGCACGTCTACGGGCTGAGCCGCCGGGGCGAGGTGTACGCGGTGGCACGAGGGGCGCAGAACATCGGCAGCCCTGAGGCGCCGGAGTGGGGCGAGTTCGCGGGCGTCACCTTCTCCCCGGACGGCCGGACGATGTACGTCAACTGCTACACACCCGGCACGACGTTCGCGGTGACCGGCCCGTGGTGCTGACGTAGCCACCGGCCAGCGGTCGCGCGTCCCCCCGTTCCGTCGCAGGATCGGGGGGAAGGCGCGGGGTGGACGGGAAGGGTGGCGAGGTGGCGAAGAAGGACCGGAAGCAGGAGAAGGAGCCCGGCGAGAAGCAGAAGAGCCGGGCGAAGAAGGACGGGTCGAAGAAGGACCGGTCGAAGAAGAGCGCGTCGAGGACGGACGGGTCGAAGACCGGCGCGTCGGAGCACGGATCAGGACAGCTCCGGCCGCGGAAGCAGCCGGTCCTGCGTGACCTGCTGCGCGTGCCCGTCGGGAAACACGTCGACCTCGCCGCGTACTCCGCCTCGGACATCCCCGGCGGACCGGCGGGGAAGGCGGCGGGGATCGAGGCGACCGCCCTGCTCGCACCCCGCCTCGCCGCGTACCAGGAGCGTCTGTACGCGGCGAGCACCGCCGGCGACCGCCGCCGGCTGCTGCTCGTCCTCCAGGGCATGGACACCAGCGGCAAGGGCGGCACGGTCAAGCATGTGATCGGCCACTTCAACCCCTCCGGCTGCCGCATCCGCGCGTTCAAGGCGCCCACGGCCGAGGAGCGCGGCCACCCGTTCCTCTGGCGGATCGCGCGGGCCCTGCCGGTGCCGGGCGAGATCGGCATCTTCGACCGCTCGCACTACGAGGACGTCCTCATCGCCCGCGTCCGCGAGCTGGTGCCGCGCCGTGACCTCGGCCGCCGCTACGGCCAGATCAACCGCTGGGAGGAGTCCCTCGTCGACGACGGCGTGACGGTCGTCAAGGTCTTCCTGCACATCTCGTACGAGGAGCAGCGCACCCGGCTCCTGGAGCGCCTCGACAACCCCGAGAAGCACTGGAAGTTCAACAGGGGCGACATCGAGGAGCGCGCGCTGTGGCCCGCGTACCAGGAGGCGTACGAACTGGCCCTGGAACGCTGCTCGACCGAGGCTGCGCCCTGGTACGTGGTCCCGGCCGACCGCAAGTGGTACCGCAACTGGGCCATCAGCGCGCTGCTCCTGGAACACCTGGAGGCCCTCGACCCCCGGTACCCGCCGGGCGACTTCGACGTGGCGGAGAGCCGGAGGCTGCTGCTCGCGAGCTGAGCTTCCGCTCGCGTGGACTCGTGCCCGGTTGGTGTCGAGCCGTCATCGTTGCACCCCGGCGATCGGATAACTTCCGTTCGTGACCACTTCTGTACGAAAAATGTCGGCGCTTGCTGTGCTGGGTGCCGTACTCGTCGGCTGCGGCGGGGGCGCCGCCGACACGGCGGCGGCTCCCGACCGTCCGTCCGCCTCACCGTCGAGCGCGTCGTCCGGGGCGAGCCCGAGCGCGAGCGCCAGTGCCGGTGCCGCTCCCGGGCAGCCGGCCGTCGTGCGCAAGGCGCCGCCGACGATGGCTCCGGGGCCGGGAGGGCTCACCCCGGTCTTCGAGCGGGCCCCGAGAACCGGAGGCGACAGCACGGACAAGGTCGTCGCGCTCACCTTCGACGCCGACATGACGGCCGACCAGGGGCCGCGGGCGGCGGGCGGCGAGCGTTTCGACAATCCGCAGCTGATCGAGACCCTGCGGAGGCTGAAGGTCGACTCGACGGTCTTCATGACCGGCCGGTGGGCCGAGGAGTACCCGGACCAGGCCCGGGCCATCGGCACCGACCCCCGATTCGAGATCGCCAACCACTCGTACAGCCACTACGCCTTCGCCGCACCCTGCTACGGCCTGCCGACGGTGGCGAAGCAGGACATGGCCGCCGATGTGAAGCGGGCCTTCGTGGCGTTCCGGAAGGCCGGGGCGCGCAACGTCGTCCCGTACTTCCGCTTCCCGGGCGGCTGCTACGACGACCGGGCGCTGCGGGCGCTCGCGCCCGCGAAGGTCACGGCCGTGCAGTGGGACGTGGTCAGCGGCGACGCCTTCGCGAAGGACGGCGACGCGGTGGCCGAGCAGGTCCTCGACGGGGTGAGACCGGGCTCGCTGGTGGTCATGCACTGCACCCGCAGCGCGGCCCCCGTCACGGAACAGGCGATCCGCCGGATCGTCCCCGCGCTCCGGGCCAAGGGCTACCGCTTCGTGAAGGTCTCCGAGCTGATGGCGGAACGGGAGTCCTAGGGCGTGTTGCGAAAGTAGCGCCGTCCGCCCGAAGGGCGGGCCCCGCGGCGTCTGGTGCGTGCGATCGCAAGGCGGAGGGTCGTCCTCGTA
>NZ_JBVHDX010000028.1:0-29989 GCF_055563155.1 Streptomyces sp. NPDC013317
CGCGATCTCCCACAACCCGTCCGGAAACAATCCAACTCCACGTACCCCGCCCCGTGACGAACCCAACGACCGCCTCACCACATAGGACACGGTCTTTAGCCGGCAGGCTACAGCAGGGCTGGACACGCCCGGCGCCCGTTCCTGGGGGATGGGCCCGGGGCGGAGGACGGAGTGTCCGGCGGTCAGGCGAGGGTGTCTACGGCAGGATCGAACCCGCGTATCCGCCGTCCACTCGGAGTGCGCCCCCGGTCGTGGCCGCAGCCTGGTCGGAAGCGAGGTAGACGACCATGTGGGCGATCTCCTCGGGTTCGATGAGCCTCTGCACCAACGACTGCGGCCGGTGCTCCCGCATGAATACCCGCTGCGCTTCGTCCCACGGCAAGGCTCGGTCGACGAGCTCGTACACGAAGTCCTCCACACCGCCCGTGCGAGTGGGCCCGGCGATCACCGAGTTGACGGTGACACCTTCCCCGGCCGCCTGCTCAGCGAAGCCGCACGTGACAGACAGCAGCGCGGTCTTGGACATGCCGTAATAGGTCATTTCGGTGGGGACCACGACCGCCGAATCACTGGCGATGTTCAGGATCCGGCCCCATCCACGTTCGCACATGCCGGGCAGGTACTGGCGGATCAGCCGAACCGCCGCCAGCACATGCACCTCGCAGTACCAGCGCCACTCCTCATCGCTGATCTCCAGCGGGTCGGCCGGCCCGAAGATGCCGAGACTGTTCACCAGGATGTCCACATCCGGCAGCGCGTCGGCGGTGAGGCGCACGCCCGCCTCGGTGGTGACGTCGGCGACGACCGGCACCAGCGCTGTACCCGAAGCCTGGCGGTGAATGCCGGCGACGGCCCGCTCCACCCGCTCCCTGGTCCGGCCGATCACCCCGACCCGAGCCCCTGCGCGGGCCAGGCCCTTGGCAATCGCGGCACCGATCCCTGAAGTGGACCCGGTGACCAGCGCGGTGCGTCCCGTCAGATCAATGCGCATGAGCAGCCCCGTCCTTGCAACTCTGATATGAGTGTGAGCAGTCGGGATCATCCTCCCTACCCGGCCCACGTCAGGCGCACCGGAACCTTCCCTTCTCGGCATTCGCACGGTCTCGGAACCGGCACAGACCCCTCGGCCTGGCAGACGTCACTTGCGCAGCGTCTCCGCGGTCCCGATGCCCAGCTTTCCCGCGACCGAGCAGATCCCTGCCCACTCGGTCGGGTGATCAGCCGGACCTCGCCACCAGCCGCACCGCACGCGCCCGCAACGGCCTGCTAGTTCTCAAAGGGTGGCATGGACGCCGTCCACTCACGAAGGGGACTCTCCGAACGCGCCGGGGCGGTTCAGTGAGCTTCTTCAAGTTGGTTTCATCTGGGGAGCGCCAACGTGCCTGACCTGCGCAGATCGCCGAAGCGTCTCACCTGATCGGTGGGCAAGTTGAAAAGGCAGCTCAGTGAACGTCTTTCATCCTGAATAGGTGCAGGTCAACAGAGTGTGGACGGCCTTCACGATGGTGCCGATCCGGGTGGTCGAGCATCGTGCCCCTCGAAGGATCCGCCAGGCTTTCAGCTGGGCGAAGGCGCGTTCGCCGGGGGCGCGGAGGCGGGCGTGGTCGCTGTTGAACTGCTGGTAGTGGGCCGGCTGGATGCCGCGGTGGTAGTAGGGGGCGCGGAACGTGGCGCCGGCGCCCTGGGTAGGCGCGGTCGGCGAGGACGAGGATCTGCCGGGTGAGGCAGGCCTGGACGATGCCGTGGGCCCGGGCTGCGGTCAGGTCGTGGGTCCGGCCCGGCAGGGCACGGGAGAACCACAGACGTGTTCCGTCGGGGAGTGCGATGACCTGCACGTTCATCCCATGCTTGCGGTGTTTCATCGAGTGGTACGGCTCGTCCGCCTTGATGCGGTCGGTGGGGATGAGGCTGCCGTCAACGATTACGAAGCCTCCCTCACCCAGACCGACGAGGGCCTCATGGAGGCCCGGCGCCCACCCGGCCAGGACGTCGAGTGTCTCGTCGACGTACCGCCAGGCCGTTGTCGTGGAGACGCCGAAACCGGCCGCGAGCTGTGGAAACGTCTCGCTCTTACGTAGATGCGACAGGGCCATGAGGGCCTGTTTGAAGCAACCCAGCCGCCGCCAGGGAGAGTTCAGCTCCCGCCGGCGGGCATGGAGCAGCCACGCGACATGCTCAACGAGCTGGTGGGGATGCCGAGCGTGGAAGAATACGGAACCAACAGGGCCCCTCGGACGCCGGTGTGTTGAGTGAAGTCACCACGCCAACGACCAGGGGCCCTGCCACGTCACACCCACCCTGCCCGACGTGCACGTTCACCCCTTCAGAGCCAGGATGAAAGTTGGTCGACGAAGTCGTCGAGCGACTGCTCGACAAGGCTGATGCCTCGGGGGCGGTCCTGCTGGGCGAGGGCGAGCCGCTGACGGAGGTGACGATGCTGATCGTCACCCGGGAGGGTGACCGGCGGTAGCAAGCTCCCGCCTTCGGGCCGGGCAATGGCCGCACTGGTGTACCTGCGCAACGAGACCCTGTCCCAGCTCGCGGCCGGGTTCGGCATCAGCGTCGGCACAGCCCACGCCCACGTACACGCCGTCGTCGCACTCCCGGCCGACCGGGCGCCGGGCCCGACGGCTGCCCTCAGGGAAGCCGACGCCCGGTACGTCCTGCTCGACGGAACACTCGCCGAGTGCGACCGGGTCGGCGACGCCCGGCCGACTACTCGGGAAAGCATCGCAAGCATGGCGTGAACCTGCAGGCCATCACCGATCCCGATGGCACCCTGGTGGGGATCTCACCAGCTCTGGCGGGCCGTGTCCACGATCTGCCGCAGCCCGTCGGCACCGGATCATCGCCACCTGCGTCCGCCTCGGCATCCCCGTCCTGGTCGACAAGGCGTACCAGGGAGCCGGCGACATCACCGCGGTGCCCCACCGCCGAAAGCTCGGGAAGGACCTCATGCCCGGAACAGAAGGTTGGGACAACTCTGACCTGCCAGTACCTTCTCGGCCACACAGGACAGCACGTGGCTCTGGCCCAGAGCCAGGACCACGACAGCGCCACCAGTACCGCATGGTGGGGTCGTCTGGCCCCGCGACTGGAGAGAGCTACCGCATCGAGGCCATGGACGAATGTCCCGCAGCAAGCGAGGAAGGACTGTGTAAGCATCCGGTGGGTCATGGCTCTGACCGGCCCCGCCGCTCCCCGATGACACGCAGCCCGCCCACCTGGTGTAACGTCAGCGTCGCCTATCACGAGCGACCCCCCAGAGGCATCCAGCCGCTTGCCTCTCCTCGATCTTCGACTGCGCGCTGGCATCGACCGGTGCACGCTGCCACTTGGCCTCGAGGATGTAGGGGGTACCCTCGTCCCTGCCATCCAGCCCGAGCTGATCGCTGACCACGTCCCGCAGGCGCCGGAGAGCCGGATGCGGCGTGCGCTGTCACGCAGCCGATTGGTAGCCGGCCCCGCTCAGAAGTGCGAGGGAGAGGCCAACGTAGCCGATAGGTGCCAGGATGCCGACGGCTGCCGCTTGACTGGGCGTCCCAGGGCGCGCAACGTGTAGGTGTAGATCCCGCCGCTGGAGTCGACCCAGCGGGCCATCGCGGCAGAGCCCACGGTGAAGCAGAGCACGAGCAAGCTGACCAGCAGGTACGTTCCCGGCCAGCGGCAGATGTCGACGGGGCAGGTAATATATGCCCAGCTGCAGATACGGGAGTGTGGCGGAACTGGCAGACGCGCCGGATTCAAGTCCCGGTGCCCTTCGCGGCGTGAGGGTTCGACTCCCTCCACTCCTACCAGCACTCATGGGCCCGTCCACGGGCGTGACTCAGGCAAAATACGGCGATTGTGGCTGAGGCCGGCCGTGAACAGGGCGCATTTCGATCAGCTCGAACTTCGGTAGCGCCCAAGGGGGACCGCCGCCGGAAGCGGACGGAGGCTGCGTGGGGCGGGTAGGACTTGCTGATAGTGTGGCTGGCAGGTGTGCACGACATAAGCGACCGGCCGACTATGAGTCCGCTGCTCTGACCGGCTGAGCTACCACCCCACCAATTAGATTAGAACGTGTGCCCGGTTTGGGTATCCGGGCCCTAGCTGTATTGATCACGGGCGTTGTTGATACTGGTCTGGTCTTGAACATGGCGAAGGCCTCGGGTGTGATGGGAGCTGTCCAGGAACTCTGGGCGGACACCCCCCCCATCAGCTCACGTGTCAACAACGCTGCGGGTCAATACACCTAGGGCCGGATAACGGCCGCTTGCGCCTTTGCGTACCGCTGACCGGAGCGCGCGGGGACGTGCGCGCCCGGCTCTGCGGGTGCGGGGGGCCCCGTGCAGGGCCACGATGAGGGCATGTCCGCTCCGACAGGTGGGGGTGACGAAGGCGCGGCGCGCCCGGCAAGGGCGCTGCGTCTGGAGACGCTGCGCGACATCGAGGCGCTGATGCGGGAGCTGCACAAGCTGCACGCTGAGCTGATGGCGTGCACGCACCGCGATGGGGAGCGGGTGCGAGACCTGCTGCACGCCGCGGGGGTGATGACCGGGGTATGGCTGGACGACGTCGCCTGCCGCTTCGCCGGGACCGAACATGACGCGGACGAACTGTTCGCCAGAGCCTGGCAGTTCGTCGATGACCTGGAACTGCACCCAGGCGGCTTTCTGAGCAG
Source organism: Streptomyces sp. NPDC013317 (assembly GCF_055563155.1). Taxonomy (NCBI): domain Bacteria; kingdom Bacillati; phylum Actinomycetota; class Actinomycetes; order Kitasatosporales; family Streptomycetaceae; genus Streptomyces; species Streptomyces sp. NPDC013317. The sequence goes on from NZ_JBVHDX010000028.1 coordinate 4,664, forward strand.
AGACGATCCGGCCCTGTTCACGACGCTGCGCGGCTCGGCCGCCACCATGCTGGCCCGGCTATGGATATCCGGTTACCTTCTCGGCCCCGTCCCCGAAGACGCATGGCCCGATGAGGAGCTGGCCGTCCTCTTCCTCAGAACGCTCGAGCACCATGCAGATGCACTCGCACTGACGGAAACTCTCGACCACCCCAACGTGGGCCATGACGAATCGCACCTAGCCGAGGAGCCCGAATCCGACGAGGATCCGGACGGAACTCAGGCGGAGCCACCCTGACCTTGTCGGCTTCTCCGGCATACAGCGGATAGTTCTCGATGCTGATCCAGTGACAGCCGCATTCGGTCCGTCAGAAGGCACTCTTCAGGCGTGACTTTGCGCCGTCTGGCGTCGTTGAAGACAACGGACGCGTGAAGTGCAGCACCTGTTACATGGAGACGCGGCCCCCGTGAGGGGGGCTCTGGACAACGCCTCGCCCAGAGCCCCCGCCCCACTCTCAGTTGCCGCCTGGATTGTTGTGATTTGCTGCTGGCGTGGAACGCGACTTCTGGAACGCGTACCACGCCCCCGCCTCCGCTATCACGGGCCCGGCAGGCCTGAACGACCCGCGCCGAACAAGATCCGCGCCCTGCGCGTCTGCGACCTTTTCTGCTGACAGAGCCCTCGCTGGGGGCGACCCCGCGCCCACGGGACAGTCCCTGAGATGCGGACGGGCGCGTGTGGTCGGCAGTGCGCCTGGAGGGAGCCGTCACATGGCGGTATGTCCCGGAATACGTTCTTGGTCGGTTGGTGGTTTGCTCTGCACATCGGCAGCCTGTGTCCGGATATGCCGTTCACCTGTAGTCCCCCGGAGACTCAAGGACCCCTAGCAGATCAGCCAGCCCCAGACCCAGCAGCCGTTCAGCTAGCCAGATGCCCCCGCAGCAGCCGTGGGGCTTCCAGGCCATCCCCAGTCAGCAGCCCCAGCAGGGCCAGGATCAGTTCGTCAGCCGTTCGGCATGCAGGGGGCAAGGGGCAGGGCATGCAGCAGCTCCCGATGCTGGTGACAGAGGTGGCGCTGCGCTGTTCGGCGACCGCGGTGTCCGCGATGGTGGAGCAGCTGCCGATGGACCCGTAGATCCTGAAGGGCATCCAGGCACAGGGGCAGGTTCCGCCGCACGCCTTCAGTCAGGTGCTGACCGAGTGCGTCCGCCGCATCACCCCAATCATGCACCCCGCGCTCACGCAGATCACGGGTCAGGGCCAGACGGGGCAGTTCCCGGGGCAGGGACAGCTCGGCCAGTTCCCCGGCATGCAGCCGCAGGCCCAGTTCGGCCAGATGCGGACCAGAGCCAGGGCCAGTTCCCGGGACTTCAGCAGTACGGCCAGTTGCCTGGTCTGGGCGTGTGAGCGGCGGCCGGGCAGACCGCTGACGCCCGGCCGGCAGGTCTCCGCTGGGGTAGCGAACCCCCCGGACGGTCATGCTGATAGCAGGCGCATGTGTGGGCTATCGGAACCGGCGCCACCGCCCACGCTGTGACTGGCTCGGGCGGTAGGGCCAAGCTCACCCTGGCTGCGGACAACACCGGCCACGGTGAAGGCTTTGTATGTCCCCCCGGCCGGTGACTACTGGCTGCTGCGCCTGGATAATCCCAGCCTGGCCGACGGCGCGGACGCTACGATCGAACTCACGGCGCCAGCAGAGACGTTCGAGGGATTTCCTGGCAAGGCGGTCGCCGGCTGGGGCGCGCAGGCCATGCAGCTACACCAGATCCCGCCCACCTACCGCGGCCACGGCTTCAAGATCGCCCTCCTCGACTCAGGTGTCGACATCACCCACCCCGACCTGAAGGAAACCGTCCATACCGGATACGACGTCACCCGTCTTAGCGGCGAAAGAACATGGCACACCCATGTCACCGGCCACGGCACTTGGTGCGCCGGAATCATCGCCACGGCCGACAACCGCACCGGAATCACCGGCATCGTCGCCGAGGCCTAACTCCACGCGTAAAATTCTTCCCCGGCGGACACGTCAGCGACCTGCTCCGGGCCGTCCACTACTGCTCACCCACACCATCGATGTCATCCAGATCAAGCTCGCCCACCCTGCACCGTCCCAACTGGTTGCCTGGGAAGACGTGCACGCCACCGGAATCGCGGTCATTGCACCAGCTGGCGACACCGCAGGCCCCCAGGCCCAGCCCGCCGCCCTCCCCACGTCCTCGCCGTCTCGTCGGCGCTCTCGCACACACCGGCACCCACCCGGCCGACAGCCGCAACCCGCTCCAGCCGCCATGGCCCTGCCCTTACCCCGCCCCATTCACGGCCGCCGGACCCGGCGTCGACCTGGCAGCCCCTGGTACCTCCCGCCATCACCACCGCGCCCGACGGCGGATACTTTCCGGCCGACGGCACCGCCATCGCCGCCTCCCGCGTCAGCGGACTCGCTCGCCTACCACGACCCCCACCGCACTTGGCCTCGCCACCACCTGGGCAGTACAATTTTACGTGCAAAGGGGCCGATTCAGAAGGGGTGATTGTCGGACCCGGCGGGTGGTGCGGGCGGGACCAGCCGCCGGGCGGCGGGGTCGTGCCGTGGCCCATGGGGCGCGGTCAGTTGGGGCGGGAGCGGGACCGTGCGGCTGGTGCGAGTGATCGTCACGGTGGTAAAGGCCATAGAAGCCCCGACTTTGTCGACGTCCAGCACCATCCGGGAAAGCCTTTCACGCCGCCTTCCGGAGTCTCCCACCGGCCCGCCCCCACCCGCCCCCCCGTTTCGTCAGTGAGGTGGCAGGGTTTTCGGCAAGAGACCGCCAGGCTGTGCAATCCATGGACGTCGGCTCGCCGTCGCGCGATGCGTTCGTCTCGCGGTCGAGGGTCCGAGGAGTGAAAGCGACGGGGACAGCAGGTGCGGTGAACCGCAGTTCCGGATTGTCCACCAAGTGCCAGTCACGGTCAGCGGATAACATGCCGCCGAGCCGTCCACCTCCAGTGACACCACACCTCGCCTCGGTGGCCCGGCAGTCGAACCGAAGGAACAGGGTGGCACGACAGGTGCTGCGGCGGTTCGGCTCAGGGGCTGCGGTGGTAGACGGTGAGGGTGTCGAGCAGGGGGAAGCCAGCGCCAGCCAGGAGCCGGGCAGCGGCGGTGTCGCCTTCACCGATGACAGCGGTGAGGTGGCTGACACCGTTGGTGTGGGCATGGTGAAGGCACTGGGACAGCAGGTGACCGCCGATGCCGCGGCGCCGCTGCCCGCACCGGACCGTCAACTGCGACAGCACAGCCATGCTCGCGGTGGCTGGGGCCGGGGCGAGCAGGGTCGCGCTTGCGAGGGGTTGGCCGTCGGTGTCGGTGAGTTCCATCCGCCACCCGGCAGGTTCGGTCAGGGCAGTGACGTCCGCGAGCGGATAAGCTGGCGGCGCAGGCGGGGCGCTGGCCAGGTCACGCAGGAAGTACCGCTGCGCGGCAGCCTGAGTGAAGCCAGCCACTGTCAAGGCGCGTGCGGTGACAGGCCGGTGCCCTGCGGGAAGGCCCGGGATGCCGGTCGCGGTGGCCGGGCCGGTGCACCCATACAGCAGCCGATTGCCCAGACGGGCCCGGGCAAGCGCGATCAGCGCGGCGATTACCTCGAAGTCCTCACGGCCGTGCAGCCACACGATCAGACCCGCGTCATCCGCAGCCCTCACCTGGCAGCACATTGCCCCGGCCACGTCGCCATGCGGGTCGCACAGCACGAACGTTTCCGCCCCCCGAAAGCTTTCCCCGGCAGGTGTGAGCAGTTCGTATGCGGGCCGCTGGCCAGGCAGCCAGTCCGCGTCGATCAACCTCAGCACCGTGGGCTCGTCCTCCAGCGCCATCGGACGGACCGATGTTCCGCTGCTGCTGGCAGCCTGCTCGGACGGGACATCCATACAGTTCGTTTCCTCCCCGAAGACCACAAGCGGATATCCGTACCGGGCAAGGGCCGGGTACGGGCACTCAAGGGCGTCGGGTGTAGATGTGAAGCTGGTCAACCTCGGAGAACCCAGCGGCCGTGTGGAGGGCGAGGGCGGCATCCAGGTCCGACTGGCTGTCTACGGGGGCGGGCAGGATGGCGGTCACCTCTCGGACCCCACGGTCAGCAAGATGCGCCAGGCACTGTTCCAGCAGGATGTTTCCCCTGCTGCGATGCGCCGGAATCAGGGTCACCCACTTCAGTTCCGTGACCCCTTCCACGGGCAGGCCGACATGAGCTTCACCGATACGGCTGCCGTCCCGTTCCCGCAGCTGCAGCCGCCAGCCGGGGAGCCCCGGGCAGTCCATCACATCCGCGACCGCATACAACCGGCCGCCACGGTCATCCAGACGACGGTGCAGGTAGCGCCAGCGGTCGACGCCGGAGAACCCGCACTCCTCCAGCGCCCTGCGAGTTCCGGGACGGTTGCGTACCGGAAGGCCGGCGGGCGCCAGGACGGTGGGCTCCGCAAATGCGTACACCGTCCGGCGCCCCGACCGGGCCACCACACGCTGGAGCAGGGCCCGGGCCAAGAGCTGCTCGTCGTCCAGGCAGTGCAACCACAACAGGATCCCTGCCCCGTCCGCGGACCGCACCGCCCAGGAAACCACGCCCACGACCTGGCCGTCCTCGCAGGCCAGCACCTCGGTACACAGGCCCTCCAGCCCGGCCCGCACCTCGGGGCCGCTCGGGCAAATGCCATCCAGTGCCTGGTCGAGCTCGGCAAAAGTCGGGCCGGGCAGGCCGGGCAGCAAATCCGCAGCCACGAGTCCCAGCGCCGCCCCTCGGTCCCCCGGCTCGAACAGCCGCACCAACGGCTCCACACCCGCCCCTACCACAGCCCTGACCACTCGATTTTCGCCTTCCCTCGTCATACCGATGGCCAAGCTTCACTCCGCCCGATCACGAAACCGCCGCATGACACGCGCAAACAGCAGCACCCGCCAGAACCCGTCCGCTAGACGTCCCGGTGAGCGTGCGCCAGCTCGTGCCATGACACTCGAGGCCAAGCGCCCGGTGCTTTCCCTCCTCAGCGACACGGGAGCCGGGGAAAGACCAGCCTGAGCCGATGGCCGGTCGTGCGGCCACCGATGACCCGCCGGGTGATCGCCGCCAGCGCCCCAGCATCAGAGCAGGCGGCATGGCACCGACTGAGCGGAACAGGCCAATCCTCATTCCCTAAAAGCTGCCCGCCTATCGGCACCAAGAGGAACAGAGAGCGATATATTCCGGACAGGGATCCCTTGGGAATACTTTCCTAGCCATGGAGAAGAAATGGAAATCGTGGAACTATACTCCTCCCTCTCCGACAGTGATGCCGATAGCCTTTGGACCTGGGAGCTACCTCAAGATCTGACCGACATCACATATCGGGATTCCTTCTGGGTGCGCATGTTCGTTCAGTACAGAGAAAAGGATCTCGCATCCGTAGTACTAGCCCTGGATTTTATCGCAAGGAATTCAGATACGGAATGCAGTGAAGATGACTATGAAATTTCGCTCATTCGTGAAGAGATCGATGTAGACGTCGATTGGGATAAAGTCACGAAGTACCTTGACGACAACGGGAGCCTCTCGGGCAGGCCACTGAAGGAACGACTTTCCGATCCAGCGCTACACATGGAGGAATTCTACCAAGAGTTCCGCTCAAAGTGTGTCGAGTTCCGGGAGTCTGGAAACTCTGCCGAAGCCTCAACAGGCCATTCAAACGACCACTCAGACACCTCCTACGATTCTCGTCGAGATTACCAGCCGGAATTCTTGAATTACGATGATTCGACCCCCGAAGGGGAGAATAAAAAGGAGAAGGAGAAGGAGGAAGAGGAAGAGGAAGGCGAGGGCCTGGATGATCTAGATGACCTAAGGGAAAAGGCGAGAGGGGTTCCCGAGGAGTTCCTGCTAAGTCCGGCATACGATACGGGCGGCGGAGTTCAAAATGGGTGGCCGCCCGACACCCCTCCGGAAGGGGTCGGGTCCGTTACGGTTCGCTTCGGAGGCGAGACATTTGGGGTAGAAATCGTGACGGTGTCGCGCTACCGGGACATGCTGAAGCAGTTGCACCTGGTTGGGGCGCAGCTTGAAATCCTGGATGACGACCAAGTGGGCACCGAGCTCGCCGCACACGTGTCGAAGGGTTACTTTGACAGCCAGAATGAAGTAGTCATCAAGGCTCTCACCTCCAAGGGAATCTCAGAAATTTACTACTTCACGGTGGGCGAAGAAGGCCTATACGTTACCCGGAATGAGCAGCTGAGTGACCAAGGTCGCGACAAGGTGGTGTCATATCTTCGGCCTTTCAAGGTCGGAGGGGAGAAGGGTGAGGGCGGGGGTATGATATCCGTCGTACGTAAGAGGTTCGGGAAGGACTACTTCAAGGTTGAGCCTGCTACGGGAGACGAGACTGGCGAAAAGATTCGGAAGCTTCTACGGAAAGTCGAACCAGAGATGGGCTTGCTCGTCCTTACATAGGAGCAAGGTCTTTGTGCTGCCGCTGCCTGATACAGGCGGCGGCAGCATCTGTCCTTTCGGGCCGTCACCGTCGCAGCGTCATGCCAGCTCGCCCTCTCCATCCAGCCGTGCGATGGAGGAACGTCACCAGGTCTTGACTCAGGAGGCCATCCTGGGCGATGTACCGCGCCGGCCACCTGTTTCGATGGTGCGAGCTTGGCTGGCTGACCGACAGTGGAATGGTCTCGCCGTGGCTCGAGTGATCACGGCATCGGAACCATCCTGGATAGCCCCGGTCACCAGACTGTGCGAGCGGCGTTCGGCAAGTTGGTACGGCAGTTACGCCGAGAGCGTGCGACCGCATCGGGCCGGTGCCGTAGAGGCTGCGGGGTGCTGCTGGTGGCCGCGCCCGGGCGGACCAGTCTCACGCTGCGATAGCTGACCCGACTTTCGAGGTGTCGAAGTCGGCCTCCGACCGCGTGATTCACCCCAGGACGCAGCTGGTTCTCCAACCGCGCAAGTGCATCGCAATGGACACTGTGGTCATAACACGTTGAAGTGCGGGTCGTCGAGCAGCTGCTGCCCGTGTGCGGCAAGCCAGTGGCGGCCTGCTCCAGGGTGCGCCAGCCCCGTCGGAGCCGAGCGGCTCGCAATGCGTCGTTGCGGCTCATGCCGCCAGTGTGTGGTGTCATCCGAACGCGGACTGCACCAAGCCGGTCCTGCTCGCCGTCGCACTGGAAGCCGGCCTGCACGTCACCCCAGACTCTGGTCACGAACGACCGCGACGCCGTCGCCGCGTTCGCCGCACGGACCGGCGGACCGATCAGAGCACGAAGACATTCTTCGCACATTCGTGGGCAAAGGAACGATCACCGTGATCGGCACCGCGAAAGCCCATGTGCAGACCCAAGCTGGAGGCTGAGCGTCCATGGCCCACCGCACCCCGTCCCGCTCCGCGCCTCGGCGCTCTGCTGCGGGGCCCTGCTCGGCCTCGCTCTTCTCCCCGCCCTGGTCACCGGTGTCCCCTACCTTCTGCTGAGGGTGGGCCACCGAACTCGCGGACGGCTTCAGCCTGCTGGAGCAGGACGACGGCACGTTGTTCCTGGTCACCCCGACCTGCATCGGCTGGGCGGGTGGGCGGCGTTCGCGATGCTCGGCACCCCGGATCAAGGGACTGGGCGGACTGCAGTCGCTCGCCTCGTTCCTCATCGGCGGTACCGTCCTGCTCGCCCCCACCGCCGCGTCGGCCGCCACTCTCCCTACGGTCGCCGGCGCGACCCACAGCACCACAACCGCCGAGGACGGTGAGCCCCTACGTCGCGGTGGAAGGGCGCCCAGGTGTGTGTGGTGCCCGGCCGAGACCGCTGAACTCTTGGCCGACGCAGATCTCCCGGAGGTCGCCGCTCCGTATCCCGGGCTCGTGCTGCTGGGTGATGACACCACCGGAGGCGTACTCCTGGTGGATCTGGAAGAGCTCGGTGCGCTGCACCTGACGGGCAGCCGTCGCCTCCAGGTGCTGCGCACCCTGGGGATTTCCCTGGCCTGTCCCCACTGGTGCAGGTCGACCTACTGGTTGCCGGCGAAGACACCGCCCCGGGTCTGACGATGCTCGACGCCCAGCGTGCTCAGCCGCACGAAGACCTGGGCTCGGCCGCCGATGCGGCGCGCGGACACCACGCCCATCAGCAGCGGCTCATGGCGAGCATGGATCTGCCGGATCTGTTCCACGCACGCGTGTCGGACGATGCCGAGGAGTTCCATCCGCTGGTGGTCCTCTCGGATCTGGACACCTGCCCGACCCCCGAGGCCGTGAGCAGGATCGATGCATTCATGGACGCCAGGCCACTGTCGTCAACGGCCGTGATCACCAGCGGTGCACAGCCCGCCCGTGCCGCCAGCGGCGGGGTGTGGGAGATCGACACCTGCCCCCTTCCTTCCGGTGCCGAACACCTCGCTGCACTGCGTGCTGTCGATGTGTACCGAAGACGAGTACGCGACATCCTCACGCTCGCGCTCACAGCGGACTCCCCCACCGACGTCCCCGCCGCCGATCCCGTTCCTCTGGCCAGGCTGCTCCCCGGCGTCGAGTCTCCAAACCTGGTCCCTCGCCGGCAGCGGGCTCGAGCTCAAGCGAGGCCACGCCGAGCCTGCTGGCCGTCCTCGCCGATCTCACTGAGAATCCTGGGGACGAAGGCGAGGAGGAACCCCAGGGGGAGATCGCCGCTGGGCGGAAGCCGGGAAGCGGGCAGGCGCCGGACGCTGGCCCCGCGCCCAACGGCACGCCAGTGCGGGCGGAATCTCCCGCTGACGGCGAACACCTTCCCGAAGGATCTGGGGAGACGGATCTCCCGAGTACCGATGTCATCGGCGAGGGGGGTGATGCCGGTGCCACGACAGTGCCGGCCCTGCCCGCCTCGACCGAGCCCCGACCGGCCGTCCTGCCAGCCTCACGGGCCCTGCCTCAGCTCAGTATCCGACTCCCCGACCCCGTCCCGGACGTGCCCTCGTCCCAGCCTTCCGCCAGCACCCTTCCGGCGGCAAGCGGCATACCCCGACAGAACTCCTGAAGGTCGACTTCCCCCCAGGACCGGCCCGTGGTCAACATCCTGGGCACGGTGGAGATGACAGGTACCCGCGGTACTGCCGACTCCAACGGGCACCCCCGCGCTGTGGAACTGACCGTCTTCCTCATCCTTCACCCGGGCGCCACGGCCCCCAGATCGACGAGGTCCTCTCGCCGCACGGCGGGCTGACCAACCCGAAGACACGTAACACCCGCCTGCGTAATGTGCGGCGATGGCTCGGCCTCGTAACGAGGAGCCCTTCTTCCGCCGCATGACCAAGCACGCCGACGTCGCACTCCAAGTGCCCCGCGATCAGGGCTCGGCCATGCTCCGCCGCGCGCTCGAGCTGGTCCGCGGTCGCCCATTCTCGGGCGTCAGCTCCACCTACTACAGCTGGGCGGAGCCGATCGTAAAAGACATCAACGACAAGGTCGTCAGCAGCGTCAGCCTCCTGGCTAACTGGTAACTCGAAGCCAGTGAAGGCCAGGGCGCACTGTGGGCCGCAGGCTCCGGTCTCAAAGTAGCCGCGAGCGCGAGGAACTGTGGCGCCACCGCTTCCGCTCCCTAGCGCTCCTGGGTGACCACGACAGACTCGAAGAGGCCATGTTTCGTCTCGAGAGCCTCCTCGTGGACAACGGGTGGGCCATGGAGGAGAGCCCACAGAGACCATTCGCCTTGTGCAGGCCACCCGCCGGTGACCGATCGCCATCACCTGCAGCCAAGCCGCTCCGATAGGCAGGCGGCGCCAATTTCAGGATTTCCGAGTGCCCGATCCAGCGCAGGTCAGCAACCGGCCATCCCAGTGATCACCCGCCAGGTGCACGCACCCTTTGGGTCGTTTGTGGACATCGATGCGCTCACCGAACCGAGAAATGGGCAGCTCGTAGACTCCGACTCTGATCATCTTCAAGAGGTCCGCGACACGAGACCGCCCTTGCTCACGATTCCTCCTTGGTGTAGAAGTCCCGCCAGTCCACTCCGAAGATCTGAGCCAGGCGCTCGACCCTTTCACTTCCAGGCCTCGGCCCGTAGGAGCCATCCAACCAGCGCGAGACAGCGGAATTGTCACATTCCATACGCCGCGCCAAGTCGGAATTTCTCATACAAAGATCAGCCATTTTGTTAGCGAGAAACACGGTATTAAACTCCCAGTCGGAGTACGGGTTCTCCTCCTTTCGCTCCTCTCGGTAGGCCACACGACACGGATCACATTTCGGGATGCCCTCGCGGCGGTGGATATAGAAACCGCTGACGGTGCCGCACTCACCCGTCCACTCGGGAAAGGAGTTTGGGTCGTCGATCGTGTCGTCATCCCACGCAGACGGAGGCGCGAAATTTCGACGAATGGCCGCACCTTTCGCCCTGCTTATCGACTGGGCACTGAAGCCGAAATCGGCCGGATCAGCTATGGCCAGCTTGCCGTACAACTGGGCGACTGCATCGCGCGTCTTCACATGCACCTTGTCGTATCCGTGCGCACCGTCGAAGCGCTGGTTCCTGATCATCTTCCACACGGTGTTGTGATTTCCGTGACCCAGCATGTCGGATAGGAATCGAAGTCCAAAACCTGCACGAGCCAGAGCCTGGAGCCGCCTGATCGTGCCCGTAGAGTCGATGAGGGCAGAGCTCCCGAGGCCTACCGGAGTGACAGCCAGGATGCGATCTTGAGTGGTTCGCGGTATTTCCTCAATCGGCTTCGTGGACCCAGGTCGATGCCCACGATAGAGATCCCCCGGAGTGGACGCGGCCATGGGCCCCCTGCTGGAAGACCTTGCGGCCTCCGCGATCTCCCGGAAAGTCATCCCGCATTCATCATGCAGATACCTCACATGGGCCCTAGCCAGCCCCGCATCGACCCTGCTGGGGCGCCCCATGGCCCGCAGCTTACGTCGCCTTCGGCATGCACGGCGGGCCGCGTCCAGTCGGTCGGGGTCCATTTCGGACCAAGGCTTATGCGGCATCGACGCTCCTCTCGTAACTGTGCGCGATAAAATAGGCGACCCTCACCCGGAAGACGACCTGGCCGACGCGGTGATGCATCGGGTACCGCCTTACGCCGAGCGCGATCTGCACCGTGCCGCCGAGGCCACGGCGTCTTGCCCGGATCGACTGAGTGAACAAGGCATACGAAATCAGCGACCGGTTCCCGCTGTCCGCTTTTCAGATGATCGAAGACGAAATGTGCCGTCACTGTCCGTGCACCCCAGGTCGGCGCCCCTCTCAATTCCCCATAGGTACACAGAATTATGGGGACATGACAAAATACGGACGGTCACGAATATGACGCCGCTCACACATCGCAGGAAGATCGCGGGACGCAAGCGCTATATCGGCCTCCTCCTCGCGGTCTGGGTCACCGCGGCCAGCGCTTGACCAGTCGGCGGAGCAGGCCGTTGAGCTGGTCGAATACGCCGTCCTTCTGCCAGATGCCGGTATGGAGAGCGCGGGTAAGGCACGGCGCATCCAGGACCAGTCCGAGAATGCAGTACACCCGTGCCGACTGCACCGAGCCCTGGTAGTCCCTCAGACCGCCGGGGCTTGGTGTCCCCACATCGGGGCCGACCAGCAAGCGGAGCCATGACGGTATGGCGTTACTGCATTCCTGACGATGTCGCTGGGTTGCTCAGGTGGAGCTGATGGTCAGGCCAGCTAGTTGTATTGATTACGAGCGTTGTTGACGCTCGTAATCAATACACCTAGCGGTGAGACTCGTCTCTGAGGTGGCCTGCGGCAAAAGACGTGCTGTAAGCCGGGCTGGGTGCGCGGGTGAGGTGTTCGGACAGCGAAGACTTCGTCGGAGTGCAACCGCGCCGTAGGACGCATCAGGTCGCCCCCTGAGGGCGGGCGTCAGTAGGCTCCTGTAGTCGCACCAGGGAGGGCTCTTGCAACCGTCGGCGTTGGCCGTGTGCTGGTAGGTCAGGTATGACTTGTGACCGAGCTTGTAGCTGGTTTCACGTTCTGTCCCCCATCGAGCGCCCGGGCCAGGCAGGCTGGGCGCAGCTTGCTGGCGCCGGGGCCGGGGGCAACGAGAGCGGCGCCACGCGCTGCGGGCAGCGCTCAAGCGCGACCAGGTCTGGTTGGCCTGGCCCGCCGTTGACGGAGATCGCCAAGCCCACAGACGTGGCAAGCCGCTGACTTTCCGTGTATGGCAGAGCGGGCGGCGCCGTCCACAGCGTGGCCGGCTTAGCCATGTCTGGCTGCCCTTGCTGTAGCGGCGCATCCATGCCCACAGCATCAGATGCCCTCTTAGGCCGAGGCATAAGGCGGTCCCTTCACGCTACGAGGGGAAGGGAGGGCACACGGTGGTCGCATTTGTCCGGCGTTGAGCAGGCGCCGCTGAGCAAGGTTTATGGGCGCCGCCGATCGACCTTTTGAAGAATTCCCCTGCCCAATGCTCTGCCCTATGAGGCATAACACGCAGTGAGCTGAGCGAGCACAATTTAGGGCCTTGGTCAGTCTGGGTCGCGAGGTGGGTATGGGGCGCATGGGACAGAGGCTGCGCGGCGGTACTACGCCCGCGTTGCTGGCGGCCGTGGTGACGGCTTCGCTGGTGATGGGCTGCAATTCCGGAAGCGACCTGTCCACCAAGGCGCGGAGCCCCTCGAGTGGTCACTCCGCTGACACGCGACGCCCCTCCAGCGATGGCCGCGTCTCTGCACAGAAGCCGTCGGCCATTCGGGCAGTCATGGGCCCAGTGCTCGCCGTGAAAATCGACAATGCTCCTAGCGCCCGGCCGCACACCGGTCTGAACAGCGCGGACATCGTCTACGTCGAGCAGGTCGAAGGGGGCATGAGCCGGCTTATGGCGGTCTACGCGAGCAAGCTGCCGAAGGCAATCGGCCCGGTGCGCAGCGCTCGCGAGACCGATCTGGAGCTGCTGCGCCAGTTCAAGAAGCCGACGCTCGCCTACTCCGGCGCACAGCGCAAGCTGATCCCGCTGATCGACCAGGCGCCGCTGCGAGCCGAGCCGCCAGGCAGGACGCCCGGCGTCTATTACCGCGGTACCAGCCGCCCGGCCCCTTACAATCTCTATCTGCGTCCCTCCCGGCTGATATCCGCATCCGCCGCCTTGACCACCGGCTCCGCCTTCGGCCCCGCGCCCGAAGGCGGCAGGACAGACACCTCTGAGACGATCAGTTACCCCTCGGCCCGGTTCACCTTCACCTGGTCCGCGGGCCGGGGTCGCTGGCTGGTGAGGATGGACGGCGCGAGCGCCACCACGACCGATGCGGGCCCACTCACCCCCGCAACGGTCGTCGTACAGTACGTCAAGCTCCGCAAGTCAGACTTCTACGACTTCCTCGGCAACAACACGCCTTTCACCCAGACGGTCGGCACAGGCCGAGCGAAAGTGTTGCGCGACGGCAAGGCCTTCGAAGCCACGTGGTCCCGCCCGAACGCAAACGACGGCACGCTTTTCAGAACACAGGACGGCAGGAAAATCAACTTCGCTCCAGGGCAGGTTTGGGTGGTATTCGCAAAGGCATGATGTCTCTCAAGTACCGCCCCGGGATGCGGTGCCGGTGTCGTCGATGGTTTCGGCGTCCTCGGCATCGGTGCCCTCCATCGCCTTTCGGGCCTCGGTCGCGACGAGGTCGGTGCTCACGAAACCGATCGACAGGTAGGTCTCCATTGCCGTGACCAGGGCTTCGTCGGGGGAGCTGGCGGTGCAGCAGCAGGACCTCGATCAACATCCGGGTGCCTCGCGGTCCCCGGCCTTCTGCTTGGCCGCGGTGAACCCACCATCGGCCCCTGCACGAGGAGGCACCGGCGAACGTCCAGGATGCCGTGGTCGGTGTAGCACCTGGTCAGACCCCGGAGCGTGCGATGCCGTACCCCCACGGGGGTGGCGGCCTATGCAGCCACCGCCCACACAGGTTTTGATCATTGCGCTCAGCAAGCAGATCGCTACGGTAGAAGAGCAGGTGAGGCGCATTTTCTGGCACACCCGGATGTTGAGTTCTGCCTCTCGATGCCGGGCATCGCAGAGGTCACGGGCGCCGAGTGCTCGCAGAATTCAGTGACGACCCCACTGGTAGGCCAGCGCGAAGGCACGCAAGAACTACGCCGGCACCAGCTCCATCACCCGGGCGTCGGGCAAGAGCATACTGTTCAGACCCTCTCCGTCCGCAACAACCGCCTCGCCGACGCCCTGCAGACCCATGCGTTCTCCGACTACGCAACTCACCCGGCGCCCGCCACTACTTCGACAAGCAGGGTGCGCGGGATGTCCGGCTACAACCCCGCCCTTCGACAGCTCGGCAATCGCTCGTCGGCATTCCTCCACGGAGCCTCAGGACCCGCACCCTCTAGGACGCAGCGACCGCCTGGTCGCACCACGCACACCTCCGTGCAGCTTGGCCTGAAACGGCATGGGGTGCTCAAGCCCTACGTCGCGAGAAAGCCCCCTAGCTCCTCGATCTATTCAGGCGCATCCGGGATAAAGCCCGGCTGACGACTAAACCTCCGACGGCCCGTTCCCCTGGAACAGGCGACCTCAGGAGGCGAGCCGCACACCCTTGCGAGGCTGCGTCCGCAAACGCGCCGTAGAGACTTCCCCGCCGTCAAACGCCCTCGCCACACCGCTCGATCACCTGCCGTCGTCACCTTCCTGCGTGGGGGTGGGCAAACGATCGGTGCAGTCACACCCGTCTTGCCCCGGATGTGCCCGAATCAGTGCCCGTTGAGGAACCACCAGCAAGGGAGAGCAGGCTCACAATGGGAGCGGCCCGAATCCGACGGAATTCGGCCCTACTCAACTAAGAGTCCCGCAACAAGGAGGAAGCATGCGACTAGTTGTTCCCGAGGATGGACATGTCCGTGCGGCAACGGACGGGGACGTAGAGAACGTCGTGGAGACCACCGAGCTGACACTGGAAGATCTCAGCGATTTGGTGACACGAGTCGCCACGGAAGCTGCTGACACGGATGACTTCGAACTATATGACTCTCTCATGGCGATCCACTTTCCTCCTGATCAGAGCAACAATGGAGAGTCCGATCAGTCATACGAAGAGGAGGAGTCAGAGAGCGAGGATGAGTACGCGGCTTGGGATCATTCCGGTCTAGTGGGCGTGAAGCAGGTCCACCCTGATAACAGTGAGTACCACGGCATGCCCGCCCTTGAGGCCCCGGTTGATCACTGGATGGATGATATCAGTGAGACCCTCGCGGGAATGGGAATCGATCCAGCCAGCCAAGTCTCCTCAGTGGAACTTTGGCGACCTAAGCATCCAAACACCCATTACGAGGTCGGTGCGCTGATCGATGGGGTTTATACAAAGTTTGACCTCAGTGCCACCGGCTACCATTTGATCTACAACGCCACTCAGCCCACCCCAGGCGAGTACTTCTCCGGCTCCTCGGAGTACAACACTAGCTACGTCACCGCCAGTGACCTCTACGGAACATTCCTCCAGGTCGTCGCAGCCAACGGGTCGTACAACATGGAGACCAACGACTGCGAACGGTTCGCACGGGATCTGTGTCGTGCGCTGGGTGGGGAAGTCGAGGAAGAAGACAGGGACGACTCGGGCGCGGAGTCAGAGGGGGATCTCGACGGATTCATGTGAACCGCGTTCCGTCTGGCCACCAACGTCATCACGATGGTAACGCCCGTCCACGACGGCGACGACGTCATCCACCCGGACCTCCAGGAGGGGCTTCGCCGATGCCTGCCGCCCATGGGCATCTGCCGCAGCACGGGACGGGGGGATCGAACTGCGAGAACGCGCTGGCCGAATCGTTCCTCGAAGTCCTCAAGCGGGAGATGCTCCACGGACGGGACTGCACCTCGAAGGTGCAACCGAGACAACGGGATGGCCCGCCGCGCTCCGGACAGCAGTTCGTCGGTGAGCCGGCCGAGTGGCCGCGCAGGAGCAGGCTCCGCCACTCGGCGGCGGATACCCATTTCGCCCCACGGGCATCGACGCCAGATTGGGCCCGCCCTCCGTGCACGTCCACACGATTGTCGCGCTCCAGCCTGCTGCCGCCCATACTCAAAGCAGAACCGACGCCAACGGCACACATCAGCCAAACCCAGTTGCCTGGTGACTCAGGGAGCGTGAGCCTGATGGTCAGGGCACGTAGTACTCCAGCAGCGGATCGTGTCCTGAGCTGGTTGTTGTCGTTTTCAGTGCATGGTGGGGATGATTGAGGCCCGAGTGTGGCTGCGGAGTTGGAGTCGGTGTTCGCGCGGGTGGCGTGCCGGTTCGGTCGGGCGGATCTGCGGTAGCGGATGCGGGATTACCTGCGGGGGCTGCTGGCGCCGGTGGTGAGGAAGAACGGCGTCCGCGACTACGTTGCCGAACGGCTCGGGCCGGGGGGGGTGTGCGGATCATCTAAGACACCGGGTTCGTCAAGAAGGGCACCGCCTCGGCCGGGGGGGGCCGACAATACAGAGGGACGGTGCCGGGCGGCCAGGATTCCCGGATGAGCGGGAGTTCGCGACCAAGGGCGAGCTCGCGAAGGCGATCGTGACCCGATGCCTGGCCGTGGGCATGCCCGCCGACTGGGTGACACGGACGAGGCCTACGGTCAGGAGTGGAAGTGCCGCCGCCTGCTCGAGGAACCTATCTCCTGCCCCGACGCGCCACTCAACACGACCCACGAGATCACACACTGAACTGGTCCCCCTGGCGCCGCCGCCGACAAGCGACCGCCCGACACTGCCACTACCAATGAAGAATCAGCTCAGGACACGATCCGCTGCTGGAGTATTAGAGAGCGTTCTTTGCTGCTGATTGGCAACTGCGGTGAGTCGGGCTTGTGTCCAGGATTCTGCGTGGGGATGAGCCATTCTAGGTCAGCCATCGACCCGAATCGGTCACGGTGTGGGTCAACGGCAATTGCTTCCACCTCAGCGACGCGGAAGGGAGCGCGATCGACTCAACCGTCTGGCAGTGCACTGCTCAGCGCTCGGCCTCCTGATTTGGCGTGCTCAGGTGTCGCCAGTTCGGGGGCGCTTCGCGCGCGATGCGTCGGCATGAGCCAGCCGAAGGTCCGCTCGGCGATCCAGCGTCGCGGGATCACCTTGAAGCCCTTCTGGGCGGGGTCGCGGCGGGTGACCTCAACGTCGATCCCGAGTGGGCGCCGTGGTCGATGACCTTTGTGCGGTAGCCGGTGCCCGCCGCCTTCCTTGGTGATGCGGGAACGGGAGGCGATGTTCGAGAGCACCTGGATGCGCTCGGCGTTGTCGGAGACGCTGGCGGCTGTGACCGGCACCGCCAGGAGGAGGTCGAGTATGTCGACGCCGATGTCGTGTTTACGGCCTGCGATCTTCTTGCCCGCGTCGATGCCCTGGCCGGCCCGGGTATGTTGGATGAGGTCTTGGTGCTCTGGGCGTCGAGTACGAAGGCGCTGGGCTCGACGTCGCGACCTTCTGCCCGGACCAGTCGTCGCAGGAGACCGTTGAATCCTCTGCCAGGCGGCGGCCTATCAGTAGTTCCCATGGGTCAAAGTCATGGGGCAAGTACCGCCAGTGGATCCCGGTCCGGTCGGCGATGAGCATCGCGCTGGGATCCTACACAGATGCTCGGGCAGCCGGTCAGTGTGTCCAGACCCTTCCCTCTCCGTTCGGTCCGACTGGGCTGTCAGAGTGGGTTCCAGCAGTTCCCAACGGGCATCGGACAACGCCGAACACCGCCGAGTCCGCGCCCGCATCGAGCACGCCTTCACCAGCTTGAAGTAATACAAGATCCTCGCGACTGGCCGGAGCGGGCTCTTCTGTGCTCATCACGTCTTCGAAGGCCGCGCAATCGGCCGCGTTGCCGACGGTGAGGACTAATAGGTCCTAACAGAAGTTGTTGATCATGCGACTTTCGGCTTGGTTGTTCGTTGCTCCGTTCGTGGCGAAGAGGAACTCTCGGCCGTGGATCGTCTCGGACGAACTGTGGTCACTGATCGAGCCGTTGCTGCCGGATCCGGCGCCGAAACTAGTGGCGGGCCGACCGCGGGTGCCTGACCGGCAGGCTCTGTGCGGGATCCTGTTCGTGCTGCACACCGGGATCCAGTGGGAGTACCTGCCCCAGGAGCTCGGTTTCGGCTCCGGCATGACCTGCTGGCGCCGGCTCGCCGCCTGGAACGACGCCGGTGTCTGGGACCGGCTCCATCTGGTCCTGCTCAAGAAGCTGCGCTCGGCCAAGCAGCTCGACTGGTCGCGGGCGGTGATCGAGTCCAGCCACGTCCGGGCCGCCCGACGCGGCCCAAAAGCGGACCCAGCCCGGTCGACCGAGCACGGCCGGGCAGCAAACACCACGTCCTCGTCGACGGACAGGGCATTCCACTCGCAGTGTCGCTGACCGGCGGAAACCGCAACGACGTCACCCAGTTGATGCCCCTGCTCGCGAAGATCCCGTCCGTCGCCGGCCTGATCGGCCGACCACGGCGACGACCGGACATGCTGCTGGCCGACCGCGGCTACGACCACGACAAGTACCGCCGCCTCGTCTGGGCCCAGGGCATCAAACCGGTCATCGCCCGACGCGGAGTCCCACACGGCTCCGGCCTCGGCATCCACCGCTGGGTCGTCGAGCGGACCATCGCATGGCTGCACGGCTTCCGGCGCCTACGCGTCCGATGGGAACGACGCGACGACATCCACGAAGTCTTCCTCGGCCTCGCTACCTGCCTCATCACCCACCGACACGTTCAACGCCTTTGTTAGGACCTCTAAGAGGGCATCTGATCTATGTAGTTGGTGTTTTGGGATGTTCTTGTGACTGGAGGCGTCGACGGTCGTTGCCAGGGGCATGACTGCTCGACGTGCGTATCGCAGTGACGTCTCCGATGCCCGCTGGGCGTTGATCGAGCCCGTGTTCGTTGCCTGGCGGGCCGCCCGTTCCGGGCCTGGGGCGGCAGCGCGGGTGCATGATCTGAGAGAGATCGTGAACGCGATCCTCTACGTCAACCGCACCGGGATCCCGTGGGAGTACCTGCCGCACGACTTCCCGCCGTTCAAGAAGTGGGCAGCCGTCCGCGGCCGTGGTGGAGGCGCAGATCGTGAAGACCTCGAGCAATGTCGCCGAGGGCAGTCAGGGCATTGACGCCGGCAAGAAGATCAAAGGGCGCAAGCGTCACCTGATCACCGACACCCTCGGCCTGGTCCTGACCGTCCTGGTCACCGCCGCCTCGGTCCACGACTCCGCCGGCGGCAAGCAGGCCCTGACCGAGCTGGCGGCGGCCCATCCGAGCGTGACCAAGGTATGGGCAGACGGCGGCTACCAGACCAGCGTCATCCAGCACGGCGCCCGTCTCGGGATCGACGTGGAGGTGGTGCAGCGACCGAAGGAGAAGGGCTTCCAGCCGCTGCCCAAGCGGTGGGTGATCGAGCGGACCTTCGGGTGGCTGATGCAGCACCGCCGCCTGGCGCGTGACTACGAAGCCCTGCCGCAGAGATCCCGGACGATGATCCACTGGGCGATGGCTAACAAAATGAGCCGCGAACTCACCGGAGAATCAACACCAACCTGGCGAATCGAAACAGACATCCCACCCGCAACGGCGTGAACATTGATCAGATGCCCTCTAAGGCCAAGAGCGCGCCCGCGCCGTCGCAGACGAAATGCATTTTGGTGGTCAGTCCGCCACCTGACCGTCCGAGGGCGGTCACCTACCCCTACCCCGCCCGTTCTTGCGGGCATCGGCAGCATGCTGGAGCGCGTTGATACTCAGAGACACCACCTTCGCGAAGAGAGAGCACTCCTCCGCCGGGTTCAGGGCCAGCACCTGCCGAACGGACCGCGTAGTGCCAGAACGCGTTTTCGCCGCCCTACGCCATCGGCCGCGGATCGCCTTGGTGGGTAAGCCCTTTGTGAACAATTCCTGGACAGACGGCCGGGAAACGCTGCCGTACCGCCCTCCTCGCCGGTAATGCACCTTCGCCAGTCAAGGAAGCGTCACGAGCTTCATAATCCTGCGGGCCCTGGTTTCTCCCTGTCCATCGCCTGGGGCGATACAGGTTCCGTCCTACGAACAGGATTCCCCCTTCCAGCACTTCCGCGATGCCCCTCTCCTCCCACCCCTGCGGCGCCATCCTGAAGCCTTCTCAGAAACGTCCGGTCCTCCGCCTTCAACCGTCGGCGGAGGACTGGCCCGCCTGCACACCTTCACCCATGTCGAAAGTGCATGGTTTGTCCGAACCTGCCAGCATCTACTAGTTACCAAAAGGGCATGCCGGAGATGCCTGTTGGGCAGATCCAACGAAATCTCACGGGTGAGTGCCGATCACAAGATCGCCTACCTGTTGCGACAATCCAAGGGCGCAGCGTGCTCTCGGCCGCCCCGACAGCACTTGGGGCGATCAGATCGGGACACACTGCCACGGAGCCGAGTACTGCCCGCTCAGAGGCCTGCACGGTGAGTTCGCCGGGATTGCTTCCCATTTGGGCGACTGAGCCTGAGACGCCTTGCTCGCTACGGTGATGGCTCTATAGCTTCGCAGCCCCGAAGCGCCGAACGCCTCCGGGGCCCTTGGGTGGAACGCCGGTACCGCCGCCAGCCGAGGGTTCATCACCAGTCCGTCACGGCGGAAGCAGGGAAGCAGAGTGAGCCGCTCTTCAGCTGGGCGGCCCAGGGCGAAGTCGAGCACGGCGTACACCGGGGATGCTGCGCCATTTGTCGGCCGGGTGCGTCCAGCCCGAACCCTCCAACTCACCTCGCAGGCGTGGGAGAGGAATTCAAAATGCCTGCAACGGGAAAGCACCGTCGTTGCAAGAGCCGTCGCATGAGCCGATTCAGCGCGGTCGCTGGTACCACCGGAACAGCCGTCGTCATCCCGCTGGCGGGTGCCACGGGAGCCCACGCGGCCTCTGAGGCTACCTGGGACGCGGTCGCTCAGTGCGAGAGCAGTGGCGACTGGTCTATCAACACCGGCAATGGCTACTACGGGGGTCTGCAGTTCACGCAGGCGACGTGGGCTGAATTCGGCGGCACCACATACGCCCCGAGAGCGGATCTTGCGACCAAGGCACAGCAGATAGCAGTCGCCGAGAAGGTCCTGGCTTCCCAGGGGCCTCAGGCTTGGCCGGTGTGCAGTGAGCGGGCAGGCCTGGCCCAGAACCAGGGGCGTCCTACGGAGTTTGCTTCGCCCCCGGCCGCGACGAGCAATGATCCCACGCCCAGCACATCGACGAGGCACCGCGAGAAGAGCAAGGCTTCGAAGCCACCCGGTTCGTCAGTGGAGTACAAGGTGGTCCGAGGCGACACACTGTGGAAGATCGCCTCTTCTCATCACGTGGACGGCGGCTGGCCTCAGCTCTACCGCGACAATGCCAAGGTGATCGGCGATGACCCCGACCTCATTTTCCCGGGCGAAGTCTTGGCGATTCGCCCGGGTTCGGGGAAGCATCGTGCTTCGGACAGTCCAGGTGTGACGCTGCATGAAGCTGGCGCCACGACCTCGGATTCAGGCCGACGAGAAGCAAGTTCCTCAGCATCGCCAAGCCAGACCGGCAGCCCACAGGTCATCGCCGACGCGATCTTCGGATCACAGGCGGCATGTGCCGCAGAAATCATCCAACGTGAGTCGAGTTGGAATGTCACGGCGACCAACCCCACCTCCGGGGCATACGGTCTCCCGCAGGCACTGCCCGCCGGCAAGATGGCGTCAGCCGGGCCGGACTGGCAGACCAATCCCACCACCCAGTTGGAATGGATGAAGTCCTACGTGGACTCCGTCTACGGCGGGGCATGCAATGCCTGGTCGTTCTGGCAAGCCCATAGGTGGTACTGAGTGAGTCTCCGCCATCTTGCAGTTGCTGGTCAAGTGGCTGGCGTTCCGGGTATGCCAGGGCACTCCCGCTGGTCGTGAGCGGCCGTCTGCCGATCGGATCGAGCTTCCGCGGACGAGGCGCCACTTCCTGTCCGGCCGAACGGCATTTTACGATTGTGTGCATCCTGGTTCCCCAGCGGATGGAACGAATCACCGCGCGCCCGCGGAACGAGACCAATTGGAAGAGCGATTGGGCAAGCGAGACGAGCTCACATCATCGAAAACGTCCTGGGCGGGTAAGCGAGCAGCTCGCCGATGAGCACGCCTTGGCCGCGTCGGCGTCCGGCAGGTTGGGCGGTCTGGCGATGGTGCGGGTACCTCACCGCTCCGGGCGCGGAGGAGGACATGCACCTGCCGCCGTGCTCTGCGGACCCCGTAGACGCCGAAGTTCCACGTAAGGGCGACAGCTCGATCATCCGTTCGACACCTTGGCGGCGACGATCCGCCGGGTGATCCAGCGGCGAGGTGGCCCGCGGTCGGGAAGGTGCTGCCGTCGCCGACCTCGATCAGGATGCGGACTCCGGTCCCGACGCCGACTCCCGGCATCGAGGTCAGGACCTTCGAAAGTGGGTGGGTCTCCAGGAGCTCCTCGATCCGCCCGGCCAGCAGCTTGCGCATACGCGGGACTTGCCCCTGCGACCCGGAGCTCGGGCTCCTCCACCCGCGGCGAACAACCGTCCAGGAGAGGAAACAAGCAGCTCAAACGCGCTTTCTCCCTCTCCGCGTTCGCCGCCCTGGGCGACCCGGGCCTACTACGACAAGAAGATCGCTCAGGGCAAGCACCACACCAGGCCCTGCTCTGCCTCGCCCGCCGTCGGGCCGACGTCTTGTTCGCGATGCTCCGCGACGGAACCTTCTACGAGCCCCAACCGGCTGTGGCCAGCTGAGGAGTCCAGACCGATCGGTCAGCCGTCCGGCCGAAGCCGCTGCCGAGCGGCCACAAGCCGCTGATCATAGTCAGGCGCGAACAGCTCGGGAAGAGTCTTGTCGAGAGTTCCGGCGATTCGATGGATCGGTGCCCAGACCGCCGGGTCGTCGACAACGCGGCTGAGGTCCGTCATCTGGAGCTTCTCCAGCTAATGCGACAGCAGCAGTGCCTCATCACTCGTGAGCTTGATCGTGACCTGGCTATCACTCATGCACACCCCTACGGCTCGGCCCGCCCTTGTCCGCACGAACCTATTGGCCTTGGACCTTGACCAAACGCATAGGGCCCCCGAGGCTGCTATATCGCGTCGAGGGGTCCGGAGGAGATCGTAGGGGTTCGATCTGAGCGCTTGCGGATCCTGAACAGCTGACGGCAGACGGATCGTTTCAGCAGCGCTGTGCGTCGCGCGAGGTCTTGCCCTCGCTGACCCTGCGGGCGACATATGTCTTCGTGGCGGGGTCCAGCCGCATGCGGATTAGTGTGATGGTGTGCAGAGCGCGGTTCATCAGCTGCCGGTCACCGCTGCGGTTGATCCGGTGGCGGTTTGTGAGCCCGGAGGAGGCCGGGATGGGCGAGACGCCGGCGAAGGATGCGAAGGCGGCCTCGGCGCGGAAGCGGCCGGGGTGCGACCTGCTGACCAGCACCTGGGCCGCGGTGATAGGGCCCACTCCTTGCAGCTCCAGAAGCTCTGGAGCCATCTGACGCACGAGGCCAAGGATCTCGCAATCGAGATCCTTGGCCTCGGCTTGCAGTGCCTGAACGCGCTAGGCAGTGGACCTCAGGGCCCGGACCATCATGTGCCGGGCGATCTCTCAGCTGAGCACAGCGGCTGATTTGGGCTGGACGCTTGAGTTTCCGCAGTTCGGCACGGTGGTCGTCGGGTGCCGAGACGATCAAGCCCTTGAACTGGTTGATCGCGGCTGTGGAGGCGAGAACGGCGCTGTGGCGGGTGACGAGAAGGACTCGCAGGGTCTCGCGTTCCCCTCAGACCCGCACCATCGCCAGCGCACTCACCGAGGGTGCGCACGTTCCCGAACATACGCATCAATCACAGGTTCAGCAGCTCAGGAACGGAGGTGCTGACTCATCCTCACAGGGGGCCAAGCGTCCATCAGACCCGGTGCAGTTCAGCCAGAGCAGTTCAACTGCCCGCCAATCCAGGCCCGTTCTCATTGTCTGATCCTCGCAACAATGGTATCTACCGTTGCGTATCCAGTCCGGCCATAGGTCAATCCCTGGTCGGGCCCGCATGAACCGCATGAAGCACGCCGGTCAACACAAGGGGGCACTCCATGGGTACGCGACGAAGATCCACACGTTGGCACGGTTTCGCGGCAGCTGCGGTGGTGGCAATACTCGCCGCTGGGGCGCTCGGAACGACCAGCGGGACGGCGGCAGCGCAACCGAGCCGGTCCTCGCCTGCCTTCAACAGCCTGACGACTGGGCAGGCGCACCCGGACTGGATGAATAGCTTGCCAGATGGGCTCGGTCTCGGGGCAATGTCGGTGCCGGGAACGCATGACACCTTGGCTATCCACGGTGGGCTGGCTCCTTGGGCTTACGAGGCCCAGGAGGACCATGGCGACAGCGCTGTGACACTTGACGCGCAGCTCGCGGCCGGTATCCGCGCGATCGACATCCGGGTGCGGGTGGTGAACAGCGGTACTGCGTTCGCGATCCACCATACCAACGTCTATCAGCACGCCAACTTCGACGACGTGCTCACGCGCACCAAAAGGTTCCTGACCACTCACCCAGGCGAGACGGTCCTGATGAACCTGGGCGCCGAGTGCGACGCCAACTCTTCGGAGGGTGGGAGCGGCTCCGCTTCGATCGGTCACTGTGTGGACGACCCTCCCTCGACAAGGCAGGCAGACCGAATCCGCATTTTCAAAAGCTACCTCGCCCGATATCCCGACCTGTTCTACGCTCCAACTGTGACCGGGGCCACCACTTCCCCCATGCCACGTCTCGGCCAGGTACGCGGACGTATCGTGCTCGCTACGTTCAAGGGCCCGCGCGGCGGCATCTATGCGGGCTACGGGCTGACCCAACTGACTAACTGGAACCGGGATTCCTACATAGAGAACGACTGGGACCAGTGCGACACCGCACAGAAATGGACCCGGGCGTGGGCCAACATCACCGCGGCCTCAGCTGACACCAACGGGGCGATGTACACCACATACCTCTCCGCCAACTGTGCCCCCCTAGGTCCCGGTCCGGCGGCCGTTGCCGGCGGCGGATTGTTCACCACCGGTGTGAACCAGCGCGCACTGAGCGACCTCGAGAGCGACGGCCCCAGCCGGCTGGCCCGCACGGGCGTCGTGCTGATGGACTACCCCGGCTCCGCGCTGATCAGCGCGATCATCGCCCACAACTACGTTCAGGTCCAGGTCGTTAGTCTTCGAGCACACGTCAACGGCAAACTCGTCACTGCCGAGAACGAGGGCACCTCACCACTGATCGCCAACCGCACGGCGGTCGGATCCTGGGAAAAGTTCGACCTCATCCACAACACCGACGACAGCATCAGTCTTCGAGCGCACGTCAACGGCAAACTCGTCACCGCCGAGAACGAGGGCACCTCACCACTGATCGCCAACCGCACGGCGGTCGGATCCTGGGAAAAGTTCGACCTC
>NZ_JBVHDX010000028.1:30084-45075 GCF_055563155.1 Streptomyces sp. NPDC013317
ACCTCATCCACAACACCGACGACAGCATCAGTCTTCGAGCGCACGTCAACGGCAAACTCGTCACCGCTGAGAACGAGGGCACCTCACCACTGATCGCCAACCGCACGGCGGTCGGATCCTGGGAAAAGTTCGACCTCATTCAGAACTGAGCGTCGCTCACCCTTCGAGCGCGCCGCGGGGCAGGCATGCACAGCAAGCCTTCTGCCGGATGCATATAGGGCAGATGCAAAACAGCACTGCGCAGGTGGCCTGATCTCTTGTCACCTGATGAATGTCAGCCTCCACCCTGCCTCGGCCTATGCCCCATCTGTCGAGTACGAACTCGGCGATGCCCCGTAGGAAGCCACCCCATCCGTAGGAGGGCTCTTGCAGATCCTGACCAAAGTGAGCCGCGGAGCACTGCTTCTGTGCGTACTGACCGCTCTGCTCGCTCCGCCTGCAGCGAGCGCGTCCACCAGCACGCTGGCGCCGCTATCGATCCGGCCCGTCGCGAGCTTCACCTGGGTCTATGACGACTCCGGGACCGGAGCTCATGAGGACATCTCCATCTGGCGTCCGAGCCTGACTGGCCACCCCGGCTACTACTCACTCGGCGACGTTGCAATGGACTCCCACAGCACCTCGCCGGCGAACACGTTCATCGTCAGTGGACCGAGTGAAGTGCTGGCTCAGCCCGTGGGCTACCAGCTCGTGTGGACGGACCGCGGGTCTGGCGGGACACATGACGGGTCGCTCTGGGCGCCGGTCGCACCACAGGGTTACACCTGCCTGGGCAACGTCGCAGTCCGCGGCTACGACAAGCCCTCCACCTCCCTGATCCGGTGTGTGAAGTCGGCGTATGTGGTGAAGGGCGCTGCTCTGAAGATCTGGGACGACAGCGGATCGGGCGCCCGCATGGATGCGGGGATATGGCAGTCCGACCCAACTGATGCCGGCGGCCTCTCCTCCTCAACATTCGTGGCCCGTCCCTCGCATACCGATACCGGCGGGAGCAGCCTTTACCATGTGCTCAACGAGAGCATGACTGATGCCCCGATCATGTCAGGCACGCCAGTCACTGCCGACACCGCACGATCTCTCGCCCCCCGCATCTGGCTTCACCCCAATGAGAAGTTCTACCCCGCGAATGTTCAGTACCACCTGGCCAACGTCCACGAAGAAGGCGGTCACCTGGTCACCGACCAGCCCCTGGGCTGCGACTCCTGCGCCAACCCGCCGTTTCTGCACGGTCAGCGCCCGGACCGCCAGCCAGTGAGCACGTACGCCGAAATCGTGCGCCGTACACATGAGGGCGCGCCATCGAATGTCACAGACATCATTTACTGGTCGTTCTACAACTACAACCAGGGAAAGGAGGTCTGCATCGGCTGGGACGCACCAGTGGGGTGCATCGGTGGCGTGCAGAGCTTCGGCAACCACGTCGGTGACTGGACCCACATGGTCATCCGGTTCGTCAACAACAGGCCCAGGCAGGTCTATTACAGCCAACACTCAAGGGGAGCTCAGTACCACTACGGTGACAAGCGCGTCCGCCTGGCTGAATGGCGCCCCGACGCCTACGCAGCGCTAGGTAACCACGAGGCGTACCCCAACGCTGGGATACATGTCTACCAGGGCCTTCCCAATGGGGGCGTACTGGCCGACGAGACCGCCCGCGGAGTTCTGTGGGATACGGCATCCAGCCTTGTGCCCTTTTCGTGGCAGCAGCCGGGCACCTACACCGGGTCACTGGCTTGGCTCAACTTTCTTGGCCGCTGGGGCAATCCGGCGTCCGGCTGCCTGCCCACTCCAATCGACGAGTGCATCCTCAATGACGGTCCCACTTCACCGATGGCCCGCAGTTACGCCCAGCCGCCACTCGGACCGCTGCAATAGGTAGATCATTCTTCGCGGCCTGCGGCAGCCTCACGCAATGCCGCAGACCGCACTTCTCCTGGCCCCAATCATAAGATCCCTGCTTTGCGCGGTGTCGAAAGCATTACATGGGTGTGTCGCTCAACGTCATGGTTGGCACCACCGCGTTCTTCCAGCTTTGAGTATTCATCCCCGTCACCGCGACGGTTCCGTCGAGCGAGGTGCCGCATGTCGGCAGCAGCAGGCCAGCGGACACCGCATCGGCCATCTGTGCTTCAAGCTCTCCACCTGGTGCGCCGGCTCCCACATCTCTGAAACCCGCCAGCTGTCCATCATGGGGGGAACATGAGGCCCAAAGATCGTGGTGATCATCGCCTCAGTCCTCGTACCAACCCCAGCTTGGGCGCGCCACCATCTTCCCTGGAGAAAATGCACAGCGTGCGTCGGGGTCCTCTGATAGGGATCGCTACCGCTCGGCGCACAGTCATCCAGTGGCGGCCCAGGGACATCGAGGACAGTATGGCCGTGTGAGGGTCCAATTCCGGACCCTGGATGGCCGCTGCGAACGGTAAACCACGCAAGAGGTGAAGGGGAAGAAGATGGCTCTGAGGTTCGGTGTACTGGCTCTTCTCACGGCCCAGGAGGGCAAGGAGGCTGATGTGGCCGCGTTTCTGCGCAGTGGCCGGGAGATTGTCGAGCAGGAACCCGGCACCCGTGTCTGGTATGCCTTCCAGGTGGATGCCTCCACTTTCGGGATCTTCGACGCGTTCGAGGACGAGACTGCCCGCCAGGCACACCTCACCGGCCGCATCCCTGCGGCGCTCGGCGAGATCGGAGGCAAGCTTCTGGCCGGAGACCCGGACATCCGCCTGGTCGACGTTATCGCTGACAAGCCGGTCACCGCCGACTGACCGCCCCGGACCGCCGGCACAGGCCCTCCCGCTCAGCCTGTCGAAGGCCCGGACCGCCCGTACTCCGGTCCGGGCACTTCTCTCCACGACATCACTTCACCACCACCGACAGGCGGATCCACCAGATCCGCCATCTGCCATCCACCCTTCAGCGGGATCTCGTCAGCATGGTGAAGCCGGCGGATCTCCGCCCAGTCCTCCACGCTGATCACCACTCCTCCCGGCCTGACTCAATGAGTCAGACCCTGAAGGGGTCAACTTTCAAGCGTCGCACTGGTCCACTTTCAGCCGTAGCCGACATCCCGCCACGGGTGCAGCCCGCGGCGCAGCGCCTCGCCGAGCGGATTCGGCTGATCGCGCCAACGGGTGCGGACCGCCGCCGGTGCCATGGAAGAGGACATATACGGTAGGTATGTACACAACTGTTCTGGTGGATTCTTCTTAGCCGGAACCCATCCACCAGGAGCTCACCCATCTGTCAGCCCAACCGCCCGACGGGTCGGAATTGGGCTCACTGGGTCGGGGCACATGAGGCCCATGTAGGCCACCGACCCGTCCCACGTGGTGTAGTAGGCGCCGATGACCCCTGCCGTTTTGAGTGCGTGCTGGCAGCGTTCGCAGGGGCGAGCCATCACGGCATCCCCAGCAGCGTTGATCCGAGCCACGTACAGGACGGTTCCTATCGGGTTGCGAACCCGTCGCACTGCCGCCTCCTCCGCGTGGAAGGTGGCGTGCCGAAAGTCGATGCGGGGTGAATTGCGACGCCTATTGGTCCTGGCTGCAAGCACACGGGGGCCGGACGCGACGACCGCGCCCATCCGGTACCTGCACAGGGAGCCACGGGCGGTTTTCATAGCGAGTTCGATCAGTGAATCCATGTGCACCTTCCGGTCCAAGGCGTATTCGGTGACGGTCGCTGCCACGGAGCCAGGGCTTCGAAGAAGGCTTCGAATGCGCCTGCCGGCGGCGGGCCGCTTCTGGGTCGTCTGCACTGAAGCAAATCCCTGGCAGGCACCGCTCAGAGCACTGCACATGCAAACCAGACTCTGCTTCGCTGGAGCGCCGCCTTCATCTTCCGTGTTCCTTGCTCACTCTGGCAGATGCGTACCCGGCGATCCCCGCGATCGGGGAGTACGGGCGGGAAATCGTCTTTGCCCAGATGGGAAACATTTCCTCGACGGCGGCTTCGGGCCGCCACGGCCACGAAGATCAGGACCGAAGCCCCGACGGCACAGATCAGGAACGCTGCCAGCCGCGTGCGTCTGCGTCATCTGTTGACCGGTCAGCAAGGCGCACCCGCGCCGGACTCCCACCCGACCGCACAGCCGGACGATCCGCATCTACTCGTATGACCAGCGGCGATCCCGATACCGTGACTGATCGGCCAACAGCAACGGTACGAAATACGCGCCGCCAACGCGCCTCGCAACGCACGGAAAGAAGTCTCTACTCAACGGCCGCGAGCGTGTTTACCTCATCACCTTGTTCTACCTGCGAGCGCCCGCAGGTACAGGACGTGGGCCCTCCTCGGGGTCGAAGGCGCGCTGGGGGCACGCGGGATGGTTCAGTCGGTTGTCGGTGGCACTTCTCGATCGTGCTGCTGAACGAGGCGGTCTCTGATCAGCTGGGCACGCCTGTGGTGATGACATGGACGACGGGGGTGTTGGAGTTCAGGGGAGCCGCATCAAAGCGTCCTATGAGTTCCGGGCCGTATCCGCGGTAGCCGGTGATCCGCAGCCGTCCGTCGTCCACGGTCAGCAAAGCCAGGGCCTTGGGGCCGAACGCGGGCACGATCTGGTCCGCGGCGCACTCGACCACATCCTGCATGCCGATAGCCTCGGACAGGGCAGTGGCCAAGTGAGTGAGGTGGTACAGCGCTGTCGCGCCGAGGAGCCCGCCCGGCGACGGGGCCGCCGTTGGCGCATCGTCCGGCTCCCCGCCAGTGGGGGTGATGTGGACGCTGATGCCGCTGTCGTCCAGGTAGAGCTGGAAATACAAACGGGTGTCGGGTGGGCGCGTGGCGGTGAACGAGGTGGGCCGCCGGGTGACCACCGCCTGGCGGTAGCGGTCTTCGAATGCCGGGTCGTACAGCCACAGGAGCACCTCCCAGGGGCGTTTTCCCAGCAGGGAAGCGGCACCGGAGCCGACCAGCTCGGCGCCGGCCGGGTTGATGAAAGTGAGCCGGCCGTCCAGGTCGAGCGCGCAGCATCCCACGGGCAGCCGGGCGGCGAAGTCCAGGGCGGCGTGGGCCTGGGCCGGGCCAGCTTGGCGGGGGTGGAGCGCGGGAAGCACGCGGAACTCCTCACGGGGCCGGATTGCACGGCCGTCGGCGGCCTGGTCAAGGAGCGTTGCCGCCTGGCGGCAGCAGACAGCGATCGTCTCCTGTTCAGCCGTGCTGAGCTGCGGCGGGTGCCAGACGGCCACAAGAGCACGATGCCACCCAACGCTGCGGTGCCGCTGGTGATAGGGCGGCAGCCAGCCTGAACTCGTACGGCAGTACAATCCCAAGCCGGGGATAACAGCGGGCGAGTTCTTCCGCTGGCGCATCGCGTCTGCCACCGGGATCCCGGCGTCGACCGGGATACGAGCCCAGGGGGCGTCGATCTGTCGGGACACCCCGGAGACCAGCACCAGGTGCAGCACCCGCTCCCCCGGTGGCAGCAGATAGACGAGGCCCACCGATGCGCCGGTGTTCCTCACTATTTCGGCCAGGACAGCGTCCGGCACCTCTTCCCCATCGCTGGGGGGCGGGGCGCCGCATGCCCGTCACCCGCACCGGTCATTGGGCGAGGAGTCGCGGCTACGGCCGAAGCGACCGCGGGCCGCCTCGGCGCTGATACCCAGCCCCGCGCCAATCTGCGCCCAGCTCGCTCCAGCCTGCCTGTCGGCCAGCACCGCAGCGCGGACCAGCTGGCCTGCCAGATCAGGCACCCCGGCCACGGCAGCGCAGTGCCATCCCGGCTGCGGCGGCTCCAGGGGAAGCCGCGCGACACGTGTGACGTGCAGAAGCAAGAGCTCACCGGCCATCGCCACTCCCCCCCGTGCGGGCGCCGCCTCCTGCCACCGGCGCCGGGCACGCCACGCTGCCTGTCGATGCGCCCGTCGACAGTAGACGCGCCCGCGGGCCGCCACTCGACCGGAAATCCTGCTACCACACCAGTCACACCACATACCACTCATATGCGGACGATATGTCCTCCATGCTGTGATGGCACTTAACTCTTCTCTGGCAATCGATCTTGGGTTGATTCGCGAGCCGGAGGATGAGTGAGGCGAGGTGGGCTCCGGCTTTGCAGCGGGTGGCGACCTCGTCGAAGCGGGTGGCGATCGCGTGGAACTGCTTGCGGCGGTTGAAGCAGCTTCGACCCGTTGCGGCTCTTGTAGAGCTCGCGGTCGAAGGCCGGCGGCCTGCCGCCGGCCTGTCCACGCCTCACGCGGTTGGCTTTCTGGTCGGCCCGTTCTGGGATGACCGCCCGGATGTTCCTCAATGAGCAGGGTCTGGCGGATCGCGTGACGAGCACGTCTTGTCCGCGATGACCACACCGTGCCTGCGGGGGGCGTCCGGCGGCGGTCCGGGGACTCTCAGGGCCCTATGCGAAGACGGTGGAGCTGCTGAGGTTGCCGGGCGTAGTCCACGACGGCCAGGGGCAAGGCCCCGGCCGTCGCAGGCGAGATGAATTTGATGGTCAGCCCGCCGCGGGACCTGCCGAGCGCATGCCCCGCGGCGCCTCAGGTGCCGGATCTTCCAGTTCGTCACCCGTCGCCCCTCTTGGGCGCCGACGGCGTGCTGGTGGGCTCGGCTGATGGTGGAGTCGACCGACACGGTCCACTCCACAGTTCCGACGGAATCGTCCCGGATCTGGACCTGCTCCAGCAGGCGGGCCCGCGTGCCATCCGCCTCCCAGCGGGCGAACCGCTCGCAGACGCCTGCCACGGCCCATAGGGCTCCGACAGGTCACGCGACGGAGCACCGTTCCGCAACCTCCTACACCCCGTTGATCACCTACCGGTGGTCCCGCCCCAGCCGACCACGCCTATCAACGCCCGGCAACAACGGCGATATCCGTGCCCATGCCGCATCCGTCAGCTCACCACGAACCACCACAAGATCAATTATCGGGCCCTAGGTGTATTGCCCTGCAGCGTTGTTGAGGCCAGAGATGGCGGTTGTAGGTGTGGACGAAGTCTGCCAGGGCTTCGGGCCCCTCAGTGTTCGATGCGTAGGGCCGCTGGTAGGCCCATTCGTCGAACAGGGCGCAGTGGAAGCGTTCGACCTTGCCGTTGGTCTGTGGCCAGTAGGCGCGGGTGAGTGCGCCCGTGGTGCCGAGGCCGGCCAGGACGGCCTTGGCCAGGCCCTTGCGTTGCCAGTCAGGACCTGCTCGCTCCGCACACCAAGCAGACCTCCTCAAGCCCCGGCGGCTCCTGCGCAAGCCGCGCTCCTCGACGACCCGCACGAGCCCCGTCCACGCCGCCGTCCTCAGAATCAGACCGAGGAAGGAAAGACTCAGGGCCAGCACACTCACATTAGGAGAAGCTCGGTCGTCATTCCAAAGTAATCTCAAACTCTTCTCCGGACTCCTCCAAGTATTCCATCCATTCGTTCGCTACACCTATGTCATTCACCTCATACTCCTCAATCTCGGCGCCCCCTTCTTCCGAGATCTCCTCATTCGGGTCGGGGAATTCTTCCATGCCAATCAATTCCTCTCCTCAATCTGCATACTGTTCAACTGCAGGCCGTTAGCCACCTTTGGCTCGACCCTGCCATCCCCCCAGATCACAACTTCAGCTCCGACCTCCTCGGGCGCCCCGGGGGAAAAACGATTATGAATAAGAAAATCGAAGCTGAGAGTGATCCCCGAGGCCCCATCGCTCCAGCCCGCATTCCTGCTTCCCGTCACTTTCCCGTCCACCCAGATACCGCGCGGCCACGTGAGCTGACCACTATCGGAAGGGAAGGTGATATCGAGAAATGAAATCTCGGCGCTGGATGGATGGGTGGCCTGCGGATACATTTGAAAGAGTACCTCTACCGGGAGCTTCACAGCTGCTCTGCCGTGGAAGATTTTCCTCGCCGTCTTCAGACGGAATAGGAAGTCCCTCTGCCAGTCAAAAACTACTTGAAAAGTCTTGTAGGCAGGATCGTATTCCGCCTCTTCAATAGTGGATGCGGGAGCCCCCGTAAAAAATAGATGCCCCTTTTCTCCGGACTCAACTTCCCACGTGAAATCCATTGCAGTTCCATTCTTGCCTCGTAGTGTCACGAATGGCACCAAGGACACCGGCCTGCCGCCGCAGCGGAGTGTGTCACCCCCTGGTCAAGTGAAGCGAATTATCGGAATCGCTCAGGCTCCTAAGGGGCAACCTTTAGAGCAGTACTCGCGGTACATCCGGACGGCCTCATCTCGATTCACTCTTGGACGGTTCCCGCCAGTGGTGCAGCCGGGCATCTCCTTCGTGACTCGGCATCTCAAAGATCAGAGGCATCGCCTCCCGTGCACGGGGCGGAGGGCATATGGCGGCCACTGGGGCGGCATGGATGACCCTGGCAACAGCCCGCCCGGCGGGCGATCGAGCGTGAAGAGAAGATGGGGACTGTGGCGCGCCGCGACTGGCCGGATCGCACTCGTCGTTCACTAGATCACGCCGCCGCACGCGAGGACCTCGAGCCGCACGGACCATTCGCCCGTGGTGTGCATACTCGGCCGGGGCGCAGATTTGGGTTGTGGATGGCCGGCATGTTCTGCCCCGGCCCCCGCCCGTCTGGCCGGGATCTGGTCCCTCCCTATGCCCAGATTGCAGGCCGATCGCCTGATCTCGGGAAACGTTCACCCCCCTTCGACAACGACGTGACAGGAGTTCATCGACTCAACGCTGTCCGGTTGACCGTGTACCTGCTGCCCCGCTACACAGCCCTTGCTCAGCAGCTGGCCGCAGGGGAGCGTCGAACAGTGGACGCCGGAGAAGGGGGCGGCGAGCGGGATATCAGTGACGCCGTGGTCAGAATGTTGAGTGCGGACGGCGTTCCGCGCCGCAGCGCTCGGCGAGGACCATCTTGGAGCAGCCACAACCTGGTCGCGTCTCAGTTCATACACCCTATGGCATGAGCAGGTCACTCTGGATCCGAGTCGAGCCCCTACGGCGAGTGTCCCCAAACGATCCGGGGTGCACGAACAGGATGCCTTGGAGTACCAGCCGGTCCGAGTACCGTTTCCGTCCCGGCTGCGGGGCCTGCCCTCAGTCCCCCGCAGCAGCAGGCTCAACCTCCCCCACAACTCGACATCAACTCCGTCGCTTCAGCCGCACCCTGGGGGCGTATCGAAGATCAATTTCGTGGGAAGCTCCAGGGGAAGACATCCCCAACGGGTTCCCGAAAGTTCCTAGGATCATGCTCCGTCCCCGGTCATACTGATCCGTGAATTGGTGAGAGTCACAGGAAAACATTGCAAAAAATTGCCTCCAGACATTCGACCTACCGGCTGACACTCTTAGACGTCAAGGCAAATCCCTTCAGGCAATTGACGGGATGATGAATCATTCCCCGGCGATCGAAAGAGCGCGGAAAATAGCCGACCTACGATGAAACAAAATAGGCACTGCATTCTCCCATTCTGGTCGCTGCGATGCGGGGGTACTTACTGCCGAGAGATCGCTCCGCTTGGCGATTTTCATGGACCTGACGCTACCGTACCTGCATTGCATTACCCTCTTCAACTTTTTCAGGAGGCTCCGATGGAGGAGTTTGAGACACCCGCACGTGCGCAACTTGTAAGCCTTCTTAAGAGACAAGGATTTGACCAGAGAAGCGCGAAGAGAGCAGCAGAAATTCTCTCCCGGGAAGCCGGAAGCTACGAAGCTGCCAGGAGCAGGGTGGCCAAAGAAATTCTAGGGAGATCACAGAGTTTCGAGCTTCCTAAGCGCCCCCGGAAGCAAGCCTCAAGACTAGGAAGGGATCAAAACATAGAACAACTTTTCCGGAAAGCCGCTAACCATTTGGCCGAGACGATTAGTAGTCATCAGGGCAGCCCTGCAGCCCTCTTCATTAAAGTCAGGGAGAAGGTTGAGGAGGTTCTCATCACTAAGAAGCTGGTCGACCACCCGAAACTCACCTGGCAACAGGCAAGCGATAAAGTACTCGCAAAGCGAAACGATGCGGATCCTCTGCACCGATTCATCGATGAATTCCGGATCGTCACACATGAAAAGCCTTTGGCTCTTTCGGATGACGTGCAAGAGTCGTACAACCGGTCTATGGCCATCATCAATGACGAGATAAAGGCCACCATCGCCGAGGATCGGAAAGCCAAGCAAGAGCGCCTGACTGAACAGGAGAAAGAGGAGCAGAGGCTGGCTGACAAGTTTATCAGTGAAGCCCTGGGCGAGGAGTACGACGACTCCCGATCTGAACGGAAGGAGAAGATGGACATCATCGACAGAGATCAATATTTGATCCACGCAGAAGACGGAATAACCTATTCGGAAGTCGGCAGGAGCACTTCCGAGACGCCTCCGAAAACAGATCTCGGGAATGACGCATACATAATTCATCCGGAGGGAGAGGAAGAGAAAGGGAAGAAGAATTAGTTAGCCCTTCTCCGAAAGACCGCCAGCGATCTAGTTGAACTACTGGTGCAGCCGAACGGTTCGTACATTTAGCGTTGCCGCGAGGGGGCGGCCACCCGGGAGGTCGCATTTTAAGTAGCCAGTGGAAGGTCGTGCAAACCTCGTATACTCGTTGACGCAAACAGTTTTAGATCAATCAGGAGGAAATCCATGTCAATTTCCGATGAAGATCTGGCGCAAGCACTTCGGAATTATCTTGAAGAACCCGGTACAGAAGAAGAGGATACTCAACTTAAGGAACGGATTATCGCCCATCGGGCACGGCTGGGCGCACTATTCAAAGACTCAACATGGTTTGCTTCCGACAAGCTTCCGGGCCTGATTTCCGAATGGTTTCCATGGGATTCAGATATGCGACAGAATCTTGAAGCCTCTACGGGGAGCCGGACTGTTTTGCTTGATTGGCTGGATAGCGCCCTGGTGAAGCTCGAACAAGGAGAAGAATACCCGATACCCAACCCGTACTTCGCGGATATTCCTGGCACTGAGTACTGCAAGGTTTCAGAGGGAGAATGGGTTTACAGTTTCCAGAGGGAAGGGCGCGACTGGGCCAGTCTGCAGGAGCGAGAGTCCGATTGGGTCACCGAGCAGGAGCGAGAGTCCGATTGGGTCACCGAGCAGGAGCGAGAGTCCGACTGGGTCACCGAGCAGGAGCACGAACCAGACGCCGGCGAACACGATGACACAATTCTCTCCACCATCATTGAGCCCTATGGTGAAACCGGGCATTTCGTGAAGCTGACGGATGGAAAATATACGTTCGGCAGGACTCGCGAGACGGACGCATGGTACTCGGACTACAAGCATCTGCTAGCTTTTGTAGAGGAGTACACGGAAGTCATTGAGAAGATCATAAACGCGCATGTGGAGCTGCTACAGAACTTCCCGGAGGTTGCCGAATTCACGGAAACTCAGATAGGCGCGATTACATTTGGCGCCCTGGAGGATCTATCAGGGTGAGGTCCAACACAACCGCCCGTCGGGTCTGTAACCAGCTGCACCTTCGCTCCGTGCCAGCGCGCTGCGTGGGGCCGTCGGAGTCCAGCTGCCGCAGAAGCCACCCGCAGTGCGGCGAACCGGCACACGCAGATGCACCTCCCGTTACGAGTTCGTGCACGGGAGACGTCGAGCCTTTGACGGTTGATCATTGGCCGGGTGGTGAGAATACACGTCCCGTGCAGTGATCATCCGTAACGTAGGGACAGGGCCTGTCGGCCGATGTGACCGCTGAAGTCGTCGCCGGGGCGGGGCCGTGTGGCATGAGCGTCATCAGGGCAGACTGGCTCTATACAGCCAAAGCGGGCCAGGCGCCGACAGGTGTTCGTCAACCAGTGAACATTTTCGTCCGTCTCCGTCACGTGCCGCTTGCGATGAGCTGGGGCCTACCGATTGGGCAGCGTCTCGGCATTGCTACGAAGACGGGCATCTGTCGACACTCTGTGTAGAGACTGCCGACAAAAATTGGAGTTAGCACTCCCCTTGTTCCACTTGGGCTCTGCCACTCGCTCGTGACACACGACTTGTGCATTCGCACAAAAAGTGTTCGCGTTGCCCCGCAATGCATCATAATGGAGGGAATGAAAACTGGCTCCGGATGCCGGTCATGACCGGCATCGCCACCGCATTTGTCGGCCGCAGACACGAGCTCGAGCAATTGCAGGCGTGCGTGTCCGAGGTTCGCAAGGGTGTGCCCTGGATCGTGGCCGTAACGGGCGAGGCAGGCATCGGCAAGACCGCGCTGGCTCACCGGCTGGAGGACGACCTCACCGACATGAGCGTTTTCCGGGCGTCCTGCGACCCGTTCGAGCAAGATTACGCGTACGGAGTGATCGACCAGCTTGTCCGCGGACTATCGTCAACCGCGCTCGCGGGCACAACGCTCCTGGCCAAGGGCAATCTCACGGAAGCGCAGCTTGGGGGGGTCGGAGCCGAACTTCTCGGAGTCCTCACCACGGCCCAGCGGGCGCGTCCTGTGGTGCTCGTCATCGACAACGTGCAGTGGGCGGACGCTGCGTCGGTGGCTTGTCTGGGATTTCTGACCCGGCGCATGTGGCATGAGCGGGTGTTCATCGTGCTGACCGCCCGGCCAGACGGCGGCGCCCTGCCCGGTATGGACGTGGCACGGACTGGGTCACGGTGGCAGCGGATCGTCACATCTGCCGAGCACGGGTTGCTGCTTCCCCTGACCGGCATGGAGGAACACGACGTCCTTCAACTCGCCCGGGCTCTGCGCGTCGGGCCGCTCAGCGCGGCAGCGATCGGCCGACTGATCGCCCACACCCACGGGAACCCTCTTTACCTGCACTCCCTCTTCGCTGAGACCTCACTGCACGATCTGGCAGCCCCAGACTTTGCCCTGCCGACACCCGAAGCATTGACAGCCGTGGTGCAGCAGGCCCTGAACCGGCTCGGTAAGGAGAGCCGATGCCTCGTGGAGGCACTCGCCGTTCTCGGTGGAACGGTCCCTTTGGCGCGCGCCGCTCAGACCGCCGGTGTCGCCGACCCTGCGGCGGCGCTCAGCCAGGCTCTCGCTTCCGGCCTGGTCCAGTGGAGGCCCAGTGAGCCGCTGACCCCCATACAGATCAAGCACACGATGCAGCAAGAGGTCATTCTCCAGTCGATGCCCCCGACGCGCCATGTGGCGCTGCACGCCGCGGCCGCCGAGCTGGTGGACGCGAGCACAGCTTGGCCGCACCGCGTGGCTGCTGCCGCCGGCCAGGTCGATCCCACGCTGTCGGCCGAACTCGAAGCCGAATCCGACCGGCTCGCCTCCAGCGGACAACTCGCCCGAGCGGCTACCTTCGACCTGTGGGCGGCCGATCTTTCCGAGACCCCGGAGGAACACGATCATCGTGTCCTCAGAGGGGCCCTGCGCATCCTGCTGGCGAGGGACTATTCGCGTTGTCTCCGCCTTCTAGGAGCCGTGGAATCGTGCGCGCAATCCGCTGCCCGCACCTGCGCCCTCGGCGGGATCGCCTATGCAAAGGGCGACTTCCAGGAGGCGCAGTCGCACTTCGCAGAGGCAATCAGGACCGCCGAAGCCGAGGAATCCCCATCTGTGGCAGCCCTGGCATCCGTGCTTCTGGGCGCCACCTACAGTCGGCAGCACCGGCTGGACAAGGCAATGCCTATACTTCTGCAGGCTATCGGGCTCGACCTCCCCGCACCTCATGCCGTCAACTACGCACGCCATCTGATGACCCTGGCTGCAAAGAGCATCACCCGGCTGCCTCTGCCAATGCCGGACGCAGCACCGGGCAGGGGAGACGCCGAATCGGGCGCCCGGACCGAACTCGCGGCCGGCCTCCTGTGTAATCCGCGCGGAGTCCTTCGCGAAATGGCCAACGAGCTGCACGCCGGTTCCAGCAACCTCAGGCCGCTGACGCGCCGCCAACCGATCGGGGAGGCGGATGATGCGCAGATCTGTGAATACTTCATGCTCGCCGCGCTTCAGTACCTC
The DNA here is from genome assembly GCF_055563155.1 of Streptomyces sp. NPDC013317. Taxonomy (NCBI): domain Bacteria; kingdom Bacillati; phylum Actinomycetota; class Actinomycetes; order Kitasatosporales; family Streptomycetaceae; genus Streptomyces; species Streptomyces sp. NPDC013317. The sequence continues at coordinate 43,933 of NZ_JBVHDX010000028.1, forward strand.
GTCGGCATTTGGGAGGACGCGACCGTCACAGCGACCAAGGCGCTGGCGGCCGCCGCGCCGATCGGACAGTCGTTCGATTCTGCGGCCAGACACGCGGTCGCGTCGATGAAAGCGGCTGCCGAGGGAGAGTGGGAAGTCGCTGAAGACCAACTGCAGTCAGCCGAAGAGGCGGCCATGCGCACCGGGCTGCCGCTGGACCTGGTGTACCCGGTCATGGCAGAGGTCATCCTCGCCCAGGCACGAGGCGATGCCGATGCCATGAGCCAGGCGCTTGCGCGTCTCCCCGCACCCAGTGTCAGCAACTTTCAGAGCTGGTGGCTCCCCCTCCAGGTCGAGGCCTGCGCCTGGGCAGGCCGGCTGGAAGACGCCGCTGACGCGCTCGCCCGGCTCGAAGCCCTAGCCGAGGACGTGCCAAGCCTGAAGCTGACGGCGCGCTGGCTAGTTGGGGTGCTGGCTGAAGCCCACGGGGAACCGGACAGCGCGCAAGAGGCATACGAAACCGCGCTGCGCCTGCCGGCCGAGCCAGACGAACTCCCACTCCACCGCGCCCGGCTGGAATATGCCTACGGCAGGGTACTGCGCGCCGCCGAGCCCGAGGCTGCTCTGGAGCATCTCGACAAGGCGCAACGACATCTTCTCTCGGTCGGTGCCCCCTCTCTCGCCGCACGTGCCGAGAGCGACGCGCGCGAGCTCAGCGGTCTCAGCAAGCCATCCCCCACGACACCCGCGCCCGCATCTGACGGCATGCTGACCGAACGTGAGCGTGCCGTCGCCCTGTTGGTGGCCGAGGGAATGACGAACAAGGAGGTCGCCAAGCGGCTCTACATCAGCGTCAAGACGGTGGAATACCACCTGGGCAACATCTTCACCAAACTCGAACTCGCTTCCCGGCGTCAGCTCCGCACAGCTCACGTGTCCGAGCAACCTGAGGGGCCCCGATGACACTCATCGCTGCCGAGATCTCGCGCAGGGCAAGGTTCTCTGCCGCAGGATGGGCGGCGGGCGAACGTGTATACACGAATGTCAAGTGACAGCCTCCCTGCCGGTCTATGACCGTGTCCTATGTGGTGAGGCGGAGAAGTCGCTTGTAGCAGCAGAGGGCTGCGGTGAGGCCGAGGAAGGCCAGGTAGTTGCGGGGATGAC
>NZ_JBVHDX010000029.1:0-15887 GCF_055563155.1 Streptomyces sp. NPDC013317
TGTGAGCCCTGGCCGGTGAAGAGGAACGCGGTCTTCCCGGGGTTCACGACACCCGAGACCACACCCGGCGCCGGCCTCCCCTGCGACACCGCCCGCAACCCGTCGACGAGAGCCGACCGGTCGGAGCCGAGCACCACCGAGCGATGACGGTGGGCCGTGCGCGTCGCGGCCAGGGACCAGCCGATGTCGGCCGAGGACGCGGCCTCCCCGTCTCCGTTCCTGCCCCCGTCCCCGTCTCCGCCCCAGTTCTCGGCCCGCGCGACGAGCCGCTCCGCCTGGGCCTTAAGCGCTGCTTCCCCGGCGCCGGAGACGACCCACGGCAGGATGCCCGGGGCCGACCCGCGAGGCGTGCCGGTGTCGCCGTCCTCGTCGCAGACCGACTCGCCGACCGCATCGCCCGCGGGCGCCTGCGCGACGACGACGTGGCAGTTGGTGCCGCCCATGCCGAAGGAGCTGACCCCGGCCACGAGCGGGCGTTCGGGGTCCGGCCACGGGGTCAGTTCGCGCTGCACGGCCAGCCCGAGCCCGTCCAGGTCGATGGCCGGGTTGGGGCGCTCGAAGTTGAGGCTGGGCGGCAGCAGACGACGATGAAGACTCAGCAGGGTCTTGATGAGCCCCGCGATACCGGCCGCACCTTCGAGGTGGCCGATGTTGGTCTTGACCGAGCCGACGCGCAGCGCGCGCTCCGCATCGCGCCCCGTCCCGAGCGCCGCGCCCAGGGCGGCGGCCTCGACGGGGTCGCCGACCGGGGTTCCGGTGCCGTGCAGTTCGACGTACTGCACCTCCTCCGCGGCCACGCCCGCCCGCGCCCGGGCGGCCCGCAGGACCTGCTCCTGGGCTTCACGGCTGGGGACGGTCAGGCCGTCGGTGGCGCCGTCGTTGTTGACGGCGCTGCCACGGATGACGCCGTAGATCCGGTCGCCGTCGGCGACGGCGCGTCCCAGCGGTTTCAGGACGACGACCCCGCTGCCCTCGCCGGGCACGAAGCCGTTGGCGCGGGCGTCGAAGGTGTACGTGACTCCGTCCGGCGACAGCGCCCCGAACCGCTGCTCGGTGACGGTGTTCTCGGCGAGCAGGTTGAGGTTCACGCCCGCCGCGATGGCGGCGGTGGACTCGCCGTGCCGCAGACTCTCGCAGGCCAGGTGCACGGCGACGAGCGAGGAGGACTGGGCGGAGTCCACGGTCAGACTCGGTCCGTGCAGGCCCAGCAGATGCGAGATCCGGTTGGCGATGACGCTCCGGTTCACTCCGGTCATCGTGTGCTGGGTGACGGCCTCGGCGCCGTGCTGGTAGACCAGATTGGTGTAGTCGTCGCGCAGGGTGCCGACGAACACGGAGGTCCTGCTGCCGCGCAGCGACGCCGGCACGATGCCCGCGTCCTCGAGCGCCTCCCAGGCCAGTTCCAGCACCAGCCGTTGCTGGGGGTCCATGGCCGCCGCCTCGCGCGGCGAGACGGCGAAGAAGGCGGCGTCGAAATCGGCCACGGTGTCGAGGAAGCCACCGCGGGTGACCGCGCTCGCGGCGCCTTCGGGCCAGCGGTCCGCCGGTACGTCTCCGATGGCGCTGACGCCGCCGGCCAGGAGCTCCCAGAACGCGGCGGGCCCGTCCGCCCCGGGAAGCCGGCAGGACATGCCGACGACGGCGATCGGCTCGTTCCGCTCGATGTCCGTGCCGACCGGAGTCGCAGGCTGCTCACTCATCATGACCTTCGGCTGACCTTTCAGAAGGGGGAGTTCTCGAGGGGCGGGCGGGCCGCTCGGTCAGGCGGGAACCGCCAGCCGGTGCGCCTGCTGGTCGCGCAGAATGGAGCAGACGTCGGTCAGGGCCCACTCCAGCCGGTCGATGTCCTCGTCGGTGAGGAACACCGAGGGCTCGAAGCGCAGGGTGTGGACGGCGCTGGCGGTGGGGAAGGTGCGGATGCCGTGGGCGTTGAGCAGGTGCCCGGCGACGACGTAGCCGAAGAGCCCGGAGCGTGCCGCCTCGCCGATCGCCTCGGACGCGGCGCCGGACTGGTCGTGGAACTCGAACCCGAGCATGAGGCCGCTGCCCCGGACGTCCTTCACCACGTCGGGGTAGCCGGCGCGCACCTTGCCGAGCATGGTCTCCAGCGCCGTTCCGCGCTCGACGGCCTGCCGGTACACGCGGCCGCCGTCGGCCTCCAGCAGCTCCAGGACCTTCAGCGCGATGTGGCACGAGAAGCTGTCCTTGGCGAACGTGGAGCTGTGCACGAGCTCGAAGTGGGGCTGGTAGCGGGCCTCGCGCACCAGCATCACGGCCGCCTTGGCGATCCCGCCGCCCAGGGACTTGGCGAGCGCGTAGTAGTCGCCGCGCAGGCCCAGGTGGGAGCTGGCGAGCAGCGCTCCGGTACGGCCCATCCCGCTCTGGACCTCGTCGACGACCAGCGGGCAGTCGGCCGCCGCGCCGAACTCCTGGATCCGGCGGGCGAACTCCTTCGACAGCGGGTGGATCCCGCCCTCGCCCTGGATCGGCTCCAGAAGGAACGCGCAGAACGCGGGGTGGGGCCGTTCGACGAGCCGGACCTCGCCGTCCTCGACGGCCGGACGCAGCAGCGGCCGCCGCTCCTGCTCGAGGATCTCCCGCAGGACGTCCGGGGCGTCCCGGGGCACGAACCGGGTACGCAGTCCGAGCGCCGCGAACGGGGTCCGGTACCCGGCGTTGTGGGTCAGCTGGACGCTGCCCATCAGCTTGCCGTGGAAGCCGCCTTCGAGCGCCAGGAGCACCGGAGGCTCGGCGCTCCGCTCCTCGTTCCTGCGGGTGACCTCGGCGATCACCGCCTCGATCGCCCCCTCGGCGCCCCCGTCGACGCCCCCCTCGGTCGCGTCCTGCCCGGCCGCGGGGCGGGGGACGCCCAGGCGCGTGAACACCTCGTCGGGCACCGTCGCGAGCCCCGCGTCCACCGCCGTACGGACCTCGTCGATGCCCTCCGCGATGTCCGCGACGATCGCACCGAGGCGTACCACCCGGTCCATCTCCGCGTGCTTGACAGCCGCTTCGACCGCCTCGGCGCCGCTGTTGGCGAAGGTCGCGTAGTAGGGCTCGTCGGTGCCGGTCTCCCGGTGGACGATCCGGTTCAGTTCGGCGGCCAGTGCGTTGGCGTACGGGTGGGAGGAGAACTGCGCGTGCACGGGCGCCTGTTCCTCCAGGAGCCGCTGGGCGCGGGCCACGATCTCGGGGTGGTTGTGCCCGAGGATCAGCGACCCGTAGCCGCCCGCGAAGTCGAGGACCGGTATCTCGCCCCCGTCCTCCCCGCGGCGGAAGAGCGTGTTTCCCTCTCCGCGGACGTATTCGACGTCGAGTCCTGCCGTGGCCAGCAGCGCGCGAAGATTGGGCTCGGCGAGTTCCGACATAGCAGCTCCTGAATTCATGTCACGCCTCCCTGTCGAACGCGGACCGATCTCTTCGAATCGGCACCGGCCGCATTCCTGGCGCTCCCTCGGGGGAAGTCGCTTCCATCCTGTTCCGCCCATGCCAGTCGGCGGTCACGAGAAAGTCATCCGCACCAGCGTGGGTGATCGATTACCTGACGATGGACACGGCGGGGGAAGCCGGCCCGCCGGAGTACGACGACCGGTCGCGGGGGCTCACGCGGCGGCCGGATCCCTGGGCTCGCCGATGCTCTGCAAGGCGTCGTTGCGCGACGCGGCGAGCAGGAACTCCACGAGTTCCTCGTGGGTGATGCGCTGGGGCGGGTCCAGCGTGACCGTGGTCGTGTGACTCCTGCCTCCGGCCCAGGAGGGCCTTCGGGCGAGGAGTTCCGGCCCGGAACAGGCGACCACGAACAGGCGCCCCACCCCTGCGGACTCCGCCAGTTCCTCGACGGTGTCCAGGGTCATGTCGGGGGCGCGGTGCAGGTCGTCGACGCAGAGCGTGATCGGCCGCCGTTGCGCCGCCTCCTGGAAGAACTCCCGCCAGGAGAGCAGTACTTCACCGGGGCACAGTTCACCGAAGTGGACATCGACCCCCGCGGACGCGAGGAGCGGGCGCAGCCGGTGCAAGGGCAGGTCCGCCGCCCCGTCGGAGGGATACAGCGCACGGACCTCCCGCTCCAGCGCCGCGTGCACCGTCCCCTCGTCGTCGTCGGGCCGCACCCCGCAGTAGGCGGCGAGGAGCCGGCCCGCCATCGCCAGGGGTGAGCCGTCGCGGCCCTCGGAGGCACGGGCCGACACGACCAGCGGGCCGTCCGGTTGTTCGGCGGCCCAGCGACCGAACTCGCCGAGCAGCCGGCTCTTCCCGGTACCGGCGTCCCCGAGGATCGTCACCAGGTGGGGTACGGCACGGTGCCGGGTGCGTTGCGCGAGGCCGCGCAGGACGTCGAGCTCCACCGCCTGCTCGGTACCCGCCGCGCCCGCCGACCGCGCGCCCAGGGCCTGCCAGGCCGCGGCGGCGCTGTCGCAGCGGCGGTAGACGACGGTCTGTTCGCTGGCGCGGCGGACCGCGTCGCTGACCCGCACCTCTCCCTCGGGCACCGACCCCAGCAGGGCCTGGGACTCGTCGAGGACGGCGCCGACCACGGTGGGCCCCTCCTCCCGCCCCCGTCGCCGCAGCAGGACCTCCCCCTGGGTGATGGCGGCCCGCACCGTCGACTGCGCGGCGCCGGCGCCGCCCGAACCGGTGGAGACGTCCAGGACGTCCCGGACCGCGAGGGCCGCGAGAACGGCGTTCGCGGCGTCGCTCTCGTGCGGGTCGTCGAGTCCGAACAGGGCCAGGGACACCGAGCCGATGGAGGCCACGACCGTACCGCCGAACCGTTCGACCTGCTCCCGGACCAACAGGGCGGCGCCGTCGAGGAGATCGTCGAGTTCCTGCTCGGCACCGCTGCCCAGGGAGGGTGCGAGACGGGTGCGCAGGGAGACCACGCTGACCTGGCGACGGTCGGTGCTCGTCCGGCGCGCCGCGGCGGAGGGGTCGGTCTCGCCGGCCGGTCCGGTCCGCCCCGCTTCCGCCCCAGGCGCGTCAGCGGCGCCTGGGACCGGCTCGGCCGCGACCCCCGGCAGGTCGACCGCCCCCGCCGGTGCGGCGGGCGCGACGGGCTCCGCCGAGAGGACGTCGCCCGACGGAGTCTCCCGGGCGGGCATCCGCTCCGACATTCCCTCAGACATCCGTTCCGGCGCCCGTTCCGGCATCCGCTCCGACATCCGCACCGGCACGTGCTCGAAGGCCAGGGAACAGTCCTGAGCGAGAATCGACTGCTGCAGCCGCTGCAGACCGCGGCCCGGCTCGAGGCCCAGGTTCTCCACCAGGACCGCCCGCACCCGGCTGTACTCGGCGAGTGCGTCCGCCTGCCGCCCGCACCGGTACAGCGCCAGCATCAACTGGCCGCAGGACCGTTCCCGCAGCGGCTCGGCGCGCACCATGGTCTCCAGCTCGGCGAGGATCTCGTGATGCCTTCCGCAGGCCAGCTGCGCCTCGAAGTAGTCCTCCATCACGTCGAGGCGGGTGTTCTGCAGAGCGACCAGCTCGGGCCACTGGACCCCGCTCTCCACCAGATCGGCGAGGGCCGGGCCCCGCCACAGTGCCAGCGCGTCACGCAGCAACGGCGCCGCCGACCCGGGAGTCCCCTGGGACAGCAACTGCCGCCCCTGGCCGACCCAGGAGTGGAACAGATGAAGGTCGACCTTCTCGGGTTCCACCCGCATCATGTAGCCGGGCGGCTGCGTCAGCAGGGTCGCGGTGTCGCCGCCGGCCGAACCCCGGACCGCGGACAGGGCGCCGCGCAGCCCGTAGACGGCGTTCTGCAGGATCTTGCGCGCCGTCATCGGCGCGTCGTCGACTCCCCACAGGGCGTTCAGCAGCTGGCTCGTGGCCACCGCCTTGTTCGCGTTCAGGAGCAGGAACCCCAGGGTGGCTCTCTGCTTGGTGCCGCCGAGCACCACCGCCCTGCCGTTGTCGACCACTTCCATCGGACCCAGCACTCGGAACTGCATCGATCCCCCCGCTACGCTCCATGGCCGCCCGGAGGCGTCATTGGCGGCGATTCCGCGGCACCAGCCTGCACGACGCCGGTCCAAGCCCACACAAATCTCGAACAAGGCGGACGGCCGGGCTCAGCGCGCCCCGGACACCGTCGCCGGCCGCCCCGCCGAGGGAAGCGGACGTGTCACAGCGACTCCCATGGGGGTGAGCGCGATCGCGGTCAGCAGGATCCCGTCGCGGCGCAGCCAGCCGCCCTGGAACGTCCCGACCCGCTGGCCGCCGATCTCCGGCCCCGGGACCAGAAGGCGGGCCTTGAAGCTCCCCCGCTCCGGGTCGACCGTGACCACGGCCTCATGGAAGTCCAGCCAGCGGCCGGTCAGCGGGTACCAGGCCTTGTACACACTCTCCTTGGCGCTGAACACCAGCCGGTCCCAGGCCACTTCGGGGTGACGCGCCCTGAGTGCCGCCACCCGGTCCCGCTCTTCCCCGACCATCACCAGCTCCCGGGTGCCCTCGTCCCTGATCGGCAGGTCGGGCTCGGCGTCGATCCCGATCGTCGCCAGGTCCGTGGCGTACGCGACGGCGGCCGCGCGGTATCCCCGGCAGTGGGTCATGCTGCCGACCGTCCCGGCGGGCCAGACCGGCGCGCCGCGCTCGCCGTTGAGGATCGGGGCGGGTGACACGCCGAGCTCCCGCAGCGCCTTTCGGGCGCAGAACCGTACGGTGGCGAACTCCCGCCGACGCTCGTCCACCGCGCCTGCCACCGTCCGCGCCTCGGCCGGGTACAGCACGGATTCCGGACGATCGTGTCGGGTGTCGGCGACGGCCAGGGGCACGGGCAGCAACTCATCGATCATCCGAAAGGCTCCGTCTCGTCCGTGCGACGCGATCGCGTCAGGGGTTCGGCGTCGCCCTCGGCAGGATCTGCACCGGCAGCGCGGGGGCATCGGCCCGACGCTGCCACTCCCTCGGGTAGCCGAGGGACACCTCGCGGTGCGGGACGCCGTCGTGGTGGATCAGGCGTGGGATGTGCAGGTGGCCGTAGACGACCTCGACCGCGCGGAAGCGCGTGGGCCAGTCGGCCGTCGCCCGGGTGCCGCACCACTGGGCGAACTCGGGATGACGCAGGATGTGCGTGGGTTCCCTCACCAGCGGAAAGTGGTTGACCAGGATCGTCGCCCGGTCGTCGGGGACGGCGGCCAGACGGGCCTCGGTCGCGGCGAGCCGGGCCGCGCACCACGCCTCTCGGCTCGGATACGGGTCGGGGTGGAGCAGGAACTCGTCGGTGCACACGATCCCGGCCGCCTCGGCGATGGCGAGGCTCTCCTGCTTGTCGCGCGCGCCGGGCGCGAGGAACGAGTAGTCGTACAGGACGAACAGGGGCGCCACCGCGACCTCCTGGTCCTCACCCCGCCACACGGGGTAGGGGTCCTCGGGAGTGACGACACCCATCGCGCGGCAGGACTCCACGAGGTGGTCGTAGCGTTGCGCGCCGCGCAGCTGCACCGGATCGTGCGGATGGGTCCACAGCTCGTGGTTGCCCGGTGCCCACACCACGGTGGCGAACCGCTCGCTCAGCAGACGCAACGCCCAGACGATGTCCTCCACGAACTCGCCCACGTCGCCGGCCACGATGAGCCAGTCGTCCGGAGAGGTGGGCCGCAGCCCCTCGACGACGGTCCGGTTCTCCTTGTGGCGTACATGCAGGTCGCTGACGGCCAGCAGCCTGGGCACCCGGCGTCCGACGGTCATCCGCGCGCCGTCGCCACGCCGGAGGCACAGGCGGTTACGCACGCCGTGGCGACCGCCTCGGACACCTCGGCGAGGTGGGCGTCGAGGAAGAAGTGCCCGCCGGAGAACACCTGCGTGACGGTGCGGGCAGTCGTGAACTCCGCCCACTTCTGGGCCTGTTCCACGGTCACCACCGGATCGCTGTCACCGACGAGCACGGTGAACGGGACGGTCGACGGCGGCCCCGGCTTCCACCCGTACGAGCCGATCGCCCGGTAGTCGGCGCGCAGGGCGGGCATGACCATCTCCCTGAGCTCCGGGTCCCGCAGGACCTCGGGTGTGGTGCCGCCGAGCGCGGACACGGCCCGGACGATGTCGTCATCGGTCCGCAGCCGGTCGTGGCGCCCCGGCTCGGGCCTGGGCGCGCCGCGGCCCGACAGGATCAGCGCGGACGGTCCCCGCCGTGGCGAGAGCCGGCGGGCGACCTCGTAGGCGAGGACAGCCCCCATGCTGTGGCCGAAGAGGGCGTAAGGCCCGTCGATCTGTCCCGAGACCTCGATCGCCAGGGCGTCGGCGAGCCTGTCGAGGTCGTCGACGGGCGCTTCGAGCCGGCGGTCCTGCCGGCCCGGGTACTGCGCGACCAGTACGTCGAGTGCGGGGGCGAGGGAGAGGGCGAGCGGACGCAGCGAGCTGGCCGCACCGCCCGCGTGCGGGAAACAGAACAGCCGCGGCGCGCCGGTCATGACAGCACCCTGCCCCGACGGCGGATCGAACCTGCGCAGCCACCGGCTCGCCACTCCCACCACGTCGACTCTCCCTGACTCGTCCCACCACTGACGCGGCCGTACCGCACTCCCATGGTGCGCGGTGACGTTCAAAGGACGCACAAGCCGCGCACAACGCCCAGCAAAGAAAGCACGGTTCACGCCCCGTCCGCGAGCGGGGAGGCGACGGTCGGCCTACGCGGCGCCGCAGGTCTCGGCCATGTCCCAGTCCTGGGACCCGTACGGACTCACGGGCCCGACCGGAGGCGAGGCGCTCCCTTCCGGGGTCAGGGTGCCGCAGGTCTCCGCGACGGCGAGCTGGGGCAGCATCAGCCGCCAGAACGCGGTGACGGCACGACGGGACGCCCACTCCGTGTCGATACGGGACAGCACCTCGAATCCGGCGACGATGGACGTGATCGCGAGAACGGCGTCCTCGAGCACCACGTGGGAGGTGAGCATGCCTCTCTCCCTGGCGACGATCAGCATCAGCTGCACCCAGTCCTGCCACTCCTCCCACAGGTTGACCTGGCCCTGCCAGGTCGCGTCGCTGGCCAGGCTGAATCCGGCCCGCAGGACCGGGTCGCTCAGCAGGTTCTCGGCCAGCGCCTGAGAGGTGTCGACCAGGAGTTGCAGGGGGGCGGGGTGTCGCAGCGGCACCCGTCCGGTGAAATGCAGAAGCGTCTGGGCGGCCGCGAGTTCGACCGCCTCTCCCAAGGCCCGTTTGTTCCTGAAGTGGAAGTGCAGAGCGCCATTGCTCACGCCGGCCGCCGAGCTGATCACGGCGATCGAGGCGTCGGCGAATCCGGCACGCTCGAAGACTTCGGCGGCTGAACGGATCAGATCCTGACGAGTGCGCAGCGCGCGGGGTTGCTTGGCCATGGGGCGCTCCGATGGGGACGTGAGCAACTGGTCGGGCGCACGAGAACATGCCACAGGGCAAAGGAGAATCGTTAACCAAGGGAGCGGCCACGCCGCCGAATTGGCCGGAGTGCGGCCGTCGGTGCCTGACAATCGCCGGGCTGTGGCATGACGTCTCCGACCCTCCGGTTGCGGTGCTCGGGCATCAACGTGCGGGGTGCAACTGTATGCCCCGACGACCGGATCGTAACCGGGCCCTCACGGTGCGGCGCGGTAAAGTGCCGCATGATCGCTATCCAGTTCGACCGTTTCGGCGGTCCCGAGGTCCTCGCCGTCGTGGATGTGCCGACGCCCCGACCGGGTCCGGGCGAGACGCTCGTCACCGTGGAGGCCGTCGGCGTGAACTTCGCGGACACGCACCAGGTGGACGGGTCGTACCTGACCGCCGACCTGCTGCCGTACGTGCCGGGCAGCGAGGTCGTGGGCCGTACTCCCGACGGACGGCGCGTGCTCGCCCGGGTGTCCGGCGGCTATGCGCAGCAGGCGGTCGCCAAGGAGTCCGCGCTCGTCCCGATTCCGGACGACCTCGACGCGGGGCGGGCCCTGGCCCTGATGATGCAGGGACTCACCGCCTGGCATCTGCTGCGCTCCGCCGCCCGGTTGGGCCCGGGGGAGACCGTCGTCGTCCACTCCGCGGCGGGTGGCGTGGGAAGCCTGGCCGTGCAGCTGGCCAAGGAGTTCGGCGCGGGCCGCGTGCTCGCGCAGGTCTCACCGGGCAAGGAGCGGCTCGCACGGCAGCTGGGGGCGGACGCCGTCGTCGGGTACCCCCTGGACGAGAAGGCCGACGTCATCCTGGACGCGGCCGGCGGCGAACTCTTCGACCAGGCCCTGGGATCCCTGGCTTCCTTCGGTCGGCTGGTCAGCTACGGCAACGCCTCGCGCAGCGCCTTCACACCGGTCGACCCCGCCCGCCTGGGCCGGATCAACGCCTCGGTCGTCGGGTTCTGGCTGCGGCCCACGCTCGCCGCACCGGGCGCGGTCGAAGGCCCGCTCAAGGAACTGTTCGACCTGATGGCGCGGGGTCGGCTCAACCCGGTGGCCACCAGGGCCTATCCGCTCACCGAAGCCCGGCAGGCCCACGAGGACCTGCTGGCGCGGCGCACGGTGGGCAAGGTGATCCTGATCCCCTGACGGGCCCCCTGATCCGGCCCGATCCGAGGGTCGGGCCTCAGCCGCCCGCGCCGCCGCTCCGCGCCCGGCGCCCGAGGGCGCGGACGAGTGCCGCCGGGCGGCCGTCGGTGCCGCCGAGTTCAGGGCGCTCCGACAGGACCAGCGCCGCGGACTCCATGAGGAGCGTGACCACCAGGTGCTCGTGCCGGGGGAGCAGGGGGTGTACGGCTCCGTGTGCGAGTGGCCGTACGACTCCGTGTGCGAGCGGCCCTGCGACTCCGCGCGAGAGCGCAGGACCCCGGCGGTCCGTGAGTTCCAGGGCCGCGACCAGCGTCTCCCGGCCGTGACCCTGAAGTGCGGCCTGGAGGCCCGTGCTCTGCTTGTCCTCCACGGCCATAGCGGCCGGCAGAGCCGTCTCGAAGGCGCGCATGACGGCCGCCGCGAAGGGATGGTCCAACTCCGCAGGTCTTGCCGCGGGTCGGCCGACGCCACGCGCTCGCAGCGTCGAGTGCCTGGCTCTCGCGAGCCCCTCGTTGAGCGCCGCGACGAAACTGCCTCCGACGGCGTCCCAGAAGGCGTTCTCGTCAGATGACCCCAGGTGTGTGGCCGCCATGGTGGCTCCCGCTCACCGGGGCGGGGTGACGGTCTGCTGGAAGCGGCCGTTGAAGAACAGCAGTCCGGCGTCGTCGGTGGGACTGGAGGTGCCCACCACGTCGCCGATGAATATGGAGTGATCGCCCGACTCGTGCGAGTCGGCCAGTTCGCATTCGAGCCAGGCCAGCGCGCCGTTCAGCAGCGGCGCCCGGGTGACCTCGCCCGGATGCCAGCCGATCCCCTCGAACTGCGCCGGCCCCAGAGGCCTGTGCTTGTCGGCGAAGTGCCGTGCCAGCGACTCCTGTTCCGCGCTCAGCACCGAGACACCGAAACTGCGCGCCGAGGTGATCGCCTTGTGCATCACCGCGCTGTGCGACACGCAGCAGAGCACCGTCGGCGGTTCGAGAGAGACCGAGCTGAAGGCATTGGCCGTCATTCCGTGCACATGCTCACCACCGACGCTCAGTACGATGACCCCGGTCGCGAAGCGTGACATCGTCTCGCGCAGCGCGGACGGCGCGACCTGGATTCGGTCGACGGTTTCACCTGCGGATGCATAGTTCATGCCGAACCCTTCGAGAGAACCATGGGACGAACGGTAGGGTCCGGCATTCTCTGGCCACTCATCACGAGGTAACCACACCGGCCCTGTGGGGCGAATCGTCTGCGGTCGTGCACGGGCGGGGAGCCCGATTGCCACTGGGTGACGGGCAGATGGGATCCCCGCCCGGCGGCCCGGTCAGCCCGCCTCCGGGAAATGGCCGGTCCGCCTGAAGAAGGTCACGTATTTGACGAAGAGTTCCTCCGTCAGCGCCGGGCACGCGATTCCACTTCCCTTCAGCTCGGCATCGGTCTCCGTCGTGTCCATCGCCGGATAGAAGGTGTCGGTGTCGGCCGTCATCATCTCGAAGGCGTGCAGCAGGGGCGTGATGGCATTCGCCCGGTCCGCGTCGACCCGTTCACGCCAGGTCTCCCAGTCGACCTCGTCCAGCGAGTAGCCGAGCGACCGCAACCGGTCCACGCACTCCCGCAGGCTCACCGCACTCCGGTTGAAGAGATGGAAGGTCCGGCCCGCCGCCGTCGCGCGGCCGGAGATCCGGAGGATCGCCGCGCTCACATAGTCCACCGGCAGCAGATGGAAGCGCCCGCCGGCACCGGCCGGCACCGCCCCGGCCTGCAGCAGCCCCTTGAGGCTCAGCCAGACGAAGTCGTTGGTCTGGCAGGCGCCGTTGTCCTGGTCGCCCGAGATGACGTCGACACGGTAGACGGAGACCGGCAGACCGCGCTCCCGGGCGAGCTCCACGACCTGCTCCGCGACCCACTTGCTCTGCAGATAGCCGCTGGGCAGCCGCTCGGCGGGGCCGGTCGGGTCGCTCACCTTCAGGGGAACGCCGGGCGTCACCGCGCCTTCGAAGACGCCGACGGTCGACACGTAGTGGACCGGTACGGTGCGATGGCGCGCCGCCAGGCGGAGCACCTCCTCCGTTCCGCCCACGTTCGAGGCCTTCAGACTCTGGTACGGGTGGAGCCAGTGCACCTGGGCCCCGTTGTGGTAGACCACGTCGACCGTCTCGGCGAGCCGGTCGAAGTCCTCCTCGGACAGACCGAGCCGCGGCTCTGCCAGGTCACCCACGATCACCGAGAGCCGGTCGGCGTCCACCGCGTCCCACACCTGGTAGCGCTCCAGGTTCTCCCGGAGCCGGGCACGGGCCCGTACCGGGTCGTCGCCGCGGACCAGGCAGTGCACCCGCGCCCCGGTCGAGCGCATGAGGTCCCGCAGCAGGAACGCGCCGAGGAATCCGCTCGCGCCGGTCAGGAGCACCTCGCGAGGGTCGCCGACGGAGCGGACGACCTCGGCCGCGGGCCGGATGTCATCGGAGAGGCGCACCTCGTCGGCGAAGTCCTGGGAGGCCACGGGGTCCGAGGACTCCGGCCCGCGGGAACCCGAGCCCGCCGTACGCCGGGTCAGCTCGTCGTGCACGAAGGCCGCCAGGGCCACCGGAGTGGGATGGTCGAAGACCACCGTGGCCGGCAGCCGGCCGCCGACGAGCGCGCCGCACCGATTGCGGAGCTCCACCGCGGTGAGCGAGTCGAAGCCCTGCGAGAGGAACGATTCCTCGTTCTTGATCCGCCCGGTGTCGCCATGGCCGAGCACACGCGCGACCTCGTCCCGGACCGCGTCGAGCACCAGGCCCGACCGCTCGGCGTCGGTCGCGGCGGCGGCCACCCGGTCCGCCAGCGACACCCCGGTGACGCCCGCGTCGTCGTCGGCCCTGCGGCGGCGGGGAGTACGTACCAGCCCCCTCAGCAGCGCGGGGACCTGCTCCTGGTCCCGTACGGCACCGAGATCCAGGGGTGTCGCCACGACCACGGGCCGGCCGGCACCGAGGGCGAGGTCCAGAAGCGCGGTACCGGTCCCCGGCGTGACCGGCAGGTACCCGCTACGCGCGATGCGCTTGAGGTCGGTCGCGTCCAGTCCGCCGGACATGCCGCCTTCCTGCGCCCACAGCCCCCACGCGACGGACGTGGCGGGCAGCCCCCTCGCGTGCCGGTGCTGAGCGAGACCGTCGAGGAAGGAGTTGGCCGCGGCGTACGTGGACTGGCCCGGGCCCCCCACCACGCCGGCGATCGACGAGAACAGGACGAACGCCGACAGCTCCCGCTCGCGCGTCAGCTCGTGCAGGTGCCACGCGGCCTCCGCCTTCGGCCGCAGCACGGCCGCCAGCCGCTCCGGGCTCTGGGATCCGATCAGACCGTCGTCCAGCACACCGGCGGCGTGGATCACCGCGGTCAGCGGGTGCTGCGCGGGCACGGACGACAGCAGCTCGGCCAGATCCTCACGGTCGGCGACATCGCACGCGGTCATGGTCACCTCGGCACCGAGCTCCTTGAGCTCGGCGGCCAACTCGGCGGCGCCCGCGGCCTGTTCGCCCCTCCGGCTGGTCAGCAGCAGGTGCCGTACGCCGTGCTCGCGGACGAGGTGGCGCGCGAAGAGGGCGCCGAGCGAACCGGTGCCGCCGGTGATGAGCGTGGTCCCCTCCGTGCTGCCGTACGGCGACGAGGGCACCCCCGGCGGCTGCGGGGCGTACTGGAGGCGCGGCACGAAGAGGCGTCCCGAACGGAGGGCGGACTGCGGCTCCCCGGCGCCGAGCGCGACGTCCGCGGCACCGGCGGGCGTGGTCTCGCCGTCCACGTCGACGAGCCTGAACCTGCCGGGGGCCTCCGACTGGGCCGAGCGCACCAGACCCCACAGCGCCGCCCCGGCCGGGTCCACCGGCTCACCCCTGCGCACCGCCACCGCACGCCGGGTCATGACGACGAGCGGTACATCGGCGAGACGCTCCTCCGCCAGCCACCGCTGAGCGAACTCCATGACCCGGCGGGTCACGTCGTGCGTCGCCGCGACCACATCGTCCGCGGACGGGGGAGCGTACGCCAGCACCACCGCGTCCAGCGGCTCGCCCGCCCCGACCGCCCGCGCGACTTCGGCCACACCGTCGAATCCCCGGGCCCCGCGGGGGTCGCCGCCGAGGACGCCGTACCGCATCGATGCCTCGGGGCGCGCGCCCGATGTCGACCCCGGCACGGGCAGGGGCGCCGGCATCGGGATCCAGGAGACCTGGAGCAGATGATCGGCGGTCCGGTCGGCCGCGCGAGCGATCGCGCCGCCCTCGACCCGCCCGTGGACGACGCCGGACAACACGGCGACGGGCGCGCCGCTCCGGTCGGCGACGTGCACCGTCGGGAGGCCGTCGTCCTCACCACGAGTGATACGGACCCGCACATCCGAGGCGCCACTCGCGTACAGCCGGACTCCGCGTACCGCCGTGACCGTGGGTGCGCCCGGCCCGTGATCGCCCACCGGGTTTCCGTACACGCGCAAGGCCCCTTCGAGCAGCGCAGGATGCAGGAGATGACCCGAAGCCTCCGCCGGCCCGGACAGGCTCAGCTCGGCGAAGACCTCGGATCCCCGCCGCCACGCCGCGGTCAGAGTCCGGAAGGCGGGGCCGAGGCGTACGTCGGCGCGAGCGAGCCGCTCGTGGACGTCGGCGGGGGACACGGCCTCCGCGTCCACCGGCGGCCAGGGCCCGATATCGAAGGGAGGGACGTCCGGTGCGTGCGGGCTCAGCAGCCCTTCCGCATGCAACGTCCACGGAGCGTCGCCCGCGTCGGGGCGGCTGTGGACGGTGACCTTCCGCGTCCCCGCCACCTCGTCGGGCGCGCCCACGGCGACCTGGAGGTGAACTCCGGCGCTGCGGGGGATCACCAGAGGCGCCGCCGTCACCAGCTGGTCGAGGAGCGCGCAGCCGACCTCGTCGCCCGCGCGGACCGCCAGCTCCACCAGCGCCGCGACGGGCACGACAGCCGAGCCGTGAACCTCGTGATCGGCCAGCCAGGGATGCGTACGCAGCGAGAGCCTGCTCGTGAACAACGCCTCGTCGGACGCCGCCACCGGCACTGACGCACCCAGCAGCGGATGCTCCTCGTGGCGCAACCCGAGGCTCTCCGGGTCGCCGCGCCCGCCCGAACTCTCGACCCAGTACCGCTCGCGCTGGAAGGGGTAGGTGGGGAGGTCGAGTCGCTGGGGGTTGTTGCCTTGGAAGAGGGTGGGCCAGTCGATGGTGGTGCCGTGGGTGTGTGCGGTGGCGAGGGCGGTGAGGAGGGTGTGGGTTTCGTTGTGGCCGGGGCGCATGAGGGGTATGGCGGTGGGGTCGTGGAGGGTTTGGTGGGTGAGGCTGGTGAGGGTGGTGTCGGGGCCGATTTCGAGGTAGGTGGTGGTGTTGTGGTTGTGGAGGGTGGTGAGGGTGTCGGTGAAGCGGACGGTGCCGCGGA
>NZ_JBVHDX010000030.1:0-7924 GCF_055563155.1 Streptomyces sp. NPDC013317
GTCATCCCCGCAACTACCTGGCCTTCCTCGGCCTCACCGCAGCCCTCTGCTGCTACAAGCGACTTCTCCGCCTCACCACATAGGACACGGTCATACGGCGCGAATTCCCGACCCTGTGCTTCCGTGCCTGTGCTTCCGTGCCTGTGTGTCGGGCCAGTTCAGACGGGTGGCCAGCGTCATGCCCACAGCACACCCAGCTCATGTAGCGCGTCGAGCTGCTCCGCGGTGAGTTTGTCCCGCCTGGCGCGGGTGTTGGAGATCCATACGCCCATCCGTACCGGTACCGGCTCGGTCTTGCCGTGATCTCGACGACGGCGCCGCGGGGTACGCCCCGGTGGGGGGCCTTCTTGTGCGACCCATTGCGCGGGGGATGTCAGGTTGAAATGGCTGCTGTGGGCTTGATGCCGAGCGTGGTGAGCCGCTCCTGTTGCTCGGTGGACAGCAGCTTCCAGGTGCCCGGCTTGCGCTGTTGCTGGAGCCATCGTCCGATGTCGTCGCCGTCCATGAGCACGCCAGGTTGGATATTGGGCAGCACTCTGCGGGGTTCGGTGTGGGCGATGTCGGCGAGGACCTTGTAGTGGCGTTGCCAGTCGAGGGGCCATGGGTAGCTCCAGTCGGCGATCGCCGTCAACTGCTGCGCGCGTCAGCGAGCGCGTTCGGGGTCTTTGCCGACTTCGACCGTTGAAATCTACCGCTGATGCAATACCGTCGAACCACTGCTTCATCCACCTCAAAGACTTCCACGGCATCGCCACCAGATACGACAAGACCGCCGCCTCCTGCGAAGCAGCGGTCAGCCTGGCCGCATTCCTGCTCTAGGCAAGATCCTTTTGGAGGTGAACCTAGTGCGCCGATGCGTACGCGTTGCGAATTTCAGAGGAGATGCGGCCACGCTCGTTCACGTTGTAGCCGTTCGCCTTGGCCCACTCTCGGATCTCGGAGGTAGAAGGTCCGCTGGCCGCCGGTTGGGCTGTCCTCGACGTGCGCTTATTGCGCGCGGTCTTTCGGCCGGCCTTCAAGTAGGGGCCGAACGCGTCGAGCATCTGATCGTAGCTGTCCGGTGACAGATCAATCTCGTAGCCGACGCCGTTGAGGGTGAAAGTGTGTGTGCTGCCCTCGGAGGTCTCTTCGCCTGTGAGATCGTCGATGAAAATCGTTACATGCTTCTGTGCCATATCCGGATGATACACCAAAGGCAGAGGGATGAATCTAGCAATATCGGGTTCCTGTCAAACAGGAATGCCTCTTGATGCTACGCTGCCTGGTCCTTCACGTCGAGTCGCGATTATCTAGAATTGTACCGTATTGGAGGTCGCTTGTTGGGTGGATCTACACCCTTTCCACGCCCTGCACGAAGCGTCTGAGTATCTCCGCGAGCGACCAAAGGGGCCGGGCTGACCGGCGGACTGCGAAAAGGCGCGTCGAGGTCGCGCCGCTTGTGGGACGGCCGAACGGGTCACGCTGAAGGGCGGGTCGACAACGGCGATCCGCCATCCTTGCAGCAGTTCGCCTGCGGCCTCCTCCATGACCGGGACACCGTCGCCGCCGGCCTCTCCTCAACCTGGAGTTCGGGACAAGTCGAAGGACAGGTCACCCGCGTCAAGCATCAAACGTGTCGGCTAACGGTCGGGCGAAACCCGATCTCCGACCCAGCGGATCCTCCACAGAAACTGAACCCAGACATCATAAGATCAGCAGGACCTTTGCGAAGTCCTATTCTTCTCTCCCTGGATGCTGCGGACTGTGGGTTGGCCAGAGGGGCGAGAGTACGGTGCCGACAGCTGCTGGGGTGTTCACCCATTCTCCTGCTGATGCTCGGGCGGGGTATGTCTTGCTCGCCGAGTTCCGCGACCTCAAGGCATCCGCGCAGTCCGTAGACGCCATGGTGAGCCCAAGGGCCGCCGCAGGATGATCTCGGTGCCCTGATCGGTCCGACATCCGGACCGCCAGCACCGCTCGACGTTGGCGCCCTGCTTACCCGACTCAGAGCAGATGCGGCTCGGCGCGCGGCTCGCGCAGGTGGGGTAACCATGAACCGTTCCGACTTTCCGGCCGGTGATCAGTCGGCGACCACAGGTTGGGTGTCAGCGCAATGTGCTGCCTCGGACTCGGTGGGGCTGACCACGCCCTACGTGCCCGCTACTGTGCGCGGTCCTCGCTGCATAATGCTTGACCGGGGAGTGCTGTACCGCTGGCAACAGCGACGTTCGAATGGATACCTGGCTTGAACGTGTTTCGCTATGGGGCTTTCGTTTTGCGCCGGTCGCGCCGCACTCGGCACGGTTGCCCTAGGGTGCGCTGTTGGCCATGGCAAGCACTACCTTCATCGTGGTGGTGACCGAGACACTCCCCGTCGGCCTGCTTCCCTCCCTGTACTCCGGCTTCACCATCTCCCAGGGGACGGCAGGACAGTTGGTCAGCGTCTACGCCCTGGGGACCGTACTCGCTGCGATCCCGTCCGCGATCGCCAAACACGCGGCGCCCGCCGCAAACCCCTGCTGCTCACCGCACTCGCGGGATTTCACCTCACAAACACGGTCACAGCGCTGGCTCCCTCCCTCTGGTTTGCCCTGATCGCCCGCCTGGGCGTCGGCGCGTTCGCCGGACTGGTATGGAGCATGATCGCCGGATATGTCCGGAGCATGCCCAGGTCCCAGCTATCCCAGGGCTTCGACACCCAGCTGACCCATTTCGGCATACAGCTGACAGCGGCCTGCGTCACCCGATAGAGCGCGCACGCGCACGAAGCACCGCAGTGAGGGAACCGCCTTGAGAGCACTGACGACGGACACGAGCCCAGAACGGACTGGACCCCGAACCTGGCGACGGACGACGCGCCGCTGGGCGCGTAGGCGGCGTCGGCGCTGATCCGTACCTCGTATACCGCGAGGTACGGCGCACGTGAACGCGCTTCGTCGGCTGGTTCTGAATGGTGAGGCGGATCCGGCGAGCCCGTGGACTCGACTGCGTCGTGCCCTGGAGAACTTCCCCTCGGCTGCTTGGCTGCGGGGCGGCCGTGGTGAGGCGCGCTGAGCGGCGCCTGCGGACTCTGCGCCCGGAAGGGAGGACATGCGTAACCGCGCTCTCCACGAGGAGGCCACCGGCCACGTGCCGGGCGACGATGGCAGGACAGGGCGCGGCTGTGTACGCAAGAACGGGAGTCGCTGCGCGGCCGTGCCGCTTGACCAACGTCGATGGGTTCGGGAGTCGCTCCACGGGCGAGCTGTTGGGCCAGCCATCGGTGAACGCGTGGAACTGCCCGCGCTGCGCCTGCGGCCCCCCTTGCACGCCCTGGCCGCCGCCAACGAGGAGTGACCGGCCATGGCCTGTTCTGCTGGATGGGAGGATTCTGGAGGTATGGCCAGGACGGACGCCCGTGCACCTGCCTGTGACGCCATCGGGCACTTCTGCGACCGGCGGCTGTGATGACGAATGGGCTCTTGCGCGAGGCTGCGGCCCTGCTGCGACGGCGTGCCGGCGAGGCCGCGGTGTTCCCGGGCGAGCGGTGGATGGTGGACCAGGACGAGGCTGGCGGCTTGGTCCTCACCGCGTTTGTACCGGAGGACGTCGCCTCGGACGGCATCGTGGGCGGCAGTGTTGTGGCCTGGTTCGCCTATCCGGGCAGTGCGGAGCGGGCGGCCCACGCGTGGGCCCTGGGGGCTGCGTCGCACATCGCCTCGCTGGACCCGCAGACTGCTGTGCTGCTCGCCGCTTGGCTGGAGGCCACGGCTTCGCTGGAGGACCGGGCAGAAGAGCTCGGAGACCCCGAGGGCGTGGCACCGCTTGTCGAGCCGGCAACCCGCCTCGCCCGGTCCTACCTACGTGTGCCGGAGGCGTAGCGCACGAAGGCCCCTCGGCCGACAGGGTGGGTGGCTCCGGAGCAGCTCGCGGACAAGGCACGGATCACAGGCACGCCCTGAAACGTCAGTGTCGATCATGTGTACGGGTTGACAGTCTTATGGGACGCTGGGCCGCTTCCAGGCCGTCGGGAAACGTCTCGTTGGTACAGCAAACAGGACACGGCCCTGCCTGACCTGCACAAGCGAGGAGTAGCGTCCATGCCCAACACCATCCTGGCTTCCCGCATTTTGGATGCGATTACCAGTCATCCCGATCATCACGATCAGCGGCATTTCATCAACGGGGCCGAGCGGCTGAGCGCGGATGAGGGACTCAGTTGCGGTACCACTCTGTGCGTTGCCGGCTTTGCCGCGCATCTCACCGGCCACACGATCCTCAACGAGGTGGAGGGAGCTGTAGCCATCCCTGTCAGCGATGCCACTTCCGCTTCCGGCGTTGCTGATGCACTCCCGGTATCGGCCGTTGCACGCCGCGAACTCGGGCTCGATGCCCGAGACACCGAGTTTCTCTTCAGTCCTTCTCGTACTTCCCAAGAAGCCCCGGCCGCCCTGCTGCAGCTCGTCGAAGGCGCCGACTCCATCGACTGGAAGGCCATCCTTCCCGAGTGACGAACGACCGATGGGTGTCGTATGTTGCGCATGGGGCGTGCGTCGTAAGCTCTCACTGGTGTGGGGCTGATGCCAACCAGGATGCCGTTGCGCTGGTGATGCCGCGTCGTTCGGTGAGAGGTTTGCCGCTCCTGCGGGTGGCCTTGGAGAAACGCAGGGCGGGTTCATCGCCGCGGTCTCGTGGAAGCCGTTCCGGCCGCCCGGGCGCCCTCAAGGGCTGCCCCTGCTGCTCTGTGGTGTCTCACACACGAGGCGGTGAGCGCCGCACGGCAGGAGCAGCCGACAGCGGGCGCTGGAGCAGGCCTTTTCCGAGCAGAAGGCCGGCTGCCGCGCTTGCGCACCTGACCCGGGCAAGCCTCACGCCGGACGACGGGCGCTATCGCCCGCTGGGACTCTTCCCTCCCGAGAAGCTTTTGCAGGCCGCCGTGGTGGAGGAGACTGAGCCCGAACGGAAACCGCAACCCATCCGACAGGACCGGCACCCCACCGTGCTTTCCTGTGGCCGACTGGACAGCGTGATGGTTGGGGTTTTCGCTGGATGTGTGCCGCATTTGATGAGCGCTCGTGTGGCATGTACGGGTCGGGCCCCTGGGGGTTCTAGTCGTCGCTGGAATCCAGGAGCCCGGCTCGCTGCACCGTCCGTCGCAAGGCTTGCCCGCCGAGCGGTCCGTCGCGGTGCAGCATCGTCGCCGAGGACAGGCAAGCCGCGCCCCGGCCACGGGCATCGTCGCCAGGCCCGGGCCCGGCAGGTTCGGCAGGGAGCAGGTGTGTGCCAGTCCGCCCACACCCGGTCCGGGGGCACGTGACGCCCGTCCTCGAGCTCGTACAGCCGCGCGTCGATGGAGGAGGCGGGCAGCTCCTTTGCCTCGGCCAGCGCCGCCGCGGAGGCCTCAGCCGTATACAGCTCGGCGGCGGTCGCGGGCAGCTGCTCGGCGAATGCGCGGGCTTCCTCGACTCGCTGGTGGAACACCATGGTGGTGTGCAGGTTCTGCTGCGCCGCGTGCTCCAGCAGTGCGGCCTGGAGCAGAGCCATACGCCGGCCGCGCAGCGCGTCCTCCGACAAACCCAGGATCGGATCCGGGTCGCGGATCTCCAGCACGTCGATCTCGAAACCGGCGAGGATCGAGCGTTCCACCGCCTCCGCCAGTCCAAGATCAAAAATTCGGGTGCCGTACGTGTGGGAGTCGTCCTCCATCGACGCGATCACCACCTCCCGCCCGTCCCGCCCGCGCTGCGGCCGGGGCGCGGCCAGGATCCGCGGGGTGGCGGTCAGGTAGAGCCGGAAGTCGACAGGGATCCGCCTGTTGTCATGGATCGCCGCCCACGGCCGCCCCATGTCCCCCGCGGTCATGTGCCCCTCGTCCAGGACGGCCAGGTCAAACGACGCCATCCGCTGCCCGTACAACCGCTCCCCGCCCGCCAGAGCCGCCTCCAACGGCCCCGGAACAGTCCCACGGCCAGTGACATCGGCGGGGTCCTCACGGTCCACGAGGGAGGCGTACGTGGCGAACACGACCACCGGCCCGGACCCCGCCCACAGGGCGAGCTGGATCGGGTTGGTCGTGGTGGCACTCCGAGCTGCTCCAGGACCTCGTCCTTGTCCACCGAGCAGACCGCGACCATCGGCGCCCGGTGCCCGACCCGGCGCCAGGACTGTGCGCTCTGCACGATCAGGTCCAAGGTGGGCACCATGACAAGGATCCGCCCGCCCGGGAAGCACTCCAGAGCGCTCGCGGCCGCCGTGATCGTCTTCCCGGACCCAGTCGCGGACACCCCCATCGCACGCGCTCCCTCCGGGGGCACAGATGATCTTGCAGGAAATCCTACCCATTCTCGAAAAGCCGCCCTTTGGTCAACCTGGTGCTCTCGGAGCTGAATCACACCGATTTCCTTTTCCTCTTCCCGCTTCGCACCGGCAGGCTTCGCCACCGGCTCGTACTTGCATGCGGCATGCTCCCCGAGAGGGACGGCAGGGGGTAGCGATCCCTGACCCCTGTGGGGCCGGCGGCTCGTCCTCGAAGTCACACGCCCCCACAGCCTTCCACCTTCCACGCCACAGCGTCTCCAGCATGTTCATGACCGCGGGCCACCACCGCACCGGGCTCCGCCCCCTCGGGTACCTCGCACTCCAGCGTCGTGGGCCACTCGAGAAACTCGAGTGGGTGGCCTCATGCCCGGCGCCGTCCACGCGCAGTGATGACACCACAGGAGGGTCAACACCAACCGGGCTGTGCTTCCCGTTACCGGCCGTGAGCGCACGGGATGGGGCATGCGCCAGAGGTCTCCGCAGGACTGGCGGACCGTACCTTTGTGCCGCGCAAGCGCTAGCGGAAACCGTGTTCATGGCATGACTGAAGGCCTAAGGTGGCTTGCTGAGGCCTGAACCGGGTCTGCTGCTTGCGAGTAGGGAGGTTGAGCGGAGTGTACTTCTGTTTTTCGTGTGGACGCGATATTGAGCTTCCGGATTACTCCGTTCCTGTGGAGGACGAGAAGCAGGAATTGATTTGCCCTTACGCAGACTGTGGTAAACGGGCGGTAGCTCCGAAGTACTAGGAAGTGCCCCTCCTCTTTTGTCGAGCCTCACCAGCCGCGCTTCCCGGGCCCTATGACGTCGTGTCCGATCTGCCGCGCGAGGTGCTGCGCCCTTTCGTCCTCCCCGGGCCGGACGTAGACGTACACGGTGTGGCCCGGGGCCGGCTCGTGCTTAGCGTCAGTCCGAAGCAGGCCTGTACCTCGGTCCGCACATGCTCCGGACCGAGGCTGAGTTCGGGCACCGCCGGCCAACTGAGTGCCATCCACGCGATCTGTCCCCACCCTGCCCGACGCAGCACCTCCGGTGCTCTGCCCAGCAGACCCGGTCTTTCGGATGACGCCGCGGTGCCGGCTCGTCTGCTGCCGATGATGCTCTCGGTCGAGGAGCCGGTGGAGGGCCTCGACCCGAAGCAATTCGGCATCCAGGTCGACACTCGCCATCCCACAGCTCCCCACACCCCACTAGAGACATGGCCACGGCGATCACCGCCGCCACATTCCTGCCCTTGCTCCGACAGACCGGATATGCCCTCACCAGAAGGCGTATCCCTATCTTCCACCAACTCTACATTCTGCATCATTCCGAAACAGCTCCCGCAAACACCACCCTCCAGCCAGCCAAGGACCGCGCCAGCGGGCCTAAGAGGGCCTGGAGGCGCAGCCGTAAGGACCGTTGAGGCGGGGGAGCGCAGCGGACCCGCCAGCCCCCGGCTGGAGCGCAGCGGAAGCTCCGAAACCAGGGGGAACCCCCGCAGCTTCGAGAGCGCAGCGAACGAAGCGTCACCTCCGGTGCGCAGCACCGGAGGTGAGTGGTCCGCGCAGCGGACCGCCAGCGCTCCCCGCGGAGGGGGGAGCGCAACCACCGTGCGCAGCACGGTGGTTCGCTCGCACATCGCGCAGCGATGTGGTACCCGCTCCGCGGG
>NZ_JBVHDX010000031.1:0-5834 GCF_055563155.1 Streptomyces sp. NPDC013317
CCACGAAAAAGCCCCCGGAGCCTTCAGGCTCCGGGGGCTTCGTCGTTTGCGGGTCGGTTACCGCCGCAGTCGCAGGATCACGACCACGACCACAACGACGGACCCGACGCTTAGAACGGCCTCTGCATGGAAGTACATCGGTCCCCCTCTCGTGTGCTCACCCTGAGCACTCAAGAGCAGGCTATACCGGCTGTGTCAGCTTGCGCCGCTCGATTCAGGCTGACCCTCGCGTTTCGACAACTGACGGAACTCAGGGCCGCTCGATACGTCAACTGACGAAACTCGGCGGGCCGTTGGCCTGCGAAAACGACGCAACCCGCACCCGCCCCGCCTCCGCAACACACCCCCCGGCTCTTGGGGGGTTCCCTCCGGTCGCGGCAGCGGGCGAAGCCCTAGCGGGCCGACTCGGGGGGTGCAAGCGACACGCTTTTCGTCGCTTGCGGCCCCCGGGGCGGTCTGCTTGCCTCTGGCGCTGTCGTGGCCGGAGGGAACCCCCCAAGAGCCTCACTACCTCGGCCACCCACGAACCCGCAGACCACAACGGAGCCCCCCTCCCCTCTGGGCTGTGGTAGCCCGGCGGAGCCTCTGTCTTTTCCCCACGCACGGCCCGCAGTCGGCCCCCTTGGCAAGGGGCGAGCAGAGTTTCCCCGTGCGGGCCCCTGTGCGGCCGCCTGAGCGCCTGTCAGGGTCCGCCCGGGGTCAAGGTCTTGGGGTGCTCCGCCGGAGCCTCACGCGCCCGTCTAGAGCTTCAGAGGAATCCCCTTGCGTCCTCTGTGGGTGTGTGCCACACTCACACCCATGGTTGATGAGGCGGCCGAGAAGGCAGCAATGCGGGCCAAGATCCAGGAACTTGGGGCCCGCCGGGCGAGGCTCCGCGCCGAGCTGGCGCGTGTGGACGCGGAGCTTCGGCCGCTCGTCCTGGAGGGGTCCGAGAGGTTCGAAGACTTCTCGGTCCGGGCCTTGGCCGAGTGGGCGGGGATCGCCACCACCACCGTCCAGATTTGGGCCCGGCCGCCGCGTCGCCGTAAGTGATCGTCCGGGCCGGAACTTCCGGCCCGAGCCTCGCGCACGCGTGCGCATAATGCGCGCGAGGCTGTCAAGCGTCCGGAACTTCCGGCCGGAATGTCACGCGCAGTGACACAAAACAAAGCGAGCCGCCCCGGGGATTAGGGCCCCCGAGACGGCTCTCACACCGACGAACGAGAGGCATGTCTCGTGATCATCAGTGCTGGTGAGAACAGTAGCCGCGATCCGGAAACGGTCGGCGCGCTGCTGTCGAATCTCGGCCCGCAAGGGGTCGCCGTGCTCCTGGCGGTGGGCGGCTGCCTGCTGCTGTGGGTGATCGGCAAGAAGGGCCGCCGGGCCCTGGCAAGGGCGGCGGGCAAGGCTCTCGCAAGGGCCGCCCGCGCCTTCGTCCGCTACGTGCGTATCGGGCTGTGGGCGGCTCGCCTGCGGATGCCGATGCGCCTGGCTATCCGCCTCCAGCCGGACCGCTGGCGGGCCATGACTGAGACTCGGAAGCTGACCGGTCTCAAGCGGGGGAGGGTCAAGCGCACGCCGATGGGCGTGGACGTCCGGGTCACCCTGGGCGGCTCGCTCACCGTGGAAGCGCTGACGGCCCGCATCAAGGACCTGGAGACGGGCCTAGGTACCCGCCGGGGTGCGGTCCGAGTGGAGCCGGTCCCGAGCGCCGCACACAAGGCGGTCGTACGCATCACGGTCCGCAATCCGCTCGGCAAGGTCGTGCCGTGGCCGGTGCCCAAGGGACTGGTGAGCATCAAGGACCCTGCGCCGCTGTCCATGGACCCGTTCGGGGAGTGGACCTCCATCGACCTCCGGCAACGCATCCTGATCGTGGGTGCGTCGGGGTCGGGCAAGTCCTCGGCTCAGCGCGTGCTCGCCGCGCCGGTGATCCTGGCGGCGGATGCCGACCTGGAGGTGTGGGACCTCAAGCAGGGCACCGAGTCCCAGCACTACGAAGGCAAGGCAGACGTCCGGATCACCACGGCGGACGCGGCCAAGGCTCGGCTGCGCTGGTTCATGAACGTCGAGCTTCCGCGCCGGGCGGCCGTGATGCAGAGCCTTGGTACGAGCACCTGGCCCACCTCGATGCAGCACCCGGACCGGATCGTCATGGTGGATGAGGGCGCGGCCCTGATCCGTGACCTGGACGCGGATGAGCTGGAGCTGTTCTTCACCTTCCTGGAGCAGGCTCGGGCCTTCGGCATCTACGTCTGGTGGGCCACGCAGTTCCCCAAGTCCACGAACCTCCCGACTGAGCTGCGCTCGCAGATGTCGGCCCTGATCGCCCTCAAGATGCGGCGACAGTCGGAATCCCGGCTGGTCTTCGAAGACCTGACCCGAGAGGGCTGGTTGCCTCACCGGCTCCCCGGTAAGGGCTGGCTGCTCCTCCTCGACGACGAGCACGACGAGCCGGAGCAGACCCGCGCCGCGTTCATCAATGAGAAGCAATTCCGCAAGCTCCAGCCGTACGTGTCGGAGCGTCCGGCCCCGGAGACGGACACGAGGAGGGGCCTGCCAGAGGGCGAAGCCCGGCGGCCGGCCACTCCGGCCCCCATTCCGCCGATGCCGACTCGGCCGCCGTGGTCCGCCGACGGTGACGACGAGGACGACACGAGGAGGGGCCTGCCAGAGGGCGAAGCCCGGCGGCCGGCCACTCCGGCCCCCGCTCTGGATGAGCTGAGCGTCCCGGACGCGATCCGGGCCGCGCTGGCCGATGCCCCGGCGGGCGGCATGTCCGCCGCTGAGCTTCAGGTCTCGACCGGTCGCGGCAAGTCGCAGGTGTACGCGGGGCTCCTGGAGCTGACCGACGACGGCACGGCCGTGAAGGTCGGCCGGGGCCGGTACGTCCTCGCCGGAAGCGTGGAGGTGTCGGCATGACGCAAGAGACCTGGGACCGCGTGCTGATAGGCGGCCTGATCACCTTCGCCGTTTCCGCGGGGCTGCTCGGCCTCGTGGGCGTGCTCCTGGCGGTGCTCAAGCTCGCCGCCGAAACGGCCGCCGCGATCGGCGCGGCGGCCCCGGCCGGGATCGGCCTCACCATCGCGCTCCGCCGGAAGGGGAAGTGACCATGACCAAGCAGACTGCCGAGCGGTACGCACTCATCGGCGCGGGCGTCGTGATCGTCGCCCTTACGGCGCTGGCGTTCTGGCTCTCCTACGCCCACCTCGCCGAAGTGGCCCGCGCTCACGGGCTCGGGCACGCCACCGAACGCATGTGGGCCTGGCCCGCGACGCTGGACGCGTTCATCGTCGGCGGTGAGCTGCTGATGCTCCGCGCCGGACTCCAGGGCCGAACCGACTGGTGGGCCATCGGCATCACGGCCGCCGGGTCGGTCGGCTCGATCGTCCTCAACGTGGCCGGAGTGACCGGCGACAGGGACGCGTCGGCTGTCCCGCTCCTCGACTACGTGGTTGCGGCTGTCCCGCCCACTGCCGCGCTCCTCGCGTTCGGTGTCCTCATGCGGCAGGTTCACGGCCTGGTGGCCGATGCCGAACCCGCCCCCGTAGAGGTGGTGACCATCGAGCGGGACACCCCTCCGGCCGCCCCTGTCCCGCAGGTGTCCACCCCCGACCCTGAGCCGGTCGCCCTGGAGGCATCGCCCCTGGTCATCTGCGGGGGACACCTGGAGATTCCCCCTGTCCCCCCGCGTCGCCGCCTCGGCACCGAGGAAGCTCACGCGGTGATTCAGCAGGCATGGCGGGACGGCCTGTCCATCCGTGAGGCGGCCCGGGTGTCCACCCGGTCTCCCGCCACCGTTCAGCGGGCCTACGCCCAGCTCGAAGAGTCCCGCCCGATGGCGGGGCAGATCGAACTAGACGGCCTCGCCGCCTAGACACGCCGACGGCCCGCCGGAGCAATTCCGGCGGGCCGCACGGTCGTTGTAGGGCAGTATCAGGGCCCAGAAATGCAACGAGCCGGGATTGCCGTCCCGGCTCGCCCGCATCCGATCTCGACGACACCGAGACAGGAAACGTTGCTTTGAACAGCGTACGAGAGACACCCCCCCTGGCTCCACAGGGAGCCACCGCGTTGCGCGCGGCCCGCACCGACGACGGCGCGGCCCCGGCGGGGCTTGTTACATGTGCCATAACTGTCCGCGTAAGCGAACCCGCAGGTCAGGGAGCCGCGCGGACGCGCAGCTTCCCGACCTCGGATCTGGTCTCCGCTGCTGCCGGTCTGCTGCCCAAGCGGGAAGGCTGGGACGGCCACGAAGGGCCCCGGCCGGTCCTCACCATCGCGCCCGGCGTCGTGTCCATGGGATGGCCGGACGTGGCCCGGCGGGAGCGGACTGCCGAGCGGACTCAGGAGTCGGCCCGCAAGCGGGCTGAGGAACTGGCCCGCTACCTCGCCGAGAACGGCGGGGAGTTCCCGGAGGACCCGGAGCCCTCCCGTGAGGTGGTCGCCTGGTCGGCCAAGAGCCGGGCGCGCATGACGCGCACGCTGGCTGAGCTGGACTATGAGCCGCTGCTCAGGATGGGGCTGCGGCTGCCCATGACGACGCTCACCTATCCGGGTGACTGGCTGACGGTCGCGCCGACTGGGGCGGCGGTGAAGCGCCACATGACCACGTTCTACAAGCGGTTCGAACGGGCCTGGGGCTTCGCCTGGCCCGGCATCTGGAAGCTGGAGTTTCAGCGTCGGGGGGCTCCCCACATCCACATGTGGGGCCCTCAGCCGGAGGGCACGGCCGGAGCGCTGCGGCGCATGACCCAGACCCGGTACCGCCCGGCGGTCGGTGACGGACTGGAGTACCGGCGCTGGCTGTCGGTCGCGTGGGCGGACATCGTGGCCCACCCGGACCCCGAGCAGCGGCGGCGGCACACGCTGGCCGGTACGGGCGTGGACCTCCGGGAGGGCGAGCGGATGACCGACCCTCGCCGCCTGGCGATCTACTTCAGCAAGCACGGCTCGTACGGCGCGAAGGAGTACCAAAACGAGGTGCCCACCGAGTGGCAGGCACCCGGCTGCGGGCCCGGCCGGTTCTGGGGCTACCGGGGACTTGAGAAGGCGACGGCGGGCGTCGAGCTGGCCCCGGCTGACGCGGTGTTCGTCGCGCGCACGCTGCGGCGGCTGGCCAAGTCCCAAGGGGTCACCCGGCAGACAACCGTCCGGCGGACCAAAGGCGGCGGGCAGGTCCGTTCGAAGTACCCGAACGTGATCGGCCTCGCCGGAGCCCAGTACCTGACCGATGCCGGACCGACCCGGTACCGGACGGTCCGGCGGCCCGTGGTCCGGCTCGCCTCCGGAGCTGGGTTCCTCTGCGTCAACGACGGCCCGGCCATCGCGGCCGGGCTCGCCCGTGCGCTAGAGCGCCGGATCTTGGATCCGGACTCGGCGCGCCGAGCGGCCGAAGGGGCCGAAGCGAAGCGGGCCCGACTTCGGGCCGCTGGCGAGCGGCGACAGGCGGCACGCCTGGCGGCCTTGTAGTCCCGTTGCGACCGAAGGGAGTGGCGGGCGGGCGGCCCATAAGCGAAGCGTTGGGCCATAGCTCGCTCCCAGGAATCCGGGGATTGGCCGCGCAGCGGACTGACTGCGCCGGATTCCTGGGCGGCACCTACGTGAGGCGGTCACGAGGAGGGGCCTGCCAGAGGGCGAAGCCCGGCGGCCGGCCACTCGTCGGGGCTGCCGACCCTGACCCACTAGGCGGTCACGCCGGGGGGCCTGCCAGAGGGCGAAGCCCGGCGGCCGGCCACCCGGTGGGGCTGCCGACCTCAACCACGAAAAAGCCCCCGGAGCCTTCAGGCTCCGGGGGCTTCGTCGTTTGCGGGTCGGTTACCGCCGCAGTCGCAGGATCACGACCACGACCACAA
>NZ_JBVHDX010000032.1:0-5821 GCF_055563155.1 Streptomyces sp. NPDC013317
CCACCTGACGCTGTAGCCCACCGGCCGAACGAAGAAGCCCCGGAGCCTGAAGGCTCCGGGGCTTCTTGCGTTTCGTGGTCAGGGTCGGGGGTGGGAGAACCCGCCGGCGGTCGGGCCCTGGGGGGCCCTCTCGACGGCAGGACCTCCCACCCCCTCACGTGGGTGCCGCCCAGGGAATCGGCCGAGTTCGGCCGCTGACGGCCTGTCGTCCGATTCCCTGGGAGCGAGCTATGCCCGTGCGCTTCGCTTACGGACGCTCGGCCCCGCACTCCCTACGGTCGCGCCAGGGCGGAACCGACCCCCGAGGGGGGCCGGTTGGGAGCGCTAGCGCTCCACCTGCCGCCGGGCGGCGGCAGCGTCCCGCCGCTCTGCGAGCTTGGCGAGGGTGGCTTCCCACGCCTCGGCAATCTCGCCGGGGGTGAGCAGCCGGACCGATGCCGCCGACGCTCCGGCGAGCGTGACGACCTCGGCCACGGCGTCGAGCTCCAGGCCGTGACCCTCGACGGCCTCAGTCGCCGCCAGGTCGAGAGCCTTGCCCGCGACCATGTGCCAGGCCCCGGTTTCGACGTGGACCCCGGCCCGGAACTCCGATGCGCCGTCCTCGGTGAACAACAGGTCCAAGTCGTCGTCCTCGGTGTCGCCGCCGACCAGGCCCAGGAGCGAGCGCAGGTATCGGGTCCACTCGATCGCCCGACGCCCCTTGGTCGCCGTCTCGTACTCCGCCCACTTGGCCAGGCACCACGACAGGTCGCCGTGCCCCTCGGTGTCTTCCTCCAGGACGCCGCCCATCAGGTCCCCGATCCGGCCCAGGACTTGGAAGGGCGTCATGTTGCCGTGACGGCCCCGCTTGAGGTCACCGCGCGCAATCTCGTTCGCCGGAGACACCGCCCGGTCACCGTCCTGAATCTTGGCGATGTACCGGCCGAAGTCCTCCGCGTCGCGGGCCGTCTCCAGCCGCTTGAAGTCCACGCCGTGTTTGTCGCTGGGCTTGAACGACGGGTCCACCTTGGCCAGGTGCCGAGTCCAGACCGCGCGGAAGTGGTCTTCCAGCTCTGCCAGCGCGTCATCCGAAGGGGTGAACACCTCGGTCACGCGCTTGTCCCCGCGTTCCCCCTCGGTGCGTCCGCCGACGAGCACCAGGGCGTGAATGTGCGGGTGCCAGCCGTTCGTCTGGCCCACCGTGATCTCAGTCGCGCGGATCATCCCGAGGTACCCGACGCGGTCCCGGATGCCGTCCTCCCCGCGCTCCGGCCGCCCCGCCCAGGTGCCGCCAGTGATGAGCCGCTGATACGCCCCAGGCTTGCGGGCCGTGCCCTTGGCCTTGTCCGCGCGGGTGCCCTGGATCGCGTCCATGAGGTCGGCCAGCTTGTCCGTGGAGGCGTGCCGGGCGGTGAAGGTCACCAGGTAGGCAGTCCCGCCCCGCTTCATCCAGGAGACGGCCGCCAGGGTGATTTCCTCGGCACGGCCGTGCCGGATCTTGGCCGAGCAGACCGGGCACAGCCAGAGCTTTCCGCACTTGAGGAGGCCGAGCGCGACCGCGTTCCCCTCGGCCGTCTGCGCGAGGATCACGCCCGAATCCGGGTCCATGACCGTCCGGCCGCAGCCCCGGCACGTCCGGTCACTGCTGATCTGCCAGAGCGTCCGCCGGTCCGCGTACCGGCGCGCACGACGCTGCCGGGAAGCCTGCTCGCGGTCCGCGACCGCTTTTGCCTCCGCTGACGTTTCCGCAGGTCGGAGCGGGTTGGGAAACTCTGTTGTTTCTTTCCCTAGGCGACCCTTTTTGGTGGGCGCGGACCGCTCGGCGGCTTTCCGAGCGCGCTTGGCCTGGCTCTTGCAGGCGTCGGAGCAGAAGACGCGGGGGCGCTTGCCCGGCGTCCGGGCGATGGGAGTTCCGCAGTGGCAGCGGGGACCGGCGGGCCGCTGTGGCGGAACGGCCGGGGTGTTTCGTACGCTGGTCATCAGCAACGTTTCCTGTCTCGGTCTCAGCGAGGCTGGAGGCGGACGGCCCGGAGTTGGTAGCTCTGGGCCGTTGCCATGTCTGGGGTCGATCTTGCCCTACAACGACCGTGCGGCCCGCCGGAATTGACCGGCGGGCCGTCGGCGTGTCGTCAGCCAGCGTTGATGAGCTGGAGCTGACCGGGCACCGGCTGGGGCCCGTGCTCGGCCTCCAGGCGGTTGTACTCACGGGCCACCCACTGATGGGTGCGAGTGGACAGTTCGGCCGTCTCGCGGGTGCTCAGGCCCTTGCGCCATCCGTCCTCGATCGCCTTCCGGGCGTCCTCGGTGGACAGCCGTTCGGTAGCCGGGGTGTCCACCTCGGCGGCCGGGGTGTCCACCGGTTCGACCTGCGGCGCGTCCTGCTCGGTGACCTCGGCCGGGGCCGGGGTGGACGGGGTGGGCTGTCCAGTGGACGCCGGGGCCGCCTGCTCGGCACGGGCCAGAGCCTCAGTCATGGCCCGCCGGTAGACGGGGCCGACCTCGGCCACGATCAGGAGGAGGGCCGGGGCGATCAGGTGGACGGCCACGCCTACCCAGTCATGGGCCTGTACGGCGGTCCAGACGTTCAGGAAGACCGACGCCCCGCCGGTGAAGAACCGGAAGCGTCGAGGCCACGGGCCGGGGTCGGCCGCCCCGTAGCGGGCAAGGACGCTGTCCGCCTGGAGCGCCATCACGAACGCCACGTCGACCATGAGGCCGAGGACGAAGCCGGACCACTCCCAGCCGGGGGCGGAGTGGGCGGCCACGAACGGCGTGGTGGTCATCAGGCTGTAGAACACGACGCCGACGATCAGGAACCAGGTCCCAGCCGTGAGAACGGTGTTCGTCCGGCGGATCACCTGGGGGTCAATGTGCTGGCTCACTTGGAGTCCTTCCGGAGTTCGCGGACGGCCGACACGGCCACGGGAGCGGCCACGGCGACCGCTACGGCGGTCACGGCCAGGGCGAGGAAGACGGCGACCAGGACCAGGCCCCCGCCGAGGAGGGCCAGGACGAGCCAGGCCCGGTCAGGCGATCCCTTGCCGTTCTGCTGCTGGGCGATCAGGGCAGCGGTCAGGGCTTGCGTCTGGGCCGTGTGCTCCCTGGTCTGGGCGGCCTGGTGCTCCAGGACCATCCGGATCACTTCGAGGTTCTGGGAGTCCTGCTCCGCCTTGACGACGGACGCCTTAGCGGCCTCCAGGGGGGTGAGTTCGTGGCTCATGCGGCGGCCTCCTCGGCGGTCGTGTAGCGGGTGGCGGAACCGGCTCCGGTGCGCTGGGCCCGGCCCTCAGTGACGAGGGCGGCCAGGGCGTCACCTACGGCGGACTTGCCTCGGCCGGTAGCGGTGACCAACTGGGCACGGCTTGCAGGGCCCTTAGCGGCCCGGAGAGCGGCCAGGACGGCAGCCTTGGTGTCATCGGCCAGGGCCGGGGCCGCCGGGCCCGCAGACGGCCGTACAGGGCCGCTCTCCTGACTGGGCTTCACCAGGACGACCGGGGCGGCCTGGCCGTGCCAGGGCTCCCGCTCGGGGAGCGTCTTCACCTGGTCGTCGTCCAGGTGCCAGACCCGGACGGCCACCGGCCCCCGGCCCTCCCCACGGATCAGCACGTGACCCGGCTTGGGGAGCTTGTTCGCGTGCCAGCCCTCGGCCGTCGCGTCCTCGCCCAGGACCGTGCGGGCCTCGCCGGGGGTCTTGACCTTGAGGCAGAGCTGAACGCCCATCTGGGCACTGATCTGCGGGTCGATGCCGCCGCCCTGGCCCTGGGTCGGCTTCTGGGTGCACCACCACAGGTGGACCTCAGCGGCCCGGCCCATGCGGGCGATGGACGACAGGTGGTCCATGGCGGCCTTGGCCAAGGTCATGACCTCGGCCCCTTCGTCCACGACGACGACCAGGCGCGGCCGGGCCTTGGTGGGCTTCCAGGTGGCCCGGCCCTGGGTCTCCATCTCTTCGAGGCGGGCCATCATCTCGGCGGCCAGCTCGGCGGCCACGGCTGTGATCTCAGCCCCGTCACGGGCGATCCGGGCCCGGCTCCGCCACAGGGCACCCTCAACGCGCTTGGCGTCGATGTAGACCAGGGCGGCCAGCGGGTCAGCGGCGACAGCGGCCAGCAGGGGGCGCAGAGCCACCGACTTACCCGCGCCGGACTCTCCGGCGACCAAGAGCCGCTGATAGGGGTTCACGGTCACCGTGCGGCCGGTCACCGTGTCCAGGCCGATGCCCTTGGCCTTGGGCGTCCACTTGAGGTCAGCGCCGTCCACGGCCGTGCGGGTCCGCAGGACCAGGGCCGCCCAGCCCCCGCGCTTGCCGTTCGTGATCTCGATGCGCAGACCCGAGCGGCAGCCCAGCAGGTTGCGAACGTGGTCCTCGGCGGCCTTGAGCTTGGCCACGGTCCACGTGCCATCCAGCCGGACATTGCACGTGATGCCCGCCTCGGTCAGCTTCGGACGACTCGTCAACGTGCCGTTGAGCCCCCGAGCCTCGGCCCGCTCCCGCCAGTTGCTCGGAGCGAGCCGGGACAGGATTCGGCGTTCTTCCTTGGTCGGCCAGATCCGGCGCGGCCGGTAGACCGTCACCAGGTGCCGGACCATCCGCCAGGCTGCCCGGCACGCGGAGCCGAACGCCTTCCACTGAGCCCGGCGGAAAGCCCGGGACTTGTACGTCAGGAGCAGCCAGCCAAGGGCCAGCAGCACGGCCAGGCCCTTGACGCCGAGAGCGTCAATCAGGGCCCCCACCAAGGTGGGATCATGAGCAGCAGCGATGTGCACGAGGTTCCCTCTCGTGTTCGTCGTTAGAGCCGTTCCGGGGGTCCAGCCCCGGGGCGGCTCGCTTGTTTTGTTGTGTACGTCGGGTGATCGCCCGACCGACCGACCGGCGGTCCTAGGGCCCCCTACGCGTACGCGCGCGAGGAGCCGGGCGGTCAATCACTCAGAGTCACGGGCGATCTTGCCGATCGTCGGCCGTGAAATCCCGGTCACCTCCTGAATCTGTCGGTGGGGGACCTCGGCCCGAACCGCTCTCGCGATCAAGGGCCGTAGTTCCTCCTCGGTCTCTGCCAGTTCGGCGAGCAGTCGCCTGCGTCGCTCTCCCGGCCCGTTCAGTGCCTCTAGGGCAGCCGCCCGGATTTCCGCCGGGCTGATCTCGCTTGCCACGTGGTAAAGCATTGGCCACATGGACAAGAGTTGTCAAGCCTGGGTTTGTCGGTGGTGAAAACGGGGCTCTGCCCCCAACCCCCGGCAACCGCTCCCAGAGGGGAGGGGGACCGCTTTTGGGTGCGGGTCCGTAGGTGGTCGGGGTGGGGGCTCTGGGGGGGTTCCCTCCGCTCAGACAGCGCCAGAGGCAAGCAGACCGCCCGCCGGGGCATCCAGGCCAAGCCGCGCAAGCGCGGTCGCCTACGGCGAGCCTGGACACCCCGACGAGCGGCCCGCTAGGGCTTCGCCCGCTGCCCGACCGGAGGGAACCCCCCCAGAGCGGGGGAGCTGTGCGCAGGGCAGCGCAGCAGGCCGGGCGCGGGTCTCCGCAGGCCAACGGCCCGCCGAATTTCGTCAGTTGTCGTATCGAACGGGCCCCCGTTTCGTCAGTTGTCGAAACGAGCGGCTCAGCCTGAATCGAGCGGCGCAGACTGACACAGACGGGTTAGGCTGCCTCTCAGTGCTCAGGGTGAGCACGAGAGAGGGGGACCGATGCACATCCGCATCGCGATCGCAGTGACGCCGCTCGGCGTGGCCCTGGTGGTCCTGGTGGTGCTCCACCTGACGCTGTAGCCCACCGGCCGAACGAAGAAGCCCCGGAGCCTGAAGGCTCCGGGGCTTCTTGCGTTTCGTGGTCAGGGTCGGGGGTGGG
>NZ_JBVHDX010000033.1:1952-3292 GCF_055563155.1 Streptomyces sp. NPDC013317
AGGGTGATGGGTGGCTGGTCGTTGCTTGAGAACTACACAGTGGACGCGAGCATCTGTGGCCAAGTTTTTAAGGGCGCACGGTGGATGCCTTGGCACCAGGAACCGATGAAGGACGTGGGAGGCCACGATAGTCCCCGGGGAGCCGTCAACCAGGCTTTGATCCGGGGGTTTCCGAATGGGGAAACCCGGCAGTCGTCATGGGCTGTCACCCATGCCTGAACACATAGGGCATGTGGAGGGAACGAGGGGAAGTGAAACATCTCAGTACCCTCAGGAAGAGAAAACAACCGTGATTCCGGGAGTAGTGGCGAGCGAAACCGGATGAGGCCAAACCGTATGCGTGTGATACCCGGCAGGGGTTGCGCATGCGGGGTTGTGGGATCTCTCTTTCACAGTCTGCCGGCTGTGAGACGAGTCAGAAACCGTTGATGTAGGCGAAGGACATGCGAAAGGTCCGGCGTAGAGGGTAAGACCCCCGTAGCTGAAACATTGACGGCTCGTTTGAGAGAC
Source organism: Streptomyces sp. NPDC013317 (assembly GCF_055563155.1). Lineage (NCBI taxonomy): Bacteria > Bacillati > Actinomycetota > Actinomycetes > Kitasatosporales > Streptomycetaceae > Streptomyces > Streptomyces sp. NPDC013317. The sequence continues at coordinate 2,463 of NZ_JBVHDX010000033.1, forward strand.
ACCCAAGTAGCACGGGGCCCGAGAAATCCCGTGTGAATCTGGCGGGACCACCCGCTAAGCCTAAATATTCCCTGGTGACCGATAGCGGATAGTACCGTGAGGGAATGGTGAAAAGTACCGCGGGAGCGGAGTGAAATAGTACCTGAAACCGTGTGCCTACAAGCCGTGGGAGCGTCGCTCATTGGGTTTACCCAGTGGGTCGTGACTGCGTGCCTTTTGAAGAATGAGCCTGCGAGTTTGCGGTGTGTTGCGAGGTTAACCCGTGTGGGGAAGCCGTAGCGAAAGCGAGTCCGAATAGGGCGATTCAGTAGCACGCTCAAGACCCGAAGCGGAGTGATCTAGCCATGGGCAGGTTGAAGCGGAGGTAAGACTTCGTGGAGGACCGAACCCACCAGGGTTGAAAACCTGGGGGATGACCTGTGGTTAGGGGTGAAAGGCCAATCAAACTCCGTGATAGCTGGTTCTCCCCGAAATGCATTTAGGTGCAGCGTCGTGTGTTTCTTACCGGAGGTAGAGCACTGGATAGGCGATGGGCCCTACCGGGTTACTGACCTTAGCCAAACTCCGAATGCCGGTAAGTGAGAGCGCGGCAGTGAGACTGTGGGGGATAAGCTCCATGGTCGAGAGGGAAACAGCCCAGAGCATCGACTAAGGCCCCTAAGCGTACGCTAAGTGGGAAAGGATGTGGAGTCGCAGAGACAACCAGGAGGTTGGCTTAGAAGCAGCCACCCTTGAAAGAGTGCGTAATAGCTCACTGGTCAAGTGATTCCGCGCCGACAATGTAGCGGGGCTCAAGCGTACCGCCGAAGTCGTGTCATTGCAGCAATAGG
>NZ_JBVHDX010000033.1:3388-5221 GCF_055563155.1 Streptomyces sp. NPDC013317
CCGCTGTGATGGGTAGGGGAGCGTCGTGTGCCGGGTGAAGCAGCCGCGGAAGCGAGTTGTGGACGGTTCACGAGTGAGAATGCAGGCATGAGTAGCGATACACACGTGAGAAACGTGTGCGCCGATTGACTAAGGGTTCCTGGGTCAAGCTGATCTGCCCAGGGTAAGTCGGGACCTAAGGCGAGGCCGACAGGCGTAGTCGATGGACAACCGGTTGATATTCCGGTACCCGCTTTGAAACGCCCAATATCGAGCCCATTAATGCTAAGCCCGTGAAGCCGTTCCGGACCCTTCGGGGAAAGGAAAGTGGTGGAGCCGGCGAACCAAGGTGGTAGTAGGTAAGCGATGGGGTGACGCAGGAAGGTAGTCCAGCCCGGGCGGTGGTTGTCCCGGGGTAAGGGTGTAGGGCGCTGTCTAGGCAAATCCGGACAGCACATAGCCTGAGACCTGATGCCGAGCCGATTGTGGTGAAGTGGATGATCCTATGCTGTCGAGAAAAGCCTCTAGCGAGTTTCATGGCGGCCCGTACCCTAAACCGACTCAGGTGGTCAGGTAGAGAATACCGAGGCGTTCGGGTGAACTATGGTTAAGGAACTCGGCAAAATGCCCCCGTAACTTCGGGAGAAGGGGGGCCATCACTGGTGATCGGATTTACTCCGTGAGCTGGGGGTGGCCGCAGAGACCAGCGAGAAGCGACTGTTTACTAAAAACACAGGTCCGTGCGAAGCCGTAAGGCGATGTATACGGACTGACGCCTGCCCGGTGCTGGAACGTTAAGGGGACCGGTTAGTGACCTTTCGGGGTTGCGAAGCTGAGAACTTAAGCGCCAGTAAACGGCGGTGGTAACTATAACCATCCTAAGGTAGCGAAATTCCTTGTCGGGTAAGTTCCGACCTGCACGAATGGCGTAACGACTTCTCGACTGTCTCAACCATAGGCCCGGTGAAATTGCACTACGAGTAAAGATGCTCGTTTCGCGCAGCAGGACGGAAAGACCCCGGGACCTTTACTACAGTTTGATATTGGTGTTCGGTTCGGCTTGTGTAGGATAGGTGGGAGACTTTGAAGCCGTGACGCCAGTCATGGTGGAGTCGCCGTTGAAATACCACTCTGGTCGTGCTGGATGTCTAACCTCGGTCCGTGATCCGGATCAGGGACAGTGTCTGATGGGTAGTTTAACTGGGGCGGTTGCCTCCCAAAGGGTAACGGAGGCGCCCAAAGGTTCCCTCAGCCTGGTTGGCAATCAGGTGTTGAGTGTAAGTGCACAAGGGAGCTTGACTGTGAGACCGACGGGTCGAGCAGGGACGAAAGTCGGGACTAGTGATCCGGCGGTGGCTTGTGGAAGCGCCGTCGCTCAACGGATAAAAGGTACCCCGGGGATAACAGGCTGATCTTCCCCAAGAGTCCATATCGACGGGATGGTTTGGCACCTCGATGTCGGCTCGTCGCATCCTGGGGCTGGAGTCGGTCCCAAGGGTTGGGCTGTTCGCCCATTAAAGCGGTACGCGAGCTGGGTTTAGAACGTCGTGAGACAGTTCGGTCCCTATCCGCTGCGCGCGTAGGAATATTGAGAAGGGCTGTCCCTAGTACGAGAGGACCGGGACGGACGAACCTCTGGTGTGCCAGTTGTCCTGCCAAGGGCATGGCTGGTTGGCTACGTTCGGGAGGGATAACCGCTGAAAGCATCTAAGCGGGAAGCCTGCTTCGAGATGAGTATTCCCACCTCCTTGAGAGGGTAAGGCTCCCAGTAGACGACTGGGTTGATAGGCCGGATGTGGAAGCCCAGTAATGGGTGGAGCTGACCGGTACTAATAGGCCGAGGGCTTGTCCTCA
>NZ_JBVHDX010000034.1:0-4792 GCF_055563155.1 Streptomyces sp. NPDC013317
ATATTGAAGAGAATTTAGACTCCTTAGCAGAGAAAAAAGCACTGCAAAAAGTGAAGCAAACAGACATTGTAAAGAACTATGGAGACTTGATAGAAAAGTACAATGGACTCGTTAATAAATATAATGACCAGTTGAAGGAGAAAAAGGAGTTAAAACAACAGGTGGACACTCTAAAAATTGAGAACCGGTCTTACCAAAATGAGAATCGGGAATTGAAATTAGAGAACGGAAAATTGAAGGGAAAACTCGTGCAGATCAGCAAGGAGTTTTCTGTTTTTAAAGAGAGGGTGGGCAAAGTTTTACACGCTCAACTTGACCGAGTAAAAACGTTCTTGAGGATGAATGATGTAGACCGAAGTACAATCAAGTTCCTGGATGATAGGCAAGATAAATTAGTCCAGGACTCTTTAGAAAAAATGGAGAAGCCACAAAGGCAAAAAGGGATGGAGATGGAACGCTGATGAAGGTGAAACAATTGGTTGAGAAGTTGGAGAAACTAGACCAAGAGGGAGAATTAATGCTTTTTATGAGGGATAGAAAGAGACCTCATTTAGGTTCTGGAACTCTTATTCCAATAAAAGATATTGGTGTTTTTACAAGTGTTGACCAAGATTCAAATGAGGGCAAATATGCTCTTGAAATAAAGAAAGGCGAGTAGTTATCTACTCGCTTTATTTTAAGTTTTCACGTTCTCTAAGGGCTTTAAATTTATCAAATTGGCTTTTGTATTCAAAGTCCTTGTTTTCCTTTTTGCTGACAAGGATTTTACCATCGTATTTAGCAAATTTCTTTTTGTCATTGCCATCTGTCCAAGCAAGGTCTTCGTTCACTACATAGACGTTTGATGTTCCCATTTTTAAAACATTTAAAAATCCATTCTCCTCTAAAAGCTTTACTGCTCTGTAAACTGTTGACCTTGATTTGCCAAAATAATCTTCAAAAACTGCATAAGAACAAGCTAAAGCATTTCTGTTATCCATGTGTTCCAAGATAAAAAATAATAAAGAACTTGCGAAGTTATGATTTGCCATTAACCATCTTAATTCTGGCATGTTGTCACGATAAAGCTGGATGAAATTATGATTTTTCTTTTTCTCTTCAAATTGCTCTTTGTCTTTGTTTTCTTGCTGTTCAAGATCAATAAGTCTTTGAAGCATTTGAAGTTGTTCAGGGGTTAACTCAACATTAATTTTTCTCTGCTCGTCCAATTTACGCACCTCTGCTGGCATAGAATCCTTCTCTCCCTTGTTATGTATCATCAGCTGTGATACCTATATGTATAATTTATGACACATCATAGGTCAAAAATGAACTATAGTCAAGCAAAAAATGACACATCTTAATTCAACTATGTGTCACAAGCTATGACACATATACGTGTCACAAGCTATGACACATTACCTTAACTAAAACATTGATATATCAACATTTTTTCTGTGTTCCCTTCTATATCTCCTAAAGGGCTTTTCTCCACGCAAGGTTCGGGTAGTATTTTTCGGACAGACCACCGAAAAATCTCCACCCTTTTCTCCTTGCATTCCGAAATTTTGGCGGTGCTGTACTTTCGCCAAGCCGACGTACCTAAAACGAGGAATTCAGGAAATCGGCTTGCTCGAGCCATTATACCGCCAAAACCGCCAGAGCTTCCGTTCATAAATTTTCTCTTTTGCCTTATGGATCTACGCAATATGGGGGCTTCCCCCAAACCCCCTTGCCAGCCTCCACCCTAAAACAAGGGGAGAATTGATGGTGTTCGAATAAAAATCTTTGATATTTAGAAATCTAATTTTAAAGAAGGGAGTTGAGCTTTCATGAATAGTAACAGTAGCATTAATAAAAGTAATTTAAATTTATTAGCCGTAGTAGCACTAGGATTGACGACAATTTACACCGCAATATTAGCGACTCAATTAATGTCCACAAAACATAAAGTTGATTATTTATATTACAAAGAACATTTTCAAAAAAATAATAAGGGGAATAATAATTAATCGCTAAAACAATGAGAGGCGCTCTAGAAGGGGTAGAGTCCTGAAAATGCGGATTTACAACGGTAATGTAATTTTCACCCATAAATAAAGCCGATTTTAAGAAATCGACTGTTGAACTAAAGCTCCCTTTACTTTAAGTACATTTCTTCACAATCTTTAGATTAATTTATTGGATTATTTTTATGTGAAAGAGTGATATTAAATAAGAGCTTTAATTCGATTGACAAAAAAACCGTCCAGAAGGTATATTATATGTATCTAAGTTATGGAGGTTATTATGTCTATTTCAAAGCATGCTAATAAGAAAAAAAATATATTGATTGCTGCATCTGAAATTGTAAAAGAAGAAGGAGTTGTCAAACTCACATTAGAGGCAGTCGCCCAAAGAGCTGGCGTGAGTAAAGGTGGATTATTATACCATTTTCCTAGCAAGGAAGCATTAATTAAAGGAATGGTGGAAGATTGGACAAATAATTATTTCGAATGCATTAATACGTTAGTTAATAACGACGATGATAACGCAATAGGAAAATGGAATAGGGCTTATCTTAAATCTACATTTTCCGATTTAGAAAACAATAATCTAAATTCCGCACTAATGGCTGCTATGTTTATTAATCCAGATTTATTAGATGAATTCCGGCAGAGATACGATATTTTGCATACAAAGTTAATAACTGATGGAATTGATCCTGTCAAAATAACAATTACAAGATTATCCATAGATGGTCTTTGGTTTTCAGAAATATTTGGAATGGCACCATTAAATGAAGAACTAAAAACACAAGTTTTTGATGAACTAATAAACATGATTCAGGAGGACGAATAATGTCATATCTATATTTAGCACTTGCAATAGTGGGGGAGATTATTGGCTCTTCCCTATTAAAAGCATCTGAAGGCTTTTCAAAACTCTATCCTACAATAGGGGTAATAATAGCTTTCGTTGGTTGTTTTTTCTTTTTATCCTTGTCGCTAAAAACAATCCCCTTAAACACTGCATATGCATTATGGGCAGGTTTAGGACTTGTTTTGACTACAGTAATTTCAGTTTTAGTTTGGAAGGAAAAACTTAACATGGCTAGCATTGCAGGAATAACACTGATTCTTGTAGGAGTTGTAATATTGAATTTGTTTGGACCAGGACATGGAGAATCTGGTCATGAAGCAAGCGAAACTATTACAATGAATGAGACAATGGAATAACACATAAAAAAGTCCTTCTTAATAAAGAGAAGGACTTTTTAGCTTAATTAAGGGTATTTTTTGAAGTCCTTATTCAACAAACCTGCGTACGTTAGTTTAAGTGTATCACTTCACAATTCCAATAGAGTAGAGTTTATTGAGACATAATGAAATTAGCGTTTTAAATGACTTCTGACTGTCTCATAAGACTTGTATCAAATGCTTACCGTTGTAAATCCGCATTTCCCTGACGCTACCCCTAGAAGCGTCTTTTTTGCTTTTTAAGGGTTTTTACTAGGGGCAACCTCTTACAAAGGCGAGAGAGGCCCGTATGGCGTCTGTCAACGGTACCGGACCGAAGGGAGGATAAGGAGTTGATAGACTCACTTCACCAAGACCCTCTTGGTGTCTCAAAAGGCAACACCTTTTGAGCTGCCTACCGGCGAGGGAGCCCCTCAAGGATTGAGGGGTTGGGGAGTTCGATTAAGGGGGTCTGGGGAAGAGTTCCCCAGTGGGTTTGGGCAAAGCCCAAGGTTTGGCTTTTAGCGTCGCAGACCACATGAAACTTTGCGTGCAAAGTGTAGTGTGTTACACTTTCTATTAATCTATCGATTTTCAGAAAGGGTGCGTACCCCATGAGTTACTCCATTATCCGAATGCAGAAAATGAAATCAAATGGGATAAAAGGGATTCAATTTCACAACCAAAGAGAGAGGGAAAGTGAAACGAATCCCGACATCAATAAAGCTGATTCTCATCTGAATTATGACTTGATAAACGGTCAAAGGCAGATTGATTACAACGAGAAAATTAGCCAAGTAATTGAGGACAATGTGACCTCTGGAAAAAAGATCCGTAAAGATGCAGTTAAGCTGGCTGAATTCTTAATTACCTCTGACAAGGAATTCTTCGATAAAATTTCACCCAAAGAGCAGAAAAGGTATTTTGAAACGGCTCATGAGTTCCTTGCTGATCGATACGGTGAAAAGAATTTAATCTATGCGACTGTTCACTATGACGAGAAAACCCCTCACATGCACGTAGGCTTCGTTCCAGTAACGGAGGATGGCCGACTATCGGCTAAAGATTTCTTTGGCCAGAAAAAGCAACTGGTGAGTCTTCAGGACGATTTTAATCAGTACCTGAAGCAAAATGACTTTAATTTGGAAAGAGGGGTCTCGTCGAGCCGTAAACACGTGGAGACGGCTAAATATAAGGCTCAAACGTTTCAAAGCATGGAGAAGGAAGCCCAAGAGAAATATGAGCGGACAATGGGGCATATTCAAGAGATTGATGATAAATCGAAATCGATTGCGAATATCGAAGCTAAAAAGGTTCTAGGGCTTGTTGGAATGAAGGAACAAGACTACAAAAGCCTAGTCGATTATGCGACCAATGGTGTGGCTTATCAGCTACAAGCAGAGAATCTGCAGAAAGAGTTGGAAAAGACTCAAAAAGAAGTTACGCAGCTGAAAGCTGATATGCAAATTGGACAAGATAAAATTCGCTATTACTACAAAGATATTGAAGAGAATTTAGACTCCTTAGCAGAGAAAAAAGCACTGCAAAAAGTGAAGCAAACAGACATTGTAAAGAACTATGGAGACTTGATAGAA
>NZ_JBVHDX010000035.1:0-2941 GCF_055563155.1 Streptomyces sp. NPDC013317
TTTTAGTTAAGTCCTCGATCTATTAGTATTTGTCAGCTCCACGTGTCACCACGCTTCCACCTCAAACCTATCAACCTGATCATCTTTCAGGGATCTTACTAGCTTACGCTATGGGAAATCTCATCTCGAGGGGGGCTTCATGCTTAGATGCTTTCAGCACTTATCCCTTCCGCACATAGCTACCCAGCTATGCCTTTGGCAAGACAACTGGTACACCAGCGGTGCGTCCATCCCGGTCCTCTCGTACTAAGGACAGCTCCTCTCAAATTTCCTACGCCCACGACGGATAGGGACCGAACTGTCTCACGACGTTCTGAACCCAGCTCGCGTACCGCTTTAATGGGCGAACAGCCCAACCCTTGGGACCGACTACAGCCCCAGGATGCGATGAGCCGACATCGAGGTGCCAAACCTCCCCGTCGATGTGGACTCTTGGGGGAGATAAGCCTGTTATCCCCGGGGTAGCTTTTATCCGTTGAGCGATGGCCCTTCCATGCGGAACCACCGGATCACTAAGCCCGACTTTCGTCCCTGCTCGACTTGTAGGTCTCGCAGTCAAGCTCCCTTGTGCCTTTACACTCTACGAATGATTTCCAACCATTCTGAGGGAACCTTTGGGCGCCTCCGTTACTTTTTAGGAGGCGACCGCCCCAGTCAAACTGCCCACCTGACACTGTCTCCCACCCCGATAAGGGGTGCGGGTTAGAATGTCAATACAGCCAGGGTAGTATCCCACCAATGCCTCCACCGAAGCTGGCGCTCCGGCTTCCAAGGCTCCTACCTATCCTGTACAAGCTGTACCAAAATTCAATATCAGGCTACAGTAAAGCTCCACGGGGTCTTTCCGTCCTGTCGCGGGTAACCTGCATCTTCACAGGTACTATAATTTCACCGAGTCTCTCGTTGAGACAGTGCCCAGATCGTTACACCTTTCGTGCGGGTCGGAACTTACCCGACAAGGAATTTCGCTACCTTAGGACCGTTATAGTTACGGCCGCCGTTTACTGGGGCTTCAATTCAGAGCTTCGCGCGAACGCTAACCCCTCCTCTTAACCTTCCAGCACCGGGCAGGTGTCAGCCCCTATACTTCGCCTTACGGCTTCGCAGAGACCTGTGTTTTTGCTAAACAGTCGCCTGGGCCTATTCACTGCGGCTCTCTCGGGCTTGCACCCAAAAGAGCACCCCTTCTCCCGAAGTTACGGGGTCATTTTGCCGAGTTCCTTAACGAGAGTTCTCTCGCTCACCTTAGGATTCTCTCCTCGCCTACCTGTGTCGGTTTGCGGTACGGGCACCTTGAATCTCGCTAGAGGCTTTTCTTGGCAGTGTGGAATCAGGAACTTCGGTACTATATTTCCCTCGCCGTCACAGCTCCGCCTTCACGGTAATGGGATTTGCCTCATTACCAGCCTAACTGCTTGGACGTGCTAATCCAACAGCACGCTTACCCTATCCTCCTGCGTCCCCCCATCGCTCAAACGATTCATAAGGTGGTACAGGAATATCAACCTGTTGTCCATCGCCTACGCTCTTCAGCCTCGGCTTAGGTCCCGACTAACCCTGAGTGGACGAGCCTTCCTCAGGAAACCTTAGGCATTCGGTGGATGAGATTCTCACTCATCTTTCGCTACTCATACCGGCATTCTCACTTCTAAGCGCTCCACCAGTCCTTACGGTCTAGCTTCAACGCCCTTAGAACGCTCTCCTACCACTGACATCATAGATGTCAATCCACAGCTTCGGTGATACGTTTAGCCCCGGTACATTTTCGGCGCAGAGTCACTCGACCAGTGAGCTATTACGCACTCTTTAAATGGTGGCTGCTTCTAAGCCAACATCCTGGTTGTCTAAGCAACTCCACATCCTTTTCCACTTAACGTATACTTTGGGACCTTAGCTGGTGGTCTGGGCTGTTTCCCTCTTGACTACGGATCTTATCACTCGCAGTCTGACTCCCAAGGATAAGTATTTGGCATTCGGAGTTTGTCTGAATTCGGTAACCCGATGGGGGCCCCTAGTCCAAACAGTGCTCTACCTCCAATACTCTTACCTTGAGGCTAGCCCTAAAGCTATTTCGGAGAGAACCAGCTATCTCCAAGTTCGATTGGAATTTCTCCGCTACCCACACCTCATCCCCGCACTTTTCAACGTGCGTGGGTTCGGGCCTCCATCCAGTGTTACCTGGACTTCACCCTGGACATGGGTAGATCACCTGGTTTCGGGTCTACGACCACATACTCTATCGCCCTATTCAGACTCGCTTTCGCTGCGGCTCCGTCTCTTCAACTTAACCTTGCATGTAATCGTAACTCGCCGGTTCATTCTACAAAAGGCACGCTATCACCCATTAATGGGCTCTAACTACTTGTAGGCACACGGTTTCAGGATCTATTTCACTCCCCTTCCGGGGTGCTTTTCACCTTTCCCTCACGGTACTGGTTCACTATCGGTCACTAGGGAGTATTTAGCCTTGGGAGATGGTCCTCCCTGCTTCCGACGGGATTTCTCGTGTCCCGCCGTACTCAGGATCCACTCAGGAGGGAACGAAGTTTCGACTACAGGGTTTTTACCTTCTGTGACTGGCCTTTCCAGACCTATTCATCTACCCCGTTCCTTTGTAACTCCATGTAGAGTGTCCTACAACCCCAAGAGGCAAGCCTCTTGGTTTGGGCTAATCCCGTTTCGCTCGCCGCTACTAAGGGAATCGCGTTTGCTTTCTCTTCCTCCGGGTACTTAGATGTTTCAGTTCCCCGGGTCTGCCTTCAGTTACTCTATGTATTCAAGTAACGATACTATCCCATTACGGATAGTGGGTTTCCCCATTCGGAAATCTCCGGATCAAAGCTTACTTACAGCTCCCCGAAGCATATCGGTGTTAGTCCCGTCCTTCATCGGCTCCTAGTGCCAAGGCATCCACCGTGCGCCCTTTCTAACTTAACTTGTT
>NZ_JBVHDX010000036.1:0-4060 GCF_055563155.1 Streptomyces sp. NPDC013317
GCCCCGGCCACAACGAAACCCACACCCTCCTCACCGCCCTCGCCACCGCACACACCCACGGCACCACCATCGACTGGCCCACCCTCTTCCAAGGCCACAACCCCCAGCGACTCGACCTCCCCACCTACCCCTTCCAGCGCGAGCGGTACTGGCTGATGCCCTTGGCCGACGCGCCGCGGGACTCGCCGACGGACGATGCGTTGTTCACCGTCGAGTGGGAGGCCGTCCCCGGACGCGACGACGTCCGTCCGCGCCGGTGGGGTGTGCTGGCTTCGCAGGCGGATGGCTTCGAGCACGGCCTCGTCGCCGAAGAGTTCGACGGTGTCGAGGCTGCGACAGCCGCCGCAGCGCAGATCGACGCTCTCGTCGTGCCGTGGGTACCGGGGGACCTGTCGGAACCCGTCGCCTCCGTTCACGATGCCACGGCCCGCGCTCTCGAACTGCTGCAGCGAGTGCTGGCCGACGAGCGGCTTCCGGGTCGTCCGCTCGTCGTACTGACGCGAGGCGCGGTGAACGCCGCACCCGAGGACGCGACGGATCCGGCAGCAGCGGCGGTGTGGGGGTTACTGCGTTCCGTGCATGCGGAGCATCCCGGCAGGATCGTGCTCGTCGACACCGACGGCGCCGCCTCCACCCCGCAGCTGCCCTCGCTCCTGTCCTCGGTACTGACGGGCGGGATGTCCGAAGCAGCCCTGCGGCAGGGCCAGGTACTGGCTCCGCGGCTGCGCTCCCTGCGCTCCCCGGGCCGCCGGGCCGTTGCCGACACACCGGACCAGGCGGCCTGGTCCACCACCGGCACCGTTCTGATCACGGGTGGTACGGGGCTCCTCGGTGCGGCCGTCTCCCGGCATCTGGTCGTGGAGCACGGCGTCACGAGTCTCCTGCTCGTCGGCCGCGGTGGTGAACAGGACGGCGAGGCGGCGGAATTGGCGGTCGAGCTGAAGGAGCTCGGCGCGGATGTCACCATCGCCGCCTGCGATGTCGCCGACCGTGACGCTCTCGCCGCCCTGCTGTCGGGGCTCCCCGCGGACCGTCCTCTCACGGGTGTCGTCCACGCCGCGGGTGTCCTCGACAACGGTCTGTTCGAGACCCTGACCCCGGACCGGCTGCACGCGGTGCTCCGCCCGAAGGTGGACGGCGCATGGAACCTCCATGAGCTGACCCGTGACAGGGAACTCACCGCGTTCGTGCTGTTCTCCTCGACGGTGGGGGTCTTCGGCGGTCCCGGTCAGTCGAACTACGCCGCTGCCAACGCCGCTCTGGACGCCCTCGCCCTCCACCGTCAGAGCCACGGCCTGCCGGCGACGTCCATCGCCTGGGGAATGTGGGAAGGAGGTGGCATCAACGGCCGGTTGGGCGACAGGGATCTGGTGCGGTTCACGCGGAGCGGTTTTCGCGTGACCACCCGGACACAAGGGCTCGCGCTCCTCGACCGGTCCCTCGCCTCAGGCGCACCGACGGTCGTTGCCACCCCGGTGGACGAGACGGAGATACGTTCCGGAGGCCGGATCCCCCACCTGCTGCGTACGGTGCTGCCGAGCGGACCCGAGCGGCACGCTCCTGAGCGGTCGGCGCCCGGGCCGTCGCGGACGGAGCAGTCGCCTACGGAGCACGTGGCCACGGAGTTGGCCACGCTGTCCCCCTTGGAGCGGGAGCGGTGGGCGCTCGCTCTCGTGCGCGCCGAAACGGCGTCGGTCCTCGGTCACGCGTCGTCGGAAGCCGTGACCTCGGAGCGCTCGTTCCAGGACCTGGGGCTCGATTCGATGACCGGCGTCGAGCTGCGCAACCGGGTCAACGCTGCCACCGGCATCCGTCTCCCCGCCACGGCGGTCTTCGACCATCCGAGTCCCGCCGCCCTCGCCGGCCACCTGCTGGAGCGGCTCGGGCCGGTCGCCGGCGGCACGGCGCGCTCGGCGCTCGCCGAACTCGACAAGGTGGACGCCCTCATCGCCGCGGAGCCGCTCCAGGGGGAGGAGCGCGCCGAGCTCACCGCACGGCTCCAGGCTCTGATGGCGAGGGTGAAGGGGCCCGATGCGGGGTCTCCGGCGCGGGAGGGGGACGACCCGCTCGCATCGGCGTCCGCGGAGGAGCTCTTCAGCTTCATCGACTCCCAGCTCGGCTGATCCGTACAGCGCCGCCCGGCCGACCCGCGTTCCGACGACTCTCGCCGTTCCTGTGCCTCAAGGAGAAATCGATCCTCTATGACCAACGAAGAGAAGCTCGTCGAATACCTCCGGCGGGTGACCGCCGATCTCCACAAGGCTCAGCAGCGGCTCGCCGAGCTGGAAGGCGGCACCGGGGAGCCGATCGCGATCGTGTCGATGGCCTGCCGCTTCCCTGGTGGGGCGACCTCGCCCGAGGAGCTGTGGCGGCTCGCGGCGGAGGGCGTCGACGCCATCACCCCCTTCCCGACGGACCGCGGCTGGGACCTGGATGGGCTCTACGACCCCGACCCCGAGACGCCGGGTACGTCGTACACCCGTGAAGGCGGCTTCCTGCACGACGCCGCGCTCTTCGACGCCGAGTTCTTCGGCATCGCACCGCGCGAGGCCCGGGCCATGGACCCTCAGCAGCGGCTGCTGCTCGAAACGGCGTGGGAGACGATCGAGCGGGCCGGCATCGACCCCGAGGCCCTGAAGGGCAGTCGTACGGGTGTGTTCGCGGGTGTGGTGGAACAGAGCTACCTGGGCCTCGAAGGGCCGGAGGAGTACGAGGGCTATCTGCTCACCGGCAAGCTCAGCAGCGTCGCCTCCGGGCGTATCTCCTATACGTTCGGCTTCGAGGGGCCGGCGATCTCGGTCGACACGGCCTGCTCGTCCTCCCTGGTCGCCCTCCACCTCGCGGCCGGCGCACTGCGCCGAGGCGAATGCGACCTGGCCCTCGCGGGCGGCGTCACCGTGACGGCGACCCCCAGCGGGTTCGTCGACTTCTCGCGCCAGAGCGGCCTGGCGCCCGACGGGCGTATCAAGTCGTTCGCGGCGGCGGCGGACGGCACCGCCTGGTCCGAAGGCGTCGGCCTCCTCCTCGTCGAACGCCTCTCCGACGCCCGCCGCAACGGCCACCAGATCCTCGCCGTCCTCCGAGGATCCGCCGTCAACCAGGACGGCGCCAGCAACGGCCTCACCGCCCCCAACGGCCCCTCACAAGAACGCGTCATCCGCCAAGCCCTCACCGACGCCGGACTCACCACCGACGACATCGACGCCGTCGAAGCCCACGGCACCGGAACCCGCCTCGGCGACCCCATCGAAGCCCAAGCCCTCCTCGCCACCTACGGCCACAACCGCACCACCCCCCACCCCCTCTACCTCGGCTCACTCAAATCCAACATCGGACACACGGTCGCCGCGGCCGGGGTCGGTGGCGTCATCAAGATGGTGCAGGCCATGCGGCACGGCATCCTGCCCCAGACACTCCACGTCGACGAACCCACACCGATGGTCGACTGGTCCTCCGGAGCCGTCGAACTCCTGACCCGCCCACGGGAATGGCCGGACCGGGACGCCCCACGACGGGCCGCCGTGTCCGCCTTCGGCGTGAGCGGGACGAACGCGCACGTGATTCTTGAGCAGGCCCCTGCCGAGGAACGTCCCGTCGCCGCACCCGCCGTCACCCCCACCGTGCCGTCGGTGGTTCCCTGGCTGCTGTCGGCCAAGAGCGAGCAGGCGCTGCGCGAACAGGCCCGGCGACTGGGCGATTTCGTCCGCCGGAACACCACGCTGTCCCCCGTCGACATCGGCTGGTCCCTCGCCACCACCCGTACCACCCACACGCACCGTGCCGTGATCACAGGCGCCGACCTCACCGAACTCCTCAGCGGCACCGAGTCGCTCGCCGACGGTCCGATCACATCGCCGGGTGTCGTCTCCGGCACCCCCACCCCCGGGAAGACCGCGTTCCTGTTCACCGGCCAGGGCTCACAACGACTCGGCATGGGCACACAACTGTACGAACACTTCCCCGCGTTCGCCGCCGCCTTCGACGAGGTGTGCGCCGCACTCGACCCCCACCTGCAACACCCCATCGCCGACACCATCCGCAACGGCGGACCACTCCTGGA
>NZ_JBVHDX010000037.1:0-1796 GCF_055563155.1 Streptomyces sp. NPDC013317
TCATAGTTTTTGGAATATGTTATATATTCGTCATGAGACTTTAGCAGAGTCTCTTTTTCTTTTTCCGTCAAAATATACTCTTCAGGCTTCTTTAACCCTCTACTCGAAAAATAAGACTTCTCTCCAAGTAATCTTTCGTCAATATTATCCTTTATCATATATTTCGTTATATAAGCCCCTACATTGTCCACGTGGTCTATTTTATTTATTTTAACAAACCCATGACCCCAGATGTCCGATAGAACGTCTACAGGCGTGTAAGGAAGGTTATAGACCAATAGGTGATAATGTATAGCCCCTCGTTTCTGAAACTCAATTACAGCAGTGTATTTTAGTTTTATTTTTAAAGTGTAATTCAGCCTTTGGATAAACTTTTTGAAGTTATAGTTAGATTGTTTTATGTCCTGCATGTTTTCAGCATATGTAAGTGTGAAAAATTTCGGTTGCTCGTTCCACGCATTTGCATTGGCATTTGCTTGGTTAAACACTTGCTTCCTTGCACGATATAACACATCAGACCTGTTCTTCATCTTTGTTTCAGCATCATTTATCCAATCATGATCAGACTGTTTTTTCCTACCAGCATTTTCACGAACTGCATCTTTACCTGTTGCTACCTCTTTCTCGTAGCTCAATAATTCCCATACACCGCCACTTTTTATTAGTTTGTGACGATACCTCAATTATAAAATACCTCTCTTCCTTGTCTAAATTTTTCTGCTTATTAATCGCTATAATCAAGTTAAGTAAGAAACAGAAATAGCGATTAAATATTAACCTATTTTTCTATCAGATTTAAACGGAAATATAAATCCTAAATCTACTAGAATTGTACCACTAAATTCGCCGCAGCCGGTTATTACTTTTCTATCAACTCCTGAAATTTTATAAAAGAATCCTGGTTGCAAAATGATAGTTTGTTTTAGTGCGTGTAATGTAACCACCATTACTTTTGTGTCTTCGGTTTTGTAATAAGAAATATTAAACATGTGCTCGTCCTCTTTTCTTGTTTTTTTAGTTGCGCTTCACCATCACCACTGCGTAGATCTACTCCATGAATCCTTGACTCGGAACCTTTGCGACCCAGATTACTTGCCACCGTCGCCACCTTCTAGAAATCTTTAATGTGGCAAACCGAACTAGGTTATCAGAGTCGCCTTTCCAAGTAAAGGAACCGCTACGCTTTCACTACGTAGAACTACTCCGTTAAAACTCTTTATCGTCTTTATATTCGCTCAGTATGTATGAAATCAAAGCGTTGACCGACATACCTCTCTTTTCAGCTTCTTTTTTTAACCATTCGTGTAGGTCTTCAGTAAGCCTTAGAGAAAAAACCGCTTTTCCCAATAACTTCACCTCCTTATGGTATCATTATAGTATCAAAGTGGTATCATGTCAATACCATAATGGTTAGTGTTATTTCTCTCGGTCTTTTATAAATAAAATAAATCCGCCTTGCGGTGTCGGGGGCCCCAACTGGAGTCACCCCACCCACACGCAAAAGGGCGGATTTTATATTTTCAAGGAAATTAAATAAGGACCCCATTATAGGAGTCCCATTGTCAAAGTTTGAACACTTTACCCGCTATTAGAAAACGGTAAAGTCATAGTATTTTTATTTTCTATGTGTTAAAATAGCGCTGTTAACTTTTGCGATTTAAGTTAATTTGTATCTTATGAATATTGCCTAGATATTCATTTTCATAGTTTTTGGAATATGTTATATATTCGTCATGAGACTTTAGCAGAGTCTCTTTTTCTTTTTCCGTCAAAATATACTCTTCAGGCTTCTTTAA
>NZ_JBVHDX010000038.1:0-1456 GCF_055563155.1 Streptomyces sp. NPDC013317
GCCTTAGAACCAGTGGTGTGGTCCCAAGGGGATTTGGGCAGTTTGGTCGTGGTCCGGGGGAACCGGGTGTGGCTGATGACGAAAGTGCCGACCATGGCTCGCGGGGCATGGCCGCCCGGTTCCCTTGGATGCTCTGACTGCTGATTGAGAGTTGCGGCCCATCGCTGACTAAGGCTTCGCCAGCGGGGTGTCCCTCGGACCACAGACGTACAGGTCACAAGGGGTAGGGGTGCAGGTTGGGCACGCAGCATCAGCGGATCTGGGTCGGCATCGACGTCGGCAAGGGACACCACTGGGCGGTGGCTGTCGACGCCGACGGCGAGACGGTGTTCTCAACGAAGGTGATCAACGACGAGTCGCAGATCCTCCAGCTCATCGCGACCGCGCGTGAATGCGCCGATGAGGTTCGTTGGGCGGTAGATATCTCCAGCCGGCCAGCCGCCCTACTGCTTGCGCTGCTGCTCACGGACGGCCAGCCGGTGGTCTACATCCCAGGCAAGACGGTCAACCGCATGTCGGGGGCCTACCGCGGCGAGGGCAAGACGGACGCGAAGGATGCCCGGATCATCGCTGACCTTGCCCGGATGCGGCGGGACTTCCGGCCGGTCGAGCCCTCGGTGGAACTTCAGAGCGGGCTCCAGCTGCTGGTCAGCTACCGTGCCGATCTGGTCCATGAAAGAGTCCGTCTGATCAACCGGCTCCGCGAGGTCCTGGTCGGCATCAGCCCAGCGCTGGAGCGGGCCTTCGACTACCGCAAGCGGCCGGGACTCATCCTCCTGACCGCTTACCAGACGCCGGCAGCGATCCGCCGGATCGGCGTGAAACGTCTGGCAGCCTGGTTCGCCCGCCGAGCGGTCCGCAACTCGCAGAGCTTCGCTGAGTGCGCCGTGGAGGCCGCCAGTGCCCAGCGCACGGTACTGCCAGGCGAGGACCTGGCGGCCCAGCTCGTCCGGGACCTTACCCACCGCATCCTCGAACTCGATGACCGGATCAAGGACAACGAGAAGACGGTTGCGGCGCTGTTCCGGACCGACGAGCGAGCCGTGATCATCGAGTCCCTGCCCGGCATGGGCCCGGTCCTTGGAGCCGAACTCCTCGCCATCGTGGGCGACATGTCCACACACAAGGACGCCGGCCACCTTGCCGCCCATGCCGGGCTCGCGCCGGTGCCCCGGGATTCCGGCCGCAAGACCGGCAACATGCACAGACCCAAGCACTACAGCCGCCGTCTGCGACACGTCTTCTACATGTCGTCGCTCGTCGCGATGAGACTGCCCGGCCCCTCGCAGGACTACTACCGAAAGAAGCGAGCCGAAGGGCTGATCCACACCCAGGCCGTCATGTCGCTGGCCCGCCGCCGAGTCGATGTTCTGTGGGCCATGCTGCGCGACAAACGCACCTTCACCCACTCCACGCCGATGCCCCTACCGCTTGACACCGGTTATTGAGATGCCCC
>NZ_JBVHDX010000039.1:0-1199 GCF_055563155.1 Streptomyces sp. NPDC013317
ATCGGGCGCCGGGCGTTCCTCGGCAACTCCGGCATGACCGCGCCGGGCCGCACCGTGCCCGACGACGGCCTGGTCGGGGTCTTGTCGGCGACGCCGAAGAAGGCCAAGAAGGGCAGCTCGTACCTGGGTCTGCCCCCGGTCAGGCTGCCGCGGGCCGCCGCCGACTCCGACCGGAGCAGGACGTACGACCCGCCGGCGCGCCTGCTGTGGGCGCGCGGGCTCGTGGAGCTGTGCCGGCTCGTTCCGGTGTTCTGCTCGGCCGCCCTGGCGGTGCTGACCGTGGCGGTGCTCTGTGCCCTGGCCACGACGACTCTCGGGGTCTGGGGCGCGGCGCTGCTGTCCGGGGCGGTCCTCCTCGCCGCCGGTGTGGCCGCGTGTCTGGTCTCGGTGGCGGCCAAGTGGCTGCTCGTGGGCAGGCACCGGACGGGCGAGCACCCGCTCTGGTGCGGCTTCGTGTGGCGCAACGAACTGGCCGACACCTTCGTCGAGGTGCTGGCCGTGCCGTGGCTGATCGGGTCGGTGCCGGGGACCCCGCTGACGGCGTTCTGGCTGCGCGGCCTCGGAGCGCGGATCGGCCGCGGGGTGTGGTGCGAGAGCTACTGGCTGCCCGAGACGGACCTGGTCGTGCTGGGCGACGCGGTCAGCGTGAATCGCGGCTGTGTGTTGCAGACACACCTCTTCCACGACCGGATCTTGAGGACGGATACTGTGGTCCTCCGCGAGGGCGCCACGCTGGGTCCGGGTGGAATCGTCCTGCCCGGCAGCTCGGTCGGGGCCCGCAGCACGCTGGGGCCCGCCTCTCTCGTGATGGCCGGGGAGTCCGTCCCCGCCGACACCCGCTGGCTGGGCAATCCGATCGAGGCGTGGCGAGCCTGAACGGGCAGTACGAGCACGGCACAGCACAGGGCAGGGAGCGGGAGCGGCAGTGAGCGGCGAGCGGACGACGGCATCGGACCCGTACTTTCCTGACCACGGCGACTCCCGCTACCGCGTGCACCGGTACGAACTCGCCCTGGAGTACCGTCCCGGCCCCAACCGGCTGGCCGGGACGGCCCGGCTCAGCGCCATAGTGGGGCGGGCCGCGCTTCCCGAGTTCCAGCTGAACCTGGCCGACTTCAAGGTCGGCCGGATCCTCGTGAACGGGCGGGCACCGCACTACACGCACCGGGGCGGCAGGCTCCGGGTCCGGCCGGCCAAGC
>NZ_JBVHDX010000040.1:0-1190 GCF_055563155.1 Streptomyces sp. NPDC013317
TCCTACCGTTTAAAGGATCATTTAGCGCAAGAAAACAAGTGATTTTGTACATCCTTAAACGAGCGAAAATGTACATATTTATGTTGACATTTATAAATGAACTAATTCATAAAATTCCTACTCAAAAAATTGTGGATGTGCAGAAGGTGTAAGGCTATGAGTAAGATATTAGATGAAGACCTTAGGTTAGTGGAGCAATTCATCTATTCCCTTGGTATTATCAGTATTGGGATATGACCGCAAGGTTACTGAAATTACCCAATTTAAAATTAAGTTCCCCCACCTGGGTCTAATTGCATTCCTAAACCGCCTGGGTCTCCCATTTGCCCTGGGTCACGATATCTTTGCCCCATCTTACCTGGATCGTTTCTTAACATCAGATTCCGCCTTCTGGATCTTTTTGTCCTGCCATACCTGGATCTTTCATTGAGCATCCCTCCTTATATTGTTACTCTATATTTCGACAAGGAATTGGTATTTCCTTTCCTAAAATAAAAGAATCCCTACTCCGAAGAGTAAGGAAAAAACAAAAAAACGAACTTGAATGATGGATATTTATGCTATCCGTTCTATAAGTTGCTCCGAACTGTAACTTATTATGCAAAGAACTTCAAATAAAAAAAACCTACCCAAAAGAGTAAGGCAAGTACAATTTATTAATAGATGAATGGAGATTCTAAATATATTATGTATATTTTAAATTTTTGTTACTTGGACAGGTGCCGTGCTTCATTCTTCCACAATGAATAAATTATTAGTGTGATGTGGAAGTCACAAACTCTCGGTCATGATATGGGACATCCGTACTATACAAACCTCCTTATTAGTAGGGTGTACCATAAAGGTGCATCCTTTTCGTTTCAACTAAAAAGAACTCCGCTGGCATCTGCAGAGTCCAAATTTGATTCTTCATTGCAGCATTGCTAATTTCAAATAAAATAGTCCTTCTAATATATGCCGATTTTTATAATTTGGAACAAAAATGACTCCACTTTTGTGGAGCCACGAGGTGTTTCAAGAGTTATACCAATACCCAGTTGTAGTGTATTCAAGTAAAAGAAATTGGTGACCATAACAAAATAAAAACACACCCTATGTCAAGGCCGATTAAAACTTCCTCAAAATCGCCGGTTTAAAATTCCCCAGAAGGACCTTTCAGTCCTTCTGTTTTTGCGTACTCAAATGCTTCT
>NZ_JBVHDX010000041.1:0-1017 GCF_055563155.1 Streptomyces sp. NPDC013317
CTGGTGCTGGGCTGGGGATCGACCTATGGGCCGATCACGGCGGCGGTGCGCCGGATCCGCCGCGACAAGGGCGCGATCGCGCAGGCCCACCTGCGCCACCTCAACCCCTTCCCGCACAACCTCGGCGACATCCTCACCCGCTACGACAAGGTGATCGTCCCGGAGATGAACCTCGGCCAGCTCGCCACCCTCATCCGGGCGAGATACCTGGTCGACGCACGCTCGCACACCCAGGTCAACGGCATGCCGTTCAAGGCCGAGCAGCTCGCCTCGGCACTCAAGGAGGCCATCGATGAGTGAGACACTCCTGAACCTCGTGCCCAAGGCCGAAGCCACCCAGACCATGAAGGACTTCAAGTCCGACCAGGAAGTCCGCTGGTGCCCCGGCTGCGGCGACTACGCCGTCCTCGCCGCCGTCCAGGGCTTCATGCCCGAACTCGGCCTCGCCCGCGAGAACATCGTCTTCGTCTCCGGCATCGGCTGCTCCTCCCGCTTCCCGTACTACATGAACACCTACGGGATGCACTCCATCCACGGCCGCGCCCCCGCGATCGCCACCGGGCTGGCCACCTCACGCCGTGACCTGTCGGTCTGGGTCGTCACCGGCGACGGCGACGCCCTGTCCATCGGCGGCAACCACCTCATCCACGCCCTGCGCCGCAATGTGAACCTGAAGATCCTGCTGTTCAACAACCGGATCTACGGGCTGACCAAGGGCCAGTACAGTCCGACGTCCGAGGTCGGGAAGATCACCAAATCGACCCCGATGGGCTCCCTCGACGCCCCGTTCAACCCGGTCTCCCTCGCGATCGGCGCCGAGGCCTCCTTCGTCGCCCGGACCGTCGACTCCGACCGCAGACACCTCACCGAAGTCCTCCGCCAGGCCGCCGACCACCCCGGCACCGCCCTCGTCGAGATCTACCAGAACTGCAACATCTTCAACGACGGCGCCTTCGAACCCCTCAAAGACAAAGACCAGGCGCAGGAGGCCGTGATCCGCCTGGAGCACGGCCGGCC